>NZ_PQHW01000023.1 GCF_003385215.1 Amycolatopsis thermalba | reverse complement strand
CACAGAGTTTCGGTGGTCATGGCGGCAGGGAAACGCCCGGTCCCATTCCGAACCCGGAAGCTAAGCCTGCCAGCGCCGATGGTACTGCACCCCCGCGGGTGTGGGAGAGTAGGACACCGCCGAACACCCTTTCCCAAGGGCCCGTTAGGATAGCCGATTGGCTCGCCTGACGGGCCCTTGGCGCGTTTACTGATCTTCACAACCTAGAAAGAGGAGGCCCAGGTGGCGGACTTCGGACGGCGCGACTTCGACGGCGCCGCGTCCGATCGCCCCCGGCGCCGCGATACGGCTCCCGGCGCAGGACGATCGGGAGCACAGCGAGGCACCCCGCACGGCAAGGCGGGACAGGGTGGCCGGTCGGGCGGATATGGCCGGCAGGACGACAAACGATCCGGCGGACGCGACTTCGGCGACCGCCGAGGCGGCACGGGCAACCGCTCGAGCTGGAACCGCGACGACGAGCGCCGCGGAAGCAACCGCGGCTCCGACGACCGACGCGGCGAGCGGTCCGGCTGGACCCGGGACGACAACCGCCGCGGCAACGACCGCGGCGGCTGGAACCGAGACGACAAGCGCGGCGACCGCTCGTACGACAACCGCCGCGGCGACCGCCCCTCCGAGGGCCGCGGCGGCGACCGCTCTTACGACAATCGCCGTGGTGACCGCCCCTCCGAGGGGCGCGGTGGCGATCGCCAGGGCTGGACCCGCGACGATCGCGGCGGCCGATCGTTCGACAACCGCGGCAGCCGCTCCGCGGAGGGGCGCGGCGGCGACAACCGTGGCAGCCGCTCCTTCGAGGGGCGCCGTGATGAGAACCGCGGTGGGCGCTCGTTCGAAGGGCGGGGTGGCGACCGCCGGGACTGGAACCGCGACGACAAGCGCGGTGGCCGCTCGTTCGAGGGGCGCCGCGATGACAGCCGTGGAGGCCGCTCCTTCGAAGGACGTGGCAGCGATCGTCGCGAGGACCGTGGTGGGCGCTCCTTCGAGGGGCGTGGCGGTGACCGTCGCGAGGAAAGCCGTGGCGGGCGCTCGTTCGAGAGCCGCGGCGGCTGGAACCGTGGCGACCGTTCCTCCGACAACCGTGGTGAGCGGGGCGGCCGGTCCTTCGAGGCGCGCGGTGGCGACCGTCGCGACGAGAACCGCGGGGGTCGTTCGTTCGACAACCGCGGCGGCGAGCGCCGGTCCTTCGACGACCGGCGTGGTGACCGCCCGGGCTGGAACCGCGACGACAACCGCGGGAGTGACAACCGGCGTGGCGGCGGCTACGGGAAGCGGGACGACAACCGCTCCGGTGGTCCCCGTCGTGACGACACCCGGTCGGGCGGGCGCGGCTACGGCCGGGACGACCGCCCGGGCGGAAAGTTCGACCGCGGCGGCGACCGGCCGGCCCGCAAGTTCGACGACAACCGCTCCGGAGGCCGCTTCAACCGCGACGACCGCCCCGGCAGCCGTGACGATCGCTCCGGCGGCCGTTTCCAACGGGACGATCGCTCCGGGGGGCGCTTCGAGCGGGACAACCGCTCGGGGGGCCGTTTCGAGCGTGGTGACCGCTCTGGCTGGAAGCGGGACGAGCGCTCCGATCGTGGCGCCCGGCCAAGCCCGAAGCGCGATGACGACCGCTCGGGCCGCGGGTTCGATCGCGGCGAGCGGCCCCAGCCGGTCGGCGACGAGCGCTCCGTGCCCGCCGAGGAGCGGCTGGACCAGCCGCAGGCTGGGCAGCCTTCGATCGAGCTGACCGACGAAGAGGCGCGCCCGGCCGACGAGGTGGCCGCGCCGGTGACGAATGAGGAGCACGGGGAGACCGCCGGCGAGGTGGCTGCCGAGGGCAGCCTCGCCGGAGGCGAGGTCGTTGGGCGTGAGAGCGCCCAGGAGGCCGGCATCGCCGATGATGACGACATCGCCGGGGCGGCTCCCGTGGTCCGTGCGGAGCATGAAGCCGACACCCCTGACGAAGACGACATCGCCGGATCGGCTCCTGTGGTCCGTGCGGAACGCGGCGAGGCCGACGCCCTCGATGATGACGACATCGCCGGGGCGGCTCCTGTGGTCCGCGCGGAGCACGAGGCCGGCGCCCTCGACGAAGACGACGTCGCTGGGCCGGCTGCCGCTCCGGTGGCCCGTGAGGAGCACGTCGAGATCGCGGACGCGGAGTTCCGCTCCGCCGCTGCGCGTGAGGAGCGCCGCCGGAGTGATGACCGGCGCGGTAGGCGCGGCGGTGATCTGGACGACGCGGCCCTCGCGCGGGAGCTGCTCGAAGCGCCCGAGCTGCCGGAGGACATCGAGTACAGCGACCTCGACCCGGACGTCCGGCGGGAGCTGCGCTCGCTGCCCAAGTCGCTCGCCGAGACCGTCGGCAAGCACCTCGTCGCGGCGGGGAACCTGATCGACACCGACCCGGAGGCCGCCCTGGCGCACGCCAAGTACGCCAAGACCCGCGCCTCCCGGATCCCGATCGTCCGCGAGGCGCTCGGCCTGGTGTCCTACCACGCCGGCCGCTGGCAGGAAGCCCTCGCCGAGCTGCGGGCCGTCCGCCGGATGACCCACACCGACCAGCACGTGGCCGTCATCGCCGACGCCGAGCGCGCCCTGGGCCGCCCCGAGCGAGCCCTGGACCTCGCCAAGGAGATGCAGGGCCACAAGCTGCCGCGGGACGTCGAGATCGAGCTGAAGATCGTCGCCGCCGGGGCGCGGCGCGACCTCGGCCAGGTGGACGCCGCCGTCGTCTCCCTGCAGGGCGACGACCTCGACCCGCGCAAGCGCGACCCGTGGAGCGCCCGGCTGTTCTACGCCTACGCCGACAACCTCGTCGCGGCCGGCCGCGGCGAAGAAGCGCTCCGCTGGTTTCTGCACGCCGCCGAAGCGGATGCGGAGGACGAGACCGACGCCGCCGAGCGCGCCGCGGAGCTCGCGAATGGCTGACGCCCTCCAGGCCGCCTACGACGCGTTCCTGTTCGACCTCGACGGAACCGTCTACCGCGGCCCCCGGCCCATCCCGGGGGCCGCGGCGGCCATCCGCCAGCTGCGCGACCAGGGCGCGCCCGTGCGCTTCGTGACCAACAACGCGTCCAAGGCGCCCGGCGACGTCGCGGCCCACCTCCGCGGCCTCGACGTCGACGCCACCCCGGACGAGGTCAGCACGAGCGCCCAGGCCGCCGCCCGGCTCCTCGGCGACCGGCTGCCCGCCGGGGCGGTCGTCCTCGTCGTCGGCACCGCCGCGCTCGCGAACGAGATCACCGCCGTGGGCCTGGAGCCCGTGCGCGAGGCCGGGGATGACGTCGCCGCCGTCGTGCAGGGCCACAACCCCGCCACCGGCTGGGCCGACCTGGCCGAGGCGTGTCTCGCCATCCGCGCCGGTGCGCTGTGGGTGGCCTGCAACGTCGACACCACCCTGCCCACCGAACGCGGCCTGCTGCCCGGCAACGGCTCGATGGTCGCCGCCCTGCGCGCCGCCACCGGCGCCACCCCGGAGGTCGCCGGCAAGCCCGAGGCCCCGCTGTTTCACACCGCCGCGAAGTCGGCCGGCGCGAACCGCCCGCTGGCGATCGGGGACCGGCTGGACACCGACATCGCGGGCGCCGTCACCGCCGGCATGGACTCGCTGTGCGTGCTCACCGGCGTCGCCACCCCCGCCACCCTGGTCACCGCGGTGCCCGCCGAGCGCCCGACCTACCTCGGCGCCGGCCTCGGCGCCCTGGCCGAGCCCGCGGACGAACTCCGCGTCGCCCCGCAGCCCGGCTGGCAGGTCCGCCGCGACGGCGACACCCTCCTGGTGACCGGCGAGGGCGACCCGCTGGCCCTGCTGCGCACCCTCTGCGCCACGGCCTGGGACACCGGCGTCACCGCCGTCCGCGCCGGAGACCACTCCGCCGGAAAAGCCCTCACCGAGCTGGGGCTGCCCTCCGGCGGCGAGCCGATCCGTTAGCGTGGTGACCGTGCAGCACCAACCGACTCCGCAGCCGCCGCGCCCGGTGCCCGGGCCGCCGCCGAGCGCCGCGCCGCAGGCCGACCCGCGCGCGGGCATCGAGGAGGCCATGGCCGCGCTCGACGACCTGGACCAGATCCCGCTCGCCGAGCACGTCGAGCGCTTCGACGCCGTGCACTCCGAGCTGACCTTCGCCCTGTCCAGCATCGACAAGGTGTGAGCCGATGCCCCGCAGGGCCCGCCTGGACGCCGAACTGGTGCGTCGCGGCCTCGCCCGCTCCCGCGAGCACGCCAGCACGCTGATCAGCGAGGGCAAGGTGACCGTCAACGGCATGGTCGCCGGCAAACCCGCCACCGGCGTCGACACCGGTGCGCCGATCGTGGTCAAATCCGCCGACGACCCCGGCTGGGCCTCCCGCGGCGCCCACAAGCTGCTCGGCGCGCTCGAGGCCTTCGAACCGGCCGGGCTGTCCGTCGCCGGCAAACGCTGCCTCGACGCGGGCGCCTCGACCGGCGGCTTCACCGACGTCCTGCTGCGCCGCGGCGCCAGCCAGGTCGTGGCCGCCGACGTCGGCCGCGGCCTGCTCGACTGGCGGCTGCAGACCGACGAACGCGTCGTCGTGCTGGACAAGACCAACGTCCGCAACCTCACCCCCGAGCAGTGCGGCGGGCCGGTCGACCTGGTCGTCGGCGACCTGTCGTTCATCTCGCTGCGCCTGGTCCTGCCCGCGCTCGCCGCGTGCGCGACCGCCGGCGCCGACCTGCTGCCGATGGTCAAGCCGCAGTTCGAGGTCGGCAAGGAACGCCTCGGCAGCGGCGGGGTGGTGCGGGACCCGGACCTGCGCGCCCGCGCCGTCCTGGACGTGCTGGACTCCGCCGCCGCGCTGGGCCTGCACCCGCACGGGGTGGTCGCCAGCCCGCTGCCGGGACCGTCCGGCAACGTCGAATACTTCGCCTGGCTGCGCCGCGATCCGGCGCCGGACCAGGACGTCGAGCAACTGGTCCGCGACGCGGTCGGGAAGGGTCCCCAGTGAGCGAGAGCCGCGAGGTGCTGCTGGTCATGCACCCCGACCGGGAGACGACCAAGGACGCCGCGCGGGAGGTCGCGACCCGGTTCAGCGAGGCCGGCATCGGGCTGCGCGTCATCGACGACGAGGTCAAGGAGCTGATCGAGCACGACTCCCTGGACGAGCTGTGCACCCTGGTCGCGCCGCACGACGACCCGGCCCGCGGTGCCGAGCTGGTGCTCGTGCTCGGCGGCGACGGCACCCTGCTGCGGGCCGCCGAGCTGGCCCGCCCCGCCGGGGTGCCGGTGCTGGGCGTCAACCTGGGCCGGGTCGGGTTCCTCACCGAGGCTGACTCGGACGCGCTCACCGAGACCGTGCAGCGGGTGGTGTCCCGCGAATACACCGTCGAGGAGCGCATGACGATCGACGTCACGGTGTCGGTCGAGGGCCGGATCGTGGCGCGCACCTGGGCGCTCAACGAGGCCAGCGTGGAGAAGAGCACCCGCGAGCGGATCCTGGACGCGCTCATCGAGGTCGACGGCAGGCCGGTGTCCGCCTTCGGCTGCGACGGTGTGCTGTGCGCCACTCCGACCGGTTCGACCGCCTACGCGTTCTCCGCGGGCGGCCCGATCATCTGGCCCGACGTCGAGGCGCTGCTCGTCGTGCCCAGCAACGCGCACGCGATGTTCTCCCGCCCGCTGGTCGTCTCGCGGGACTCGGTGATCACCGTCGGCATCGACCCGTTCGGCTCGCCCGCGGTCCTGACCTGCGACGGGCTGCGCCACATCGCCCTGCCACGCGGCGCGCGGGTCGAGGTCGTGGCGGGGGAGGTGCCGGTCCGGCTGGCCCGCCTGCACCCGGGCCCGTTCACCGACCGGCTGGTCCACAAGTTCTCGCTGCCCGTCAAGAGCTGGCGGGAACGGCACGCGCGCTGAGGCGAGGCGGGCGCGGATTGTCGGGGCGGACCGCTACGGTGGTCTGCGTGCTGGCCGAGATGCGCATCCAGGGCCTCGGAGTGATCGAGGACGCCCTGCTCGAACTGCACCCGGGATTCACCGTGGTCACCGGCGAGACCGGCGCCGGCAAGACCATGGTCGTCACCGGGCTGCACCTGCTGTCCGGGGGACGCGCCGAGGCGTCGAAGGTCCGCAACGGCTCGGGCCGGGCGAGCGTCGAGGGACGCTTCGAAGGCGTGTTCGCCGAGCACGTCGCCCGGATCGTCGCCGACGCCGGCGGCGAGACCGACGAGGACGGCAGCCTCATCGCGCTGCGCTCGGTGGGCGCCGACGGGCGCTCCCGCGCCCACCTGGGCGGCCGCTCGGTGCCGGTCAGCGTGCTGTCCGACCTGGCCGACCGGCTGCTGGCCGTGCACGGGCAGAACGACCAGCTGCGGCTGCTGCGCCCGGCCGAGCAGCGCGACGTGCTCGACCGGTTCGCCGGGGACGACGTCGCCGAGCCGCTGCGCGAGTACCGGGCGGTCCGCGACGAGTGGCTCGCCGTGGTCGCCGAGCTGGCCGAACGCACCAGCCGCTCGCGCGAGATGGCGCAGCAGGCCGACCTGCTCAAGCACGGGCTGGACGAGATCGCCGCCGTCGACCCGAAGCCGGGGGAGGACGCGGAGCTGGCCGAGCGGGTCAAGCGGCTCACCGCGACCGAGGAGCTGCGGGCCGCGGCCAGCGCCGCGCAGGCGGCGGTGTCCGGGGCCGCGGACGGCGACCCGGACCAGCCCGGCGCGCTCGGCCTGATCGGCGAGGCGCGCCGCCGGCTGTCCGGCGCGGACGACTCGGCGCTGCGGGACCTGGAGCCCCGGCTGGCCGAGGCCGAGATGCTGCTCAACGACGTGGGCGCCGAGCTGGGCGGCTACCTCGACGGGCTGGACGCCGATCCGGGCCTGCTGGAGCAGATCCTCGCCCGGCAGGCCGAGCTGAAGACCCTGACCCGCAAGTACGCCGCCGACGTCGACGGCGTCCTGGCCTGGGCCGAGGACGCGAACTCGCGCCTGGCGTCGATGGACACCTCCGAGGAGGCCCTGGCGGCGCTGGCCGCGCGGCGGGACGAGCTGGCGGAGCAGCTGGCCGGGCACGCCGCCGCGGTGTCGAAGGCCCGCTCGGCCGCGGCCGCGGAGCTGGCCGGTGCGGTCACCGAGGAGCTGTCCGGCCTGGCGATGGGCCAGGCCCAGATCGAGGTGACCGTGAAGCGGCGCGCCACCGACGCGTCCGATCCGCAGGCGCTGCGCGTGGACGGCGAGCTGGTGCACGCGGGCGGCTCCGGCGTCGACGACGTCGAGCTGATGCTCAAGGCGCACCCGGCCGCGCCGGCGATGCCGGTGCACAAGGCCGCCTCCGGCGGTGAGCTGTCCCGCGTGATGCTCGCGATCGAGGTCGTGCTGGCCGACGCGGACACCGTGCAGACGCTGGTGTTCGACGAGGTCGACGCCGGGGTCGGCGGCCGTGCGGCGATCGAGATCGGGCGGCGGCTGGCCCGGCTGGCCCGCACCCACCAGGTGCTCGTGGTGACCCACCTGCCGCAGGTGGCCGCGTTCGCCGACCGGCACCTGGTGGTCGACAAGGGCACCGCGGAGGGCGTCACGCGCAGCGACGTGAAGACCCTGCAGAAGTCCGAGCGGGTGGTCGAGCTGGCGCGGATGCTCGCCGGGATGGAGAGCACCGAGACCGGGCGCGCGCACGCGGAGGAACTGCTCGCGGTGGCCGACGCGGACAAGCAGGCGGCCGCCAAACCCCGCCGCAAGCCGGGGAAGCGTCCCAAGCGCTGACCGTCCACACGCACCGGTGCCGCCGGGCATCACCGCGAGAAACCGGATTGTGCACGGCGTGTTGCGAGCGGACATCCGGTGTTCGTTTGTCACCATCGGACACATGAAGCTTCCCGGTCTGCTCAACCGCAACACCGAGGCCCTCCCCGGCATCGTCGGCGTCGCCCGGGTGGACCGGCGCACGCGCGACCTGCTCCGGCGCGTCGGCCCCGGCGACATCGTGGTGCTGGACCAGATCGACCTGGACCGCGCCACCGCCGACGCGCTCGTCGAAGCCGAGGTCGCCGCCGTGGTGAACGCCTCGCCGTCGATCTCCGGGCGGTTTCCCAACCTGGGCCCGGAGATCCTGGTCAACGCCGGCATCCCGCTGGTCGACAACGTCGGCGGCGAGGTGCTGCGCCGGATCAAGGACGGCAGCCGCGTCCGCCTGCACGAGGGCGTCGTGTACGTCGGCGACCGGCAGATCGCCGGCGGCAGCGAGCAGACGCCGGACAGCGTGGCCGACCAGATGATCGAGGCCAAGGCCGGGATGTCCACCCAGCTGGAGGCCTTCTCCGCGAACACGATCGAGTTCCTGCGCCGGGAGCGCACGCTGATCCTCGACGGCGTCGGCGTGCCCGAGGTGCGGGTGCCGCTGCGCGACCGGCACGTGCTGGTCGTCGCGCCCGGCAAGGGGCACGCCGAAGACCTCAGGGCGCTCAAGAAGTACATCGCCGAGCACCGGCCGGTGCTGATCGGCGTGGACGGCGGCGCGGACACGCTGCGCGCGCAGAAGTACCAGCCGGACATCATCGTCGGCGACCCGTTCGGCATCGACGCCGAGACGCTCAAGTGCGGCGCCGAGGTCGTCGTCCCGGCCCAGCCGGACGGGCACGCGCCGGGTGTGGCGCGCATCCAGGACCTGGGCATCGGCGCGGTCACCTTCCCCGCGTCGGGCAACCCGGAGGACCTGGCGCTGCTGCTCGCCGACGCCCACGAGGCCGGGCTCGTGGTCACCGTCGGGTTCCAGGCGACGCTGCGGGAGTTCCTCGACCACGGCCGGTCCGGGTCGAACCCGTCGACGTTCCTGACCCGGCTCAAGCTCGGCACGCGCCTGGTCGACGGCAAGGCGGTCGCCGCGCTGCACCGCAGCCGCGTGTCGCTGGGCGCGGTGGTGCTGCTCGTGGTCGCCGCGCTCGTCGCGGTCGCGGTCGCGCTGCTCATGTCCGACGTCGGCGGGGCGTACCTGGACTGGGCGCGCTCCACCTGGGATTCGTTCACAAGCTGGGTCAAGGGGCTCTTCACGTGATTTCTCTGCGGTACCACATCGTCTCGATCGCGGCGGTGTTCCTGGCGCTGGCCGTGGGCGTCGTGCTCGGGTCGACGGCGCTGAACGGGTCGCTGCTGTCCGGGCTGTCCGACGAGAAGGGCAAGCTCGCCACGCAGGTGTCCGATCTCCAGGCCCAGCGCAACGAGCTGAACGCGCGGCTGTCCGATGCGGACGCCTTCGCCGGGTCGGTCGGCCCGAAGGTGGTCGCGGGCGCCCTGGACCGGCGCTCGGTCGTGCTGATCACGACGCAGGAGGCGAACCCGGCCGACCGCGACGCGCTGCGGCAGCTGATCGAGCAGTCCGGCGCGCGGGTGTCGGGGGAGCTGCAGCTGACCGATTCGTTCACCGATCCGGTGAAGGCCGACCAGCTGCGCCAGGTGGTGACCCGGCTGCAGCCGGCCGGCTCGACGTTCCCGACGGCGGGCGACCCGGGCACGCTGGCCGGGGCGCTGGTCGGTTCGGTGCTGCTGCTCAACAAGGACACCGCGCAGCCGCAGTCCACAACGGACGAACTGGCGGCGGCGATCGCGGGGCTGCAGGACGGCGGGTTCGCCAACGCCAGCCCGGGCATCGCGCCGGGCCAGCTGGCGCTGGTGCTGACCGGCGGCCAGGCGACGGGTGACGGGGCGGGCGACAAGGCCGCGACGCTGGCCCGGTTCGCGGCGCAGCTGGACCGCTCGGGCGCCGGGACGGTGCTCGCGGGTGACCCGGCTTCGGCTGAGGGCACCGGCGCGATCGGCTTCGTGCGGGCCGACACCTCGGCGACGTCTATCCTGTCCACTGTGGACAACGCGAACACGGCCGCCGGGCGGGTCAGCACCGTGCTGGCGCTGAAGGAACAGCTCGACGGCGGGACCGGGCGGTACGGCTTCGCGGGCAACGCGCAGTCGCCGGCGCCCGGGGTGGCACAGCCCGGGAGCTGACGGGCGCGGGCCGCGGTGGTGGCCCCGGCTGGCAGTGCGAGCCGCGAGCTGTGGCCGGCGGTTCTGCCGGGCGTGCGCCTGGAGGGCGCGGGGTCCGGCAGCCGGCCTCCGGATCTGCTCGCCGGGGACGGTCACGGCGCGGCTGTGTATAACGACCTATACCGCGGGGCCTTGAGCGCTCACGTTCCGGCGGCTGCGCCGCGTGTCCATCACCTGGCCCTCGGCTAGATCTCCGGATCGTCTCCGCCGAGTTGACGAAGCGCCATGGCCCACCAGTTCTCCGGCAGCTCGAAGGAGAACGGGTCGATGCCCGTCAGCGCGCGCTGAAGATCGTCGAATCGTGCTTCCTTGACGGCAGGGTCGGCGGTGACACGCTGAGTGAACATCTCGATGCGGTAGAGGAACTCCACGAATTCGACGAGGTTGTTGTTCACCACCTCGCCACGAGGCTTCGTCCCGCCCAAGTCCATCAACGTCACGAATCTCTCGTATGCGGAGAGTGAGAACCGCATCCCCGAATCCCCAGGGGGACCACCGACGATCACCTCGCGATGCTTCGTTGCGTCGCGCGTGGTCACGTCGATGACTCGGAGGAACTCGGGTCCTCCGTGGATCCGGGTCGTGAAGAACGGCGCACTGATGCAGGGAAGTCCGACATTCGCCAGAACCTCTGCGTCCTGGGGTGCGACCCCAAGCCGGTCCACCTCCTGGTGGGCCAAAGTGACGACGTTGTCGGGACCGTAGAGATCGACCATCTCCTGGTGCGTGATCATCCGGAACCGAGGTCCTCGACGCGGCGGGCCGGCCCGAACCGGACACGGCGATCGGCCATGGAAAATCCGTCCTTCCCCCAGGTGATCTTCGGCTAAGATCGAATGTACTCGACGGGGCCACGCCTGCCGCAGCAGTCCTGCCGCCGAGGCAGCGTCACGACCGGCCCGGAGCGGGCGGCACGTCCATCCGTCACACCCTCCGGAGGTAACTCATGCACTACGGTCTCGGTCTGCCCGTCGGCCGCCCCGAGCAGCTCATCGGCTGGGCTCGCCGCGCCGACGACGGCCCGTTCCGCACCCTCGGCCTGCTCGACCGGATCGTCTACGACAACCCCGAGCCGCTGGTCACCCTCGCCGCGCTCGCCGGCGCCACCACGCGCGTCCGGCTGCAGACCGAGGTCCTGCTGGCCCCGCTGCGCGAACCCGCCCTGCTCGCCAAGCAGGCCGCGACCCTGGACCGCCTCTCCGGCGGCCGCTTCACCCTCGGTCTCGGCGTCGGCGGCCGGGAAGACGACCACCGGGCCACCGGCACCGACCCGCGCCACCGCGGCCGGATCCTCGACGAGCAGATGGCCCGCATGCGCCGGATCTGGTCCGGCGCCGAAGGAATCGGCCCCGCCCCGGCCACGCCCGGCGGCCCCGAGGTCCTGTTCGGCGCCTTCGCCGACCCCGCCCTGCGCCGGGTCGCGCGGCACGGGGACGGGTTCCTGTGCGCCGCGCCGCCGCAGTGGGCCGGCGACCTGTTCGCCAAGGTCGAGCGGTTCTGGGCCGACGAAGGCCGCGACGGCAGCCCGCGCATGGTCGCCCAGGTCAACGTCGCGCTCGGGTCCGATGTGGACGACGCACGCGCGGCGATTCTCGGCTACTACGGATTCGCCGGTGATTGGGCGAACCAGACCGCCGAGCGCATGCTCACCACACCGGAACAGATCCGCGAAACGGCGAAGCACTTCGCGGACCTCGGCGCCGACGAGCTGATCCTCTACTGCTGGGGCACCGACCCGGGCCAGGTGGACCGGCTGGCCGACGTGGTCAGCTGAGCATCGCCGCCCACGCACCGGTGAAGCCGGGGAAGGTCTTGCCGACCGTCGCCGGGTCCTCGACCGCCACCCCGGCGACCAGCAGGCCCAGCACCGCGCCGGCCATCACCAGCCGGTGGTCCTCGTAGGTGTGGAAGACGCCGCCGTGCATCGGGGCCGGGGTGATCGCCAGGCCGTCCGCGGTCTCGGTCACCCCGGCGCCCAGCGCGGACAGCTCGGCCGCCAGCGCGGCCAGCCGGTCGGTCTCGTGCCCGCGCAGGTGCGCGACACCGGAGATGACCGAGGGCCCGTCGGCGAAGCACAGCAGCGCGGCGATCACCGGGGTCAGCTCGCCCACCTCGTGCAGGTCGAGCCGGGCGCCCGGGATTTCGCCCGTTCCGGTGACGGTCAGGCCATCCGGGGTCAGCTCGACGCGCTGGCCCAGCTCGGCCATCAGGCTGCGCAGCCAGTCACCCGGCTGGGTGGAGTACTCCGGCCAGCCGGGGATGCGCACCGTGCCGCCCGCGGCTGCCGCGGCCACCACGAACGGCGCCGCGGTGGACAGGTCCGGCTCGACCGTGAAGTCCGGGCAGGACAACCGCGCCGGGCCGACGTGGAACTCCTGCCCGTCCCGCTCCGGCGCCGCGCCGAACCGCTTCAGCATGTCCAGGGTCATCGCGATGTGCGGCTCGCTCGGCGGGGTCCCGCCGGTCAGCCGCACCGTCACCCCGGCCTCGAACGCGGGGCCGGCCAGCAGCAGCGCCGACAGGAACTGGCTGGACGCGCTCGAGTCCAGATCGACCTTCCCGCCGGGCAGGCCACCGTGCCCGATCACGGTGAACGGGGGAGCGCCGCGGCCCGCGTCGTCGATGTCCGCGCCCGCCTCGCGCAGCGCGGCCAGCAGCGGCGCGATCGGGCGGCGGCGGATCGCCTCGTCCCCGTCGAACGTCACCGGCGCCGACCCCAGCCCGGCCAGCGCGGGGGTGAACCGCGCGACCGTGCCGGCGTTGCCCAGCACCACTGACGCCGGTTCGGTGGAGCCGTGCACCAGCGGGCGCACCAGCACGTCGTCGCCGCGCCGCTCGGAGCCGCCGCCGAGCGCCTCCAGCGCGCCGAGCATCAGCCGGGCGTCGCGGGAGTCCAGCGGGGCGCGGACCAGCGTCGGCTCGTCCGCCAGCGCAGCCAGCACGAACGCCCGGTTGGTGATCGACTTGGAGCCGGGGACGCGCACCGTCGCGTCGAGCGGGCCGGACGCGACCGGAGCGGTCCAGGTGGGCTGGGAAGCGGTGGGCTGGGACACGGTGCCTCTTTCACGCGCGAACGTCTGACGTGACCTATCGAACTACGTGGGCGCGGCGGGCGAGCGTCCGGGGGCCGGTGCGATAAGGTGGAAGCCCGTGGGACTTCAGCCGCGGACAGCCAAGTACGTTTTCGTCACGGGGGGCGTCGCCTCCTCCCTGGGCAAGGGCCTGACGGCCTCCAGCCTGGGCCAGCTCCTCACCTCTCGCGGCCTGCGGGTCACGATGCAGAAGCTGGATCCCTACCTCAACGTGGATCCGGGCACGATGAACCCGTTCCAGCACGGGGAGGTGTTCGTCACCGAGGACGGCGCCGAGACCGACCTGGACATCGGCCACTACGAGCGCTTCCTGGACCGGGACCTCTCCGGCTCGGCGAACGTCACGACCGGCCAGGTCTACTCCGAGGTGATCGCCAAGGAGCGCCGCGGTGAGTACCTCGGCGACACCGTGCAGGTCATCCCGCACATCACCGACGAGATCAAGCGCCGCATCATGGCGGTCGCGGAATCCGACGGCACCGGGCAGCAGCCCGACGTGGTCATCACCGAGGTCGGCGGCACGGTCGGCGACATCGAGTCGCTGCCGTTCCTGGAGGCCTGCCGCCAGGTGCGGCACGAGATCGGCCGCGACAACTGCTTCTTCCTGCACGTGTCGCTGGTGCCCTACCTGGCGCCCTCGGGCGAGCTGAAGACCAAGCCGACCCAGCACTCGGTCGCCGCGCTGCGCAACATCGGCATCCAGCCCGACGCGCTGGTGTGCCGGGCCGACCGCGACCTGCCCGAGGACCTCAAGCGCAAGATCGGGCTGATGTGCGACGTGGACAACGAGGCCGTCATCGCCTGCCCGGACGCCCGGTCCATCTACGACATCCCCAAGGTGCTGCACCGCGAGGCGCTGGACGCCTACGTCGTGCGCCGCCTCGGCCTGCCCTTCCGCGACGTCGACTGGACGGTGTGGGGCGACCTGCTCGACCGCGTGCACAACCCGTCCGAGACGGTCCGGGTCGCGCTGGTCGGCAAGTACATCGACCTGCCCGACGCCTACCTGTCGGTCACCGAGGCCCTGCGCGCCGGCGGGTTCGCCCACCGGGCCAAGGTCGAGATCGTGTGGGTCGCCTCCGACCGCGCCACCACCCCCGCCGGCGCGGCCGCCGCGCTGGGCGACGTCGACGGCGTCCTGGTGCCGGGCGGGTTCGGCGTGCGCGGCATCGAGGGCAAGATCGGCGCCATCCACTACGCCCGCACCCGCGGCATCCCGGTGCTCGGGCTGTGCCTGGGCCTGCAGTGCATGGTCATCGAGGCGGCGCGCAACCTGGCCGGCATCGAAGGCGCGAACTCGGCCGAGTTCGACGAGGCCACCGAGCACCCGGTGATCTCCACGATGGCCGACCAGAAGGACGTCGTCGCCGGTGAGCGCGACATGGGCGGCACCATGCGGCTGGGCGCCTACCCGGCCAAGCTCAAGCCGGGTTCGCAGGTCGCGAAGGCCTACGGCAGCACCGACGTGTCCGAGCGGCACCGGCACCGCTACGAGGTCAACAACGCCTACCGCAAGCGGCTGTCCGACGCCGGCCTGGTCTTCTCCGGCACCTCGCCGGACGACCGGCTGGTGGAGTTCGTCGAGCTGCCCGCCGAGGTGCACCCGTTCTTCGTGGGCACCCAGGCGCACCCGGAGCTCAAGAGCCGCCCGACCCGGCCGCACCCGCTGTTCGACGCGTTCATCGACGCCGTCGTCCGGTACCGCACGGCCGACCGGCTGCCGGTCGAGCTGCCCGAGCCCACCGTGAGCGCGCATTGACCGCGCCCGGCGAGCACGACTTCCGGGTGGTGTCCACCAAGGACGTCCACATCGGACGCGTGGTGGGCCTGCGGATCGACGAGGTCGCGATGCCCGGCGGCGGCACCGCCAGGCGCGAAGTGGTCGAGCACCTCGGCGCGGTCGCCGTCGCCGCCGTGGACACCGACGGCACGGTCACCCTGGTCCACCAGTACCGGCACCCGCTGGGGCGGCGGATCTGGGAGCTGCCCGCCGGGCTGCTCGACCACGCCGGGGAGGGCCTGGTCGAGGCCGCGCGGCGCGAGCTGGCCGAGGAGGCCGGGCTCGCCGCCGGGCGGTGGGAGACGCTGGTCGACGTGGCCGCCTCGCCCGGGTTCACCGACGAGGTGGTGCGCGTGTTCCTGGCGCGCGACCTGACCCCGGTGGACCGGGAGGTCCTCGGCGACGAGGAGGCCGACCTGGTGGTGCACCGGGTGCCGCTGGCCGAGGCGGTGCGGATGGCGCTGTCCGGGGAGATCGTCAACGGCGCCACCGTGGGCGGGGTGCTGGCCGCGCACGCGGTCGTGCACGACGGCGCCCCCTCGCGGCCGGCGGACGCGCCGTGGCGGGACCGGCCGACGAGGTTCGCCGATCGCATTTCCTGACGTCACGCTCTAGGGTGTCGGCGTGCACGTTCTGCCGGCTGCCGAGGTGGTCACGGCCTATCTCGATCATCTCGCCGTGGAGCGCGGGACGGCACGCAACACCCTGGACAGCTACGCCCGCGACCTGCGCCGGTACCTGCGGTACCTGGAGCAGGCCGGGATCCGGGACTTCCGGCGGATCACCGAGGCCCACGTGACCGGGTTCGGCGCCGCGCTGCGCGAGGGCGACGAGGTGCACCCGCCGCTGGCGGCGTCCTCGGCGGCGCGGGCGCTGGTGGCCGTGCGCGGGCTGCACCGCTTCGCGCACCTCGACGGGCTGATCGAGGACGACCCGGCCCGCGAGGTGCGGCCCCCGGCGGCGGCCAAGCGGCTGCCCAAGGCGCTGCCGGTGGACGACGTGCTGCGGCTGCTGGCCGTGCCGCCCGCCGAGGGGGAGCGGCCGCTGCGCGACCGGGCCCTGCTGGAGCTGCTGTACTCCACCGGGGCCCGGATCTCCGAGGCGGTCGGGCTCGACCTCGACGACGTCGACCGCGAGGAGCGCACTGTGCTGCTCGACGGCAAGGGCGGCAAACAGCGGCTGGTGCCGATCGGCCGCCCCGCGGTCGAGGCGCTGGAGGCCTACCTGGTGCGGGCCCGCCCGGTGCTGGCGCGGCGCGGCCGGGGCACCGCGGCGCTGTTCCTCAACGCGCGCGGCACGCGGCTGTCCCGGCAGAGCGCGTGGCAGGTGCTCAAGACCACCGCCGAGCGCGCCGGGATCTCCACCGCCGTGTCCCCGCACACGCTGCGTCACAGTTTCGCCACCCACCTGCTGGAGGGCGGGGCGGACGTCCGGGTGGTCCAAGAGCTGCTCGGCCACGCTTCGGTGACGACGACGCAGGTGTACACCCTGGTCACGATGAACACTCTGCGTGAGGTATATGCTACGGCGCATCCTCGGGCGCTGGGTTGACCTGATCGCCTCCGGCGAGTTGCTTTGGCGACAAACGGCTCGCCGAATAGGCTGCGGCCAACCCGTCGAACGAGGAGTTTCGCGCCATGTCGACACCGCAGCCCTCGACCAGATCGGTCACAGCCGCATCGGCTGCCGCGAACCTCGACCAGTTGACCATCGCGACCGAGGGGGAGCCCGACACCGTGGACTCTGTCGTGGCCGTGGGCGCCGAAGCGAACGGCAAGCCCAGGCTCGGCCCGACCGGCAGACCGTTGCGTGAGATTCCCGAACCGCCCCTGCTGGACAAGCACGGCCCGGCCACGGTGCTGGCGATGTGCAACCAGAAGGGCGGCGTCGGCAAGACCACGTCGACGATCAACCTGGGCGCCGCGCTCGCCGAGTACGGCCGACGGGTGCTGCTGGTGGACTTCGACCCGCAGGGCGCGCTGTCGGTGGGGCTCGGCGTGCAGCCGCACGAGCTGGACCAGACGGTCTACAACGCGATCATGGAGCGCTCCGTGACCGCCCAGGACATCCTGCGGCACACCAGTGTCGAGGGCATGGACCTGCTGCCGAGCAACATCGACCTGTCGGCCGCCGAGGTGCAGCTGGTCGCCGAGGTGGGCCGCGAGCACACGTTGCTCCGGGTCGTGCAACCCCTCATCTCGGAGTACGACTATGTTCTGGTCGACTGCCAGCCATCGCTCGGGTTGCTCACGGTGAACGCGCTCACGGCCGCCGACGGCGTGATCATCCCGCTGGAGTGCGAGTTCTTCAGCTTGCGTGGCGTGGCTTTGTTGATCGACACGATCGAGAAGGTACGCGAACGCTTGAACCCCAAACTGGATATCACCGGCATCCTGGCCACCATGTTCGACCCGCGGACCCTCCACTCACGGGAGGTCATGGCACGGGTCGTGGAGGCCTTCGGCGACACCGTGTTCGACACGGTGATCAACCGCACCGTGCGGTTCCCGGAGACCACCGTGGCCGGTGAGCCCATCACCCGCTGGGCCCCCAAATCCGCCGGCGCGCAGGCCTATCGCGCGCTGGCCCGCGAGGTGATCGCTCGGTGAGCAGGCGAGCCTCCCTCCCCGGGGCTTCGGAACTCTTCCGCCTGACCAGCAGCCCGGCCCTCGACGTGCCCGCGCCGCCCACGCCCGCCCCGCAGCGCCCGGAGGCGCAGCGGCCGGGCCACGGGCAGAACTCCGGGCACCGCGAGCAGCTGGAGCGCAGCGCCGCCGGGCGCCGCGGCAGCGGACGGCAGAAGCACGACTCGAAGATCACCGTCTACGTCTCCGGTGACGAGCTGGTCGCGATGGAGCAGGCCCGGCTGAGCCTGCGGGCCGAGCACGGCCTGGCCATCGACCGCGGCCGTCTCGTGCGCGAGGCGGTGGCGGTGCTGCTGGCGGACTTCGACGAGCACGGCGCCGACTCGGTGCTGGTGCGCCGGCTGCGCGAGGGCGGCCTCGACTCCGAGGAAGCCGCCGGGCCGTGAGCGAGAACGGGGCTCCGGTCGACGGGGCCCAGCCCGTCGAGGAATCGGCGGCGCCGAAGTTCAAGGTCCGGCTGGACAACTTCGAGGGGCCGTTCGACCTGTTGCTGCAGCTGATCTCGCAGCACCAGCTCGACGTCACCGAGGTCGCGTTGCACCAGGTCACCGACGACTTCATCGCCTACACGCGGGCGCTGGGGCCGGAGTGGGACCTGGACGAGGTGACCGAGTTCCTCGTCATCGCGGCGACGCTGCTCGACCTGAAGGCGGCGCGGCTGCTGCCCGCCGCCGAGGTCGAGGACGAGGACGACCTGGCGTTGCTCGAGGCACGGGACCTGCTGTTCGCCCGGGTGTTGCAGTACCGGGCGTACAAGCAGGTCGCGGCGCTGTTCGCGGAGCTGGAGGCCGGGGCGCTGCGGCGCTACCCGCGGTCGGTGTCGCTGGAGGAGCGGTTCGTCGGGCTGCTGCCCGAGGTGATGCTCGGCGTGGACGCGGCGAAGTTCGCGGAGATCGCGCTGGCGGTGTTCCGTCCCAAGCCGCCGCCGACGGTGTCGCTGGACCACATCCACGCGCACCGGGTGTCGGTGCGGGAACACGCGGCGCTGCTGCGGCTGAAGCTGGCCGAGCGGGGCGACGCGACGTTCACCGAGCTGGTCGAGGACTGCGAGCACACGGTCGAGGTGGTGGCCCGGTTCCTGGCGCTGCTGGAGCTCTACCGGGAGTCCAGCGTGCAGTTCGAGCAGGACGAGCCGCTGACCATGTTGCGGGTGCGGTGGATCGGCGGGTCGGTCTCGGAGGCCGAGGCCGCCGCGGAGATGGAGCGGGCCCGCGTCGAGGAAGAGGAGTACGGGTGAGCCCCGAACAGGAGCCGGTCGAGACCGAGGCCGCCGAGGTGCCCGGGACCCGGGAGGCGCCCGCGGTGGAGGCGCCTGCCGCGGCGGAGGTGCCGGTCCCGGACGAACTGGACGAGCCCGAAGACCTCGTCGCCGTGGGCGATGGGCTGCCGGATCTCTCCGAGCACTCCGCGCTGGCCGCGGCGCTGGAAGCCCTCCTCCTGGTCGTCGACTCGCCCGTCAGCGAAGAAGCGCTCGCCGGCGCGCTCGACCAGCCCGAGGCCCGCGTCACGCAGACGCTGCAGGTCATGGCCGCCGAGCTCACCGAGCGCGGCAGCGGCATCGACCTGCGGCGGGTCGGCGAGGGGTGGCGCCTGTTCACCCGCGACACCTACGCGCCGTTCGTCGAGAAGCTCCTGCTCGACGGGCAGCGCGCCAAGCTGACCAGGGCCGCCCTGGAAACCCTCGCCGTGATCGCCTACCGCCAGCCCGTCACGCGTTCCCGCGTCGCGGCCGTGCGCGGGGTCAACGTCGACGGTGTGATCCGCACCCTGCTCGCCCGCGGACTCATCGAGGAGAGCGGCGCCGACCCGGAGACGGGTGGCACCCTGTACGTGACGACCGAACTGTTCCTCGAGCGGCTGGGCCTGTCCTCGCTGACCGACCTGCCGCCGATCGCCCCCCTGTTGCCGGAAGTGGACTCCATCGATGACATCTGAGCCCGAAGCCGAGGGCGTGCGCCTGCAGAAGGTGCTCGCCAAGGCGGGCGTGGCCTCGCGCCGCGCCGCCGAAGAGCTGATCGTGCAGGGCCGGGTGAGCGTCGACGGCAAGGTCGTCCGCGAGCTCGGCCGGCGCGTCGACCCGGACAGCGCCGTGATCCACGTCGACGGCACGCGGGTCATCCTCCGCGAGGACCTGATCCACCTGGCGCTCAACAAGCCCCGCGGCGTGCACACCACGATGTACGACGACCAGGGCCGCCCGTGCGTCGGCGACTACGTGCGCGACCGCAGCGAGCGCCTGTTCCACGTCGGCCGCCTGGACGCCGACACCGAGGGCCTGCTGCTGCTCACCAACGACGGGGACCTCGCCCACCGGCTGATGCACCCCTCCTACCACGTGCCCAAGACCTACCTGGCCGAGGTCGACGGCAAGGTGCCGCGCGGCCTGGGCAAGGAGCTGAAGGACGGCATCGTGCTGGAGGACGGTCCGGTGCGCGTCGACGCGTTCCGGGTCAAGGACAGCATGGGCGGGCGCACCCTGCTGGAGATCGTGCTGCACGAGGGCCGCAAGCACATCGTGCGGCGCCTGCTGGCCGAGGTCGGGTTCCCGGTGCGCAAGCTGGTGCGCACCGCGATCGGCGACGTCCAGCTGGGCAACGGCAAGCCGGGCACGATCCGCAAGCTCAACCGCGACGAGGTCGGCAGCCTGTACCGGCGCGTCGGCCTGTAGCGACCGGGCAACGCGACTCCCCACCCGATGAGGGCGTACCAGCCGCCGATCCAGATGAGATCCGGGATGCGGGTGGAATCGGCAAGGGTCCCCGGCGTCGTCGCGGTCGGTTTGGTGAGCAGTAGCCGGGTCTCGTGTAAGCGACCAGGTTCGGCAACCAACCGGTGCCCCACCGCAGGGCGAGGGTGACCACCGTAGCGCGCTGGACACCGTGATCGACCCGGAGCTGGACGAGCCCATCACCGGCGATGTCCGAGAACCGTGAGCCGTACCAGGTGTGCACCACCCCTGAGCCGGGCCCGAGGATGGTGAATCGGTAAACTCCGCCCCCGGTCGGGCAGCTGACGAGCGCATGCCCAGCCTCGTGGATGCTCGTACCGAGCACGTTGACGTCGAGCAGGATCTGGCGTTGCCCGGTGGTGATCGACAGGAATGTCGACGCGGTGACGGCCACTGCGAACAGCCCGGTCAGCACCACCAGCCACTCCTGTGGGGCAGGTGTAGTGGCCGTGATGATCCGGCTCAGGGCTGCCGAGCCCAGCCTCCACCTGGGGGAAAGACATGACGTGATCTCCACTCGATGGGCTGGGCCGTGCAGTTTCTCGGGTAGTGCGCGCCAGCCCGGTGAGAATGAACGCTCCGGGCCGCGTGACCGGGCATCTCGTGTGGCGGCGCCCGGCGGTCGCGGCGAGCCCCTAGGATCGCGGCGTGGCATCCGCTGAAACCATCCCCGTGAGCGACGCGCTGCAGGCGCTGCGGCGCGTCTTCGGCTACGACTCCTTCCGCGGTGACCAGGAAGCGATCGTCGAGCACGTGATCGGCGGTGGTGACGCGGTCGTGCTGATGCCCACCGGCGGCGGGAAGTCCCTGTGCTACCAGATCCCGTCCCTGGTGCGCCCGGGCACCGGCGTGGTCGTCTCGCCGCTGATCGCGCTCATGCAGGACCAGGTCGACGCGCTGCTGGCGGTCGGCGTGCGCGCCGGGTTCCTCAACTCGTCGCAGGACTTCGAGCAGCGCCGCGAGGTCGAGGCCGCGTTCGTCGCGGGCGAGCTGGACCTGCTGTACCTGGCGCCGGAACGGCTGTCCATGGAGTCCACCCGGAACCTGCTGGACCGCGGGAAGGTCGCGTTGTTCGCGATCGACGAGGCGCACTGCGTGTCCCAGTGGGGCCACGACTTCCGGCCCGACTACCTGGGCCTGTCCGAGCTGCACGAGCGCTGGCCGGACGTGCCGCGCATCGCGCTGACCGCGACCGCCACGAAGGCCACGCACGCCGAGATCGTGTCCCGGCTCAACCTCGGCGAGGCCCGCCAGTTCGTGGCGAGCTTCGACCGGCCCAACATCCAGTACCGCATCGCGCCGAAGGCCGAGCCGAAGAAGCAGCTGCTCGACCTGATCCGCACCGAGCACCCCGGCGACGCGGGCATCGTGTACTGCCTGTCGCGCAACTCGGTGGAGAAGACCGCCGAGTTCCTGGTGGCCAACGGGATCAGCGCGGTGCCCTACCACGCGGGCCTGGATTCCCGCACCCGCGCGCGCAACCAGGCGCGGTTCCTGCGCGAGGACGGGCTGGTCGTGGTCGCCACCATCGCGTTCGGCATGGGCATCGACAAGCCGGACGTGCGGTTCGTGGCGCACCTGGACCTGCCGAAGTCCGTCGAGGGCTACTACCAGGAGACCGGCCGCGCCGGCCGCGACGGGCTGCCGTCCACCGCGTGGCTGGCCTACGGGCTGCAGGACGTCGTGCAGCAGCGGCGGATGATCCAGACCTCCGAGGGCGACGACGCGCACCGCCGCCGGCTGTCGCAGCACCTGGACGCGATGCTGGCGCTGTGCGAGACCGTCGAGTGCCGTCGCGTGCAGCTGCTGAACTACTTCGGCCAGTCCGGGCAGCCGTGCGGCAACTGCGACACCTGCCTGACGCCGCCCGAGTCGTGGGACGGCACGATCGCCGCGCAGAAGCTGCTGTCGGCGGTGTACCGGCTGCAGCACGAGCGGGGCCAGAAGTTCGGCGCCGGGCAGGTCATCGACATCCTGCTGGGCAAGCAGACCCCGAAGGTGACGCAGCACCGGCACGACCAGCTGACCGTGTTCGGCGTGGGGCAGGAGCTGTCGGAGAGCGAGTGGCGCGGCGTGGTGCGGCAGCTGCTGGCGCAGGGGCTGCTGGCCGTCGAGGGCGACTACGGGACGCTGCTGCTGACCGAGGCCAGCGCCGAGGTGCTGGGCCGCAAGCGCGAGGTGCGGATGCGCCGCGAGCCCAAGCGCGCCGCCCGTGCCGCCGCGGCGGCCAAGCGCAAGCCGGCGGCGGAGATGCCGGAGGAGGCGCGCCCGGTGTTCGAGCGGTTGCGCGCCTGGCGGTTCGAGGAGGCGAAGAACCAGGGCGTGCCGGCCTACATCGTCTTCAGCGACGCCACCCTGCGGCAGATCGCCACCGAACAGCCGTCCACCTTGGACGAACTGGCCGGCGTGAGCGGGGTCGGGGAGAACAAGCTCGCCAAGTACGGCGAGCAGGTGCTGGCGACACTGGCGGGAGGCGAGTAGTGGAGATCTGGGTCAACCCGCGGTGCTCGAAGTGCCGTTCGGCGCTGTCGATCCTGGACGAGGCCGGCGTGTCCTACGAGGTGCGCCGGTACCTGGAGGAGCCGCCGACGGTCGCCGAGCTGGACGCGGTGCTGAAGCGCCTGGGCCTGGACCCGTGGGACATCGCGCGCCTGCAGGAGCCCGAGGCGGCCGAACTGGGCATCAAGAGCTGGCCGCGCGACGAGGCGACCCGCGGCCGCTGGCTGGAGGCGCTGGCAGAGCACCCGAAGCTGATCCAGCGCCCGATCATCACCGCCGACGACGGAACGACGGTGGTGGGACGGACGGCAGAGGCGGTGCGCTCGGTTCTGCCCTGACGGCGCACCGCGCCACGCTTCTTTGAACCCAAGGTAGCCGGGTGGTCATCCCGTCGCCTGACACCGGAACGATCACCTTGAGCCAGGGCCGCAACCCAGGCCGCCAACCGCCGGCCGGAGATGTCAACCTTGCGGCCCTGGCTCAAGGTGATAGGCACAAACCGGAAGGCGACGGGATGACCACCCAGCGACCACCCACCCGAGGTGAGCCGAGGCACCCCTAGGTCATCCCGGAGCCTGCCCGTCCGGCGAGGACAATCCCTTGATCTTTGAAGCCGCGCAGCCACGAAAAGCCCGGCGACCACACTGTCGCCGGAGCGCTCAGCTCGCGGTGGTGGCGGGCTCGTGACCGTGCCCGCGCCGCCGCTGCATGCCCTTCGCCAGCGGCTCCACCACCCGGGCCGCGATGGGGCCGAGGATCGCCATCAGCAGCACGTACGCGGTGGCCAGCGCGGCCAGCTCGTCGACCACGGCGCCGGCCGACACGGCCAGCCCGGCGATGACGATCGAGAACTCACCACGCGCCACCAGCGCCGCACCGGCGCGGGCGCGGCCCAGCTTGCCGACGCCCTGCCGCCGCGCGGCCCACCAGCCGGTCGCCACCTTCGTCAGGGTGGTCAGCACGGCCAGCAGCACCGCCCAGCCGAGCACCGGCGGGATGGACGCCGGGTTGGTGTTGAGCCCGAACACCACGAAGAACACCGCGGCGAACAGGTCCCGCAGCGGCTCCAGCAGGCGGGTCGCGTTGTGGGCGGTCGACCCGGAGATCGCGATGCCGAGCAGGAACGCGCCGACCGCGGCGGACACCTGCATCGCCGAGGCGAGCCCGGCCACCAGCAGCGCCGCGCCCAGCACCTTGAGCAGGAAGACCTCGCGGTCGTCGGAGTCCACGATCGCCGACACGTACCGGCCGTACTTCAGCGCGATCACCAGCACCACGGTGATCACCAGCAGCGAGATGCCGACGGCCTCCAGCCCGCCGAGGAAGCTCACGCCGCCCAGCAGCGCGGTCAGGATCGGCAGGTACAGCGCCATCGCCAGGTCCTCGAACACCAGGATCGACAGCACGACCGGGGTTTCCCGGTTACCGAGCCGGCCCAGGTCGCCGAGCACCTTCGCGATGATCCCGGACGAGGAGATGTAGGTGACGCCGGCCATCACGATGGCGCCGATCGGGCCCCACCCGAGCAGCAGCGCGACGGCCGCGCCGGGTGCGGCGTTGAGCACGATGTCCAGCAGCCCGGCCATCCACGAGCGTTTCAGCCCGGTGAACAGCTCGGCCGCCGAGTACTCCAGGCCCAGCAGCAACAGCAGCAGCACGACGCCGATCTCGCTGGCCAGGTGCGTGAAGTCGCCGATGTCGCCGAGCGGGATGAGGCCGCCCTGCCCGAAGGCCAGGCCGCCGAGGAGGTAGAGCGGGATGGGGGAGAGGCCGATCTTCCCGGCGAGGCGCCCCAGGACGCCGAGCACGAAGAAGACGGCCCCGAGTTCGATCAGGGCCAGTGCGGTGTGCTCCAAGGGCTCAGCCGTTCTTCAGGATCTTGAGGGCGCCCTCCAGGCCTTCCGACGTGCCGACCGCGACCAGCACGTCACCGGCGGTGAACGTGAAGTCCGGGGTGGGGGAGGGGTGCACCTGGCCGGCGCGCATGACGGCGACCACGGACACGCCGGTCCGGGTCCGCATCGCCGTGTCGCCGAGGGTGCGGCCGTCGAACGGTGAGTTCGCCTTGATGGGCAGCTGCTTGGTGTTGATGCCGGGGACCTCGCGGTGCTCCTCGGTGAGCTGCGCGACCAGTTGCGGGGCGCCGAGCAGGTTCGCCAGTGCGCCGGCCTCGTCGGCGGTCAGGGGCAGGGACGCCAGGCACGCGTCGGGGTCGTCGGACTTGGACACGATCAGCTCGATCTGCCCGTCCCGGTGCGTGACGACGCCGATGCGGCGGCCGTTCCGGGTCGCGAAGTCCTTCCGCACGCCGATGCCCGGCAGGGGTGTCACTTCCACGTTCACGACCGCCACGGTACCGGTGCGGCCGCCACCTGGCGGGCCAGGCACAATGGAGAACCGCAGGTACGGACCGATCGAGACGGCGAGGAGAGCATCGGTGGCGGGAGCCCTACGCGGCGTGGTCGCTCTGGACGGACCCTCGGGAACCGGGAAGACCACGGTGGCGCGCAAGCTCGCCGGCCGGCTGTCGGCCGGGTACCTCGACACCGGTGCGATGTACCGGGTGGTGACGCTGGCCGTGCTGCACGCGGTCGTCGACCCGGCCGACGGCCCGGCGGTCGCCGAGCTGGCCCGCACCACCGACTTCACCCTGGGCACCGATCCGTCGGCGCCGAGCGTGCACCTGGCCGGTGAGGACGTGGCGGCCGAGATCCGCGGCGCCGAGGTCAACCACGCGGTGTCGCCGGTCTCGGCGGTGCCGGAGGTGCGCGAGCTGCTGGTGGCCCGTCAGCGGCGGATCATCGGCGAGGTGCTCGGCGAGGTCGGCGGCATCGTCGTCGAGGGCCGGGACATCGGCACGGTCGTCGCGCCGGACGCCCCGCTCAAGGTCTACCTGACCGCGGACCCGGCGGTGCGGGCCGCGCGCCGCAGCGCCCAGGACACCGCGGCCGGGCGGCAGAGCAGCCAGGCCGAGGCGCTGGCGTCGGTCGACCGGCGGGACCGGCTCGACTCGACCCGCGCGGTCGCGCCGCTGAAGGCCGCCGACGACGCCGTGCACCTGGACACCACCGAACTGTCCATCGACCAGGTGCTGGTCGCCCTGTCCGAGCTGGCCGGGCGCCGCGGGCTGCTGGGCGAGTGCGCGCAGGTCACGCGGTGAGCCCTGCCGGTCTGCCTGCGGGTGCGTCGGCGTGGCTGCACGACGCCGCGCGGTTCGTCGGGACGCACCTGTTCAAGCCGGCCTACCGGCTGCGGATCCGCGGGCTGGAGCGCGTGCCGCGGACCGGGCCGGTGCTGGTGGTGGCCAACCACAGCTCGATGGTCGAACCGCAGATCATCTTCGGAATGTTGCCGCGGCGTTCGGTGTTCCTCGTCAAGGAGGAGATGTTCACCGGGGCCGTCGGGTGGTTCCTCCGGCGGATCGGCCAGGTGCCGGTGCGCCGGGGCGAACCCGGCCGGGCGCCCCTGCTGACCACGGCGAACGTGCTCTCCGACGGCGGAGTGGTCGCGGTGTTCCCGGAGGGGACCCGCGGCGACGGTGACGTGGCCAGCGCCGAACGCGGCGCGGCCTGGCTGGTCCGGGCCTCGGGCGCGGTGGTCCTGCCGATCGCGGTGCGCGGGACGCGGCGTCCCGCCGGCAGCGGGCGGCGGTTCCGGCCCCGGGTGGACATCCTGGTGGGTGAACCGTTCACGCTCGAGGTCGGCCGCGGCCGGGCCGGGCTGGACGAGGCGACCGGGCGGCTGCGGGACGAGCTCGCGGGCCTGGTCCGCACCCTCGACGAATGGCGTGCAGCGCAGGGCGAGTCCGTGCGCGGGAAGAAAGCGGAATTATGACGGAGCTTGACGGGACCTGGTCGGACGAGGCGGAGTTCACCGCGCTCGACAACCAGGCCGACGACGCGGCGTCCGAGGAGGAAGCCGAGCTGAGCCAGCCCGTGCTGGCCGTCGTCGGGCGCCCGAACGTGGGCAAGTCCACCCTGGTCAACCGGATCCTGGGCCGTCGCGAGGCGGTCGTGCAGGACACCCCCGGTGTGACCCGGGACCGGGTGGCCTACGACGCGCAGTGGGCCGGGCGCCGGTTCACCGTGGTCGACACGGGTGGCTGGGAGCCGAGCGCGACCGGCCTGCAGGCCGCGGTCGCGGCGCAGGCCGAGCTCGCGATGAACACCGCGGACGCGGTGCTGGTCGTGGTGGACGCCTCGGTTGGCGCGACCGCGACCGACGAGGCGGTGGCCAAGGTGCTGCGCCGGTCGAAGCGGCCGGTGCTGCTGGCCGCCAACAAGGTCGACGACGAGCGGCTGCTGTCCGACGTGGCCTCGCTGTGGTCGCTCGGCCTGGGCGAGCCGTACCCGGTGAGCGCGCTGCACGGCCGCAGCTCGGGCGACCTGCTCGACGCGATCATCAAGGCGCTGCCGGAGGCGCCGCGGGAGCGCGAGGCCGTGGCCGGGCCGCGCCGCGTCGCGCTGGTCGGCAAGCCGAACGTGGGCAAGTCCAGCCTGCTCAACAAGCTCACCGGCGAGCAGCGGTCCGTCGTGGACTCGGTCGCCGGCACCACGGTCGACCCGGTCGACTCGCTGGTCGAGCTGGACGGCCAGGTGTGGCGGTTCGTCGACACCGCCGGTCTGCGCAAGCGGGTGCACACCGCGAGCGGCACCGAGTACTACGCGTCGCTGCGCACCAAGGCGGCCATCGACTCCTCCGAGGTCGTCATCGTCCTGCTGGACGCCAGCGAGCCGCTGTCCGAACAGGACCTGCGGGTGCTGACGTCGGTCGTGGAGTCCGGCCGGGCCTGTGTGCTCGCGCTGAACAAGTGGGACCTCGTCGACGAGGACCGCCGCCACCAGCTGGAGAAGGAACTCGACCGCGGCCTGGTGCGCGTCACGTGGGCCGAGCGGGTCAACATCTCCGCGCTCACCGGTCGTTCGGTGCGCAAGCTCGCGCCGGCGCTGCGGACCGCGCTCGCGTCGTGGGACCAGCGGGTGCCGACCGGGCAGCTGAACTCGTGGCTGTCCGAGCTGATCGCGGCCACCCCGCCGCCGGTGCGTGGCGGCAAGCAGCCGAAGGTGCTGTTCGCCACCCAGGCCGGCATCCGCCCGCCGACGCTGGTGCTGTTCACCACCGGCTTCCTGGAGGCCGGGTACCGCCGGTTCATCGAGCGGAAGTTCCGCGAGCGCTTCGGTTTCGAGGGCAGCCCGGTGCGGATCAACGTGCGGGTGCGGGAAAAGAAGCCCCGGCCCGGCAAGAAGGGCAAGTGACGCAACGAGGTGTGACGGCGGCGACACCCCGGTGAGACCGCCCGGTCACCCGGTGTTCACCTCGGGTAGAGTGATCGTCCCGCGCGGGCGCCTCACTCTTTTCGCGAGTTCCGGCCCGGCCGCTGGCGGAAGGTGAACTCCATGGGCGCGCCCGTTCTCGATCCGATGCTGCCCGGGGTGCTGGCCCCGGAGCGGGCCCTGTTCCCGGGTGGACCCGCCGCGGCCCGGCGCACGCTGCTGGACGTGCTGGCCGCCACCGCCGCGCGGCACCCGAACGCGGCGGCGCTCGACGACGGTGCGCGGGTCCTGAGCTACCGCAGGCTGTCCGAGGAGGCGCAGGCGCTGGGCCGGCGGCTGGCCGCCGAGGGCGTAGGCCGCGGTGACCGCGTCGGCGTGCGGATCTCCTCCGGCACCGCCGACCTCTACGTCGCGATCCTGGGCGTGCTCGCCGCGGGCGCGGCGTACGTGCCGGTCGACGCCGACGACCCGGACGAGCGGGCCGAGCTGGTGTTCGGCGAGGCCGGGGTGTGCGCGGTGCTGATGGACGACGGGCTGACGATGCTCGCCGAGCCCGGCCGCCGCACCGGGCCGCCCGCGCCGGAGGACGACGCGTGGATCATCTTCACCTCCGGCTCGACCGGCAAACCCAAGGGGGTGGCGGTCAGCCACGGCTCGGCGGCCGCCTTCGTCGCCGCCGAGGCCCGGCTGTTCCTCACCGAGGAACCGATCGGGCCCGGTGACCGGGTGCTGGCCGGGCTGTCGGTCGCCTTCGACGCCTCGTGCGAGGAGATGTGGCTGGCCTGGCGGCACGGCGCGTGCCTGGTGCCGGCACCGCGCGCGCTCGTGCGCACCGGGGTGGACCTGGGGCCGTGGCTGGTCGCGCAGCGCATCACGATCGTGTCCACCGTGCCGACGCTGGCCGCGCTGTGGCCGGCCGAGGCGCTGGAGGACGTGCGGCTGCTGATCTTCGGCGGCGAGGCGTGCCCGCCGGAGCTGGCCGGGCGGGTCGCCGTCGAGGGCCGCGAGGTGTGGAACACCTACGGCCCCACCGAGGCCACGGTGGTCGCCTGCGCCGCGCCGCTGACCGGTGAGGGCCCGGTGCGGATCGGGCTGCCGCTGGCCGGCTGGGACCTCGTGGTCGTCGATGCGGCCGGGGAGCCGGTGGCGATGGGGGAGTCCGGTGAGCTGGTGATCGGCGGCGCCGGCCTGGCCCGTTACCTGGATCCGGTGAAGGACGCCGAGAAGTTCGCGCCGCTGCCCGCGCTGGGCTGGGAGCGCGCCTATCGCAGCGGCGACCTGGTGCGCGCCGAGCCCGCGGGGCTGGTCTTCCTGGGCCGAGCCGACGAGCAGGTCAAGCTCGGCGGCCGCCGCATCGAGCTGGGCGAGGTGGACGCCGCGCTGCAGGCGCTGCCCGGCGTCGCCGGAGCCGCCGCCGCGATCCGCACCACCAAGGCGGGCAACCAGGTCCTCGTCGGTTACGTCGTGCCGCAGGGCGAGTTCGGCACCGCCGAGGCGTCGGCTCTGCTCCGGGACCGGCTGCCCGCCGCGCTGGTGCCGCTGCTCGCGGTCGTGGACGATCTGCCCACCCGGACCTCCGGCAAGGTCGACCGCGCCGCGCTGCCCTGGCCGCTGGCCACAGTGGACAGTGTGGCGGCGTTGACGCCCACCGAGTCGTGGCTCGCCGAGGGCTGGGCCGAGATCCTCGGCGTGCCGGTCACCGATCCGGGCGCGGACTTCTTCACCAATGGTGGTGGCAGCCTCACCGCGGCGCAGCTGGTCGCGCGCATCCGCACCCGGCACCCGCAGGTCTCGGTCGCCGACCTCTACCGGCACCCGAAGCTCGGGCAGCTCGCCGCGCTGCTGGACGGCCTGGAGGGGGAAACCGCCCGGCGGCGCGATGTCCGTCCGGTGCCGCGCCGGGCGGGAGCCGTCCAGGCCGTGCTGGCCGTGCCGGTGCTCGCCCTGACCGGCCTGCGCTGGCTGACCGCGCTGGCCGCACTGTCCACTGTGCTCTCGATGACCGGTGTCGCGTGGGCGCCCGCGGTGCCGTGGTGGTCGCTCGCCCTGGCGTGGCTGGTGCTGTTCAGCCCGCCGGGCCGCATCGGCATCGCGGCGGGCGGCGCCCGGCTGTTGCTGCGCGGGGTCCGCCCGGGCACCCACCCGCGTGGTGGCCGGGTCCACTTGCGACTGTGGGCGGCCGAACGGCTCGCCGAGGCCGCCGGTGCGGCCGGGATTTCGGGCGCGAGCTGGATGACGCTCTACGCCCGCGCGCTGGGCGCGAAGGTGGGCAAGGACGTCGATCTGCACACCCCGCCGCCGGTCACCGGGCTGCTCAAGCTGGGCCGCGGGGCGGCCGTGGAGCCCGAGGTGGACCTGTCCGGGCACTGGGTGGACGGCGACGTCGTGCACCTCGGCAAGATCCGCATCGGCGCCGGTGCCCGCGTCGGCGCGCGCAGCGTGCTGCTGCCCGGGGCGCGGATCGGCAAGGGCGCGGAGATCGCGGCCGGGTCGACCGTGCTGGGCGCGGTGCCGGCCGGTCAGCGCTGGGCCGGTTCGCCCGCCCGCCGCGACGGCAAGGGCGCGCTGCGCTGGCCGTCCAGCCGGCCGCCGCGGTCGCGGTTCTGGGCCTTCGCCTACGGCGCCGCGTCGTTCGTGCTGGGCCTGTTCCCGGTGCTCGCCGCCGTGCCCGGCCTGCTGGTGCTGGGCGCCGCGGTCGCGGATTCGACGACCATCGGCGCCGCGCTGGGTGCCGCGTTGCTGGCGGTGCCGGTGGCGACGCTCGCCGCGTTCGGCACGTACGCGCTGCTGGTGCTGGTGTCCGTGCGGCTGCTCGGGCTGGGCCTGCACCAGGGCTACCACCCGGTGCACGGCCGGATCGCGTGGCAGGTGTGGGCCACCGAGCGGCTGATGGACCTGGCCCGCCAGGTGCTGTTCCCGCTGTACGCGAGCCTGTTCACGCCGGTGTGGCGGCGGCTGCTGGGCGCGAAGGTCGGCCGCGGCGCGGAGGTTTCGACGGTGCTCGCGGTGCCGCGGATGACGCAGGTCGACGACGGCGCGTTCCTCGCCGACGACACCATGGTCGCCACCTACGAGCTGGGCCACGGCTGGCTGCACGTCGCCCCGACGCGCATCGGCAAGCAGGCGTTCCTCGGCAACTCCGGCATGGCCGCGGCCGGGCGCGCGGTGCCCAAGCGCGGCCTGGTCGGGGTGCTGTCCTCCGCGCCGCGCAAGGCGAAGAAGGGCTCGTCCTACCTCGGCATGCCGCCGATGCCGCTGCGCCGTGCGGTCGAGACGGCGGATGCGAGCCGCACGTTCGCGCCCCCGTCGCGGCTGAAGGTCGCGCGGGCGGCGGTCGAGCTGTGCCGGATCGTGCCGGTGATGTGCGCGGTCGCGCTCGCGGTGCTGGTGCTCGCGGCGCTGGCGGCCGTGCGGTCGGCGGCGGGGCTGGTCGTGGCCGCGCTCGCCGCGCCGGTCGTGCTGCTCGGCGCCGGGCTGGTGGCGGGTGCGGTGACCACGGCGGTGAAGTGGGCGCTGACCGGCCGGTTCCGCGCGGTGGACCACCCGCTGTGGAGTTCGTTCGTGTGGCGCACCGAGCTGGCCGACACGTTCGTCGAGACGCTCGCCGTGCCGTGGCTGGTGGGCTGGAGCGCGGGCACGCCGCTGCTGCCGTGCTGGCTGCGCACGATGGGCGCGAAGATCGGCCGCGGGGTGTGGCTGGAGACCTACTGGCTGCCGGAGACGGACCTGGTGCGGCTGGGCGACGGCGCGACCGTGAACCGCGGCTGTGTCGTGCAGACCCACCTGTTCCATGATCGGATCATGCGCATGAGCGAGGTGACCGTGGCCGGGGGCGCGACCGTCGGCCCGCACGGGATCGTGCTGCCCGGCGCCAGCATCGGCGCGCGCACCACCGTGGGCCCGGGTTCGCTGGTGACCCGCGGCGACGCCGTCCCGGCCGACAGCCGCTGGCTGGGCAACCCGATCGCGGCGTGGCGGGCGTGAGCCGCGCGGACTACACGCTCGGCCACGGCAGCACCGGCTACCGGGTCACGCACTACGACCTGGAGCTGGACTACAAGATCGGGCCGAACCGGTTGAGCGCGCGGGCGGTCCTGTCCGCCGTCGCGGTGGACGAGCTGAACCGGATCCCGCTCGACCTGGCCGGGTTCAGCGTCAAGGGCGTGCGCGTCGACGGGCGGACCGCGCGGTTCACCCACCGCGGCGGCAAGCTCGTGGTCGCACCGGCCCGCCCGGTGCGCGGCGAGTTCACCGTCGAGGTGCGCTACGCCGGCAACCCGCGTCCGGTCGCGAGCCGGTGGGGCGAGATCGGGTGGGACGAGCTGACCGACGGCGCGCTCGTGGCGAGCCAGCCGACCGGGGCGCCGTCCTGGTTCCCGTGCAACGACCGGCCCGGCGACAAGGCGGCCTACCGGGTGTCGCTGACCACCGCGTCGGCCTACACCGTGCTGGTGACCGGGGACCTGGTCGCCCGGCGGGCCGGGGGCAGCGCGACGACGTGGGTGTTCGAGCGGCGCGAGCCGACCGCGCCGTACCTGATGAGTGTCCAGATCGGACGGTACGACGAGCTGGAACTCGGCGCGGGGCAACGGCTCGCGGTGCCGCGGCGGCTGCGTGCGGCGGCCGCGCACGACTTCGGCCGCCAGCCGGAGATGATGGCGCGGCTGACCGAGTGGTTCGGGCCGTACCCGTTCGGCGAGTACGTCGTGGTGGTCACCGACGACGACCTGGACGACCCGATCGAGGCGCAGGGGATGGCGATCTTCGGCGCCAACCACGTCGACGGCCGTCGCACGTTCGAGCGGCTGGTGGTGCACGAGCTGGCGCACCAGTGGTTCGGCAACAGCCTCACGGTCGCCGGCTGGCGGCACATCTGGCTCAACGAGGGCTTCGCCACCTACGCGGAGTGGCTGTGGTCGGAGGCCTCCGGCGGCGCGTCCGCAGCGGCGCTGGCGCGTGACTGGCGGGCGCGGGTGGGCACCGACGTCGCGATCGGCGACCCCGGGGTGGCGCGCCTGTTCGACGAGCAGGTGTACAAGCGCGGGGCCCTGGTGCTGCACGGGCTGCGCGCCCGCGTGGGCGACGAGGTGTTCTTCGGCCTGCTGCGGTCGTGGGTGGCCGGGCACGCGCACGGCACGGTCACGACCGAGGAGTTCGTCGCGCACGCGGAGCGCGTGGCGGGTGTCTCGCTGCGCGACGACTTCGCCGCCTGGCTGGGCTAGCGCCGCTTGGCGTAGCCGGCGTAGCCGCGGGTCGCGCGACGTTCCACCCGGGCTGGCGGTGGTCCCAGCACATCAACCGATCGCGGGTACGGAGAGCTGTCAGGCGAACCACACCGGCTACGTCCTGTCCGGACGGATGACGATCCGCATGGACGACGGCGACCAGGCCGGCTTCGGGCCCGGGGACGTCATGATCTGCCCGCCCGGCCACGACGCTTGGGTGGTCGGCGACGTGCCGTGCGCGGTGATCGACTGGGGCGGCTACGCCGGTGCCCACCCCGTTTTGCCCGGTAGGGCCGGAAGGCCTGCCCGTCCGTCCGAGACTTGAGGATCGCGGCCCTTTTGTTACCGGAACGTGTCGGAGCGGGCTTCCCTCACACGCGGTTACGACGTATGTTGTCGGCCACAACATTCAAATGTTGTGAGCCACAACATTCCTGCCAAGGGGACGCAATGAAGCGGAGAAAGACCCTCGCGCTGGCCGCCGCGGGCACCGGGCTCGTCCTGGCGCTGACCGCGTGCGGTGCGAACAGCGCCAACAACGAAAGCGGTGGGAGCGGCGGGTCCGACAACGGCGGCCCGAAGGTCGGCGTGATCCTGCCCGAAACCGCGACCTCGGCCCGGTGGGCCGGCTTCGACCAGCCGATGCTCCAGTCGGCGCTGACGAAGGCCGGGCTCAGCCCGATCATCGAGAACGCCCAGGGCGACAACCAGCGGTTCGCGCAGCAGGCCGACAGCATGCTCAGCCAGGGCGTCAAGGTCCTGATCATCGCCGCGCCCAGCGGGGACGTCGGCGCCACCGTCGAGCAGAAGGCCAAGCAGCAGGGCGTTCCGGTCATCAACTACGACCGCCTCAACCTCGGTGGCAGCGCCGACTACTACGTCAGCTTCGACAACGTCCAGGTCGGCCGCCTGCAGGGCCAGGCGCTCGCGGACGCGCTGAAGAACAAGCCCGGCGCCCAGGTCATCGAGATCGAGGGCTCGCCGACGGACAACAACGCGACCCTGTTCTACAACGGGCAGCAGGAGGTCCTCGGCCCGCTCTACAGCTCGGGCGCGCTGAAGAAGGTCGCCAGCCAGCGCATCGACAAGTGGGACAACGCGGTCGGTGGCGCGACGTTCGAGCAGTTCCTGTCCGCCAACGGCGGCAAGGTCGACGGTGTGCTGGCCGCCAACGACGGCATGGCCGGTGCCGTGATCACGGTGCTGCAGAAGAACGGCCTCGCCGGTTCGGTCCCGGTCACCGGCCAGGACGCCAGCGCCGCCGGCCTGAAGTCCATCCTGCAGGGCCAGCAGTACTCGACGGTGTTCAAGCCGATCCAGCAGGAGGCCGACGCCACCGCGCAGCTGGCCGCCGCGCTGGTCAAGGGCGACACCGCCGGCGCCGACGCGATCGCCAAGCAGACTTCGACCGACCCGACCGGCAACCGCACGGTCAAGTCGGTGCTGCTGCAGCCGTTCTCGATCACCAAGGAGAACGTGAAGATGGTGGTCGACCAGGGTTACGTCAAGGCGAGCGAGATCTGCGGCGGCGACACCGCCGCGGTCTGCCAGCAGCTGGGTATCTCCTGACGGCGCGCATCGAGCTGGGGACGCGCGGACCGGTGACCCCGGCCGCGCGTCCCCCGCACGCGCGTCACGCCACTGATAGCGGAGGTTCTGCCATGAACGAGCCCGTCCTCGCGCTGCGAGGCGTCAACAAGAGCTTCGGGCCGGTGCACGTCCTGCACGACGTGGACTTCCAGGTGCGCGCGGGGGAGGTCACCGCGCTGGTCGGCGACAACGGCGCCGGGAAGTCCACGCTCGTCAAGTGCATCGCCGGCATCCACCCGATCGACAGCGGCGAGATCGTCTTCGAAGGCGAGCCGGTCCACATCCACAACCCGCGCGACGCCGCCGCGCTGGGCATCGAGGTCGTCTACCAGGACCTCGCGCTGTGCGACAACCTCGACATCGTCCAGAACATGTTCCTCGGCCGCGAGCGCAACCAGCGCGGCCTGCTCGACGAGGCGGCGATGGAGCTGGCCGCGCGCAAGACTCTGGCGTCGCTGTCGGTGCGCACGGTCAAGTCGGTGCGCACCCCGGTGTCGTCGTTGTCCGGCGGGCAGCGGCAGACGGTCGCGATCGCCAAGGCCGTGCTGTGGAACAGCAAGGTCGTGCTGCTCGACGAGCCGACCGCCGCGCTCGGCGTGGCGCAGACCCGGCAGGTGCTCGACCTGGTCCGGCGCCTGGCCGAGCAGGGCCTGGGTGTGGTGCTGATCAGCCACAACATGAACGACGTGTTCGAGGTGGCCGACCGCATCGCGACCCTCTACCTCGGCCGGCTGGCCGCCGACGTCGCCACCAAGGACGTCACGAACAGCCAGGTCGTCGAACTGATCACCGCGGGCCGGTCCGGCGACCTCGGCCTGGCCCGCCCCGAGACCGCGGCCGTGTGAGGAAAGAAGTGGCCATGACTGAAACCCCCACCAAGCCCGGCTCGGGCCGGCCCCCGGCGGCGATCTCGGACTTCGGCATCGACACCACCTCGCGGTCCACCCGCGAGGCGATCGGTGACTACTTCGGGCGCCTGCGCGGCGGCGAGCTGGGCGCCCTGCCCGCGCTGCTCGGCCTGCTCGTGCTGGTGCTGGTCTTCACCGGGCTGTCCGACACCTTCCTGTCGCTGAACAACATCGCGAACCTGTTCGCGCAGGGCGCCGGGCAGACCATCATCGCGATGGGCATCGTGCCGGTGCTGCTGCTCGGCGAGATCGACCTGTCCGCGGGCACCGCCTCCGGGCTCGCGGCGTCGGTGATGGCGCTGCACTTCACGCAGAACGGCAACCTGCTGGGCAACTTCGGCAGCACGGTGTTCTACGGGTTCATCGCCGGGTCGATCGTGGCGGCCGCGCTGTGCGTGTGGATGCGCGTCTGGATCGGCGCGGCGCTCTCGCTCGTCGTGCCGGTCGTCATGCTCGCCGGGTTCGCGGCCAACCCGTGGATCGAGATCGTGCTGGCGATCTGCGTCGGCGTCGTCATCGGCGCGCTGACCGGAACCATCGTCGCCAAGATCGGCATCCCGTCGTTCGTGGTGACCCTGGCGCTGTTCATCGGCTGGTACGGCCTGCTGCTGCAGCTGGTCGGCGAGGGCGGCACGATCTCCATCCGGCAGAGCGACGTGCTCTACCAGGTGGCCAACGGCAACCTGTCCATCCTGGGCGGCTGGATCATGTTCGCCGTCGCCGCGGGCGGGTACGCCGCGGTCGTCCTGACCCGCCACTTCGGACGGTTGCGCCGCGGGCTGGTGGCGCAGCCGACGACGATCGTGCTCGTCAAGGCCGCCGCGGTGCTGGTGATCGGCGCGGTCGCGACCTACCTGCTCAACACCAACCGCTCGCCCAACCCGGACCTGACCACGATCGCCGGCGTGCCCTACGTCGTGCCGATCGTGCTGGTGCTGCTGGTCGCCGGCACGTTCGTGCTGGACCGCACCCGCTACGGGCGGCACATCTACGCGGTCGGCGGCAACAAGGAGGCCGCGCGGCGCGCCGGGATCAAGGTCGACAAGATCCGGATGAGCGTGTTCCTGATCTGCTCGGCGGTGGCCGCGATCGGCGGGATCGTCTACAGCTCCAAGGTCGGCGCGGTGGACGGCAACTCCGGTGGCGGCAACACGCTGCTGTTCGCCGTCGGCGCGGCGGTGATCGGTGGCACGTCGCTGTTCGGCGGCCGCGGCCTGCTGCGGGACGCGGTGATCGGTGGTCTGGTGCTGGCGACCGTCCAGAACGGCCTCGGCCTGCTCGGATTCCAGGCGGCAACGGTTAACATCATCACCTGCCTGGTCCTACTGGTGGCGGCAGCCGTCGACGCGCTCTCCCGCAAGCGTGCCGCGGTGGCGCGCTGAGGCACGGGTGAGGACCGCCGATCACAGGCCAGCAGGGAAGCGCAGGTGACGACCACACCGACCGCGGGCACGCGCCCGGACGACGTGCGCCGGCACAACAGGGCCGCCCTGTTGCGCCGGCTGCACGTCCATGGTCCGTCCACACGGGCCAGTCTCGCCACCGATCTCGGGCTGAACCGCAGCACGATCAAGGCGCTGGTGGACGGGCTGGCCGAGGACGGGCTCGTCGAGGAACGGGTGCCGGCCCAGCGCAGCGGGGCCGGCCGCCCGTCGCTGCTGGTGCTGCCGCAGCCGCAGGCCGCGGTGGTGCTGGCGATCGACATCCGGGTCGAGCGGGCCGGGATGGCGCTGGTCGGGATCGGCGGCGAGATCCTCGGGCGGGGCGGGTGGAACATCCGCTCCACCACCAACGACCCGCGCGAGGTGTTCACCAAGATCGTCGACACGGCCGGCCCGCTGATCGACGAGCTGGGCGTCCAGCCGGTCGCGGCCGGGGTGTCGGTGCCGGGTGTGGTGCGGCACGCCGACGGGTTCGTGCACGAGGCGCCGAACCTGCACTGGACGGACATCCCGCTCGGCGCGTGGCTGTCGCGCGCGCTGCACCTGCCGGTGCACATGGGCAACGACGCCGAGCTGGGCGCGCTGGCCGAGCACCTGCGGGGCGTGGCGCGCGGGTTCGACGACCTGGTCTACATCAGCGCGGACGTCGGCGTCGGCGGCGGCGTGATCTCCAACGGGGTGTCGATGCGCGGCGCCGGCGGGCACCACGTCGGCGAGGTCGGGCACATGGTGGTGCGGCCGCGGGGGCGGCAGTGCTATTGCGGCTCGCGCGGCTGCTGGGAGACCGAGGTGGGGGAGCGGGCCCTGGCGCGGGCGCTGGGGCTGGACGAGGACAGCCCGGTCGGCGCGATCGTGCACGAGCTGCGGCTGCTGTCGGCGAACGGTGCGGCGCTGGACAAGCTGGCCGAGTTCACCGACTGGCTCGCGCTCGGGCTCGGCAACGTGGTCAACCTGCTGTGCCCGCAGCTGGTCGTGCTGGGCGACCTGCTGACCGCGCTGCCGCCGGTGCTGGTCGAGCAGGTGGAGCGCTCGGTGCGCGAGCGGAGCCTGGTGAGCCGGGCCCTGGCCGGCACCCGGGTGGCGACCTCGGCACTGGGCACGGACGCGAAGCTGCTGGGCGCCGCGGAGCTGGCGTTCGAGACGGTGCTCGCGGACGGCTGAGGGCATGCCCCGGCGGCGCGCCGCGGGGCCTGGACGGTGGCGCGGCGCAAGGACGCCCGGCCGACCGCGGAGCTGACTCGTCGCGCTGGTCGGCCGGTCCGCGCGCACCGGTCAGGCGAACACGCCCGTTCCCGGGATGGCGTCCAGCAGGGCCTGCGTGTAGGGCTCCTCCGGGGCGGCCAGCACCTTCCCGACCGGGCCCTGCTCCACCGCCCGCCCGGCGCGCATCACCACCACGTCGTGCGCGATGGCGCGCACCACGGCCAGGTCGTGCGAGATGAAGAGGTAACTGAGCCCCAGCTCCTCCTGCAGGCGCCGCAGCAGGGTGAGGATCTGGTCCTGCACCAGGACGTCCAGCGCGGACACCGCCTCGTCGCACACCACCAGCCTGGGGTCCAGCGCCAGGGCCCGCGCGATCGCCACCCGTTGCCGCTGGCCGCCGGACAGCTCGTTCGGGTGCCGGTGCGCCACCGACGACGGCAGGGCCACCTGGTCCAGCAGCTCCCGCACCTTCGCCGCGCGGCTCGCCTTGTCGCCGATCCGGAAGACCCGCAACGGCTCGCTGATCAGCCGCTCCACCGTGAACAGCGGGTCGAGCGAGGCGTACGGGTCCTGGAACACCGGCTGCATCGCCCGGCGCGCCGCCTTCAGCCGCGCCCCGCGCAGGCCCAGCACGTCCTCCCCGTCCAGCCGGATCGTGCCGGCGGTCACCGGGACCAGCCCGAGCACCATCCGCGCCGTCGTCGTCTTGCCCGACCCCGACTCGCCGACGATCGCCGTCGTGCGGCCGCGCTCGACCGTGAACGACACGTCGTCCACCGCCTTGAACACGCCCCCGCCGCCGCGGATCCGGTACTCCTTCGACACCCCGGAGACCTCGAGCACCGGCGCGGCCGCGGCCGCCACCGGCAGCGGTTCCTTCAGCGACGGCGCGGCCGCGATCAGCCGCCGCGTGTACTCGTGCTCCGGCGCCGTCAGCACCCGCCGCGCGGGACCGGACTCCACGACCCGGCCCTGCGACATCACCACCACCCGGTCGGCCCGGTCCGCGGCCAGCCCCAGGTCGTGCGTGACCAGCAGCATCGCCGTGCCCAGCTCGCGGGTGAGCCCGTCCAGGTGGTCCAGGATCTGCCGCTGCACCGTGACATCCAGCGCCGAGGTCGGCTCGTCGGCGATCAGCAGGTCCGGCCGGCACGCCAGCCCGATCGCGATCAGCACCCGCTGCCGCATGCCACCGGAGAACTCGTGCGGGTACTGCCGCGCGCGCCGCGCCGGATCGGGCAGCCCCGCCTCGCCGAGGATCTCCACCGCCCGCGCCATCGCCTCCCGCCGGTTCGCCAGCCCGTGCGTCACCAGCGTCTCCGCGACCTGCCTGCCCACCCGCGCGACCGGGTTCAGGTTCGTCATCGGATCCTGCGGCACCAGGCCGATTTCCCGGCCGCGCAGCCGCCGCATCCGCTTTTCGCCGGCGTGCGTGACGTCCTCGCCGCGCACCACGATCCGCCCGCCGGTCACCCGGCCGGATCCGGGCAGCAGGCCCAGCACCGCGTGCGCCGTCGTCGACTTGCCGGACCCGGACTCGCCCACCACGGCGACCCGCTCCCCGGGCATGATCGTCAGGTCCGCGCCGTGCACGACCTCGGTGCCGCCGAAGGACACCCGCAGGTCCTCGACCCGCAGCAACGGTTCGGTCATCGGGAGCTCCTCGGGTCGAGTGCGTCGCGCAGCGCGTCGCCGAACAGGTTGAACCCCAGGCAGATCAGGGCCAGCGCGATGCCCGGGAACACCCCCGGCCACACGGTGCGGAACAGGTACTGCTGCGCGTCGGAGAGCATGATGCCCAGGCTCGGCTCGGGCGGCTGGATGCCCAGCCCGAGGAACGACAGGATCGCCTCGCCGAGCACCGCGGCCGGCATGATCACCGTCGCCTGCACGATGATCGCCGACATCGCGTTCGGCAGGATGTGCTGCCCGAGCACGCGCAGCGGCCCGGCGTGCATGGTGTGCGCCGCGAGCACGAAATCGCTGTCCTTCAGCCGCAGCGTCTCCGCCCGCACCACGCGGATCATCGTGGGGATGTTGGCGATGCCCAGCGCGATCGCCGCGTTGGTCAGCCCGCCGCCGTTGATCGCGGCCAGCCCGACCGCCAGCAGCAGGAACGGGAACGCCAGCATCAGGTCGGTCAGCCGGGACACGATCGCGTCGAGCCACCGCCAGTATCCGGCCAGCAGCCCCAGCGGGACGCCCACGACGATCGCGAGCAGCACCGACAGCAGCCCGACCTCGAGCGAGGTCCGCGTCCCGTACAGCACGCGGGAGAGCACGTCGCGGCCGAGGTCGTCGGTGCCCAGGGCGAACCCGACCGTCGCCGGCTGCTGGAACGGCGTCGTGAAGTGCACTTCGGACGGTGCGTAGGGCGCCAGCCACGGCGCGAAGATCCCGGCGACGAGCACGATCAGCAGCAGCACGCCGCCGGTGATGCCCATCGGGTTGCGCAGCAGGTTGCGCCACACCCGGCCGCGGACCCGCCCGGGAGCGAGCGTGGTTTCGGCAGTGACCTCGGGCGCGGTCATGCGGCCCTCCCAGACACCCGGACCCGCGGGTCGATGACCGTGTAGAGGACGTCGACCAGCAGGTTGATGACGATGTAGGCGAAGGTGATCACCAGCACGACGGCCTGGATCACCGGGTAGTCCCGGCTGAACACCGAGTCGAGCGTGAGCTTGCCGATGCCGGGCAGGCTGAAGATCCGCTCGGTGACCACCGCCCCGGCGATCAGCCCGCCCAGCTGCAGGCCGACGATCGTGGTGACCACGATGAGGCTGTTGCGCAGCCCGTAGCGGAAGATCACCGCGCCGCGGCCCAGGCCCTTCGCCCGCGCGGTGCGCACGAAGTCGGCGGTCAGCGTGCCGGTCATCGAGGCGCGGGTCTGGCGCTGCACCACCGCGGCGTGCGACAGGCCGAGGATCACCGCGGGCAGCGTCAGGTAGTACACGCCGCGCAGCGGATCCTTCAGCGGGGACACGTATCCCGACGCCGGGAACCATCCCAGCTGGACGGACAGGTAGACCACGGCGAGGATGCCGAGCCAGAACGTCGGCACCGACAGGGCGAACAGCGAGAACCCGTTGGCGGCCCACTCCGGCCAGCGGCCGCGGAACACCGCGGCGAGCACGCCGAGCAGCACGCCGGCCAGCACCGCGATCAGCATCGCGTACACCGCGAGCTGCACGGTGACCGGCAGGGTCGTGCCGATCATCTCGGTCACCGGCGTGCCGGTGCGGGTCGAGCGGCCGAAGTCGCCGGTCACCGCGTTGCCGAGGAACTTGAAGTACTGCACCGGCAGCGGCTGGTCGAGGCCGAGCTGGGCGCGCACGGCGGCCAGCGTCTCGGCGTCGGCCTCCTCGCCCGCCATCGCCAGCGCCGGGTCGCCGGGCAGCGCGCGCACCCCGGCGAACACCACGATCGAGGCGAGCACCAGCGTGACCGCGGACTGCCAGAGCCGGTGGAACAGGTAACGCAGCATGGTCGTCAGCCCTCCTGGCCCGCGCGGAAGGCGGCCTTGCCGAGCCGGACCACGCCGTCGGCGTACACCTCGACCCCGGCCACCCGGGCCGAGTGGACGGTGAGGTTGCGCAGCCGGTAGGTGTAGACGATCGGGTTCTCCCGCTGGATCACCCGCGTGGCCTGGCCGTACAGCTCGGCGCGGGCGGCGGTGTCGGTGGTGCGGGCGGCCCTGGCGAGCAGATCGTCCAGTTCGGGCGAGGCGAACCCGCCGTAGTTGCCGGCCGAGCCCGACGACAGGAACCGCGCGGTGTTGGCGTCCGGGTCGATGCGGCCCGACCAGCCCAGCTGCAGCACCTCGAACGCGCCGCGCTTCTGCACGTCCAGCAGCGTCGAGTACTCGACCGGGACGATCTTCAGGTCGAACCCGCCCTCGGCGACGCTGGCCTGCAGCGCCTGGGCGTAGCGCAGCTGGTCCTGGCTGTTGGACACCTGCAGCGTGACGGTGTAGGGCACCGGCACGCCGGCCTCGGCCAGCAGCCGCCGCGACCGCGCCGGGTCGAAGGCGGGGCAGGCGTTGCTGGCCGGTGTCGCGTACGGCGACTGCGGCGCGATGGGGGAGCAGGCCACGTCGAACCAGTTGTTGAAGACGGTGTCGACCAGGGTCTGCCGGTCGATGCTCGCGGCGAACGCCTCCCGCACCCGCCGATCGCGCGCGATCGGGGTGTCGATCGGCTTGGCCGGGGTGCCGGCGCCGTCGACGTTGCCGGTGTTGATGGTGACGCCCTGGTAGCCCAGCGACGGGGACTGCAGCACCTTCAGGTCCGGGTCCTTGGCCAGCGCGTCGACGTCCTGCGGCGAGATCAGGTCGGCGACCTGGATGTCACCGGAGCGCAGGTTCGCGGCGCGGATGTTGGCGTCGGGCATGATCCGGTACAGGATGCGGTCGAAGTGGACGTGCGCCGCGTCGTAGTACAGCGGGTCGCGCTCGACCTCGATCGAGGTCTGCGGCACGCGCTTGACGAACTTGAACGGCCCCACGCACACCGGGTGGTCGCCGAAGTTCGCGCCATCGGCCGCCAGCGCGGCGGGGGACAGGATCATCCCGGCGCGGTCGGCCAGCGCGGCGGTGATCGGCGCGAACGGGCGTTTGTAGGTGAGCACGACGTGGGTCGCGTCGGGCGCCTCGACGCTCTGCACGGGACCCATCTCGCTGGCCCGCTGCGAGCCCTTGAGCGTGAGGTGGCGTTGCAGGCTGGTGCGGACGGCGGCGGCGTCGAACGGGGTGCCGTCGGCGAACGTGATGCCGGTGCGCACCGGGATGGTGACCGTGAGGCCGTCCGCGGACAGCGCCGGCAGCGCGGTGGCCAGCTGCGGCACGATCTGCCCGGACGCATCCAGGTCGTAGAGCTTCTCGCAGATCGAACTCATCACGTACCGCGTGTAGAGCGAGCTGGACGTGGTCGGGTCGAGCCGGTCCGGCTCGGACGACAGGCCCATCACGAGCTCGCCCCCGGCCTGCACGGCCTGGGCGCCGACCGGCGTGCCGTAGTCGTCGGTGTGCTCGGCGGTGCTCGCCACGTGCTGAACCGGCACGCACGCGGTGAGCGCCACGGTGACCGCCGCGAGTGACGCGAAAACGCGCCACCGGGACTTCTCGTGGGGCATGGGCAAACTCCAGCGCGTTCGAATGTGTGCGCAGCCTACGGTAGTTTCCCGCGGTTTGTCATCGATTTCCGGCGAGTTAATTCCGGTAACGAATCACGGTCGCCGCGCGGGCAGGAAAAACAGCGGTCCGGGGGGATGGATCGGACCGCTGATTTCCGTTTTCGGAAATGTCGCGGGCTAGCGTCCGACGGCGTAGCCCTGCATGCCGCGCGGGTTCGCACCCGCTGACAGCACACCGGTTTCCGGGTCGCGGGCGACCGCGCAGAGCCGTCCCTCCGACCACGGGTCGGCGATCTCGACATCGTGCCCACGGCGGCGCAGTTCGGTTATCGCGGAATCGCCGATGCGCGATTCGACGGTGACGCTGCCCGGTTTCATCGCGCGCGGGTAGAACGAACTCGGGAAACTGTCGGTGTGCCAGTTCGGGGCGTCGATCGCGCCCTGCAGGTCGAGGCTTCCGCGTACCGTTCCGCGCAGCGCGACGGCGAGGAAGAAATGCACGCTCCACTGGTCCTGCTGGTCCCCGCCGGGCGTGCCGAACGCCATCACCGGCACCCCGTCGCGCAGCGCCATCGACGGCGACAGCGTGGTGCGCGGGCGGCGGCCGGGTACCAGGGAGTTGGGCAGGCCCTCGTCGAGCCAGGCCATCTGCAGCCGGGTGCCCAGCGGGAAGCCGAGGGCCGGGATGACCGGGTTGGACTGCAGCCAGCCGCCGCTCGGGGTCGCCGCGATCAGGTTGCCCCACCGGTCGGCCACGTCGAGGTGGCAGGTGTCGCCGCGGGTGGCGCCGTCCTTGGCGACGGTCGGCTCACCGGCGCCCGCGGCGGGCGGCGGCGGGACCGCGCCGCTGAGCGCCAGTTCGGCCTGCTTGCTCAGCCGCGGCTGACGGCCGTCGGGCGAGCCGGGCCGCAGTTCGGCCGACGCCCGCTCGCCGATCAGGGCGCGGCGGGAGTCGTTGTAGGACGCGGACAGCAGGGTGTCCAGCGAGACGCCGGTGCTGTCGCCGTACCACGCCTCGCGGTCGGCCATGGCGAGCTTGGTGCCCTCGATCAGCGTGTGCAGGTAGTCCGGGGTGCCGTACTCGAGACCGTCCGGCAGCAGGGCGAGCTGCTGCAGGAACGACGGCCCCTGGCTCCACAGGCCGCACTTGGCGACCGTCCAGCCCTGCCAGTCGTAGGTGACCGGGTCCTCGTAGCCGGCTTCGAACGCGGCGAGGTCGTCGGCGGTCAGGGTGCCGGCGTGGCGTTCGCCGGAGGTGTCCAGGGTGGGGCGGGCGGCGGCCTCGGCGATCGCCTCGGCGATGAAGCCCTCGCGCCAGATCCGGCGGGCGGCCTCGATCTGGGTCTCCCGGCCCGCGCCGGCGGCTTCGGCCTCGGCGATCACCCGGCGCCAGGTCGCGGCCAGCGCCGGGTTGCGCAGCATCTCACCGGGCTTCGGCGGGCGCGCGTCGCGCAGGTAGATCTCCGCGGAGCTGGTCCACTCGGTCTCGAACAGCTCCCGCACGCTGGCGATGGTCGAGCCGATCCGCTCGACCGCCGGGTGCCCGTGCTCGGCGTAGCCGATGGCGTAGCGCAGCACCTCGGCCAGCGTCTTGGTGCCGTGGTCGCGCAGCAGCAGCATCCAGGCGTCGAACGCGCCGGGCACGGCGGCGGCCAGCGGGCCGGTGCCGGGCACCAGGTCCAGGCCGAGCGAGGTGTAGTGCGCGACCGTCGCCCCCGCCGGGGCCGGGCCCTGCCCGCACAGCACGCGCGGCGCCTGGCCGGCGGGCGCGAGGATGATCGGCACCTCGCCGCCGGGACCGTTGAGGTGCGGTTCGACGACGTGCAGCACGAACCCGGCGGCCACGGCCGCGTCGAAGGCGTTGCCGTCGTCCTCCAGCACCGCCATCGCCGTGGCGGAGGCGAGCCAGTGGGTCGACGACACCATGCCGTGAGTGCCCTGCAGCGTGGGACGGGTGGTGAACACGGATCGAGTAGACACCCTCGAACGGGTGAACGTCCAAGACATGTGTGACACCATCCCCATAGCCGTTCGCTATCGATGGGAGCCGTGGTGGAACGCCGCCAGCTGGAGTACTTCGTCGCGATCGTCGAGCACGGCGGGTTCACCGCGGCGGCGAAGGCGTTGCACGTCGCGCAGCCGTCGCTGTCCCGCGCGATCGGCAAGCTCGAACACGAGCTGGGCGTCACGTTGTTCCACCGGGTCGGCCGCCACGCCGTGCTGAGCACCGCGGGCGAGGCGCTGACCGGCCGGGCCCGGTTGGTGCTGCGGGACCTGGACGCGTTGCGGGCCGCGGCGGGCGCGATCGGGGACGGCGCGGCCGGGCTGGTGGACGTCGCCGCGACCTCGTCGTCCGGGCTGGAACCGGTCACCAGCGTGATCGCCGAGCTGGCGCGGCGGCATCCGGGGGTCACGGTCAGCACGACGTCGGCGATGTCGGCGGCCGAGGTGGTCGCGATGGTGCTGCAGGGCCGGTGCGAGGTCGGGGTGTGCGGCAGCGCGGAGCGGCCGTCCGGGCAGGGGCTGGTGACGCACCACCTGCGGGACGAGGAGTTCCTGCTGGTCGTGCCGCCCGGCGCGCTCGGCGTGCCGGGGCCCGCGGTGGCGCCGGAGATGCTGCGCGGCATGCGGTTCGTGGTCACCAAGCCGGCCACGGCGGTGCGGGCGCTGTTCGACCGGCTGGCGGCGACCGTGGGGGACATGACGATCGCGGCCGAGGCCGGGGACCGGGGCGTGGTGCTGCCGATGGTGCTGAAGGGCATCGGGGCGGGGCTGATGCCGGACGGCTGGTCGGACCTGGCCGTCCGGGCGGGCGCGGACGTCTACCGGTTCGACCCGCCGGAGCGGCTGCCGCAGTGGCTGGTGCACCGCAGCGGCCCGGTCACCGCCGCGACGCGCGCGTTCATCGACACGACACTGGCGGCGCGGAACTGACCCGGCGCGTCAGGATTCCCCCGCGGCCCGATCGGACTCGCTGCGCAGCACGCAGAACTCGTTGCCCTCGGGGTCGGCGAGGACGGCCCAGCCGGAACCGTCCGGGTTCCGGCGGTCGGCGACGAACGTGGCGCCGAGGCCCAGCAGCCGCGCCACCTCCTCGTCGCGCGAGGTCTCCGGGCGCAGGCACAGGTGGATCCGGTTCTTGATCGTCTTGGGCTCGGGCACCTGGTTGAAGTGCAGCACCGGGCCCTCCGCGAGCAGCACCTGCGTCTCCGGATCGCCCGGCCGGTCGTCCGGGTGGAGCGGACGGCCGGTCACCCCGCTCCAGAACCGGGCCAGCTCGTAGGCGTCCGCGCAGTCGATCGCGACGTTCTGCAATACCGAGACCATGTGCCGAGCTTCCCGGATCAGCCCACGTCGCGGCGCAGCAGGTCCTCCTCGGTCTCCCGGCGCACCAGCACCCGCGCCGCGCCGGCGGCGACGGCGACCAGTGGTGGGCGGCCGGTCAGGTTGTAGTTCGACGCCAGCGCGTGGTGGTAGGCGCCGCTCACCGGCACCGCCAGCAGGTCGCCGGGGCGGACGTCGGCGGGCAGCGGGGCGTCCTCGGCCAGGATGTCCCCGGCCTCGCAGTGCCGGCCGGCGATGGTCACCGGGCGGCGGGGCGCCCTGGTGTGCCGTCCGACGAGCCGGGCGGTGTAGCGCGCGCCGTACAGCGCGGGGCGCGGGTTGTCGCTCATGCCGCCGTCCACCGCGACGAAGCCGTCCTTCACCGCGGCCACCCGGTACAGCGTGATTCCGGCCGTCGCGACGAGCCAGCGGCCGGGTTCCAGCACCAGGGCCGGGACTCCGAGCCGGTGGCGGTCGCACTCCAGGCGCAGCGTGCCCAGGATGCGGCGGGCGGCGCCGGTCAGGTCGAAGGCCGCCTCGCCCGGCCGGTAGGGCACGGCGAACCCGCCGCCGAGGTCGAGCTGGTCGAGCGTCACCCCGTGCCGGTCGCGGACCTGGGCGAGCAGGTGCACCATGCGCCGTACGGCTTCGGCGTAGGCGCCGGTGTCGCGGACCTGCGACCCGAGGTGGCAGTGCAGCCCGGCGGCCCGCAGGCCCGGCTGGGCGAGGACGTGCCCCACGGCGTCCAGCGCGGCGCCCGAGGCGAGGGAGAACCCGAACTTCTGGCCGTCGACGGCGGTGGCCAGCGCGCGGTGGGTGTGCGCGTCGACGCCCGGGGTGACCCGCACGAGGACCCGCTGCCCGGCGGGGGCGAGCGCGGCGAGCTGGTCGATCTCGTCGCCGGAGTCGGCCACGATCCGGCCGGCGCGCGCGGTGAACGCGGCCTTGAGGTCCTCCGGGGTCTTCACGTTGCCGTGCACCAGGATCCGGTCGCCCGGCACGCCCGCCGAGCGCGCCATCGCGATCTCCCCGGCCGAGCAGACGTCCGCGCTGAAGCCCAGCAGCCGGAGCACCCCGCGCACGGGCAGTGCCTTGGTGGCGAAGGCGATCTCGGCGCCCGGGAACGCGGCGCGCAGCGTCTCGGCGCGGTGCCGGATCTCGGTTTCGTCGAGCACCTGCACCGGCGTGCCGAACCGCGCGGCGAGCCGGGACAGGCTCACCCCGCCGCAGGTCAGGTCACCGCCCTCGGCGAGACGGGTGGTGCGCGGCCACAGGCCCTCGTCCAGCGGCGGTTCACCGGCGAGGCCCACGCTGGGCAGCACCTCGGCGAGTGTCATGACGTCCTCCTTCGGTTTCCCTGAAGGAGATCGCCGCGGCGGCTCGCGCGGGGCCGGGGCTGACGCGGCCATGACTCGCGCGGGCGCGGTCTTGATCCGGCCTTGACACCGGCGTGACCCCGTTCACGCGGCCATACTGGCGGCATGGACGCGACCGAACTCAGGGAACTGCAGGCGCCGCTCAAGGAGCGCTACCGGGAGGACCCGTCACGGGCGCTGATCACCTTGCGCGCCAACGCGGAACTGGACGGCCTGGGCATCTCGTGCAAGGTCGAGACCGGCCGGGCGGTGGTCGAGGCGGGCCTGCACCCGGCCACCGGCGGGGACGGCAGCCTCGCCTGCTCCGGCGACATGCTGCTGGAGGCCCTGGTGGCGTGCTCCGGGGTGACACTGCGGGCGGTCGCGACGTCGCTGGGGCTGGAGATCCGCGGCGGGACCGTGCGCGCCGAGGGCGACCTGGACTTCCGCGGCACGCTCGGGGTCGACAAGACGGCGCCGGTCGGGTTCCGGTCGATCCGGCTGTCCTTCGACCTGGACACCGACGCCTCCGCCGACGAGCTGGCGACGCTGCGCAAGCTCACCGAGCGGTACTGCGTGGTGTATCAGACGTTGCGGACGCCACCGGAGATCGAGGTGCGCCTCGCCTGATCCGGCTCGACGGTCCCGATGCCGTGCAGCACGTGGGCGAGGATTTCGGCGCCGCGCACGACGCGCGGGCCGGGACGGTTGAAGTAGGACGGGCCGTCGAGGATCCACACCCGGCCGCCGCGCACGGCGGGCAGGTCGCTCCAGCCGGGGCGGCCGGTGAGCAGGCCGAGTTCGGCTTCGGTGCGGTCCGGCGGCAGGCCGCAGGGGAGCAGCAGGAGGACGTCCGGCCGGGCGGCGGTCAGTTCGGCCCAGCTGATGGCTTTCGTGTGTTCGCCGGGGCGCGCGAGCAGGGGCTCCCCGCCGGCGGCGGTGATCTGCTCGGGCACCCAGTGACCGGCCGGCCAGAGCGGATCGAGCCACTCGATCGCGGCGACGCGCGGCCGGGGCAGGCGCCGGGTCCGCTCCTGGAGGGTCGCCAGGCGGGCGCGGAGTTCCTCGTGCTTGGCGCGGGCGACCTCCGGCACGCCGAGGACGTCGCCGACCTGGCGCACGCAGTCCAGGACCTCGGGCAGGGTGCGGGGTTCCAGGCTGAGCACCCGGGGGCCGGCGTCCATCAGGCGCAGGGTGCCGGAGACGTGGCGGTAGGAGACCGCGCAGAGGTCGCACAGGTCCTGGGTGAGCACGACGTCGGGCCGCAGCTCGGCGAGTTTCGCCGCGTCGAGGGCGTAGAGCGCGGAGCCGGCGTGCGCGCCCCCGACGGCCTGGGAGATCTCGCGGCTGCTCATCGTGGTGTCCAGACCGCTGCCGGTCACGACGGGCACGTCCTCGATGCCCGGCGGCCAGTCGCATTCGTGCGTCCGGCCGACGAGGTCCCCGAGCAGCCCCAGCTCGGCCACGAGGTCCGTCGCGGCGGGCAACAACGACACGATCCGCACGGTTCGAGCCTAGGCGGGGCCGGCACTCCGCGCCCGGATCAGGTCCTCGACCGCCTTGGGCAGGGTCGTCTCGAAGTCCAGCAGCTTCGCCCAGTCCGGGGTGACCGTGATGACCACCATCTGCTCGTACAGCGCGCGCACGCTCTGCTCCCAGGACTCGAACACCTCGGCGGGCGTCACCTTCCGGGACGCCTCGATGTAGGCCTCCGGCACCCCGCCGACCAGCTCCAGGCGCGCCGTGCCGCGGATCAGCAGCACGCGCGGGGGCCACGGGGCCATGCGGTCGATGGTGATCGCCACGCGCGGGTTGCGTCGCAGGGCCGCCACCTTCGCCGACGCCGGCAGGGTCGCCATCACCAGGTGCTCACCGTCCCACCAGAAGCCGATCGGGATCACCCGCGGCACACCGTCCAGCCCGTCGTAGGCCAGCCTCGCCGGGATGTCCGAACGCAGCAGCTCCCGCGCGATCGGCTTGGCCAGTTCAGCGGTGACATCCATGTCCGTCTCCTCCGGTTCGGGGTGTGTCACGCCAGGGACGGACCCGGCCCCGCGTTCTCGACATCGCTCACGCCAGAAGCGGCGCCAGCTGCCCGGCGTGGTCGCGCACCAGCGCCACCAGCTCGGCGTTCGGCTCGGCGACCCGCTCCGCCGGGCCGCTCACCGCCAGCCCGGCGACCAGCTCGCCGGTCACCACGTCCCGGATCGCCACCGCCAGGCACCCCTTGCGCTCCAGCAGCTCACCGCACTGCCGCGCCATCCCGCTGCGCGCCACCTCCGCCAGCTCGGCGTCCAGCCGGTCGGCGTCGACGATCGTGCGCTCGGTGAACGACCGCAGCTCCCGCACCACCGCCCGCCAGTCGGCCTGCTCGGCCAGCAGCAGCTTGCCCAGCGCGGACACGTGCGGGTACCGCGCGAGCAGCGCCCCGTCCGACGGCGGGTGGTCGGGGTCCGGGTCGGCCAGCGTCAGCCGCCCCGTCCGGTAGGACGCCAGGTGCACGCCCCACCGCACCCGCTGCCGCAGGTGCTCCACGATCGCCCGCGCCGCCGCGGGCGGGCGCACCGTCACCGGCATCGCCAGCCGTCCGGCGCGGCGGCCCAGCGCGAACCCCCGCAGGTCCGGCAACCGCACCAGGTACTCCTCGCCGACCAGCAGGTTCAGCAGCCGATAGGTCGTTGCCGGCGGCAGTTTCAGCGCGGCCGAGATCTCCTTCGCCGTCACGCCCGGCCCGGACGCCACGACCTCCTCCAGCACGGCCAGCGCGCTGCGGACCGCCTTCGGCTGGCGGCCCGACAGCGGCGTCTCCGGGCTCACCGCGCACCGCCCAGCAGATCGGCCTCGGAGGTCTCGTCGTAGATGCCGATCCGCGCCAGCTGCCGCGGCCGCCGTCGCCGCAACCAGGCGAACCACGCCAGGCCGCCGAGCGCGAACAGCCCGAACACCGCCGGGTACGGCCCGCCCAGGTTGTCCGCCGTGAACACCACCAGCGCCGCCAGCAGGGCGGGCGCGGTGATCGCGCTGACCACCAGCACCCCGCGCGTCAGCTCGCCGATCCGGTACAGGAACACCGGCGCCGCCACGCACACCAGCAAGTACGCCACCAGGTACCCGAACACCGCGACGTTGAGCAGCGTGACGAACACCGACGTGGTGCTCATCCCGGCCGCCATCAGCACCACCGGCACCACCGCGACCGGCGGGAGCACCGCCAGGATCGCCACGTGCGGCGTCCGGTACCGCGGGTGCGTCCGGCCCAGCGCCGCCGGGGCCACACCTTCGCGCCCCATCGACAGCAGCACCCGCACCAGCGCGCTGCCGGTCGCCAGCGTGCACGCCAGGAACGACGCCGCGATGCCCAGGTCCAGCAGGTAGGACAGCCACGGCAGCTGCTGCCGCGCGGCCAGCGTGCTCACCGGCTCGGCCTGCCCCGCCAGCCCGCCCGGCAGCGCCCCCAGCCCGACGACCTGGGTGTACGCCGCCACCAGGTACAGCACCCCGCACAGCGCCGCCGTGCCCTGCACCGCGCGCGGCACCGTGCGGAACGGCCGCCGGGCCTCCACCCCGAACGACGCGGCCGCCTCGAAGCCGATGAACGCGCCCAGCGCGGGCAGCACCCCGGCCGCGATCCCGCCGACGCCGCGGTCCGGCGCGGCGGGCGCCAGCTCCGGCCCGACGCGGGCCAGCAGCAGCCCGAACACCACCAGCATCAGCGAGATCGACACCGCCTCGGTGACGAGCACGACCGTGGCCGACAACCGCACGCCCCGCAGCACGCACGCCGTGGCCAGCGCGCCCAGCACGAGTACCAGCACCGCCACCAGGCCCCAGCCCGGGTCCGCCCCGGCCCGCCGCAGCAGGTCCTGCAGGTAGACGCCGGACCCGGTGAGCGCGGCCATGGTCAGCAGGCCGTAGCCGACCAGCAGCGCGCAGCCGCACGCGAAGGCCGCGATCGGGCCGAGCCCCTTCGCGGTCAGGCTGTACAGCGACCCGGCCGCGGCCATGCGGCGCGTGAACTGGGCGATGCCCAGGCCGATGAGCAGCGCGAGCACGGTCGCCACGACGAACGACCACAGCACCCCGGTGCCGGCTCCGGCCGCGGCGACCGCGGGCGCGGCCGCCATCGCCGCCGACGGCGCCGCCGCCGAGATCGACTGCGCGAACACCTGGAGCGGGCCGAGGTTGCGGCGGTCGAGCCCGGACATCGGCGACTCACGCCGCAGCGGCGGCAGCACCCGGGGTGGCAGGGACATCCGGCTCTTCCTCCTCTGTGGACGGTAGCCTGGCACTGTAACTCCGGGGTCACGCCGCGGCACACGCCTCGTGACGCCGAATGAGAATTTTCCCCGGCCCGTTCCCGCGTTGGGAGAACGCCGCCGCGGGAGTTCCCGGTGCCGGAGACCGGGGTTTGACCCGGGGCTGACGGCTGCGCAACGTTGCTGCTCAACGCTGTGCAGCCGTCACCGGAAATCCCCGATGAGCCCCCGGAGGTCTCATGGATACGCCACGGTCGCTGACCGGTTCACTGGGCGCCGGCTCCATCGTCTTCATGGTCGTCGCGGCCGCCGCGCCGCTCACCGTCGTCGCCGGCAGCGTGCCGCTGGGCGTCGCGCTCGGCAACGGCGCCGCCTTCCCCGCCACCTTCGTGCTGTGCTGCGTGGTCCTGCTGCTGTTCGCGGTGGGGTTCTGCGCGATGAGCCGTCACGTGCCCAACGCCGGGGCGTTCTACGCCTACATCCGCGAGGGCCTGGGCCGCGCGCCCGGCCTCGGCGCGGCGTTCCTCGCCCTGGTCACCTACACCGCGGTGCAGCTGGCCGTCTACGGCTACCTCGGCGCCGCCCTGGACGGCCTGGTCCAGCACTACGGCGGTCCCGCGCTGCCGTGGTGGGTGTGGTCGCTGGCACCGCTCGCGGTGGTCGGCGTGCTCGGCTACCGGCACATCGACCTGAGCAGCAAGGTGCTCGGCGTGCTGCTGCTGTGCGAGGCCGGGATCGTGCTGGTCTTCGACGCGGTCGTCACCGTGCGCGGCGGGGACGGCGGGCTGTCCACGGCGTTCCTGCAGCCCGCGCAGATCGGTTCCGGCTCGGTGGGCATCGCGATCATGTTCGCCATCGCGAGCTTCATCGGGTTCGAGGCCACCGCGGTCTTCCGGGACGAGGCCCGCGACCCGGCCCGCACGATCCCGCGCGCCACCTACCTGTCGCTGCTGCTCATCGCCGGGTTCTACACGCTGTCCAGCTGGGCGGTCGTGTCCGCGTGGGGGGATGCGGGCGCGGTCGAGCAGGCCGGTGCCGACCCGGGCGGCATGCTGATCACCACGGTCGGCCGCTGCCTGGGCACCGCCGGCGCCGACGTGGTGCAGGTCCTGCTGGTCACGAGCCTGTTCGCCGCGCTGCTGTCGTTCCACAACGTCCTCGCCCGGTACGCGTTCTCGCTCGGCAACTCCGGGGCGCTGCCCGCCGCGTGCGGCCGCAGCCACGCCCGCCACGGTTCGCCGCACGTCGCGTCGCTGGCGCAGTCGGCGAGCGCGGTCGCGCTGATCGCGGTGTTCGCCCTGGCCGGGATGGACCCGGTGACCCAGGTGTTCTCGTGGATGGCCGGCACCGCGACCCTCGGCGTGCTCGTGCTGATGACGCTGACGTGCTTGGCTGTGGTGGTGTTCTTCCGCCGCACGCGGGTGGACCGGCGCGCCTGGCACACGTTCGCCGCGCCGGTGCTCGGCCTGGCCGGGCTGGGCACGTGCCTGGTGCTGACCGTGCTCAACTTCCCGACGCTCATCGGCGGCTCGTCCGGCCTGGCCGCCGTCATCTTCGCCGTGCTCGCCGGAGCGTTCGCCCTCGGCGCCGTGCTCTCGGCCGTCCTGCGCTCGCCCGCCACCGAACCCGCCCTCGCCTGAAAGGATCGCCGATGACACTCGCCGAAGAACGCATCACCACCGCGCACCCGCTGGACCCGATGACCGCCGGGGAGGTGCGCGCCGTCCGCGAGATCCTCGCCGCCGCCGGGCTGCTGGGCGAATCCGCCCGGTTCGCCTTCCTCGCGCTGGAGGAGCCGGACAAGGCGGCGGTGCGCGCCCACCAGCCGGGCGACGACGTGGACCGCCGGTTCCGGGCGATCCTGCTCGACCTGGCCGACGGCACGTCGACGGACGTGGTCGTGTCGGTCACCCGGTCCACTGTGGACGAGCTGCGGGAGATCGACCCGGTCACCGACGGCCAGCCGCCGATCATCGACACCGAGTTCGAGCTGATCGAGGACATCCTGAACGCCGAACCGCGGTGGACCGAGGCGCTGCGCAGGCGCGGCCTCGACCCCGCCACGGTGCGCGCGGTGCCGCTGTCCGCGGGCGCCTACGACCACCCGGAGGAGACCGGGCGGCGCGTGGTGCGGGCGCTGGGCTTCCAGCAGCTGCACGCCAAGGACCACCCGTGGGCGCACCCGGTGGACGGGCTGGTCGCCTACGTCGACCTGACCGCCCGCGCGGTGACGCGGGTGATCGACCACCGGGACCTGCCGGTGCCGGCCGAGCCGGGCAACTTCGACGACCCGGCGCAGACCGGGCCGCACCGCACCACGCTCAAGCCGATCGAGATCACCCAGCCCGAGGGCCCGAGCTTCACGGTCGAGGGCAGCCGGGTGCGGTGGGAGAACTGGGACCTGCGGCTGGGCTTCAACGAGCGGGAAGGCCTGACCCTGCACCAGATCGCGTTCCACGAGCGGCCGGTGCTGTACCGGGCGTCGGTGGCCGAGATGGTGGTGCCCTACGCCGACCCGTCGCCGGTGCGGTTCTGGCAGAACTACTTCGACTGCGGCGAGTACATGTTCGCCCGCTACACCAACTCGCTGGAGCTGGGCTGCGACTGCCTGGGCGAGATCCGCTACTTCGACGCCGTGGTGGCCGACGACCTCGGCGAGCCGCGCACCATCCGCAACGCGATCTGCATGCACGAAGAGGACTTCGGCGTGCTGTGGAAGCACAGCGACATGTTCGCCGGCTCGCACGAGACGCGGCGGCAGCGGCGGCTGGTGGTGTCGTTCTTCACCACGATCGGCAACTACGACTACGGCTTCTACTGGTACTTCTACCTCGACGGCACGATCGAGCTGGAGGCGAAGGCCACCGGCATCACGTTCACCTCGGCCTACCCGGCGGAGGGGCACGAGTACGCGACCGAGATGGCGCCCGGCCTGGGCGCGCCCTACCACCAGCACCTGTTCTGCGCGCGGCTGGACGTCAGCGTCGACGGTGACCGCAACGCGGTGGACGAGGTCGACGCGGTGCGGGTGCCGGTGAGCGAGGCCAACCCGTACGGCAACGCCTTCCGCGAGGCCCGCACGCGGCTGGCCCGGGAGTCCGAGGCGGCGCGTGCGGCCGACAACACCCGTGGCCGGGTGTGGCACATCGTCAACCCGGAGCGGCGGAACCGCTTCGGCCGCAACCCGGCGTACGTGCTGTACCCGGAGGGGCAGCCGACGCTGCTGGCGGACGAGTCGTCGTCGGTGCACGCGCGGGCGACGTTCGCGACGAAGCACCTGTGGGTGACCCGCTACGACGCCGCCGAGCGCTATCCGGCCGGGGACCTGGTGAACCAGAACCCCGGCGGGGCCGGGCTGCCCGCGTGGACGGCGGCCGACCGGGACATCGACGGCGAGGACATCGTGCTGTGGCACACCTTCGGGCTGACGCACTTCCCGCGCCCGGAGGACTGGCCGGTGATGCCCGTGGACTACACCGGGTTCAAGCTGAAGCCGGTCGGTTTCTTCGACCGGAACCCGACGCTGGACGTGCCGCCCTCGGCGCAGGGCCACTGCCACGGCGGGTGAGCCAGCACGCGTGATCCGGCAGGCCGTCGCCGCGGTCCCGGGCCCGCAGCAGGGCTTCGGTGAACGCGGCGACGGCCGGCGGCCGCGGCCGGGACGGGTCGCGCACCAGGGCGATCGTGCGCTCGGCGCGCGGCCCGTCCAGCGGCCGGTGGCGCAGCCCGGCGAAGGCGACCAGCGGCAGCACCAGGCCGGGGATCGCGGACACGCCCAGCCCGGCCGCGGCGAGCCCGGCGACGGCGGCGATGTTGCGTGCCTCGATGGTGCGGCCGGGCACGACCCCGGCCCCGGCGAGCGCGTGGTCCACCAGCGGCCGGATGCTGCTGCCGGGGGAGAACGCGATGAACGGCTCACCGGAGATGTCCTGCCAGGTCAGCGTTTCCGCGTCCGCGAAGGGGTGGCCGGGCGGGAAGACGCAGCAGCACTCGTCGGCCGCCAGCGGCCGCACCTCCAGGTCGCCGGGCGGCTCGCCGGCGACCGTGACCGCGAGGTCCACCGCGCCGGAGCGGACCCGGGTGAGCACCTCGTCGGACAGGCAGTCCTCGATGGACAGTTCGACGTCCGGCAGCTCCCGCCGGTAGCGGGCGATCACCGGCGGCAGCAGGATCGCGGCCAGCGACGGCAGGGTCGCCACCCGGACGTGCCCGCGCGTGCCGGCGAGGAATCCGGTGAAGTGCCGCAGCCCGGCGTCGAACGAGACCAGGACCTCCCGGGCGATCCGGGTGAACTCCACGCCCTCGGCGGTGGGCACCAGCCGCCGGGTGGTGCGCTCGAACAGCGGCACGCCCACCTTGCGTTCGACCTCGGCGACCGTGCGGCTCAGCGACGACTGGGCCAGGTGCAGCCGCTGGGCGGCCGTGGTGAACCCGCCGGCGTCGGCCACCTCGACCACGGCCCGGAGCTGCTGCACCGTCAGATCCATGCGCATGACGCATGAGTCTATGCGGAACTCTTGTTTGACCTCGATAGCTGTGATGCCGCAGAGTCGGCAGGCGTCATCGTCGACAGCGCACTGGAGGTCCCCGAGATGCTTGCCCTGGCGGGCTTTCTGACGATCGGCGTGTTCCTCGCCGGGGTGCTCTCGCGCCGCGTCTCGGTCCTGCTGGCGCTCACCGTGGTCCCGGTGGTGGCCGCGCTCGCCGTGGGCGCGGCCCCGCGTCTGGGCGAGCTGATCGGCAAGGGGCTCACCACCGTCGCCCCGGTCGCGATCATGATCACCTTCGCGGTCCTGTACTTCTGCCTGATGATCGACGCCGGCCTGTTCGACCCGGCCGTGCGACGGATCCTGCGGTGGGCGAAGGGTGATCCGCTGAAGATCACGGTCGGCACCGCCGCGCTCACCGTGCTGGTCGCCCTCGACGGCGACGGCGCCTCGACGTTCCTGATCACCGTGTCCGCGCTGCTCCCGCTGTACCAGCGGCTCGGGATGCGGCGGCTGGTGCTCGCCGGGGTCGTCGCCCTCGGCGCCGGCGTGATGAACCTGGTCCCGTGGGGCGGCCCGACCGCGCGGGCGATGGCGGCGCTGAACGCCGACAGCGGGCGGATCTTCCTGCCGCTGCTGCCCGCGATGCTGGCCGGGATCGCCTGGGTGCTCCTCGCCGCGTGGCTGATCGGCCGCGCCGAGCGCAGGCGGATCGGCGTGCTCGACCTCGACGGCGAGATCCCGGCCGCTTCGGTGGAGCGCACCCGCGCCGATCGCGTGCGGTACTGGGCCAACGTCGTGCTGACCCTCGCCCTGGTCGCCGCCCTGCTGGCCCAGGTGGCGAAGCTGGAGGTGCTGTTCGTCGGCGCGTTCGTGCTCGCCCTGCTGGTCAACCATCCGAAGCGGAGCCGGCAGCAGGAGCTGTTCGAGCGGCACGGGCACAACGTGGTGCTGGTGACCACGATGATCTTCGCCGCCGGGGTGTTCACCGGCGTCCTGTCCGGCACCGGGATGATCGAGGCGATGGCGCGTGCGCTGGTGGGCGTCGTGCCGGACTGGGCCGGTGGCGCGCTGCCCGTGCTCACCGCGCTGACCGGGATGCCGCTGAGCCTGGTGTTCACCCCGGACGCCTACTACTTCGGGGTGATGCCGGTGCTCGCCGAGACGAGCGCGGCGCTCGGCGGCGATCCGGCGGAGATCGCCCGCGCCGCGCTGCTCGGGCAGATGACCACCGGGTTCCCGCTCAGCCCGCTGACCGCGTCCACGTTCATCCTGCTCGGCTTGACGGGCGTGGATCTGGGCGAGCACCAGCGGTTCGTCTTCAAGTGGGCGTTCGGCACGACTGTCGTCATGACCGCCGTCGCCCTCGCCACGGGCGCGATCCAGGGGAGTGCATGAACTGCGTGCGGATCGGTGGGGGAGCGGGGTTCGCCGGGGACCGGTTCGAGCCCGCGGAGGCGCTCGCCCGCGACGGGGACCTGGCCGACCTCGTGCTGGAGTGCCTGGCGGAACGGACGATCGCGCTCGGCCAGCAGCGCCGGCTGGCCGACCCGTCAGCCGGTTACGATCCGCGGCTGGTGGCCCGGTTCGAACGCCTGCTGCCGATCACCGCCGCCCGCGGCGTGCGGGTGATCACCAACATGGGCGCGGCGAACCCCCTCGCCGCCGGCCGGGTGACCGCGGATCTGGCGGACCGCCTCGGGCTCGGGCTGGGTGTCGCGGTGCTGACCGGGGACGACGTGCTCGACCGGATCGACCCGGCCGCCCCCGCCCTGGAGACCGGCCGTCCGCTCGCCGCGCACGGTGAGCTCGTGTCCGCCAACGCCTACCTCGGCGCCGAGCAGATCCTGCCCGCGCTGGACACCGGCGCCCAGGTGGTGCTCACCGGCCGGGTCGCCGATCCGTCGCTGTTCACCGCGCCCCTGGCCCAGCGGCTCGGCTGGGACCTGCGCGATCCGGCGGCGATGGCGGCCGGGACCGTGGCCGGGCACCTGCTGGAGTGCGCCGGCCAGCTCACCGGCGGCTACTTCGCCGACCCCGGCCGCAAGAACGTGCCCGGCCTGGCCGAGCTGGGTTTCCCGTTCGCCGACGTGCGTGCCGACGGCGGTGTCGAGGTGTCCAAGCCGGCAGGCACCGGCGGCCTGGTGTCGCGGGCGACGGTGCGGGAACAGCTGCTCTACGAGGTCACCGACCCCACCGCCTACCTGACCCCGGACGTCACGCTCGACCTGCGCGAGGTGACGGTCACCGAGACCGGGCCGGACCGGGTGGCGGTGCGCGGCGCGGCCGGCCGGGCGCGGCCCGAGCGGTTGAAGGTCAGCGTCGGCTACCGCGCCGGGTGGCGGGCCGAGGCCGGGATCTCCTACCAGGGTCCGGGCGCCCGGGCCCGCGCCGAGCTGGCCGGGGAGGTGGTCGCGCGGCGGCTCGCGGGCGCGCCGGTGCGGGTCCGGGCCGACGTGCTCGGCGCGGAGGGGTCGCCGGAGTGCCGGTTGCGGGTCGCCGCGTCGGCCGCGGACCGGGCCGGGGCCGAGGTCGTCTGCCACGAGGTGGAGGCGCTCTACACGAACGGGCCGGCCGGCGGCGGGGGCGTCCGGACGGCGGTGACGGAGGTGATCGGGATCGTGTCCACGTTGATCGACCGGGACCGGGTGGAGCCCGCGGTGACCGTGTTCGGAGGTCCGCCGTGCGGGTGATGCTGCACGAGATCGCGCACTGCCGGGCGGGCGACAAGGGCGACACGTCGATCCTGTCGCTGTTCCCCTACGACGACCGGCACTTCGCGGACCTGGCGCGCGAGGTGACCGCGGAGCGGGTCCGGGAGCACCTGGCCGGCCAGGTGCGCGGCGAGGTCGTCCGGTACGCGCTGCCGAAGCTGTGCGCGCTGCAGTTCCGGTGCCGGCAGGCGCTCGGCGGCGGGGTCACCACGTCGCTCGCGCTGGACACCCACGGCAAGGGGCTGAGCTCGCGGTTGCTGTCGCTGGAGATCGAGCTGTCCGGCTAGCCTGGACCGCGTGTGCCCGGACAACTGGGTCCTGCACGTGGACCTGGACCAGTTCATCGCGGCGGTCGAGGTCGCGCGGCACCCCGAGCTGCGCGGCAAGCCGGTGGTGGTCGGCGGATCCGGCGACCCGGCCGAGCGGGCCGTGGTGGCCACCGCCTCGTACGAGGCCCGCGAGTTCGGCATCCAGTCGGGCATGCCGCTGCGGCTGGCGGCCTGGCGGTGCCCGGACGCGGTGTTCCTGCCGGTCGACAAGGAGGCCTACGAAGAGGTCTCGGAGCGCGTGATGGCGACGCTGCGGACCTTCCCGGTGGTCGTCGAGGTGATCGGGTGGGACGAGGCGTTCCTGGGGGCCCGGACCGGCGATCCGGAGGCGCTGGCGGCGGAGGTCAAGCAGCGGGTGGCCGAGCGGACCGGGATGTCCTGCGCCGTCGGGATCGGCGACAACAAGGTGCGGGCCAAGATCGCGACCGGGTTCGCCAAGCCGGGCGGGATCTACCGGCTGACGCGCGCGAACTGGGTCGAGGTGATGGCCGACCGGCCGACCGACGCGCTGTGGGGGATCGGGCGCAAGACGGCGAAGAAGCTCGCGGCGGCGGGGCTGACCACCGTGCGGCACCTGGGCACCGCCGACCCGGACGAGCTGGCGGCGCGCTTCGGGCCGACGATGGGGCCGTGGTACCGGCTGCTCGCCCAGGGCGCCGGCGACACCGAGGTGACGGCGACGCCGTACCTGGCGCGCTCACGCAGCCGGGAGACGACCTTCCAGACGGATCTGGAGGACCGCGCGTCGGTGGAGGCGCAGGTGTCGGTGCTGGCGGCGCGGGTCGCCGAGGACGTCCTGGCCGAGGGCCGCCCGGCGGTGCGGATCGGGGTCAAGGTGCGGTTCAAGCCGTTCCTCACCTACACCCGCAGCGTCACCCTGCCCGCGCCGACGAGCGACCACGCCGAGATCGAGCGCGCCGCACTGTCCCTGTTGGACCGTTTCGAGTGGACCCGCCCGGTGCGGCTGCTGGGCGTGCGAGCGGAGTTCCACCGCGACGAGTGAGCCCGGCCGGTGCAGGCGTCACCGCCGTGGCTAGATCAGCAGCAGCGTCTTCCCCTTCGCGGCGCGGTCTTCCAGCGCCCGGTGCGCGTCGGCGGCGTGGGTGAGCGGGAAGGTCTGCCCGATGACCGTCCGCACGGCGCCCCGGGCGGCCAGGCGCAGCATCCGTTCCGCCCGGTCGTGGCGGCCGGGCGCGTAGTCGTGCAGCTGTTCCAGCCCGTAGGCCGTCACGTCCGGCTTCACCTCGTCCACCGCGACGGGCGCGCCCCCGGCCCACCCGTAGCTGGAGTACCGGCCACCGGGCACGACCAGCTCCGCGGCTGCCCGGCCCAGGTCGCCGCCCACGCCGTCGAACGCCACGTCCACCGGGCCGACCCGCGAAGCCCACCCCGGCTCGCTGTAGTCCACCACCGCGTCCGCACCCAGCGCCCGCACCGTCTCCAGCTTCTCCGCGCCCCGCGCCGCGCCGATCACCCGCGCGCCCGCCGCGTGCGCGAGCTGCACCAGCAGGCTGCCCAGCCCACCCCCGGCCGGCTGCACCAGCACCCGCTCATCGCGCTGGACGGCCACCCGTTCGAACACCGCCAGCGCCGTCGACCCGTCGTGCAGCAGCGCCATCGCCTCCCGCAGCCCCACCCCGGCGGGGATGCGGATCAGCTGATCCGGCGTCGCCACCACCTGTTCGGCGTACCCGCCGCCGTCGACGTCGGCCAGCACCCACTCCCCGCACCACGACGGGTCGACCCCCTCGCCGATCTCGGTGACCTGACCGGCCGCCCCCACCCCGGGCACGTACGGCGGCGTCACCGGGAACAGGTGCCCGGCCTCACCCCGGCGGATCACCGTGTCGATCGACAACACGCCCGCCACCTTCACCTCGATCACGACCTGCCCCGGCCCCGGGTGCGGGTCGGGCACCGTCTTCACCCGCAGCACCTCGGGACCGCCGAACCGCTCCACCTCGATCACTCGCATGGACCCAGGCTGCAACCTCCACCGCGCTGGAGGTCAAGCGTGAGTAGCGTGGCAGGCATGGCGGAGGAGATCGTGGTCGGAGTGGACGGTTCGCCGGCGGCGCTGGACGCCGTCCGGTGGGCGGCGGGCGAGGCGGCACTGCGCAAGCTGCCGCTGCGGCTGGTCTACGCGGCCGACGTCACCGGCGGCCGGTTCGACGGCGGCCTGCCGGTGCCGCAGAGCTTCTTCGACGAGCTGCAGCGCGCCGGGCAGCAGCAGCTCGCCGAGGCGGCGGCGGTGGCGGGCGAGGTGCCGGTGTCCACCGAGATGCCGCTGGAACCGGCGGCGTCGCTGCTGCTGGAGTGCTCGCGCGCGGCCCGGATGATCGTGCTCGGCTCGTCCGGGCGGGGCGGGTTCACCGGGATGCTCGCCGGGTCGACGGCCGTGTCGGTGAGCGCGCACGCGTCGTGCCCGGTCGCGGTGGTGCGCGGGCGCCCGGACGCCACCGGCCCGGTGGTCGCGGGCGTCGACGGCAGCCCGACCAGCGAGCAGGCGCTGGCGGTCGCGTTCGACGAGGCCGCGTGGCGGGAGGTGCCGCTGGTGGCGGTCCACGCCTGGAGCGACGCCGACTACGGCGTCCCGCTGCCCGCCCCGGACCTCGACTGGGCCGAGGTGGAGAGCGAGCAACAGCGCCTGCTGGCCGAGCGGTTGGCCGGCTGGCACGAGCGGTACCCGGACGTGCGGGTGGAGCGGGTCGTGGTGCGGGACCGCCCACGGGACGAGTTGCTGGCCCGCAGCCGGAACGCGCAGCTGGTGGTGGTCGGCAGCCGCGGCCGCGGCGGGTTCCGCGGGCTGGTGCTGGGGTCGACGAGCCAGGCGCTGATCCACCACGCCGGCTGTCCCGTGCTGGTGGTGCGCCCGCGATCCGCCTGACGGCCGGGGGTAGGGCCAGCCCCACCGCGGATCCGGTGGTCGGCACCGCTGACCGCCGAGGCGTTCCGCGATGGGATTTGATCCATGACAACACCTCGGGAATCCGTGCTGACCGCCGCGGATCACCAGCACGGGCTGCCCGCCGTCGAACTCCGCGCCGTCACCCGCACCTACGCCGCGGGGCCGCAGCAGGTTCGCGCCCTGGACGGCGTGAGCGTCGCCTTCCCGGCCGGGTCCTGGACCGCCGTGATGGGGCCCTCCGGCTCCGGCAAGTCCACCTTGCTGCACTGCGCCGCCGGCCTGGAACGCGTCACCAGCGGGCAGGTCCTGCTCGGCGGCCAGGACATCACCACCGCCGGGGACGCCGACCTCACCGCGCTGCGCCGCCGCGAGATCGGCTTCGTCTTCCAGAGCTTCAACCTCATCGGCTCCCTCACCGCCGAGCAGAACGTCGCGCTCCCGCTCAAGCTCGCCGGGGCACGACCGTCCACGAAGGACGTCCGCGCGGTGCTCACCGCCGTCGGGCTCGACGACCGCCGCCGGCACCGGCCGCGTGAGCTGTCCGGCGGCCAGCAGCAGCGCGTCGCGATCGCCCGGGCCATGGTCACCCGGCCCCGCGTCCTGTTCGCCGACGAACCCACCGGCGCCCTCGACTCGGCCGCGGCCCGCAAGGTCCTCGGCCTGCTGCGCGAACTCGTCACCGCGGGCCAGAGCATCGTCATGGTCACCCACGACCCGGCCGCCGCGGCCGCCGCCGACTCCGTGGTGTTCCTGCGCGACGGCCGCATCGTCGACCACGCCGCCGCCCCGACCGCCCGCGAGGTCGCCGACCGCCTCGCCCGCCTGGAGGCCTGACGATGCTGCGCCTGTCCTGGAACACCTTCACCGACCGCTGGACGCTGTTCCTCGGCGCGATCCTCACCGTGTGCCTCGGGGTCGCGCTCGTCCAGTCGTCCCTGCTGATCCTGGTTTCCGCGGCGACCGCCGGCGGCGAGGTCGTCGAAGCGATCACCCTGCTCGCGCTGACCCTGGGCATCTCGGCGTTCCTCGCGGTGTTCATCGTCAGCTCGACCTTCGCCTTCACCGTCGCCCAGCGCCGCCGCGACCTGGCGCTGCTGCGGCTCGTCGGCGGCGGCCGCGGCCAGGTCCGCCGCCTGCTGCTGTCCGAGGCCCTGCTGCTCGGGGTGCTCGGCACCGCCGTCGGCGCGCCGCTCGGCCTGCTGGTGATGCGGATCCAGACCTGGCTGCTGCGTGACCTCGGGTTCGTCCCGCCCACGTTCACCCCGCGCTGGCAGGACTGGATCCTTGGTGTCTCCGCGGGCATCGGGCTCGGCGTCTCGGTCGCCGGGGTGCTCGCCGCCTCCCGCCGGGCCGCGCAGGTCCGCCCGCTGGAAGCCCTGCGCGAAACCGGCGCCGCGGCCCGCGTGATGACCGGCGCCCGCTGGTTCTTCGGGGTGCTGTTCCTGGCCGGGGCGGTCGCCATGGCCATCGTGTCCGCGTTCGCCCCGCCCGACGGCGCCATCGCGCTGTCGATCAACACCGCCATCGCCGCCGCGGTCGCGCTGACCGCGTTCAGCCCGTTGGTCGTGCCCCTGGCCGGACGCGCGGCCGGGCTGGTGCTGCGCGGCCCGCTGGGACGGCTGGCCGAGGCGAACCTGCGCGACGGGGTCCGCCGCAGCGCCTCCACCGCCGCCCCGCTGATCGTGCTGGTCGCGCTGCTGGTTGCCCAGGCGGGCACGCTCGCCACCATCGGGAAGGGCGCCGAGATCGAGCAGCGCGCCGACATCCGCGGCGACCTCGTCGTCACCACCACCGGACCGTCCGATCTGGACGTTCCCGGGGTGGCCGTGGTGTCCCCGCAGGCCCGGGTGCCGGTCTCGGTCGTCACCTACTCCGACGACGACACCGACACCGAACAGGGCGTCGCGACCGTGGTCGACCCCGCCGCCTACGCCGCGACCCACACCCGCGGCCCGGCGAGCGGCTCGCTCGCCGACCTGACCGGACCCGCCATCGCCGTCGCCGACGGCTTCGCCCCGGTCGGCAGCACCGTCACCGCCCGGATCGGCGAGTCCGAACTGGACCTGCGGGTCGTGGCCGAGCTGCCGGAATCCCTCGGCGGCGGCGCCGAGTTCCTGGTGCCGCGCGAGATCGTGCCCGCCGCGCTGCTGGCAGGCGCACCCACCGAGTCCATCGTGCGACTGGAACCCGGCGCCGACGCGAGCGCACTGGCCGGCCGCGGCGAACTGACCACAGTGGACGACTGGATCGCCGTCGCCAGCTCGCGGCAGCAGGACGTCAGCACCGGCATCATGACCGTGATCATGGGCCTGGCCGGGCTGTACGCGCTGATCGCGGTGATCAACGCCGTGGTGATCGCCGCCGCCGACCGCCGCCGCGAGTTCGCCGTGGCGCGGGTGACCGGCCTGACCCGCGCTCAGGTGGTGCGGGCCGCGGTGCTCGAGTCCGGCGCGGTCACCGGCATCGGCCTGGTGCTGGGCGGCCTGGCCGCGTCGGCGACGCTGATCGGCATCTCGTCGGCGGCCGGCCGCATCACCGGGCAGTCCGTCCTGGTGGTGCCGTGGCCGCTGGTCGCCGTCCTGGTGCTGGGCGCGTTCGCGGTGGTCGGGGTGACCAGCGCGTGGACGGCGCTGTCCGCGACCCGGCCCACCCCGGTGTCGCTCACCGCCGCGGCGGACTGAGGTGCAGCCGCATCGGCAGCGACCGCCACGCGCGCAGCGTGTTGTTCAGGTGGCGGGTGCCCGGGCCGAGCAGTTCGAACCGGCGCACCCGCTTCGCCAGCGCGGTCAGCAGCGCCTCGGCCTCCAGCCGGGCGACGTGCTGGCCGACGCACTGGTGCAGGCCCATCCCGAACCCCACGTGGCCGGACGGGTCGCGGCCGAGGTCGAACACGTCCGGATCGGCCCAGCGGCGCGGATCCCGGTTGGCGGCGCCGAGGAACATCAGGATCTTGTGCCCGGCCGGGACGGTCACGTCCGCGATGGGCATGTCCCGCGTGGCGGTGCGGAAGAACGTCTGCACCGGCGACTGCCACCGCACCGCCTCGTCGAAGGCGGCCCGGGCCAGCTGGGGCTGCGCGCGCAGCCGGTCCCACTGGCCGGGGTGCGTGGCGAAGGCGTAGAGCGCGGCGGCCAGCCCGTGCACCGTCGTGTCCACCCCGGCCGTGAGCAGCGACCGGACCACCAGCGGAGCCTGCTCGTGGGTGATCTCGCCGCGGTCGGCGGCGGCCCAGATCGCCGCGCCGAACCCGTCGCCGGTGAGCCGGTCGCGGGCGCACTGCTCGTTCACCCACGCCGACCACTTCGGCATGTCGGCGGCCAGTGCGGTGACCAGCTCGTTGCGCGGGCCGAACGCGTTGAAGGCGAAGTTGCCGTAGGGCAACAGGTTCTCGCGTCCCTCGCGGCCGATGCCGACCGCGTCCGGGAAGACGCGCAGCGGGAACGCCTCGGCGAGCGCGGGGACGACGTCCAGTTCGGTGTCCAGCACGCTGTCGACCAGGTCGTCGGCCGCGGCGAACCAGTCCTGACGCAGCTTCCGCAGCGCGCGCGGGCCGAGGATCCCGGACAGCACACGACGCGGGGCGTCGTGGTGCGGCGGGTCGGCCTCGAGCAGCAGGCTCGGCGGGCGCCACGGCTTCTCCACGCGGAAGTTGGCCAGTCCGACGCCCGCGGCGGAGGAGAAGTCCTGCCAGTTCACCAGCGCGGCGTGCACGTGTTCGTAGCGGGCGAGGGCGTAGACGTCGTAGCGGCTCAGGTACACGACCGGGCCGGCGTCACGCAGCTTCGCGTGCAGGGGTTCCGGTTCGGCCAGGACCTCGGGCGCGAACGGGTCGGTGTCGTCGGTGATCATTGGGGGCCTCCGGGTCACAGGTCGAGGACCAGGCGGTCGGTGCGGGAACGGGACACGCACACGAACATGCAATCGCCGTCCGCGCGCTCGTGGTCGGCGAGGATCGAGTCGCGGTGGTCCGGAATCCCCGCCAGCACACCGGTTTCGCACGTGCCGCAGGTGCCCTGCCGGCACGAGGACAGCACGTCCACGCCCGCGCCGCGCACCGCGTCCAGCACCGAGACCTCCGGGGTGACGGTGACGGTCGCGCCGGTCCGCCGCAGCTCGACCTCGAACGGCTCGTCCCGCACCGGGGCCTGCTCACGCGCGGTGAAGCGTTCGACGTGCAGCGAGTGCGGCGGCCAGCTCTGGCAAGCGGTTTCCACGGCGGCCAGCAGGGGAGCGGGCCCGCAGCAGTAGACCCTGGTGCCCGGGCGCGGGGTGCCCAGCCAGGACGCGAGGTCGAGCAGGCCGTGCTCGTCCTCCGGCACCAGGTGGACGCGGTCGCCGTACCCGGCCAGCTCGTCGGTGAAGGCCATCGATGCGCGGCGGCGGCCGCCGTAGAGCAGTGTCCAGTCCGCGCCGAGCAGGTCGGCCTGGTGGATCATCGGCAGCAGCGGGGTGATGCCGATGCCGCCCGCGACGAACAGGTAGCGGTCGCTGGGCACGAGCGGGAAGTTGTTGCGCGGCCCGCCGACGCCGACGCGGTCGCCGACGCGCAGGTGGTCGTGCACGTACGCCGAACCGCCGCGTCCGGCGGGTTCCCGCAGCACGCCGATGCGGTAGCGGTGGGCGTCCCACCGGTCGCCGCACAGCGAGTATTGACGGGTTTCCCCGTTGGGGAGCACGAGGTCGATGTGCGCGCCGGGGGTCCAGTCCGGCAGCCGGCCGCCGTCCGGGCGGGACAGGGTCAGCGCCAGCACCCCCTCGGCGCGTTGTTCTCGTGCGGTGACCTGCAGGGTCACGACTTGGCTCACCGGACGCCTCCTTGCGGCTGGGTTGCTGGCACGAAGGATGCGTTTCCGCGGCGCCGGGTGGCGACGGGGTTCTCACTGAATGAGAGGCGAGGCCGGGAGCGAGCGGGTGATGCCGCGGGCGGCGGCCATCAGGATTCCGGTGACCGCCCTGCTCTCGGCGGTGTTGGGCACGATGACCGACAGGGCCGCGACGACGATGCCGCGCGCGTCCTTCACGGGGACGGCGACCCCGAGCGCCTCCTCGTGGATGTGACCCGGGCACCAGGCGAAACCCTGTTTGCGGATGTCGGCCAGCGTGGCCCGCAGGCGGTCCGGTGTGGTGATGGTGTTGGCGGTGTAGGCCCGCAGCGGCCTGGCGAGCACGCGTTCGCGCAGGTCGGCGGGCCCGTGGGCGAGCAGGACGAGCCCGGAGGAGGACGCGTGCAGCAGCAGCCGGCCGGCGACCCGGGTGTAGTTGATCACCGCCTTCGGGGCGGAGAGGCGTTCGAGGAAGATCACCTCGTCGCCGTCGCGGACACCGAGCTGCACGTGGTGCCCGACGACGGCGTGGACGTCCTCCATGAACGGCATCGCGGCGTCGCGGAGCGTGGCCGTGGGGGAGGCGCGCAGGGCCAGCTCCCACATCCGCACGCCGATCCGCACCCGGCGGTCGTCGTCGCGGGTGAGCAGGCCGTGGCTGGTCAGCTCGGCCACCAGGCGGGACGCGGTGGCCAGGTGCAGACCCGTCCGCCGCGCGATCTCGGAGACCTGCAGGACCGGTTCGTCCGGCGTGAAGGCCTCGAAGATCCGCACGGCGCGGGAGAGAACGGACTCACCGGTCGGCTGCCTTGCCACGGCCCGAGTCTGCCACGCGGCGCGCGGCAACCCGCGCCCACGCACCGGGACGCGATTGACCCCCCGGTGGCCCCGTGGCTTGCATGGGTCCATGACGCAGTCCCTCACCCGGGTCGACCGGCCGGACGGCGCGGTCGAGCTGCACATCGTCGTCCACGGCGATCCGGACCGCATCGGCGCGGTGATCGGCGAAGCGCTGGACGCCCTGGATGCCGCGCTGTGCATCGACACCACGTCGCGGCGGGTCCGCTCGCACGGCGCCGAGGTGGAGCTGACCCGCCTGGAGTACGAGCTGCTGCTGTTCCTGGCGAGCCACCCCGGCCGGGTCTTCGACCGCGAGGCGCTGACCGAACACGTGTGGCGCCTGCCCGGACCGAGCCGCGGCCGCACGATCGACGTGCACGTCCGCAAGCTGCGCAGCAAGATCGACCGCTTCTCGATCACGACGGTCCGCGGGATCGGCTACCGGTTCGACGGCCGCGCCGACATCACCTGAGCACGCGCCCGCGGTCGAAAAGACAGGCTGGGTGATGGCCGGCGCCGTGGGGCGGGCGCGGCGTGGTTGGCCCGTGCCCACGACGGCGGTGACATCCGCATTTCCCTGCCGGAGGGAGCCGAGTGGGTGCGATGAGCGCGCACACTAAATCTGCTGGCACTGCTCCGGTGTCGGCGCCGACATCACCTGAGCACGCGCCCCACCTCCGGTGGCGGCGCCTTGAACTCCAGCCACCGGCTGTCCGTCACCGCGCTGATCGTGTGCCGCACGCCGCGTGGGTGCACCACCGTGCCGCCGGGGCCCAGCCGCACCGGTTGCCCGTCCAGCGTGCCGGTCACCTCACCCGAGAGCACGTAGACGAAGCTGTCGTGGTCGTGGAAGTGCTCCGGCGAGGCCACCCCCGCCGGGTACTCCAGTTCGAGCAACAGCCCCCGCTCGGAGTTCTGCAGGACGCGGAAACGGCCGGAGCCGCCGAGAAGCGGGAGGCCTTCGACGGAAGTCAGCGGCTGGAAGTCGGTCACCCGGGCAGCCTGACCGCCGATCCGCCGTCCTGTCAACGTTTCCCCAAGCGGTGAACGAAACTCCGGCCTGCTCAGCGACGCCGGTTCCGCGATCCGGGAGGACGTTGACCCACCCGATCGTGGGAGGAAGCATTTTCCGGGAAACCCCCGCAAAAAATGGCTCTTTGTACTGATGTGTGGGTGGGTCTGCCCAGGTAGCGGAGGGGCACGTCGTTGCTGGGTCTAGGTTTCTGAGCTGTCGAGGAACAGAAACCGGATAGACGGAGAACGACGTGCCCGCTGCCA
>NZ_PQHW01000222.1 GCF_003385215.1 Amycolatopsis thermalba | reverse complement strand
TGTATCCGGCCGTTAGGTTGGTAGCCGGCTGATGGGCGGTCGTCCTCCGAGTGCGCTGTGGCGGCGTTCAGTGTTGTAGTGCTCGATCCAGGCTGCAAGTGCTGCTGCTCGTGCCTCGTTGCTGGTGAAGGCGTGCCGGTAGGCCCACTCGGCCTGGAGGGTGCGGTTGAGGCGCTCGACTTTCCCGTTCTGCCAGGGGCAGTGGGGCCGGATGAACTTGTGTGTTGCGCCGAGTGCTGCGACCGCGGCGGCCATGTCGCGTGATCGTCGGTAGCTGAGGTGGTTGTCGGTGATCACGCGCTCGATACGGGAGATCCCGTGATCGGCGAAGTAGGCGGCGGCACGCAGTAGGAACGCCGCGCAGGTCGAGCCCTTCTCGTCGGGCAGGATCTCGGAGTAGGCCAGGCGGGAGTGGTCGTCGACGAGTGAGTGGACGTAGTCGTAGCCGATGCCGCGAGCACGGACCTGTTCACTGCGGCCGTGGACACGCCAGCCACCGCCGTCGGGGATCTTGCCGAGCTTCTTGACGTCCATGTGGACCAGCTCGCCCGGTCGTTCGCGTTCGTAACGGACGCCGGTTGCGCGGGAGGCGCGAATGACGTCGCCGGTGATCGGGTCGCACTCGGCCAGGTAGGGCACCTCGTGGCGGCGCAGGATCCGCGACACGGTGCGGGGCGGGAGTCCGAGCTCGAGGCCGATCCAGTCCTGTCCGCGGCGTTCGCGGTGACGTAGGTCTAACACCCGCTGCTCGACCTCGTCGGGCGTGCGGTTGGGGCTCGTGTGTGGGCGTGAGGAGCGGGTGACCAGGCCAGACTCGCCTTCGGCGGCGTAGCGGTCGATCCAGGTCTTCACACACTTGCGGGACACGCCCATCGCTTCGGCGATGTGGGCCTGTTTCCAGCCGGCCTGGTGGCGTTGAACGATCAGTCGCCGACCGTGAACCGTCAGCCGGGCACTACCGTGGAACACGAGAACCTCCGGATCGGAGTGGGCCTTAGACAAGCCACATCCCAACCGGAGGTTCTCCTTTACTCAGCCAGACACGCCGCTACCAACGTCCTGACCGGATACA
>NZ_PQHW01000221.1 GCF_003385215.1 Amycolatopsis thermalba | reverse complement strand
GTTGCGGGTCATGACGTTGGTGTCGGCTGCGGGGGCTTGAGACGAGGGGACGGGTCTTTCGGCGGCAGGATGAGAAGTGCGACCCACTCATCCGCCGAGAGAAAGACCCGTCCATGCACCACCGTAATGCCCCGCTGTCCGTCGAGGGCCGTCGCCGGCTCGTGCAGCGTTGCCAGACCCGCCCGATCGCCCATGTCGCCGCCGAGATGGGCATCTCGCGGCAATGCGCCTCCAAGTGGGTCAACCGCTGGCGCCGCTACGGTGAGACCGGTCTGCTCGACCGCCCGAGCGTGCCGCACCGCCATCCCACCGCCACCCCAGCCGAGGTCGTGGCCCGGATCGAGCAGCTACGGCGACAGCGGAAATGGTCCGCCCGTCGCATCGCCACCGAGCTGGCCGCCGAAGGCGTGACCATCTCGGTTCGCACCGTCGGCCGCCACCTGCTGCAGCTGGGTCTCAACCGGCGCCGGTTCCTCGATCCCACCGGCGCCACCAACCGGGCGCCCCAGCGGATCATCGCCCGCTGGCCCGGGCACATGGTCCACCTGGATGTGAAGAAGACCGGCCAGATCCCCGACGGCGGCGGCTGGCGCGTCCACGGCAAGGGCAGCGACCAGGACCGTCTGGTCGCCCGCGGCAAGACCCGCGGTCAGCGGGCCCGCTACACCTACCTGCACTCCGCCATCGACGGCTACTCCCGCCTGGCCTACACCGAAGCCCTGCCCGACGAGAAGGCCCGCACGGCGATCGGGTTCGTCCACCGCGCGCGGGCGTTCTTCGCCCGCCACGGCTTCACCCACATCCACCGCCTGGTCACCGACAACGGCTCCTGTTACCGCGCCCGCGACTTCGCCACCGTCCTACGCGGCGCCCGCCACCAGCGGATCACGCCCTACACCCCACGCCACAACGGCAAGGTCGAGCGCTACAACCGGATCCTGGCCGAAGAGTTCCTCTACGCCCGGGTCTGGACCAGCGAGCAGGAACGCACCGAGGCGTTAGCGATCTGGAACATCCACTACAACTACCATCGACCACACACTGCTGCCGGAGATCAGCCACCCGCGACCCGGCTCCACACCGGCGTCACCAATGTCACGGCCTCATACAGCTAG
>NZ_PQHW01000220.1 GCF_003385215.1 Amycolatopsis thermalba | reverse complement strand
GGCGTGGCGGCCTCGGCGGGCCGCGGGTTCGAGGGGTGGGGCGTGGCGGTTGGTGGGTTCGGTCGCCATGTCGGGGTCCTCGAAGGCCATGCCGAGCGAGGCGTTGGGGTCGGGCTTCTCGGGCCGCTCCCAGCCGGCGGCGGTGCGCGCCCGGGCGGCCTGCTCGGCGAGGCGCTGCACAGTCGCGGCGGTTTCCCTCGTCAGCTCGTCGGTGCGGGCCTGGCTCTCCGCGAGGCTCGTCTCGACGCGGCGGCTGATCAGGTCCTGGCGGGCGGCGCGCTCGGCGGCGATCGCGTCGAGCTTCGCCTGGAACTCGCTCACCTGCGGGTCCCCTCGTCGTCCAGCGAACCGCTGATGCGGCCGCCCGAGCCGGGGGTGTCGAAGATGTCACCGTCGACGCGGTAGGCGCGGGACGTCCGTTCGGGGTCGTCACCGCCCTGTTGCCCCGCGGCCGGCGGCATGCCACCGAGCATCCCCATCCCACTCGAATCGACAGCGGCGCCGACCGGATCCAGCCCGGGCGCGGTGCCGAGGGTCGCCCCGGAGGGAGAAGGCGCCGAGGAGTGGCTGAGCGAGCCGGGATCCCCGAGGGAGCCACTGACCTGGGCGGCAAGCCCGTCCGCAACCCCGCCGAGCGCGCTTGCCGCGGCGGTCTGGTCCTGCCTGCCGGGAACAGGCTCACCGGAAGAGGCGAAACCGGCCGCCTGGCCGTGGGTGCCGGGATCAGCACCGGGGAAGCCGGGCACCTCGCCCGGAGCATCAGCACCACCGGCGAAGCCAGCAGCGGCCTGGCCGGCACTCACCCCACCGAAGGCGGCCGCCTGCGCGACGTCGGAGGAGCCCTGCCCAGCCGCGCTGCCGAAATGAGCCGCTTGCCCAGCGTCAGGGGCAAGGTCCTGCGCAGCCGCGCCGCTGAGGGGAGCTGGGGGCTCACCACCGGCGGTGAAGTCCTGACCGGCCGCTGGCTCGGCGCCGAAGGCTCCGGCGGCGCCTAACCGCTGGGCGGCGTCCGGGAGCGCACCGGGGGCGGCTGCGACAGACGGGGCGAACCGCTCGGCCGCGTCCGGGAGAGTGCCGGGGGTGGATGCGCCGACAACGGCGGACGAGGCCAGCCGCTGGGCGGCGTCCGTGAGAGCGCTGGGGGCGGCGCCGGCCGACGGGGCGGGGTGCTGGGTGGTGGCGGGCTCCTCGCCGAGGGTGTAGGTCGTCGGGGGGCCCGTGCCGTCGTCGATGGTGAT
>NZ_PQHW01000022.1 GCF_003385215.1 Amycolatopsis thermalba | reverse complement strand
GCCGAGCTGGCCGGGGAACCGGCGAGCGCGGCCGGCGTCTGCTCACCGGTCATCGGGCCGGGGGCCGTCGTCCGTCCGGCGCGGCCACCCCCGTCGGTGCCGCGCAGGGTGGCGCCGACCGTTCCGGCCGAGCCGAACGAGCCGGTCCCGAACACGCGCATCCCGGCGGTGCTCGCCACCGGCGGCCGCTCCAGGCGGCGCGGGGACTTCGAGTCGAGGACGGAGATGGCGGCGACCATGGTCGGCATCGTCATCTCGGCCGGGGAGGGTTCGGGCGCGCGGGAGTGGCGCTGCCGGACCGGGCGATCGCGGCGCGCGAGCAGTTCGGCGACCGTCGTCGCCCCGCTTCCGGATCCCAGGCTGTGGGCACCTGTCGTCACAGGGCGTACCTTCCTCATCACTCGTTCGCTCGATCGCGCGAAAACGACCACCCAGGGGTGAAAGCGCACCACACACCAGCGGCGCGCGCAAGCCCGGCCGGGGCCGGATCACTGTGGCAGGGTGAGCCCGTGGGCGCGCGCATCCGATCCCGGCTGACCGACTGGACCGTCCTCGGCCCGCTCGTGGCGGTCGTCGCGCTGTTGCTGAGCTGGGGCCGGGAACTCCCGTTGCCGCTCGTCATCGTGGTCGCGCTGTGCCTGGCGGCGGCCGTCCTCGCCGCGGTGCACCACGCGGAGGTCGTGGCGCACCGGATCGGTGAACCGTTCGGGTCACTCGTGCTGGCCGTCGCCGTCACGGTGATCGAAGTCGCGTTGATCGTCACTCTGATGGCTGACGGCAACGGGAAGAGCGCCACCCTCGCGCGGGACACGGTGTTCGCCGCCGTGATGATCACCTGCAACGGCATCCTCGGCGTGTCGCTGTTGGTCGGCGCGTTGCGGCACCGGGTCGCGGTGTTCAACGCCGAGGGGGCCGGCGCGGCCTTGGCCACCGTCGCGACGCTGGCCACGCTGAGCCTGGTCCTGCCCGCCTTCACCACCAGCCGCCCCGGGCCGGAGTTCTCCCCGGCGCAGCTGGCGTTCGCGGGCGTGGCGTCGCTCGTGCTGTACGGCCTGTTCGTGGCGATGCAGACCTACCGGCACCGCGACTACTTCCTGCCGGTCAAGCAGGGCGCCGACGAGCACGCCGAGCCGCCCAGTTCCGGCGCTGCCTGGTTCAGCCTGGTCTTCCTGGTGATCGCGCTGGTGGCCGTGGTCGGCGACGCGAAGGTCGTCTCCCCGGCGATCGAGGCGGGGGTGGACAACGCCGGACTGCCGCACGCGGTGGTCGGGGTGGTGATCGCGCTGCTGGTCCTGCTGCCGGAGACCCTCGCCGCGCTGCGGGCCGCCCTGCGCGACCGGATCCAGACCAGCCTCAACCTCGCGCTCGGCTCGGCGATGGCGAGCATCGGGCTCACCATCCCGGCGATCGCGGTGGCGACGATCTGGCTGCCCGGCCCGCTCGTGCTCGGCCTCGGCAGCACCCACCTGGTGCTGCTCGCGCTCACCGTGGTGACCGGCGTGCTGACGGTCGTGCCCGGCCGGGCGACCCCCTTGCAGGGCGGCGTCCACCTCGTCCTGTTCGCGAGTTTCCTCTTCCTGGCCGTCAACCCTTGACCAGGTCTGGTTGAAAGCTGACATGGTAATCGGACATAACGTGAAACGTTTTCTAGTGGCGAGTGCGGTCGCGGTGACCTCGCTCGGCGTCCTGCTCGGCACCGCGGGCACGGCGGCGGCCCAGGACCCGTGGGGCAAGTACCCGACGAAGGCGAAGTGCGCGGCCGTCGGCAAGAAGCACGCGGAGCGGGGTTACGAATGCGTACACCACCCGAAGAGCCCCGCGAACGAGCGGTGGTGGCTCTACGTGATCTGAGCGCCGGCGCTGGCGGCGCCCGCCGGCTGCGCCGCACTCGGCGCAGCCGGCGACGGTCACAACGTCCGTCCGAAGTGGGCGGCCACCGTGTCCACGGCGAGGGTGACCTGCGGTTCCTGGTCGTAGAAGTCGAACTGCGTGCCCTCGGTCCAGAGGATGTCCTTGGGGCCGGCCAGTCCCGCGTGGAGGCGGCGGGCGCCGTCGGGGATGGCGGCGTCCTCGCTGTGCACGAGGACGGTCGGCTGGGGGATCCGCGGGGCCAGGGAGATGGAGTCGTAGGTGAGCCAGTGCGCCCAGGCCATGACGGCTAACCGGTTGTGCCAGACGGGAATTCCGCCGCGGGCCGGGTTGAGGTAGAAGTCGATGTCGTAGGGCATCGCGGCGCGCGGGTCGGTGGCGCTGACGACCGGGACGTAGTCGACCTCGCCGGTCTCGGTGTACCGGGCACGGGCTTCCCGGGCGATCTTGATCTTCTCGGCGACCGCGTCCGCTCCGCCGTACGCGGCTTCGCAGATGGCGGCGTCGTGCAGCCACGGCGCGACCGGGGCCAGCGAGCCGATGCGCGGGTCGTCGGCGGCGGCTGCGGCCATGTACATCGCGGCGGCGCAGATGCCCAGCGCGCCGATGCGCTGTCCCGCCACGGCTGGGTGGCCGGCCAGGAGGCCGACCGCGTGGTGGAGAACCCGGGCCTTGCGGTCCGGGTTCTCCACATCCCGGGGCTCCCCCGCGGACTCGCCGAACCCCGTGAAGTCGAAGGAGAGTGCGGCGTAGCCGCGTTCGGCCAGGCGCTGCGCGTAGCGGTCGGCCATCAGCTCCTTGACGCTGGTCCATGTGCCGGCGACCACCACACCGGGTGCGCGCTCGGCGCCCTCGGGCAGGTAGAGGTTGCCGGTCAGGGTCACGCCGTCGCTGTCGAACTCGATCTTGTTCATGTCGAAGCGGTAGCTGGCGCGGAATCCGCCGGGCTGGAAGCGGACCGATGGTGCCGCCGTCCCGCGGGGTGTGGTCGAGCAACGTGTAGGTGCCGCCGATGACCTCGGTTTCGGCCCACTCGCGGATCTCCCTTCCGACGTCCACGATGACGGCGTCGGGAGCGAACGCCGCGGCTACGTCGCCGGCGTCGCCGGCCGTGACCGCGTCCAGGTAGCACCGGGCGGCCGGGGCGAGGGTGCCGGCCGTGGCGGCCGGCGAGGGGAGCGGCTCGACGGCGTCGGTGAGGACCGCGCGCAGGTAGTCGCTGCTCGCCACCGTCGCCACACCACCGGCCAGCACCACCCCCACCACCAGGCCGGCGATGGCGACCTTCCTCACCGGTTGCCCTCGCCCCAGGTCGCGGTCATCACGACGCCGGTGATCCGCCAGCCGTCGGCGCCGCGCACCAAGGCGAACTCGTAGGTGCCGCCGAGTCTCCACAGTGGAGAGCCGAACTCGGCTTTCTTGTAGTGCGTGGCCTGGAACGAGGCCGTGCACACCGCGTTGTCGCCGTCGATGGTGACGAGGTGGTTGCCGATCAGGTGCTGCGTGGCTTCGTAGGCGCCGAGCGCTTTCTCGCCACACGGCCACGATCTGCGCCGGCGTCAGGGTCGCCGGTTCGCCGCTGTTGAGGCTGGTGTAGTCCAGCGTCACCGCGTCGGCGAAGATCTCCGACAGCCGGTCCCAGGCGCGCTGATCGGCGTACCACGCCATGCGCGTGCAGGTGTCGATGACGTCGAGTCGATCCATGGTGTCAACCTTCCTGTGTTCAGCGCCGTGGCCCGTAGGACAGGCGACGCAGGACGGTTTCGGCCTGGCCGGTGGGCGAGCAGGAGGCTCACGAGCCAAACGGCGACCGCGATGACCAGACCGGTAACCGTGAGGCTGCCGAACCGGTCGGCGACGTTGCCGATCACCATGACGGCGAGGACGACGATCTCGGCCGGCCGGTGCCCAGATGGCCGGCACGATCCGGTGGAACTTCTCGCTCCGGCGGAGCAGCAGCAGCGTCATCGCCGAGCCCGACGATCCTGTGGGCGGCGAAGAAGTTTGCCGTAGTAGAGCAGCGCGGCGTGCGCGAAGCCGAAGACGACCAGCCACAGGTTGCGGCGCACCAGCACCTTCTCCGGCGTGGCGCCCGCGGCGTGCTGGCGTTGGCGAGCTGGACCAGACCGTAGCCGAACATCACCGCGAAGACCGGGTAGCCGCGCGTGCGCGAGTTCGTACAGCAGGAAGGTGATGCCCCGGTCCGCGCCCTCCGGGGCGGGATCGAGGCCGGGTTCGCTCGCGAAGATCACGCCCGCGCTGTTCGCCACGGCGATGATCAGCAGTATCACCCCTCTGGCGAGATCCGGCGCGAGCGCCCGCTCGCGAGAACGAACCGGCCCACACCAAGCGCGCGGTGCTGCGTCGAAGGTGACGAGGACCACCGGACGGTCCCTCCGAATGGACGCGCCGATCCGGCCGGGTCCGCGATGGCGGCCTCGGCGGTGGCGGCCTTCGAACGCCCGAGTCGTTTCTGGACCGTTTGTGGACCATCGGCCCTCGATGATCCGGAAAAACCTCGGAAAAGTGGCCGTTGACCTGGGGCTTTGTGCCCCCGGCAGGATTCGAACCTGCGACACCCGCTTTATGGGGGAACGTCTGCTGTCGTTGTTGGTCAGCTGCCGACAGCGTACGTGATCTGGCCTGATCGCTTCTGCAAATCAGGATCGCTCGCCCTCGGATGAGGTCATCTGCCGTTGATTGGCGAGGGTAAAGCGTGGGAGACAGGGTCGTGCAGGCGCTAGCCGAACCAGGTCACGTTGAGCACGTCAACCCGGTCCTGATCCTCAAGGACGAGGTAGGTGAGGAAGCCGCGACCGTCGGGGAGGTCGAGGTGTCGCATCCACCCGTCGGGCTCGGCTGCGTTGTAGGGCCGGCCGTTCCACGGAGTCAGTTCGAGGACGCTCATCGCCTCGGCGATCATCGGCAGTGCCTCGGCGGGTAGGGCGCGGATCTGGTCACGGACGCGCGAGTCCGTCACGATGCGGTAGGCCACGTGCGGGTCAGACGCCCAGCTCAGTTCGGAACTGGTTCCAGTCGACCGCGTCGTCGGGCAACTGCCCGGTACGTTGTGCCTCCTTCGCCCGCGCCAGCATCCTGCGGTGGCCGGCGGGATCAGCCTGGGTCATCTGCGCGATGCGCCGCCAGCTCGACAGCGTGTCCTGTAGGGCCTCAAGGCTCAAGGTCTCCGAAGCCAGCTTGAGGGCCTGTTGGTACGCCGCATCGAAGTCGCCGACCTCCTCGGGCAGCAACGCAGCCCGAATCTCCCTGGGGGAGTCGAAGCGCCCCCGGTCGGGAGTCGGGCCGTGGTTCGCGGCAGCGGCAGTCACTTACACAGGATACCCGCCAGGTCTAGCCGTTGAAGCGGCACAAATCCGACCTGCGGGAACGCCCGGGTTAGGGGCCTGGCCTGGCCGTTCCTCGCTCGTCGGCGATGGTCGTTTGCCGTGCTCGGCGCCAGTCCTGACGAACGATTGACGAACGTTGACGCAGCAGACCGGGCGGGAACCGGAACCGTCCCTGCACGATGTTCTCCCAGGCCATGCAGGCGGGACGTGGTTGGTACAGCTCAGTCATCAGACGGTACCGGTGCTTCTACGAGAGGCGACCTCGTGCGCGATCAGCGCCGCCGCGTGCTCCATGTCCTCGTGCTCCCAGAACCTCAGAACCGACCAACCGAGGGCGGTCAGCCATGCGTCGGTCTCGCGATCTCGCGCCACGTTGGCGTTCAGTTTGCGCTCCCACCAGGCTCCATTGGTCGTGGGGGCCGTGGCATGCAGTGGACATCGGTGCCAGAAGCAGCCGTCGACGAACACAACTACTCGCGCACGACTAAAGGTCACGTCCGCGCGACGCCGAGGCATGCCGGGGATCGGCAAGTCCACCCTGTATCGGAGGCCACGGCGGTGGAGTGCACGGCGAAGCAGCAACTCCGGCTGCGTGTCACGGGAGCGCTGGCGTGCCATCCGCGACGAGACTGCGGACATGGTTACGCCGCGGTCGGCGTCACCTTCACCGGGGTCAGCCAAGTCCTAGCTCCCGATCGAGACTGAGTTCGCAATCGCAAACGCAAGTCGTGGCCATGTGGCAACGCACGGCCGGCTAAGCTGATCACGTGTCCGCTAACAGCTTGCCAAGCCGTCGCCGTCGTACGATACGAGTGCTTGACCTGTTTGCTGGCGCGGGGGGTCTCACGCAAGGCTTCCATCAGGCCAGGAGCGGCTACCGCACCGTTCGCGCTGTCGAGATGGACCTCGCGGCTGCGGCGAGCTATGCACACACCTTCGGCGAAGTCGTCTATCCCGGCACTATTCAGGACTGGCTGGCACACGAGGACGTCCCGGAAGTTGACGTTGTTGTCGGCGGTCCGCCGTGTCAGGGTTTCTCGACTCTGGGCAAGCAAGATGCCGAAGACGAGCGTAATACTTTATGGCGCGAATATGTTGAAACCGTAGCGAAAGCGCAACCGAAATTCTTTGTCCTGGAGAACGTTCCAGCGTTTTTAAAGTCCCCTCAATTCGCACTTTTCCGCGAAGCAACAGAAAAAGGTGGAAAACTAGCCGAATACGAGTTTTCCGCCCACGTTCTGAATGCCGCAGATTATGGCGCGGCGCAGGTTCGAAAGAGAGTCGTTGTGATCGGTTACGCGCGCGACCTTTCGGATCCAGGGCGGCCGGAGCCGACACACGTCGGACGTCACATTACCGTAGGCGAAGCCCTCAAAGGTGTCGCGACTTCGGTTACTGACACGGAACTCCCGGAAAGCTGGACCGAATTCGCTGGCCGCCTATTTCCCGGCGCCTTCAAAACTCCGGAATTGCATTTAACTCGGAACTATCAGAGTATCTCTCGTCAACGATTTGCTGCCATTCCACGGGGAGGGAACCGCTTCGATTTGCCCCCGAGATTGATGGCACCCTGCTGGCGGAAGCATCTGAATGGGTCGGCGGACGTAATGGGACGCCTGCTGTGGCATAAGCCATCAGTCACGATTCGCACCGAGTTTCATAAGCCAGAAAAAGGACGCTATCTTCACCCCGACGAAGATCGCGCCTTGACGCACTACGAAGCGGCGTTACTGCAAGGATTTCCTCCTGACCACCAGTGGGTGGGCTCAAAGGTTGCGATCGCGCGACAGATCGGTAACGCTGTACCGGTTCCACTTGGCCGCGCGATCGCACGGCATCTTGCAGCACCATTACGTGCAGCCTAATCTCGCAGAAATGCGCCTGTTTGGCCGCTAGCAGCCCTGCCCCTTCGAGGCGATACTTGCCTTATGGCCTCTCCCTACGCGATGACGCTCAGTCTGAACGTCCTAAATCATCTCGGCATCAACCTTTACAGCAACGTTCCGGCGGTCATCTCCGAGGTCGTCGCTAACGCATACGATGCAGACGCCGAGAAGGTGGAGATAACTCTCGACTCCCACAGTAAGTCTATAACCATCCGCGATGACGGCTGCGGCATGACTACCGAGGACGTCAACAGCAGATTCTTGCATGTTGGCTACCGCCGCAGAGAAAGCGATCAGGCTATCACTCCGCGCTTCGGCCGGAAAGTTATGGGCCGAAAAGGGATTGGCAAGCTTTCACTTTTCTCAATAGCGAGGGTAGTAGAGGTTTATACCATCAAGGATGGTCAGCGGTCAGCTTTTCGTATGCAACTCGATGAGATTCAGCGTCAAATAAGCAACACCAACTCGGGTCAGTATCACCCAGAATCCCTAATCGATCAGTTTCCAGGCGACTTGCACCGAGGCACCAAGATCGTCTTGACGGACCTCAAGAAGGAATTGCAGAATGTTGCCTCAGGATTGACAAAGAGAATTGCTCGTCGATTTTCCATTCTCGGGTCTGAGTACAACTTTCGCGTGCTGATTGGTGGACGCGAGGTGACAGCGGTGGACCGAGACTACTTCCACAAGGCGCAGTTTCTCTGGGTTTATGACGAGTTTTCCGAAGCCGAAAAGATCGGCGAACAGTGCAAGCGCGCCGAGAACAAAAAATTCTCCGAGCCGGCGACATTGCCAGAGGGGGAAGTTCGAGGGTGGATAGCCACCTCCTTCAGCCCTAAAGATCTAAAGGACGACGACGGGGAGCAGATCAACCGCGTGACGTTGATGGTCCGCGGCAAACTTGCCCATGAGAACCTACTTGAAGAAATCAAGGAGTCAAGCATCTTTGGCTCGTACCTGTTCGGCGAGATCCACGCCGATTTTCTTGATTCAGATGACGCTGAGGATATAGCTACCAGCAGCCGCCAGCGTATCGTGGAGGACGACCCGAGATACCAGTCCCTAATTCAATGGTTCACCACTCAGGTTCGCGCGATCGGTAGCGCTTGGACCGATTTGAGGAATCAAAAAGGGACATCCGCGGCTCTCGAGAATTTGCACATCAAGGCGTGGTTCAACACCCTTAGGGGCGACACCAAAAAGAAGGCAGTTCGCCTCTTTGGAAAGATCAACCAACTGACGGTAGACAACCCTCAACAACGAGCCCAACTTTTTGCTCATTCGGTCCTCGCTTTCGAGGTCATGCGATACCGGGAAAATTTGGACGCCCTCGACCAATTGGAAACCTCGGATCTTCAGTCAATAAGTATACTATTCGGAAACATTGAGGACCTGGAAGCGGTGCTTTATCATCGGATAGTCACTCAACGACTCAAGGTGATTGAGAAGCTGCAACAACATGTTGACAACGACTCGCTCGAAAAAGTCCTCCAGGAGCATCTGTTCAGCAACCTGTGGTTACTGGACCCATCGTGGGAACGAGCAACGGACCACACAATGGAAGAGCGAGTTGGGAGAGCCTTCTCGGAAATAAGCGCTGATCTCACCCCCGAAGAGCGTGCATCACGAATTGATATCCGTTATAAACGCATGGCAGGCGCGCACGTCATTGTCGAACTGAAGCGCCATTCAGCGTCCACGAGCACGCTCCGGTTGTATGAACAGGTTGACAAATACCGGGAAGCCCTATCGGCGTTTCTTCGAAATTCCGGCAAGGACGAGCGGGTTGAATGTGTATGCGTACTCGGAAAAGACCCCTCAGATTGGTCCAAGGTAGGCGGCCGCGAAAAGTCGGCTGAAACGTTGAAGGCTATCAACACCAGGATTGTCAAATACGACGAGCTCCTAACCAATGCCTACGATTCATATCGCGAATATCTTGACCAAGAGGAAAAGACGAGTGACCTTCGTAAGATTTTGGAATCGCTTGCAGAGGATGCGGGAGAGAATTAGGTGAACTGAGCCGCTTGGTGGTCATCCCGTCGCCTGATGGCGTCTCGATCACGCCGTGCTGGGGCCGCAACGTCCGTGCTCAACCGCCGGCCGAACTTGCCAAACTTGCGGCCCCAGCACGGCGTGATAGCCATCAGATCAGGCGACGGGATGACCACCAAGCACCCACCCTGCCAGCGCAACCCGGCCTGCGGTCCTGGTCATCCCGGAGCCTGCCTGCCCGGCGAGGGCATCTTTGTTCTTCCTCTCGCGGCGGCTGTGGGGCCGCCCGGCCTCCGTCGAACCGCCACGCGGGACCGGCGCCAGCCGCACGCCCGCGTCTGGCGGTTCGACAGGATGAGGGCCGGATCAGCGGCCCCGCAGGGGCCGCCTTGAACAAGTAAGGAAACTTTGAACACGTGAGCTCAAGCCCCTGGCGGCCGCAGCGAGGTTCAGGAGATGATCTGCGGGTGACTGCTTGGGCCGCGATCTTGCAGGTTGACCAGTGGGGATTGCGGCTGAGCGAGGGTGCGTCGGCCTCTGAGCTTGCGAGGACTGAGCGCGCCTTGGGCATAGGGCTGCCGCCGCACCTGCGAGAGTTTCTGGCCTTCGCGAACGGGTTTGAGGACTTGAGGGGCCAGTGGCGGCCCGCGTGGTCGTGCAAGGTAATCGTTTCCGACAACCTGAGAGCCTGGCAGATGGAGATGCTGCCGCGAACTTTGATCGGCTTCGGTGATGACGGCGCGAGCACGTGCTTCTGCGTGCACACCGACCTCGAAAACCTGGAGGTTGTTCGGTGGTCCTGGATCGCGCAGGAGGCAGAAGAGACCTTTACCGACATGCCCACGTTCTGGCAACGCTGGTACGCCGATTCGCGGCCGTGACGGTCTAGCCGAAGGTGGGATCGCTCCGCACCGTGAAGGGACCTTGCGCCGTCGTCGGGCTCAATGCCCCGGCTCCGTTCGCGCCTTATCCAGGATGGGTGACGAAGGTGCCGCGGCCGAAGACCACGGTCACCAGCCCTTCGTCCCGCAGAGCCTTGATCGCCCTGGCAGCGGTCGCCTTCGCGACGCCGTAGATCTCGGCCAGCTCCGGGCCGCCGGGAAGCTTCGCTCCTGCTGGTAGAGCGCCGCTTTCGATGTCATGGCGGATGTCGTTGGCGATCTGCGCCCAGATGTATTCCGGCCCGTGGTGGTCGATCCGGCCGGAACGGTCTCCCCATGACATGCTGTAACGCTATGCACCAGCAAGAGCCTGCATCCTCATAGCGGTACCTGTGAGTTCCTATAGGTACCTAGGGCGCGCTACTCTCGTTCCAGTCGCGGCCAGTCGTTCTCGGTCGCGGACTGACGAAGACGAGATCCACGGGGGACCTATGACCTTCTATGAGGAACTGGAGCCAGACAAGCCGGGCATGCTCTACGAGAAGATGGCCGACCACCTCGCCCAACGCATCAAGCGCGGGGACCTACCGCCGGACACGCGACTGCCTGCGGAACGCCGGCTCGCACAGGAGTACGGCGTCTCGTTGGGCACAGCTCGCCACGCTACCGAGCTGCTCCGTTCCAAGGGCCTGGTGATCACGGTGCCGTGCAAGGGGACCTACGTGGCTGGGATCGGGCGATCTTCCGAACCATCTGCGGCTCGGTCACCTCTTCTCGCTTTCCGCCCGTAACCTGGACCCGGATCACACGACGGGAGGCTTGATGACGGACACCGCGCCAGCGTTCACCGCCGACTCCACTCGCGCCGTGCTCGACACCGCTTGTCGTGACGCGGGCCTGGACCCGAAGGGCGCAACGCTGATGCGATTGGGCGAGAACGCCCTCTACAAGCTCGCCTCAGCCCCCATCGTGGTGCGGATCGCGCGGACGATGGACTACTGGCCGAACGTTGAAAAGGAGGTCGCGGTAGCACGCTGGCTCGCCGACCAGGGGTTCGCCTCAGGTCGCCTGTCGAGGCCGGCCGATCAACCGCGCGCGGCAGGGGGCCACCCGGTCACGTTCTGGGAGTTCATCCCCGGCGAGGTCGCGATGCCGGACGACGTCGCGCTTCTTGGCCGCGAGCTTCGGGAGCTTCACCGGCTGCCGTCTCCCACTACGTTCACGCTGCCCCGCACAGACATTCTCGCTCGGATCCGGCCACGAGTTGCGTCCTCGCCCGTCTCGGACGACGACAAACAGTTGCTGCTGGAGCGGTGTGAGGAGCTGGAGAACGAAGTTGCGCGGCTGAACTTCCCGCTGGACGAGTGCGCTATCCACGGCGACGCTCACATCAAGAACCTGATGATCACCGATTCCGGGCCGCTGCTCATCGACTTCGAGAACTTCTCCTGGGGGCAGCCGGAGTGGGATCTCTCGATGACCGCGACCGAGTACGTCACCGCCGGGTGGTGGACGGACAAGCAGTACAACGACTTCGCCCGTTCCTACGGCTACGACATCCGGAACTGGGAAGGCTTCCCAACGCTGCGAGCAACCCACGAGATCAAGATGACGACGTGGATCATGCAGAACGTCGACCACTCGCCCGAGATCAAGGCGGAGTTCGAAACGCGCATGCGCACCATCCGCACCGGCGAGGCGACCGCTCACTGGCGGCCGTTCTGAACTCCGATCACGCCGCGGCTGGCGGGATGGCGAGCTTCGGGTACCGCGTCCGCAACAGGCCGGTGAAGTTCTGAGTCAGCTCCCGGTCAGCTTTGAGCGCGTGAAGGGCCTTGCAGAAGTCAGAGAGGTATCGCAAGTACCGCATGGACTGCAAGCCGTCTGCGAGCTCAACCGCCTCGGTCGCGAGCGCAACGGCCTCGTGAGGCTCACCGTTGGCGAGAGAGCCTGCAGCGGAGACCATCTGTATGAACGCACGGGTGCGCGGCGGAGTCAGGACCGGATCGATCGCCTGAGCCGTGAAGAGCTTCGTCCTGTTGCCGTCGCCGAGGTCTCTGAAGCAGTGCGACGCCTCCCCGGCCAACTCCAGCGCGTCGAAATAGTTGATCCAGTCCGGTTCGCGGGACGGGTCGCGAGTCTCGAAAGCTTGTTCGGCACGGTGCAGCGCGGCAGCGGTCCCGCGCTTGTCGCCGAGACTCGCTAGCGCTCGCGCCTCCATAGCCAAGAACATCGAGGAAACGGCGCTGGTCGCTCTGCCGAGCGTCGCGCTCTGGGCTGCCCTGGCGAAGCTGACAGCATCGTTGAACCGGCCCAGGTAGTTCGCCTGGTGCGACAGGCTGGACAACATCCGCGCACCCAGCATGTGATCGTCGGCTTCGCGCGCGAGCTTGAGTCCCTGGGTGAAGTACCGCATGGCGACGCCGTGCCGGCCCGCGTCGTAGGCGCTCCAGCCGAGCAACTGCGCGACCTCTGCTGCCGCGCTGAAGATCTCGCGCCGAAGGGGCTCGGGGTGATGCTTGCGCAGGAGCGGCACGACCTGATCGCGAAAGAACTGGATGAGCATGCGCCGGGTGTGGCCGCCGCCGAACTGGAAGTCCATGTCCATCAGGTGCGCCGTCGTCCGGCGGATGCGCTCGGCGGCCGCGGTCCCCCGCAACGGCCCGTCGTCCTCGGGGGTGAGCACAACGGGCGCGGAGAACATGTACCCCGTGATGACCTGAGGAGCGATGTCCTCGCGCCATGTCGCGTTGACGACCCGCCGACGGTCGCTGAGGTCGGCGTCAGTGAGTTGGTGCAGGAGGTTGACGGCTTGGCCTGGTTCGGCTTGGTACGTCAGCCCCTCGCTGACAAGGGCGTCGTCCTCCGACGCGTCCGCCTCCCCCAGCCTGATGTCCTCCAGGCTGACGGGCCGGCCGAGTTTCGCCGACAGCACTTGTGCGATGACGCGTGGCTTGGGGTCCCTCGGAACCATGCCGTCAAGCCACTTGCGGACGTCGTTGTGATCCGCGCGCAGTGGCTCCTTCCAGGCGGCTGTCGCCTCGACGATGCGGCGGGCGAGCCCCTTGTTGCTCATGCCCGCTTCCTGCATCACTGCTGCTAGACGCCGGTTTGGCTCCCTCTTCCCTGCCGCCATCGTCACCTCCCTGCGACCAGTGAAGCACAAAGAGTTGCGCCTGGTCGCACCCTTGCGCACCTCTCTGCGCTCAAGTGCTCCCCCTTGTGCTCCCGTGCTCCCCCTGTGCTCGCTGCCGTGCTCCCAGCAATCGCCGGTTTCATTTGAGCCATGAAGAACACCGGTTGGACAGAACGGGACCAGGCAGCGGATTCAGGCAGGACGAGGAGGCAGAAGCAGGAGGACGCGTCCGCACCATCTGAAGAACAACTCCGGCGGATCGCGGCTCGCCTCCGCGCGCTCAACGCCGAACTCGACGAGGTGCGTCAGCGAGTGCTGAACCTGGAGGCGGCCAAGCGCCAAGCGGGGGTCAGCCGGACTGCTCTTCCAGCCGCTCGAGACGCTGAGCCAGGTCGGCGACAGTCGCGTTCAGAGCGTCGATCTGCCGGTGGATGGCAGCGAGGGGGTCGTCATGCGACTCGCCGGGCTGGGTCACGAAGTAGCCGAGGCCGGCAGTGACTTCGGCGTAGCCATCCTCGGCGAGCTGAGTCAGGGCCTTCTGAGCCGTCATCGGCGAAACCCCACGATCGCGAGCAAGTGCGCGCACTGAGGGCAGCTTCTCCCCCGGCTTCAACTCGCCAGCGTCGATCTTGGCCGCAATAGACGCAGCCACTGCCTGGTAGGGGTGCCCCGTCACCTGCTGCGGCTGCTTCATGCATCAACTGTACCGAGACGCCATATGACGCGCTAGTTCACCCGAACGGACCATAGCACTGTCCTAGCACTGTGCTACCTTAGTTCTAGTACGACATATAACGTCACAAGACAGGAGTGGATAGATGAGGAACATCCCCGTGAACCTCGGCGGCTACCGGCTCCGGATCGCCGAGGCCCCGACGATGAAGACGCGGAAGGACAAGGACGGCCGCGAGGAGGTCGTCACCGTGGACGGCGTGACCCGCTATGTCGTGTCGCTGTTCGCGAAGTCGGACGGCACGAAGGGCGAAGAGATCCGGGTGACCCTGGAGACCGACCCCGGCGAGGGGTTCGAGGAGGGTCAGCTGGTCGAGCTGATCGACGCCCGGGTGTCGCCGTACTCCTTCCGCAACGACCGGGGCGAGACGGTTTCGGGCATGGCGTTCGCCGCCATGGGTCTCAAGCCCGCCGCCTGATCGGACCGCGTGTCCGGGTAGCCCTTCCTATTCCTGGTTAGCCGCCCGTTCGAGTCGGGCAAGGGCACTTATCTGCTGTTTGAGAATTACACAGTGGGCCGATCCATGCCAAAATTCGCGCCTTTTGTGGTGGCGCGCCTTGACTCCCGGGATCTACTCCGGGGGTCTTGGGGTTCTACCACAACACTGATTGGGGTACCGAAAATGCGTAACCGAGACTGGATTGACGGTGATTACTGGCACAGCGACGGCGAGTGCCCGGGCGGGCTGTCCACCTTCGACCCCAACGGACCGCAGCGGAATGCCTGAGGGGAGGAAGGTCATGAGCTTGGAGGTCGATGCGGACCGGATCACGAGCACGGTGACCGAGCATCACGCGGTCAACGGGCCGGAAGGCTGGCTGGTCACCTGGCTCCCCGGACGAAAGTTCGATCGGAACGCGGCAATTACCGCGATGCTGCTGGTTGAGATCTACGTGATTGACCCGCCGCCGAAGAATCCGATGTGGAAACTCGCGGAAAATTGGGAACGGGAGATCTCCGTAAATCGCCAGCACGACTGGCACGGGTAACAACGCAAGGAGGGGAAGAAAGTTGGTAAGCGAGATTCAAAACATCATCGCAGCGGCGACCGCGGCCTACGAGAAGTTCGCGGCAAGTCGACCGGACCAGGAAACGCGGGTGACGGTAGGTAACGCGGTGCGATTCCTCGTGGCTGACCTGACCTCGGCAGCGGAGTATGCGGCAGGAAAGGGGAACTGATGCAGATCGACGCGATCAACCGGCACGCTCGGGAACGGTACGGCAGCTTCGTGGTCGCGATGGACCTGGTGCTGGAAGCGCTGGAGGACCTGACCGGCCTGATCGAGAAGGTCGACGACAAGCACGCTGGGTCCGGTTGGACCGTCGCTACTCAGGACGAACTCAAGGGCTACCGCACTCAAGCCACCGATGAGCTGGAGCGCCTCCGGACGGCGGCCAAGAAGTACGAGACCGAGCTGGTCTCGCGCGATTGGAGGGTCTGAGCAATGGCAGGGCATCAGGTGGACCGGGCGCTGGATGCGGTGGACGCCGCGATGCGGCAGCTCCGGCAGGCGATCAAGGGCATTCCGGTGCGACGGGAGGGCTTCAAGGGCCACCACGACCGCATGGCCAAAGCCGTCGCCAAGCTGACCGTCTCGCTCTCCGACTCCCGCTCCGCGATCAAGGACTGACCGAACAGCAACCGCCGCAGGACCGGCCTGACCACCTCGACACGGGTGGCCGGGCCGGTCCTTTCGTTTCTCGGAAGGAACATCATGGCTTCGGAATTCTCCAAGCGCACCAAGGGCGCAGAGGTCAAGGCCGCCGCCTGGCTCGGCCGGCACCCCGGCAGCGTCCTTACCCCCGCTGCCGTCACCACTGCCGGGCTCGAACTGGGCTGGACCGCCACTGGCGGCATCCTCGGCGGCACCGCGGCGGGTCTGTGTGCGTGGTATCGCGCGCATCCGGACAGCTTCGACCGGTTCGCCGCACCACGGATGCGGGCGTGGCGTCGCCGGTGGATCACTTATCTGGGGCCGCGCTGGCGCAACGCCCTGATCGCCTGCGACCTGTTCACCACCAACCGCAAGACCGGTGAACTTCACGTGCCCCGGCTGGTTCGCATTCGCTCCTACTCCCCGAGCGTGGACACCCTCTACGTCAAGCTCCACCCCGGGCAGCATCTCCGGCAGTTCGAGGCCAAGCTTCCCGAGTTGACCGAGGCGCTCAAGGTCGAGCGGATCGCGATCGAGCGGGTCAAGCCCCGGGTGATCGCGCTGGTGGTGGAGCGGTCGGAGCCGTTCACCGAGGTCATCGAGGCCCCGGAGATGGTCTACGACTCCGACGCGATCGAGCTGACCAACCTCTACGTCGGCGAGACCGAGTACGGCGGCGACTGGCGGTTGTCCGCGCTGGGGCAGCACCTGTTCGTGGCGGGCGCGACCGGCGCGGGCAAGAACTCGGTGGTCAACGCCCTACTCCGCGGGCTGGCACCGCTGATCCGGGACGGCGCGGTCAGGCTGTGGATCTGCGATCCCAAGCAGATGGAGTTCGCGAAGCTCGCCGGCATCGCGTACCGCTACGCCTGCGAGGAGGGCGACTGCGCGGAGCTGGTCGAGGAGTACGTGGCCGACATGCAGGCCACTCAACGCAGCCTGGCTGACCAGGGCAAGCGCAAGATCGCACCCTCCTCGGTCACGCCGCTGAACCTGCTGATCCTCGACGAGATGGGCGCACTGCTCGCCTATGGCGACGCCTCCGCCGCCCGCGGCCTGAAACGGCAACTCGCCCTTGTCGGCTCTCAGGGCCGTGCAACCGGGCACTCGATGGTCGGACTGGTGCAGGAACCCACTAAGGACACCGTGCCGGTGCGGGACCTGTTCACCACCCGAGTGTGCCTGCGGGTCACGTCCGCGGCACACGTGGACATGGTGCTCGGCGAGAACGCCCGCCTTCGCGGTGCGCTGGCCGATGAGATCCCGAACGCCCCGGAAACGTCGGGGATCGGCTACGTCATCCGGCAGCGCTCCCGCGTCCCCATACGCGTGCGCGCTGCCTACGTCGACGACCGCGAGCTGGAGGAGCTGGTGGAGTTCGTGCGGGCCGGATGGCGCGGTGCTGAGCTGCGGGTGGTGGCCTGATGCTGACCCTGCGGTTCGTGTGGTCCTGGACCAAAATGACCGGCCTCGCCTTCCTCGCCCTGCTCATCGAGCGGGCGGTGATCCACAGCTTCTGGGGCTTCGCCCTCGCCGCCGCTATCACGCTCGTGACCTGGGCCGTGATCACGGTCGGGCTGTACCGGGAGTGGCGGGCACACGGCACCGGCTACCGGCACGAAGTCAACGAATGGCTCACCGGCCGACCGGACCGGAGGCCGTGATGGAGGACGAGTTCGGGCTATTCACCGCACCTGCCGCCGGTACCCCTGCTTCCTCCCGGCTGTGTCCGCCGCCGAGGCCGCGTAAGCACTCAAAGTCAGTCATCACCCCGGCGCTGGCTCAGGACGTTTTGGTCGAGGTTCAGGACGGCCGCTACGGGCTGCTCGATGACTCCGACCGGGTGGTGCTGTTCGAGGACACCGACCGCGTACGCATCGCCACCGACGAAGACACCGTGCACGCGCTCATGCAGAGCCGCTACGTCGAACGTAGTCCAGCCCGCGACACGGTCTCCTGCCTGCACGGTGTCGTCCGGCGTCCGGTGTCTCCGCTGCGTCTCACGCGGCTTGGCCGGAACCTACTCTCCCGCTGGTCCGCGCTCAAACCCTACTGACGGAAGGAGGAAGCCGTGTCCAAGGTGGACACCGTACGGGGAACCGGCACTCGGCTGGTGGACGTGGTGCGGGTGCTGGTCACCGTGGTCCTGGGCGGGATCGGCGCAGCCGCCGGATTCACCCACACCCACGACTGGGCCGTCCACCACGGACAAACCGGCTGGCTCGCCTGGGCCGACGCCGTGGTCATCGAGGGCATCGCCATCGTCGCCGGATTCGAGGTCCGCCGTGACCACCAACGCGGCAACACCCGGTTCCTCACCTTTCCGATGGTCGTCCTGGTGGCCGGGTTCGGGATTCAGATGACCGCCCAGGTCGCCCTGGCCGAACCGAGCCCGGGTGGCTGGCTGCTCGCCGCGATGCCCGCTCTGGGCTTCCTGGTGGTGGTGAAGCTCCTCATGCGTCGCGCACCTGCGGACGCCGCGCCTGAGCCCCCGGCGGCACCCGCACCGGCCACATCCACGGCACCGGCTCCGCACCCGGCACCTGGACTGGAGCGGGGCTCGACGCTGGCGAAACTGCCGGCCGGAGTCCGCGACACCGTTACCCGCACCACCGAGACCGCGCACGCCGCGGGCCGCCACGTCACCGCCGATGACCTCGCTGCCGCAGTGAAACTTCCCGACGCGATGGTCACCGCCCTGCTCGACGAGCTGAACACCCGCGTCAACCACCACCCCGTCATCACATGACCAGGGGCTTCCGGGGGCGCACTGTTTGGCCCCCGAAAGCCACAAGATCACTACCCCACCCGCTAGGCGCTAACCGCGCCACGCACCACGAAGGGCGGGCCACCGGCACCAACCGCCGCGCTGGCCCGCCCTTTCTCACGTCTGCACGTCCCCTTGGAGGCTGTCCATGCCCCTCGCATCCCTCAACTTCGACCTCGCCGCCCGCATCCAGCAGCGGCTCACCGCCCCCGGCTACCGGCGCTGGCGAGCACGGGTCGAGGCCACCGGCGGATGCCTCAAACCCGTCCACCTCTCCGGCTACCGCAAGCTCATCGACCGCCTCACCGGCACCGTGCTCGATCGGCATGCCGGGACGATCTACGCCCCCTGCGGCAACCGCCGCGCCTCGGTCTGCCCGGCCTGCTCCGACCGCTACGCCGGAGACGCCTTCCAGCTCATCCGCGCTGGAGTCGCCGGAGGCAAGACCATTCCCGCCGACGTGGCCGACAAGCCGCGCCTGTTCGTCACCCTGACCGCCCCGAGCTTCGGCGTGGTGCACACCCGACCGACAACCCGGCACGGCAAGCCGCGGCCGTGCTCGTGCGGCACCTTCCACCACCCCGACGACCCGCGCCTGGGCACCGCGATCGACCCGGACGCCTACGACTACCGCGGCGCGGTCCTCTGGCAGGGCCACGCCGGGGAACTGTGGCACCGCTTCACCATCCGGCTGCGCCGCGAACTCGCCACTGCCGCCGGCATCCGGGTCAAGGACTTCCCCCGCCACGCCCGCCTCTCCTACGCCAAGGTCGCCGAATACCAGCGTCGCGGGCTCGTCCACTTCCACGCCGTCATCCGCCTCGACGGCCCCGAGGGACCGCACGACCCGGCCCCGGACTGGGCCGACACCGACCTGCTCGACCACGCCGTCCGCGCTGCCGCGCAGACCGCGCAGGTCAGCAAGACCCTCGACCTCGACGGCCGAACCGAAGAGCACACCTTCACCTGGGGCCAGCAACTCGACGTCCGGGTGATCCACCGGCCCGGCGAGGTCGAGGACGGGCACGGCAACCTCAGCGATCAGGCGCTGGCCGGCTACATCGCCAAATACGCCACCAAGGGCACCTCCACCAGCGAGACCCCCGACCAGCGGGTGCACTCGGAACGGCACATTGACCACCTCGACGTGCACCCGCACCACAAAAGCATGGTCCGCGCGGCCTGGCAGCTCGGCGGCAACGACGACTTGGCGTTCCTGCGTCGCTGGGCACACATGCTCGGCTTCCGCGGCCACTTCCTCACAAAAAGCCAGCGCTACTCGCTGACCTTCACCCAGCTCCGCGGCGACCGCCGCACCTTCCAGCACCACGCGGCGCTGGAAGCCCTCGGCGTCGAGCCCGGCTCCGTGGTCGTGGTCAACCACTGGAACTACACCGGCAACGGCCACGCCGACGACGCCGAACGCGAACTCGCCGAAGCCATCTACCAGCGCAAACGCAACAACCGTGCGACCAAAAAGGAGGACCAGCCATGACCCGCAAACTCCTGTCCATCGAGGACTTGGCCGACTACCTCGGCATCCCCAAAGGCACCCTCTACCAGTGGCGCAGCAAGGGCTACGGCCCGGACGGCATCCGCATGGGCAAGTACGTCCGCTACCGCCAGGAGGACGTGGACGCCTGGATCGATCAGCAGGGGGCAGCCTGATGGGCAGGCCACCGCTGCCGCTCGGCACCTGGGGCAAGATCCGGACCTACAAGATCGGCGACCGCACCTGGCGGGCCATCGCCAACTACAAGGACTTCGACGGCGTGACGCGCCCAGTCGAACGAGTCGGCAAGACCAAGGCCAAGGCGGCGAACAACCTGCTGGAGGCACTTCGGGACCGGGCACGGCGTTCCTCGGACGGCGAGATCAAGCCCGAGACGAAGGTGCACGTTGCCGCGGAGATGTGGCTCCGGGACGTCGACGAGTCGGACAAGGCGGCTCGGACGAAGCGCGAGTATCGCGACACGTGGAACCGCTACCTCCGGGATGCCATCGGCGAGCTGCGGGTCGGGGACGTGCGTGTCTCGACCGTCAACCGGGTCATCACGACGGTCCGCGACCGGCACGGCAGGGGAGCGGCATCCCACACCAAGGTCGTCCTGTCGGGGATCTTCGCGCTCGTGGTTCGGCACGATGCCCTGGACAAGAACCCCGTGCGGGAGATCGAGAGCCTGGGCAAGAAGAACCGCAAGAAGGAACGCTTGGTCAACGACAAGACCATCAGCCGCGTTCTCGGCGTCTTCCACACATCCGAGGAAGCCGCGCGATGGGACCTCGTGGACATCGTCGACGTCCTGTCCGGTCTCGGCTGCCGGATAGGCGAGCTGCTGGCGCTCGACTGGAGGACGTCGATCGACTTCGAGGCCGGCACCGTTCGCTTCCACGGCACGGTCATCCGCGTGACCGGCAAGGGGTTGTTCGTCCAGGACCACACCAAGAGCCGGGCAGGCATGCGGACCGTCCGGCCGCCTACTTGGGTCCTCGACATCCTCAAGCGGCGCTACGCGGAGTCGGATTCGCCGTGGGTGTTTCCCTCGGCGACCGGCACACTGCGGGACCCGGACAACACCCGATCTCGGATCCGTGCCGTAGTGGCGGGGACGCCGTTCAAGGGGCTGCACCCGCACGACTTCCGGCACTACGTGGCGGGCGTGCTCGACTCAGCGGGCCTGACCGCGAGGGAGATCGCCGACTACCTCGGCCATGAGCGGATCAGCACGACCCAGGAGGACTACATGGAGCGCGGAGTCGTGGGGGAGAGCGCTGGCCCCGCACTGGCGGCTCGCCCCGCTGTCGAGAAGCCCAAAAGCGAGGGTTAAGCATGGGGAGGAACAGCACAAAGCCCCTGGTGAATGGCTCTACCAGGGGCTTTGTGCCCCCGGCAGGATTCGAACCTGCGACACCCGCTTTAGGAGAGCGGTGCTCTATCCCCTGAGCTACGAGGGCTGGCCGCCTCAGCGTAGCGGGTCCGGGGCGCCCCTATGTGCGTGACCTCCGCCTCGGTCGAGCGCGGCTGGCCGATCGCCGCCTCGGTCGAGTGCGGTCAGCCGCGCCATGGTGCTGCCGGGGGCGCAACCCGGCCGCCCCAAACCACCTACGAAAGGCGCAACCACCCCGGGTGATCAGCGTATCGACGTCCGCGCTACCACTGGGTAACCTTCCGTGATCGGGACGCGGACACCCGCTCCACCGACCGTTCGGAGGGCTTAGTTGATCAAGCTCATGTTCGCCGACGACGAGGATCTCGTGCGGGCCAGTCTCCGCGGCATGATGGCCGGCGCGCCGGACATCGAGGTGGTCGGTGAAGCGAACGACGGGCGCTCGGCGGTCGAGACGGCACGGCGCCTCCACCCGGACGTCGTCCTGCTCGACATCAAGATGCGGGCCCCCGACGACGGCATCCGCGCGCTCCGCGCGATCCTCGAGCTGCCCAACCCGCCCGCCGCGGCCATGCTGACCACCTTCGACATGGACGAGTACGTCAGCCTGGCCCTCCGGCTCGGCGCGAACGGCTTCCTCCTCAAGGACATCGAGCCCGCGGCACTCCTCCGCGCCGTCCGCGACCTCGCGAGAGGCGGCGCCGTCCTCGACCCCGGTGTCGCCGCGCGCATGGTGCGCGCCCACCGCGAAGGACAACGCGCCGCCCAGCCGGCGCGCAAGTTACTCGCCTCACTTTCCGAGCGGGAGCGCGAAGTCGTCGCCCTGATCGGGCAGGGCCTGTCCAACGCCGAGATCGGCGGCAAACTCCACCTGTCCGAGGCCACCGTCAAGGGCTACGTCTCGGCGGTCCTGTCGAAGATCGGCGCCGCGAACCGGGTCCAGGCCGCCCTGCTCGCCTACCGCGGCGGGCTGCTGGACCAGTGACTTCTTAGGCGGGTCTCAGCACCGTCCGCAACACTGTCTACATGCGCATTCTCGTTGTCGACGACGATCGGGCGGTCCGGGAGTCGCTCCGGCGGTCGCTGGAGTTCAACGGCTACCAGGTGGAGCTGGCGGGCGACGGCGCCCAGGCTCTGGAGCGCGTGATCGCCGACCGGCCGGACGCCATGATCCTCGACGTCATGATGCCCCGGCTGGACGGGCTGGAGGTGGCCCGGCGCCTGCGCAGCACCGGTGACGACCTGCCGATCCTCGTGCTGACCGCCCGCGACACGGTGTCCGACCGCGTCTCCGGTCTCGACGCCGGCGCCGACGACTACCTCCCGAAGCCCTTCGCGCTGGAGGAGCTCCTCGCCCGCCTCCGCGCGCTCCTGCGCCGCGCCTCCCGCGAGGCCCAGACGCCCCCGGACGCCGAGAAGCTCACCTTCGCCGACCTGACGCTCGACCCGGGCACCCGCGAGGTCCGCCGCGGCGACCGCGACATCAGCCTCACCCGCACCGAGTTCGCGCTGCTCGAGCTGTTCATGTCGTACCCGAAGCACGTCCTCACGCGCGGCCGCATCCTCGAGGAGGTGTGGGGCTACGACTTCCCGACCTCGGGCAACGCGCTGGAGGTCTACGTCGGTTACCTGCGCCGCAAGACCGAGGCCGGCGGTGAGCCGCGCCTGATCCACACCGTCCGCGGCGTCGGGTACGTGCTGCGGGAAACCCCGCCGTGAGCCAAGCCGTGACCGAACCGGTGCCCGTGATCCGCGTGGACAACGGTTCAGCTCCCCGGCGGATGTCGCTGCGGGCGCGTGTCACCCTGCTGGCCGCGGCGTGCGTCGCGGGGGTGCTGGCGCTGGTTTCGCTGGGCGCCTACATCACCGTCTACAACAACCTGTACCAGCAGGTCGACGACGAGCTGATCCAGCAGGCGAACAGCGTCATCAACGATCCGCAGGTCGTGCAGACCGGCGGCCTGCGCATCCCCACCTACATCACCCGCCTGGTCGACGTGCGCTTCGACCTGATCGTGGCCGACGGCACGTCCGCGTTCGAGTCGGCGCCGTCGATGCGGCCGCCGATCGGGCTCGACGAGCGCGAGGTGGCCAGCGGCCAGAAGACCTCGTCGATCCGCACCGACCAGAACACCGACTCGCGCGTGCTCGCCGTGCCCTACCGCTACCAGCCGGGCGTGGCGCTGGTGCTGTCGCAACCACTCGACGCGACCAAACAGACCCTGCGCGAGCTGGCGGTGGTCCTCGCGCTGATCGGCGGTGGCGGGATCGTGGTCGCCGCGCTCGCCGGGACGGCCGTGGCCCGCACCGGGCTCAGACCAGTCGAACGGCTGACCTCGGCGACCGAGCACATCGCCCGGACCGGTGACCTGCGCCCGATCCCGATCAGCGGCGACGACGAGCTGGCCCGGCTGACGCACAGCTTCAACACGATGCTCGGCGCCGTCGCCGAGTCGCAGGACCGGCAGAGACAGCTCGTCGCCGACGCCGGTCACGAGCTGCGCACCCCGCTCACGTCCCTGCGCACGAACCTCGAGCTGCTGCTGTCCGCCAGCCGCTCGGGCGCGCCGTCGCTGTCGGAGAAGGACCGCGCGGAGATCGAGACCGACATCAAGGCCCAGCTGGACGAGCTGACCCAGCTCATCGGCGACCTCGTCGAGCTGGCCCGGCAGGACGAGCCGCGTACCGCGTTCGAGCGCGTCGAGCTGGTCGAGGTCGTCGAACGCGCCCTGGACCGCGCCCGCCGCGGCGCCGGCGAGATCGAGTTCGACGTCGCGCTCCAGCCGTGGGTCGTCACCGGCGACGCCGGCGCCCTCGAACGCGCGGTGCTGAACCTGCTGGACAACGCGGTCAAGTTCTCCCCGCCCGAGTCCCGCGTGCGGGTCCGGATGTACCCGCTGGGCGACGGCACCGCGGTCATCGAGGTCGCCGACTCCGGTCCGGGCATCGCCGACGAGGACCTGCCGCGCGTGTTCGACCGCTTCTACCGCTCGTCCGAGGCCCGCACCCTGCCCGGATCCGGTTTGGGGCTGGCGATCGTCAAGCAGGCCGCCGAGCGCCACGGTGGCGTCGCGTACGCCGGCCGCGCCCCGGAGGGTGGTGCCCTGCTGAGCCTGCGCCTGCCCGGTTCGCCCGGCTGACCACGTCCTGCGCTTGTTGATTCGTGTAGGATTTTGTGTAGTTGTTGGGCGATGGGAGCGATGGTGCTGGCGCGGCAGCGGCAGGCGATGATCCTCGAAGAGGCGCGGCGGACCGGCGCGGTCCGAGTGAGCGACCTCGTCAGCAGGCTCGGCGTGTCCGACATGACCATCCGCCGCGACCTGGACGTGCTCGCCGGCCGCGGTCTGGTGGAGAAGGTCTACGGCGGTGCGACCGCCGTCGTCGGGCCGAGCACGGAGGAGCCCGGGTTCGAGGCCAAGTCCGTGCGGCAGCAGGCCCAGAAGGAGGCCATCGCGAGCGTCGCCGCCGAGCTGGTCCAGCCGGGCACCGCGATCGGCCTGTCCGCCGGCACGACCACGTGGACGCTCGCCCGCGCGCTGGACGGTGTGCCCGGGCTGACGATCGTCACCAACTCGATCCACGTCGCCGACGTGTTGCGCGCGTCGTCCGCGCCGGACCGCACGGTGGTGCTCACCGGCGGCGTCCGCACGCCCTCCGACGCGCTGGTCGGGCCGGTCGCCGTGCACAGCCTGCGCCGACTGCACCTGGACCAGGTGTTCCTCGGCGTGCACGGCATGGCCGAGGGCCCCGGCTTCACCACGCCCAACCTGACCGAGAGCGAGACCGACCGCGCGCTGGTGGAGTCCGGGCGGCGGCTGGTCGTGCTCGCCGACTCGTCCAAGTGGGGTGTGGTGGGCATTTCCACGATCGCCGAGCTCGACGAAGCGCACGTCGTGGTGAGCGACGACGGGCTGGGCGAGGCGGCGCGCGACGTTCTGGCCGAGCACGTGGGTGAGCTGAAGGTCGCACCCGTCAACGAGGACACGGAGGAAGAGTGAGGCGGACGCTTCGCCACCTTGCCGACGGCAGGGAGATCATCTACTTCGACGAGGGCGAGAACACCCCGTCCCGCACGGCGGAGGACACGCGCGACCTGCCCGCGGTGGCCGCCAGCTCGGAGATCCGCCTCGACCCGCTGACCGGCGAGTGGGTGGCGATGGCCGCGCACCGGCAGACCCGCACGTACAAGCCGCCGGCCGACCTGTGCCCGTTGTGCCCGAGCAAGCCGGGCAAGCCGAGCGAGATCCCCGAACCCGACTACGACGTGGTCGTGTTCGAGAACCGGTTCCCCTCCTTCGAGGAGGGCGCCACCGGTGAGCGGTCCACACTGGACGGTCTCGGGCTCGTGCGGACCGCGCCGGGCAAGGGGCGCTGCGAGGTCGTCTGCTTCACCAGTGACCACAATGGATCGTTCGCGCAGCTGAGCCCGTCGCGGGTGCGCACGGTCGTCGACGCGTGGGCCGACCGCACGGCCGCGCTGTCCGAGATCGACGGGCTGGAGCAGGTCTTCCCGTTCGAGAACCGGGGCGAGGAGATCGGCGTGACGCTGCACCACCCGCACGGCCAGATCTACGGCTACCCCTTCGTGACGCCGAAGACGCGCCGCATGCTCGACGTCGCCCGGGCCTACCAGGAGGAACACGGCCGCCCGGTGCTCGGTGACGTGCTGGACGCCGAGCGCAAGACCGGCACGCGCGTGATCGCGGAGGGGCGGTACTGGACGGCGTTCGTCCCGCCCGCGGCGCGGTGGCCGGTGCACGTGCAGGTCGTGCCGCACCGCCAGGTGCCCGACATCCCGGCGCTCACCGACGCCGAACGGGACGACTTCGCCGAGGTCTACCTCGACGTGCTGCGCCGCTGCGACGGGCTCTACAACCGGCCGCTGCCCTACATCGCCGGCTGGCACCAGGCACCCGTCCGGATCGACCGCGAGCTGGGCTGGCTGCACCTCGAGCTGTTCTCCGTCCTGCGCGCGCCGGACAAGCTGAAGTACCTCGCCGGGTCCGAATCGGGCGAGGCGGTGTGGATCAACGACGCCACGCCGGAGCAGATCGCGGAACGTCTCCGCGCGGTGGGCTGACACCGGCGGCATACTCATGCGTGACCCTCAGGCTGGGCTCAGCCCGCTCTCAGGACCGACACGCATGGTAGGGACATGACCGAGAACGACCCCAGCGCACCGCACGACGGCGGTGCCCAGCGGGACCCCGGCGCGCAGCAGTCGCCGGAGGACGCGAAGACGCCCGCGCGCGGAACGCCGCTCGGCTCGGGGCCGCAGCCGAGCCCGTGGTCGGCGCAGGGAGCCGCGCAGCAGGCCGCTCCTGAGCAGGCACGCGGCGCGTATGCGCCGGGTGGGCAGCAGACTGGTGGGTACCCGTGGACGCCGCCGGGCGCGCAGCAGCAGTCGCCGTACGCGACGGCGACGATGTCGGCTGTGCCGCAGCAGCGTCGGGGCCCGGGCAAGCTCGTGGCCGGGGTCGCGGTGCTCGCGTTGATCGTCGGTGGCGGAGCGGGTGCCGCCGGGGGGTACCTGACCGCGCAGAACACCGGTGGCGCGTCGTACAACGCGCTCGACCAGCCCGTGCCCGCGCAGCAGACGACGTCCGCGCCGGCCGGTTCGGTCGAGGCGGTGGCGCAGAAGCTGTCGCCGAGCGTGGTGGAGCTGCAGGTGTCCGGGCGGAGCGGGCAGGGCGAGGGCTCCGGGTTCGTGTTGTCGACCGACGGCTACATCCTGACCAACAACCACGTGGTGGAGGTCGCCGTGGACGGCGGCTCGATCCAGGCGGTGTTCCAGGACGGGACGAAGGCGACCGCGTCGATCGTGGGCCGCGACCCGACGACCGACGTCGCCGTGGTGAAGGTCAACGGGGTGAAGAACCTGACGCCGGTGGCGCTGGGCAATTCCGACGACCTGAACGTGGGCCAGTCGGTGGTGGCGATCGGGTCGCCGTTCGAGCTGGCCGGGACGGTCACGTCGGGCATCGTGAGCGCGCTGCACCGCCCGGTGCGGGCCGGTGGCAGCGAGGGCGACCAGACGACGGTGATGAGCGCGATCCAGACCGACGCGGCGATCAACCCGGGCAACTCGGGTGGTCCGCTGGCGAACCTGTCGGGTCAGGTGATCGGCATCAACTCGGCCATCTACAGCCCGCAGTCGTCCGGCATGGGCCAGACGGAGGCGACGAACGCCGGCATCGGCTTCGCGATCCCGATCAACCAGGCGCGGCGCACGGCGCAGGAGATCATCGACACCGGCAAGGCGACGCAGACGTTCATCGGGGCGAACGTCAGCGATGCGCAGCAGGGTGGGGCCACGATCGCGGGCGTGCAGGCCGGGAGCCCGGCCGAGCAGGCGGGCCTGAAGCAGGGCGACGTGGTGACGAAGGTCGAGGACCTGGTCATCAACGACGCGGACGGCCTCATCGCGGCCGTGCGAACCCGCGCCCCGGGCGACAAGGTGACTTTCACCCTGAGCGATGGGCGCACCGTGCAGGTGACGCTGGGCGGCCAACCGGTGCCGACGAACTGAGGTTGCTGTCTCCGGCCTGCTCGGTGGCCGGAGCGGCGTCCGGCCGCTTCGGGGCGGCCGGAGGGGATGACAGACGCTCGGCCGCCCGGGGCGGCCGAGACCACTTGACCGGCTCCCCGGGGACGAGCCGGCAACCGAACCGCGTGCGACTGGAAGGATTCCGGTCGCGCGCGGTTTTCTCTTTGCCGCGATGTGAAATGACAAAGCCTGCCGCGCTGTGGTGCTGTCACTGAAGTCGCCGACGCCGAACTCGCGAGGCGCCATGTGATCGACGTGGACTGGTGCCGGACAGATCTTCCGCGTGCCGTCGTTCACCAGGACCTGCTCTTCAGCTCGGCGTTGACGATATTCCAGCCGAGCAAGAACGACGTCTACCGTCGGATCGAGGAGTTGATGGGCGTCGGTTCCGATCCGGGAAACCGGTCAGCCGAAGCGCCGTTCGCGAGCGTGTGGACGGAAGGCGTGCGGTTGGACTCCGAGACCCGGTCGATGTTCCCGAGCTGCGTGCCAACATCGAACAAGTCGCCCGGGACCGGATCATGCAGCGGATCCGGGAGCGGTTCGCCGGCCATGGTTTGGCCGACCTGGTGGCGGAGATCCTGCGTGCGGAGGGTTATCACTGCACGGTGTCGACCCCGGGGGGCCTGATGGTGGGATCGACATCTACGCGGGCCGTGGGCCCCTCTTGCTCGCAGAGGTGAAATCCAGCGAGGGACCGATCGGCTCGCAGGTCGTCACGCAGCTGCACGGGGTGATGGGCACACACGGTGCCGATCAGGGCCTGTTGGTCGCGTGGGGTGGGCTGAACCGCGAGGCGAGGCGCCATCTCGGGAACCATCCGCGTCCGAGTGTGCGACGCGAACGACGTGATCGACCGGTTGCTGCGGACCTACGACCGCTTGCCGGGAAGCGTCCAGAGTGAAGTGCCACTGCGGGTGTGGATGCTCGTGGAGGAGTCCGAGGAATGGGTTTGGTCTCGCATGGCGGGCGAGGTCGCGTCGGGGTGTGACCACGGCGAGGGCTGCCGCTCGCGGGCGGGTGAATTTTGGCAGGCGGGGCGGTGGTTGAACCGAGCGGAGCCGCAACCAGCGCACGGCTGGCCCCGGTCGGGCCTGGCCCGACCGGGGCCGTAGTCAGCCCCGTGAGCATGATCGACCCCGACGGCGGGGCTTGGCACCTCCAGCGTCGGCGGGCCGTGGATCCACCGCGTCGTCGGGACGCGGCGAATCGCGCCCCGGCGTCGCAGGAAGCGTTCGGGAGTGCTGGGTTCGGTCGAGGACCCCAGACGGCCGACGAAGGTGACGCGGAGGTGCGGCGGCGTGGACGCGCGCCGGGCCGCGAAGCCCAGCAGGTCACGGGCATGCGCACTGTGGCGGACGTCGGCTGTCCAGGCGCTGCCCGTGGTTACGGGGACCACTGTGTGCGGGAGGCCGGTTCAGCGGGCGTTGTGCGGGGGAGTCAGGTGGACGTCCTGGTTGAAGCGGCGCGGGCTGCAGGTCGCGGACATGGGGGCGGTGCGCCGTTGACGTCCGCGCCAGTCGCTCCGCCCCGGCCAGCCGCACCGCGTCCACTTCGGACAGGAGCCCGGGCGCCGGTGACGGTGTCGTGGGCGAACCGGTGGGCAGCTCGCTGGGGTCGTGGCGGGACGTCGTCGAGGAGCACGACCCCCGGCGGGAGGTGGTCAGGAGGCGGCGACGTGGGAATCGATGATCCCGGCGCCGCCCGTGGCGCGGGGCACCGGTCACGGGCGGCGCGGGCTACCTCGCAGTAGTGGCGACGTGCTCGTCAGACGTCGGTAACAACCGGATACCGTGTGCTCATGGAACGCAGTGCACAGCGGCTGGGCCGCGCGCTCGTGGTGATCGTGGACGACCGCGCGGCGCACGGCGAGCATGAGGACACCTCGGGCCCCCTGGTTCAGGAGCTGCTGGAGGAAGCCGGCTTCATCGTGGACGGCGTGGTGCTGGTGCACGCCGACACCGTGGCGATCCGCAACGCCCTCAACACCGCCGTGATCGGTGGTGTGGACCTCGTCATCACCGTCGGTGGCACCGGCGTGTCGCCGCGGGACGTCACCCCCGACGCGACGATCGGTGTGCTCGACCGCCCCATTCCCGGGATCGGCGAGGCTCTGCGCTCCTCCGGGCTCGCCGCCGGCGCGGTCGACGCGGGCATCTCGCGCGGCCTGGTCGGCGTATCGGGCAGCACGCTGGTGGTCAACCTGGCCGGCTCGCGCGCCGCGGTGCGCGACGGCATGGCGACGCTGTCCTCGCTCGTGCCCTACGTGATCGACCAGCTCTCCGGCCTCGACGAGTCCTGATGTCCGGGGAGGACCGGGAGCGCAAGCCTCCCCGCGACCGGCGCAAGCTGGAGGAGATCTTCGGGGAGGTCCTCCCGGACACGACGTCCGACGAGCGCGAGCCGGAGCGCCCGGCCCGCGACGAGGACGCCTGGTACCGCGAGAACCGGCCACCCCACCACGGCGGTTAGCCGCAGCCCGGCCCTGTCGGGAGGCCAGGTGTCGGCCCGCCCGGGAGGCCGCCACCAACGGCTTTCTCGGAGACGCCTGTGGGGCTTGAGGTGTGCTTGGGTCGGCCATGGTGTTTCAGGGCCGTTGACCTCGTCCTGGGCTGGCGCGCCCCTGTGTGACGGATGCCGGAGCTGAGTGGCCTGCTTGGTACCGGGATCGGCGGCCCGGCGACCGGCTCCTGCGCGGCCGGGAGCGCCAGGGCTGACCGGCCTGCTCCGGGCCCAGGGTGCCCGGAGCAGGCAAAAGGGCCTCAGTCGCGGGCTTCGGTGCGGCTGCTGACCTGGCCGTTGGCTCCGCTCTGCTGGCGCAGCAGGTCGCGGATCTCCGTCAGCAGCTCGACGTCCGTCGGCTCGGCGGGGCCCTCCTCCTGGCCCCGCTTGCGGCGCTCCTGGATCTTCTTCATCGGCAGGACCAGCAGGAAGTAGACCACCGCGGCCACGATCACGAAGTTGATCGCCGCGTTGATCACGCCTCCGAAGTCGAGGAACGTGGAGTCGTTCTCGCGCAGGACGTTGAACCCCAGACCCTTCGCGGCGTCCGAACCGCCGATGGCGTTGATCAGCGGCTTGATCAGCCCGTTCGTGAACGCCGTGACGATCGCGGTGAACGCCGTCCCGATGACGACCGCGACCGCCAGCTCGATGACGTTGCCGCGCATCAGGAAGTCCTTGAAGCCCTTGAGCATGTGCACTCCTCTCCTCCGGAAACGGCTAACGGAGGGTAACCGCTACCGGGTTCTGGAGTGACATCGCGGCCACCTCCCTGGCCGTGTCCTCCGGCAACGACAGGACCACCAGCGGCCCGTCGCGCGCGCTCGCCAGGCGTCCGGCCGAGGCCGGCGGCGGCCGCACCGTCAGCACGGTCGCCATGCTGGCCAGCACTTTCCTGCTCTGCGCCGACTCGTCGAGGGTGACCACGTCGACGCGCATACCGGGGCTCAGCAGCTCGGCGACACCGGTGTCCGCGAGCCGGACCGGCACCGCGGCGAACGCAAGATCACCCGTGAAGGGGACAGGTACGGAGGGTGGCGGCGGCGCCGCCCGCGGCTCGGCCGCGTCCGGGCGTGCGGCCAGGACCGCCGCGGTGATCAGCAGACCGGCGGCGACCAGCTTGCGCAGCCGGTGCCACCGTCGTCCGCCGAAGCGGGGCCGGAGCCGATTCCAGTGGGCACACGGATCGAAGCGCATGGCGAAGCACCCCCAGTCGTCGGATGCGACGGCGGTGTGCCGTCGACGGAATCGACGCTAGGGGTGCTGACACCCGGCGGAAAGACGCGGATCTGGCAGCTGTGGATAACTGGGTACTTGTGGATAACTCAGCGGTCAGGAAGCCGCGGCGGCCGCCGTTGTCGTACCGCTCGACGAAGATGAGGAGGCAGAGCTGCTCTTGCTCTCGCTGGACGTGCTCGACGAGCTTGACGAGCTGGACGAGGAGGTGGACGACGTCGATGAGGACGACGAAGAACGCGAGTCGGTCCGGTAGAAGCCGGAGCCCTTGAAGATCACGCCGACCGCTCCGTAGAGCTTGCGCAGCGGGCCGGTGCACTCCGGGCACTCGGTCAGGCTGGCATCGGAGAACGACTGCACGGCCTCGAAACGGTGGCCGCACTCCTTGCAGGCGTACTGGTACGTGGGCACAGGTGCTCCTTCGCGCATTGGCACTCGATCCGCAAGAGTGCTAACGCAATTGTGCTGGACACCATTCCCTCAGCGCAAACAAGGGTTGGTCACAGTGGCAGCCGCACGTGCCCGCGGCCGGGGATGAGCGCCCCGGTCATGAGCACGTCGTGCGCCTCCGCGGGCAGCCGTTCGACCAGCTCAGCGTCCCGCACCACGGCTACCAGGTCGGCGCCGGGCGCGGCGTGCGCCAGCGACCGGTCGTAGAACCCGGCGCCCCGGCCCAGACGCACGCCGCGGTGGTCGACGGCCATGGCGGGTAGCAGCACCAGCCCGGCCGCGGCCAGCGCCTCCGGGCCCAGGAACGGGCCGGTCGGCTCGAGGATGCGGCGCAACCGGCCGGCGCGCAGGCTCGCGGTGCCCGTGTACTCGGCCCATTCCAGTGGCCCGGGTTCGGCGGGAATCACCGGGAGCAGCACCCGCGCGCCGCGCTCGCGCAGCACGTCGAGCAGGCCGATCGAGCCCGGCTCGGTGCCGAACGGGACGTAGCCGCACACGGTGTCCGGGAGTGACATCGCGGACACCGCGCGGACCAGCGCGGCGGTCTCGGCGACCCGTTGCTGCACGGAGACGGCGGCGCGGGCGGCCGACAGCTCGGCGCGCCACTCGGCCTTCGTCACCTCGTCATTGCGCTGCGCACCCATGTACGCAGGTTAGGCTTGGCGCCTATGACGGGCGCCTTCGACAACCACTCGTTCCGAACCGCAATCGTCCCCGCCGCGGGCCTGGGGACCCGGTTCCTGCCGACGACGAAAGCGGTTCCCAAGGAGTTGCTCCCGGTGGTGGACACGCCGGGGATCGAGATCGTCGCGAGCGAAGCCGCGCAGGCCGGGGCGAAACGGCTGGTGATCGTCACCTCGCCGGGCAAGGAGTCGGTCGTCAGCTACTTCCGGCCCGCGCCCGAGCTGGAGGCGAACCTCGAGCGCAAGGGCAAGACCGCGCTGCTGGAGAAGGTCCGGCGCGGTCCGGAGCTGATCGAGGTCGAGGTCGCGATCCAGGAGGAGGCGCTCGGCCTCGGGCACGCGGTGGCGCAGGCCGAGCCGAACCTGACCGACGAGGACGAGGCCGTCGCGGTGCTGCTGCCCGACGACCTGGTGCTGCCCGCCGGCGTGCTCTCGAAGATGGCCGAGGTGCGCGCCGAGCACGGCGGCAGCGTGCTGTGCGCGTTCGACATCCCGAAGGAGCAGATCTCGCCCTACGGCGTGTTCGACGTCACGGACACCGGCGACCCCGACGTCAAGCAGGTGCACGGCATGGTCGAGAAGCCCTCGCCGGAGGAGGCGCCGTCCACCTACGCCGCGGCCGGCCGCTACCTCCTCGACCGGGCGATCTTCGACGCCCTGCGTCGCATCGAACCGGGCGCGGGTGGTGAACTGCAGCTCACCGATGCCGTCGCGCTGCTGATCGAGGAGGGCCACCCCGTGCACATCGTCGTCCACCGCGGCGGGCGGCACGACCTGGGCAACCCCGGCGGTTTCCTCAAGGCGGCCGTCGACTTCGCCCTCGACGACCCGGACTACGGGCCCGAGCTGCGGAACTGGCTGACCGAACGACTCGGGACCGATCGCCGATGACCGACCCCACCCCGGAGCCCGACCAGGCCGAGCAGGACCTCCGGTCGGTCGACGAGCAGATCGCCCGCGTCCTGCAGGCCGCGGTGCGCCCGCGGCCCGTCCGCGTCGCGATCTCCGAAGCGCAGGGCCTGCTCTGCGCCGAGGAGGTCGTGGCCGAGCACGCGCTGCCCGGCTTCGACCAGGCCGCCGTCGACGGGTACGCGGTGCGCAGCGTGGACGTGCGCACCGACGGCGACGAGCCCGTCCAGCTCCCGGTGGTGGGGGAGATCCCGGCCGGCTCACGGCAGCCCCGGCGGCTGCAGCCCGGGCAGGCGGTCCGGGTCGCCACCGGGGCGCCGCTGCCGACCCTCGCCGACGCCGTCGTGCCGACCGCCTTCACCGACGGCCACCCGGCCAAGGTGACGATCCACCGGTCGGTGCCGTCCGCCGCCTACGTGCGCCGGACCGGCGAGGACGTGCAGATCGGCGACGTGGCCGTCCGCCAGGGCGACACGATCGGCGCGGCGCAGGTCGGACTGCTCGCGGCGGTCGGCCGCTCGAAGGTGCTGGTCTACCCGCGGCCGCGGGTGTCGATCGTGTCGGTGGGCGACGAGCTGGTCGACATCGACCGCACCCCGAGTACCGGCCAGGTCTACGACGTGAACTCCTACGCCCTCGCGGCCGCGGCGCGCGACGCCGGAGCGGAGGTCAGCCGCGTGGGGATCGTGCCGAGCGATCCGAAGCGGCTGCGTGAGGTGGTCGAGGGCCGGCTGCTGATGTCCGAGGTCGTCGTGGTCGCGGGCGGGGCGGGTGGCACCGCCGGCGACGAGGTGCAGGCGGCCCTGTCCGACCTCGGCGAGATCGACATGACCCGCGTGGGCATGCACCCAGGGTCGGCGCAGGGCTTCGGTCGGCTCGGCCCGGATGCGGTGCCGACCTTCCTGATCCCGGCCAACCCGATGAGCGCGCTGGTCGTGTTCGAGGTGCTGATCCGGCCGCTGATCCGCGCCGCGCGCGGCACCCGCAACCCGCATCGCCGCACGGTCAGCGCGCGGTTGTTGTCACCGGTGTCGTCCACGAAGGGCCGCCGCGGGTACCTGCGCGGCCAGCTGTTGCGCGACGAGAGCACCGGCGAGTACCTGGTGCAGCCGCTCGGCACGTCCGGCGCGCACCTGCTCGCGTCGCTGGCCGAAGCGAACTGCCTGGTCAACGTTGACGAGGACCTCACCGAGGTGCCCGCGGGCGAGCAGGTCAAGGTGACCTTCCTGGCCCAGCGGGGTTAGAACTGTCCGGTGCAGCCAGCAGCGTATGACCTGGAGTCCCGTCACCCCGGGTGGCCGGCCCGGCTGGGGCCGCTCCGCGTGGCGGCCGGGGAGGTCGCGGTGCGGCCGATCCGGCTGCGCGACGCGGGTGACTGGAGCCGGATCCGGCTGCGTGACCAGGAGCACCTCGAGCCGTGGGAGCCGACCGGGCCCGGGCCGTGGCGCGACCGGAACAGCTACTGGTCCTGGCCCGCGCAGTGGACGGCGCTGCGGTCGCTGGCCCGGCGCGGCCAGTGCCTGCCGTACACGATCACCGTGGACGGCGAGTTCGCCGGCCAGATCACGATCGGTAACGTGATCCGCGCCTCACTCCGCTCGGCGTGGGTCGGTTACTGGGTGTCCTCGTCGGTCGTCAAGGGCGGCGTCGCCACCGCCGCCGTCGCCCTGGTGGTGGACCACGCGTTCACCTCGGCCGGATTGCACCGGATCGAGGCGACGGTGCGGCCGGAGAACACGCCGAGCATCAAGGTGCTGACCAAGGCCGGGTTCCGGCAGGAAGGCCTGTTCAAGCGGTACCTCGACGTGGCGGGCGACTGGCGGGACCACTACTGCTACGCGATGACGGTCGAGGAGACCGGGCCCGGGCTGGTGGCGCGACTGGTCGCGGCCGGTCGCGCGGAATACCCGTGACCAGGTTCGTTACCCAACGGCGAGATTTTCACTAGATCAAGTGACCCTTTTTCTGGTCACGAGCGGCGTGGCTCCGTCCCATCTGTTACTCCTGTGACTAGCGTGACGACATGTAGCAGTGAACGGGGGAGGTGAGAGGGGATTGCCCAGCTCGCTGATCATCGTCGCCTTGGCCGCGGCCTGGCTCGTCGTGCTCGTGCCCATGGTCGCCCGCAAGCGCCAGGCGGTCACGCAGACGGCCGACGCCGAACTGGCCGCCCGCGTGGTCCGCAGCGGCGGCGGGGAAGACGACGCGGAGGAGGAGTTCGCGATGTCCGAGACCACCCAGCAGGTCGCTGAGGCCGACGACCGCGTCGACTACGACGACGTCGAGGAGCACGAAGAGGAGCCGGCGCGCCCGCCACGGGTGTACGAGCCGGCGTCCGAACGGCGCTACCGGCCGGGCCGTGGAGGGTTCGACCCGGAGGCCGCCGAGATCGCCGCACGCGCCAAGTACGCGTTCCGCCAGCGGGTCGTCCTCTGCCTGTTCCTGCTCGCGGTCGTCACGGCCGCGGGCGCCGGGTTCCTGACCTCGTCGCTGTGGTGGCTGCACGGCGCCGTCGACCTGATGCTGGTCGGGTATCTCGCCTACCTGCGCCGGCAGGTGCGCATCGAGGCCGAGATCCGCCAGCGGCGCATGGCCCGGCTCGGATCCCGCTCCGCGACGCGCCCGGCCCGCCGCGAGCGCCCGGCCGAGGACTTCGAAGTCGTCGAGCCACCGCGCGAGGTGCCCGGCGTCGAGCGCCGCCCGTCGCCGGCGTCCCGCCTGCGTGGCCGGGCGGTGGTCGTCGACCTCGAGGACGAGGACCCCGCGTTCCACGACCTCGACGACCCGGACCAGCTCCCGTTCCGGCGCGCGGTCGGAGAGTAGACCCCCTCGCGAACCGCCTTCGGGCCCTTGCTATGCTTCTGGAGCTTCCTTCGGGAAGTCCAGTAAGGGGCTGTAGCGCAGTTGGTAGCGCGTCTCGTTCGCATCGAGAAGGTCAGGGGTTCGATTCCCCTCAGCTCCACTTCGCTCGGGGCGGCTTGTGTTCGCGGATAGCGCGAACCGGGTCGCTCCGTTGTGTTTCGTGGGGGTGCAACCCCCACACCCCGCCCGGAGGGGCTTCGCCCCCCGGACCCCCCATCTGTGGTCAACTTGTTCGCGTAAGGTCCCGTGAGGTTCACACCAGATAAGACCACCCGCGTCGCCGGGTGGTCTTTTTTGTTTCAGCGAACGGAGTGTCCGGAAGTGGTGGGCCGGCAGTGCCGGGGGTTTCGCTCGCGCGAGTGAAACCCCCGGCGCCGGGGTCATGCCTCGTCGTCGTGGATGGTGGCGTAGGCGGTGTTCTTGCCGGTGACGGCGTTGGTGGGGTAGCCGAGCACGACTTCGTACCTGGTGTCGGCAGTGGCGTCCACCGTGGAGTTGTCCTGGATCGGGACCGTGACCATGGTGGTGGTCTGACCGGCGGGGATCGTGACCTGCTTCGCCCCGGCGGCGATCTGTGTGCCGGTGCTGGCCATGGCCTGCAGGTGCACGGTCACGGGCAGACTGCTCGCCTTGGACAGCGTCACGGCGACCGTCGCGGTGCCGGCGTTCTCGTTGGCCGTCGTGTCGGCGACCGAGAGTTGCGGCAGCTTGGTCGGTGCACCCGTGCCGACGGACGGCGTGGTGAACGCGAGGTCGGACAGGAGCACCCCGCCGGTGGCGGTCGCCGTCGTGATCAGGATCTGCCGGATGTCGGTCGTGTCCACCGCGGTCATCTGGGCGACCGGCCAGCGGACGGTGCGCAACCACGTCTTCGGCAGCACGTCCGGGTTCCCCGCCGGCAGCGGCGAGAGCGCGTCGCTCAGGGCCGAGACGGTGGTGGACTGGGTCCGGCCGGCCCCGTCGACGACGGTCAGCCGCAGATCCGTGGCGTTGTTGGCCCCGTCCGGCGCGGCCCGCAGGGTCAGTGCGCCGTAGCGGCTGACGTCGTACCGGCCGGACGGCAGAGCGGCCGTCATCTGGCCGCCGTTGGCCCAGGTCATGTGCAGCATCGGCGTGGCGGGCACATTCGCGGTGTGGGTCACCGGCGTGAAGGACGGAAATCGGCTGGTGGCCGTGGAATCACTGCACGAGGGCAGGCCGCTCTGCGGGGACCGGCCGGCGATGCTCGCGCAGTACTGGCCGAGCACCTTGCCGGCGAACGTGACGTTCGCCGCGGCCGCCTGCAACGGGGCGACGTCGAGGCGTTGCGCCGCGGGTGACTGCGTCGCCTGCAGCACGGTCGCCGCGCCGACCCGAACCGCGCTACCGGCACTGGCCTGGAACATCGGCAGGAAAGCGCTTTCCTTGCCGAGCGTCATGCGGAAGAAGCCCGCGGTGTAGGCGATTCCGGTCTTCTGCTGCTCTTCGAAGGTGAGCCGGGTGTTGCCGGCCGCGGTGGTGCCGCAGGTCGGGTCCGCCGGGTCGACGTAGAGGTCCCAGTCGTCGCCGTAGGCCTCGGTCCACACGCTGTTGAAGTAGTTGTGGTTGGCGCCCATCACGAGCAACGACGACTTCAGCGCGGAGTCCGTCCGGCTCGTGTACCGCGAGTCCTCGAAGAAGTGCTGGCCTTCCTGGTTCGAGACGTCGCCGTCGCAGTAGGGCAGCAGCACGGCCATCGGCACGTCCGTCAGGGCGGGGCGGGTCCGGTCGATCGGGGCGAGCGGCAGCACACCCCTGATCCCGTACGGGGTGGGGCGGGCGGCGTTGAGCAGCACGGCGCGAACCACGCCGTCACCGCCGCGGGAGTGGCCCATGAGACCGACGTTGCCGAGATCGAGCTTGCCCTTGAGCAGACTGCTCATCCCCGGGGCGGTGCCGGCGTCGGCCTTGGCGAGCAGGTCGAGGTGCGCCATCACCAGCTGGCCGCGGGCCAGGCCACCGCGGTCGGGCGACGCCGTGCTCTGGTCGAAGGCGCCGATCGCGTTCGCGCTGACCGACACCACCACGTATCCCTGGCTGGCCAGGGTTTCGGCCGGTCGCGAGTAGCCGACGTAGCTGGGCATCGGTTCGAGACCGTTGACACAGGGCCAGTGTTCGTTGTCGAACGTGCCCGCGTCCGGGTCGTAGCAGGCGTCCGCGCGGCCGTGCAGGAACACCACCACCGGCCGCTTGCCGGACGCGCCGACCGGCACCCACACCGCTGCCCGCTCCTCGACCGGCACTCCGGTCAATCCGGACAACTGGAGCGCGGTGTCACCGAAGTCGTAGTCGGCACGGGTGACGCCGTAGCGTCCCGCGGCCTCGGGGGCGGACGTGATCGGCGTCCCGGCGGGCACGCCGGTCGTGGCGGCGGCGCTGCGAGGGCTCGCGCCGGGCACCACGCCCTGCCACGCCACCCGCACCGACGACGGGTGCGCCGCGGCGGGATCGGTCGTCACCAGCGTGAGCGTCCGGCCGTCCCGGGACTCCTGTGCCTCACCGAGCGACCGGCCGTCGACCGCGAGTTCCGGCGACGCGTCCCGCGTCGGGAGCCGCTCGTCGAGCGTCAGCGTGATCCGGTAACCGCCGTCCACCGGCGTAACCGACCAGGAACCATCGGGCGAAGCCGCCGACGCGGACGGCGTCGGCAGCAAAGCCAGTCCCAGAGCCAGTATCGCGCCGGTGAGCGCCGGTCTCCAATACTTGCGCATCCACACCCTCCCGGGTTTTTGTTGCGACAAATGACAAAAAGTCAATCTAGGCCCGGGTGCTGACGGGGTGCTGTCACGAAGATCATCAAAGCGCGCAGGTCAAGCCGCCGGGGTACGGGAGCGCGGTGAGGCGGGTACTGCCTGGAAGCCGGGACGTGGTTTTCCCGTGGGGTGGCGGACAAGCCGACCGATGGCTGCGCAGTTTGATGAATTCGCCCATCGCGCACGGGAACGGCATTTCGGGATATACCGTGCATCGAGGCCAGGATGAGCGGAGGCTCCCGCAGCTCCGCGCCGGTACTGGGCAGTAACATATCGTCGGCGTATCGAAAACCGCATACGTGCCGGCAACATCGCGCTGCCTTGAATGGCAGCCATGACCGACCGCGAACCAGCACGAACAGCGGCCCGCCGCGGGCGATCTCTGGGGTCCTCATCGGCCGCCCCCGCCACGGGCATCACGATTTATGGCTGCGAGCCGGACGAGGCCGTGTTGTTCCGGGAGCTGGCGCCCCGCTTCGGCGTGCTGCCGGCCATCACCGAGGCGGCGGTATCCGAAGCCAATGCAGAACTGGCATCGGGCAACCGATGCATCAGCGTCGGTCACAAAACCCCGGTCACGGAGTCCGCTCTTCGTGCGCTCAGCGAGGCCGGCGTGAGGTACATCTCCACGAGAAGCGTCGGATACGACCACATCGACGTGAAATACGCCGAGAGCGTCGGCATCTCCGTGGAAAACGTCGGATATTCGCCCGACAGCGTGGCTGACTACACGCTCATGCTGATGCTCATGGTCGTGCGAAACGCGAAATCCGTCATCCGCCGGGCGGATGTCCATGATTACCGATTGGATGAGGTACGCGGCAAAGAGCTACGCGACCTGACCGTCGGGGTGGTTGGCACCGGGCGCATCGGCGCCGCGGTCATCGACCGGCTGCGCGCTTTTGGTTGCCGCATTTTGTGCTATGACATCCGTCCCTCGTCTGCTGCCGGCCGAGTTCCACTCGACGAGTTGGTGCAGCTGAGCGACATCGTCACCCTGCACACGCCCCTCACCGCGGATACGCACCATCTCCTCAATCGCCGGCGAATCGAGCGGATGAAGCACGGGGCGTTCGTCATCAACACCGGGCGCGGTGCGCTCGTCGACACCGAGGCCCTTGTCGCGGCGTTGGACAGCGGCAGGTTGGGCGGCGCGGCGTTGGACGTTCTCGAAGGGGAGGAAGGAATATTCTACGCCGACTGCCGCGACAAACCCATCGAACACAAACTGCTGCTGCGGTTGCAGGAGCTGCCGAACGTCCTCGTCAGCCCCCACACCGCCTATTACACGGATCACGCCCTGAGCGACACCGTGGAGAACTCTCTCGTCAACTGCCTGAAATTCGAAAGCAGGGATCAGCGTGGATAGGTTGAAGGTCGGCATCATATTCGGCGGCGCGTCCGAAGAACACCCCGTCTCGGTCAAATCCGCGCAAGAGGTCGCGAAGAGCCTCGATCTCGAGAAGTACGAGCCGTTCTACATCGGGATTTCGGTGAGCGGCGCTTGGCTGCTTTGTGACGGTCCTGGTCCGGACTGGGAAAACGGCAACTGCCGCCCGGTCGTGCTGTCGGCGGACCGAAGCGTCCGGGGACTGCTCGTGCTGGAACAGGGGCGGTACCGGACGATCAGCCTGGACGTCGTGTTGCCCGTTCTGCACGGCAAACTCGGCGAGGACGGGGCGATCCAGGGGTTATTGGAGCTCTCCGGTATCCCGTACGCGGGCTGTGACGTCCAAAGTTCCGCGCTGTGCATGGACAAATCCCTCACCTACACCATCGTCCGCAGCGCGGGAATCGCCACGCCGAACTTCTGGACCGTCATGGCCGACGAGAGCATCGATGTCGGCCCGCTCACCTATCCCGTCTTCGTGAAGCCGGCCCGTTCGGGGTCCTCCTTCGGCGTCAGCAAGGTAGAGCGAAAAGAAGAACTGCCGGATGCGGTGGAAACCGCGAGGAAATACGACTCGAAGGTGTTGGTCGAGGAGGCTGTCGCCGGCAGTGAGATCGGGTGTGCCGTACTGGGGAACGACCTGGATCTGGTCACCGGCGAGGTGGACCGGGTCGCGCTGTCGCACGGGTTCTTCCGAATCCACCAGGAAGACAACCCGGAAAGCGGATCCGAGAACTCGACGTTCATCGTGCCCGCGGACATCCCGGCGGAGTCGCGCTCGCTCGTCCAGGAAACCGCGAAGGAGATTTACCGCGTCCTGGGGTGCCGGGGGCTCGCGCGGGTCGACATGTTCCTCACCGACGACGGCAGCGTGGTCCTCAACGAGGTCAACACGTTTCCCGGGCTGACCTCCTACAGCCGTTATCCGCGAATGATGGCGGCCGCGGGGTTGCCGCTCGCCGAGGTGATCGACCGGATGGTGTCGCTCGCATTGACGGGGAACTGACGATGCACGAGGATTTTGTCTTTGTGGACGAGGTCGTGTCCGGCGTACGCTGGGATGCGAAGTACGCCACCTGGGACAACTTCACCGGCACACCGGTGGACGGATATCTGGCGAACCGGATCATGGGTACGAAGGCGTTGTGCGCGGCCCTGGCGGAAGCGCGCGACAAGGCGGAGTCCCTTGGCTTCGGCTTGCTCCTGTGGGACGGTTATCGCCCGCAACGCGCCGTCGACTGCTTCCTGCGCTGGTCGGCGCAGCCGGAGGACGGCCGGACCAAGCCACGACACCATCCGAACATCGACCGAGCCGAGATGTTCGAGAAGGGATATGTGGCCGCCAAGTCGGGCCACAGCCGGGGCAGCACCGTCGACCTGACGCTCTACCACCTGACCACCGGTGAGCTCGCTCCCATGGGCGGTGACCACGATCTGATGGATCCCATCTCACACCACGGGGCACGGGGCATCACGCCGGTCGAGGCGCGGAACCGCGAGCACCTTCGGGACATCATGGAGACCTGCGGGTTCACGCCGTACGACCATGAGTGGTGGCATTACACGCTGACCGACGAGCCTTATCCGGACACCTATTTCGACTTCCCCATCGCATAGGCGAGCTGGAATGTCGCATCAGGAATCCGGTGCGGCGGCACCGCGCGTCGTTGTCGCCGGCGGCCATTCGGCCGGGCACATCGAGCCCGCGATGAACTTCGCCGACGCGCTGCGCCGGCTGGAACCCACGGCGGAGATCACCGCCCTCGGCACGATCCGCGGCCTGGACACCACGCTCATCCCGGCCCGCGGCTACCCGCTCGAACTCATCCCGCCGGCGCCGCTGCCGCGCACCCTGAACCGGGCGTTGCTGCGGACGCCGGGCAAGCTGCGCGAGTCGGTGCTGGCGGCCGGGGCGGTGCTCGACCGCGTGGGAGCGGAGGTCGTGGTGGGTTTCGGGGGCTACGTGGCCATGCCGGCCTACCTCGCCGCGGGCAAGCGGGGCGTGCCGATCGTCGTGCACGAGGCGAACGCCCGGCCCGGAGTGGCCAACCGGCTGGCGGCCCGGATGACGACGCACGTGTTCACCGCATCGCCGAACGTCCCGCTGGCGCACGCCACCGCCATCGGGATCCCGTTGCGGCCGGCGATCACCGGACTCGACCGGCCGGCGCTGCGCGACGCGGCCCGGCAGCGGTTCGGCCTGCGACCCGACGCACCCGTCCTGATGGTCACCGGCGGTTCGCAGGGCGCCGGCACGATCAACGCGGCGGTGTCCGGCGCGGCCGCGTCGTTACGGGCGGCCGGTGTGCAGGTGCTGCACATCACCGGGCCGCGGCACTCGGTCGAGGTGCCGGACGGTGATCCGCCCTACGTCGTCGTTCCCTACGTCCACGACATGCAGTACGCCTACGCCGCGGCCGACTTCGTGATCTGCCGCTCGGGAGCGATGACGTGCGCCGAACTGGCCGCGGCCGGCTTGCCGGCCGCGTACGTCCCGCTGCCGTTGCGCGGCGGTGAGCAGCGGCTCAACGCCGAACCGGTCGTCGCGGCCGGCGGGGCGTTGCTCGTCGACGACGCCGACCTCGACCCGGCCTGGATCGTGGACACCCTGATCCCGGTGCTCACCGATCCCGAGCGGATCGCGGTGATGTCGGCTCGCGCTTCGGCGGCCGGCGCGCCTGACGCGGACGTCGCCCTGGCCGGGCACGTGCTCACCGCGGTCGCCGAGCGACGTGGGGTCGCCTCAGGGTGATCGGCTCGGGTGTGGTGGCGCGGCCGGCAGTTGCACCGTGACGCGGAGCCCGCCGGCGGGTCGGGGGGTGAGGGTGAGGGTTCCGTCGTGCGCGTGCGTGATGCTCTTGACGATCGCCAGGCCGAGGCCGACACCCGCGTGGTCGGTGCGGATGCGTTGGGAGCCGCGCTGGAACGGTTCGGTGAGGGTCGAGACCAGCTGGGGGGTGAGCTTCTCGCCGGTGTTCTCGACGGTGAGCAGCACGCTCGTCGGGTGAACGCTGGTCGTGACCCACACGGTGCCCCGATCGGGCAGGTTGTGCGCGATGGCGTTGTGCAGGAGGTTCGTGGTCAACTGCAGCAGGAGCGCGGGCGAGCCGATGGTGGGGGCGATGTCGCCGGAGGTCTCGACGGTGACGCCGCGCTTTTCCGCGAGCGGGAGAAGCGTTTCGGTGGCTTCTTCGGCGATGAGGGACAGGTCGACGGGTTCTGGGGTGAAGGACCGTTGATCGGCGCGGCTGAGCAGGAGCAACGCCTCGGTGAGGTCGATCGCGCGGGAGTTGACCAAGTGGAGGCGGTCGACGAGCTCGCCGTTGTCGTGGTGCGGATCGTTGCGGGCCACGTCGAGAAGTGTCTGCGTGATCGCCAGCGGGGTCCGCAGTTCGTGCGAGGCGTTGGCCGCGAACCTCTGCTGTTCGGCAACGTGGGCTTCGAGCTGCGCGAGCATGGTGTCGAAGGCGTCGGCGAGTTCGCGGAACTCGTCTCTGCGCCCCGGCAGCCGGATCCGGTGGGACAGCGATCCCTCCGCGGCCATGCGGGTGGCATCGGTGATGCGGGTCAGCGGGGCGAGCATGCGGCCGGCGAGGATCCACCCTCCCACGAGGCCGAACACCAGCAGGAACGCCAGCACCAGTATTGCCGCCGGAACGAAGACCGATGGGCCGAAATTGGTCGGGTCGAAGGCACGCCCGAAGTCGGACAAATCGGGGATGTTCAGGCCGTTCGACCATCCTCGCAACAGGAACATCCACACGGCGGCGAGCAGCAAGGCGCCCGCGATCATGAGGAACCCGGCGTAGCTGAGGGTGAGCTTGAGGCGAACGCTCAAGCCGGGCGCCCTATGCACGGTCGTCTCCCCCGGCGGCGGTGTCGATGCGGTAGCCGACGCCGGGCACGGTGGCGATGATCCAGGGTTCGCCGAGCCGTTTGCGCAGTGCCGAGACCGTGATGCGCACGGCGTTGGTGAACGGGTCGGCGTTCTCGTCCCACGCCCGCTCCAGGAGATCTTCGGCGCTGACCACACCGCCCTCGGCGGCGACGAGCACTTCGAGCACGGCGAACTGCTTCCGGGTGAGCGCGACGTAGCGGCCGTCGCGGAAGACCTCCCGGCGGAACGGATCCAGCCGCAGGCCCGCGATCTCCCGCACGGGTGGCCTGCTGTACGCGCGCCTGCGGTCCAGCGCCCTGAGCCGGAGCACGAGTTCTTTGAGCTCGAAGGGTTTGGTGAGGTAGTCGTCGGCGCCGAGCTCGAACCCGGAGGCCTTGTCGTCGATCCGGTCGGCGGCGGTGAGCATGAGGATCGGCATGCCGCTGCCGGAGGCGACGATGCGTTTGGCGATCTCGTCGCCGGAGGGGCCGGGGACGTCGCGGTCGAGCACGGCGATGTCGTAGGAGTTGATGCTCAGCAGTTCCAGCGCGGTGTCACCGTCACCGGCGATGTCGGCGGCGATTGCTTCCAGACGCAGGCCGTCGCGAATGGCCTCGGCCAGATAGGGTTCGTCCTCGACGATCAACACACGCACGGTCACGAATGCTACGAGACGCACCATATCCCCGGCATATCGAAAACCGCATACGTGCCGGCAACACCGCATTGCCTTGACTCGGGGCATGACCTGCATCGAGCCAGCACGAACAGCAACCCGCCGTACCCGGTCGAACCTCTTCGCTGCCCTGGTGGGCGGCAGCGCGGCGCTCATCGGTGTCCGGGTTTACCAGTCGCTGGTGTCCGCGGCCGTCCGGCGCTCCCTCACCGAGGCGGACGGCGTCGTCCGCGGCGGTGTGACGGTCTTCGACGACGAGATCCCGGCCGTGGCCAACCTGGACCCCGATCTGCTCGGCGCACTGCGCCAGGCCGCGAAGGATGCCGCGGGCGACGGGGTCGAGTTCATCGTCAACAGTGGCTGGCGGTCCCGGGACTACCAGGAACAACTGCTCCGTGACGCGGTGTCGAAGTACGGCTCGGAAGAAGAAGCCGCCCGCTGGGTGGCCACCGCGGACACGTCGTCGCACGTGTCGGGGCACGCGGTCGACATCGGGCCCGCCGAGGCCAGGGCGTGGCTGTCCGAGCACGGCGCCAGGTACGGGCTGTGCCAGATCTACCGCAACGAACCCTGGCACTACGAACTGCGCCCGGAAGCCATCGACCACGGTTGCCCGCCGATGTACGCCGACCCTTCGCAGGATCCCCGGATGCGACGCTGACCGGGCTGTTCGCGAGAGCGACGCAGCCTCATCCGAATCGGCTTCCGGTCGTGTCAGGACTCGTGTCAGGGGCGCGTCAGGGCGGTGTCAGTTCCGCCCGCGACCGTGGTCGCATGACAGACGCGATCACAGCTTCCGGGCTCCGGAAGTCCTACCAAGACAAAGTCGTGCTCGACGGTATCGACCTGGACGTCCGGGCGGGCAGCATCTTCTCCCTGCTCGGCCCGAACGGCGCAGGCAAGACCACGACCGTCAACGTGCTGACCACCCTGATCAAGGCCGACGGCGGCACCGTCCGCGTCGCCGGGCACGACATCGCCACCGAGGCCAAGGCGGTGCGCGCCGCGATCGGCGTCACCGGCCAGTTCGCCGCCGTGGACGAGCTGCTGACCGGCCAGGAGAACCTGCAGCTGATGGTCGACCTGAACCGGGCCCGCGCCAAGGACGGCAAGCGCATCGTCACCGAGCTGCTGGAGCGCTTCGACCTGGTCGAGTCGGCCCAGAAGCCCGCGTCCACCTACTCCGGCGGGATGCGGCGCAAGCTCGACCTGGCGATGACCCTCGTCGGCAACCCGCGGATCATCTTCCTGGACGAGCCGACGACCGGTCTGGACCCGCGCAGCCGCCGCACCATGTGGGAGATCATCCGCGAGCTGGTGTCCGACGGCGTGACCATCTTCCTCACCACCCAGTACCTGGAGGAAGCCGACCAGCTCGCCGACCGGGTCGCGGTCCTGGACAAGGGCCGCCTGGTCGCCCAGGGCACGCCCGACGAGCTCAAGCGCCAGATCCCCGGCACCCACGTCCGGCTCCGGTTCACCACCACCGCCGAACTCGATTCGGCCGCGCGGATCCTCCCCGGCTCCACCCGCGACGACGACGCGCTGACGCTGCGCGTGCCCAGCGACGGCGGCACGAAGTCGCTGCGCTCCCTGCTCGACCGGCTCGACGAGTACTCGCTCAGCGCCGAAACCTTCACCGTCCACACGCCCGACCTCGACGACGTCTTCCTCGCCCTCACGGGCCACACCACGGAGGTGGCCGCGAAATGAACACGCACTCGCTCGTCATGCTGCGCCGCAACTTCAAGCACATCGCCCGCAACCCGGTCACCGTCTTCAACGCGGTCCTGATGCCGATCGTGATGATGGTGATGTTCGTGTACATGCTCGGAGACGCGTTCAGCGTCGGTGTCGACTACGTGGACTACGCCACGCCGGGCCTGATGCTGATGGCCGTCTGCTACGGGCTCGGCGGCGTCGCGACGGCGGTGAGCTCCGACATGACCAAGGGCATCATCAACCGGTTCAAGGTCATGGACGTCTCCCGCGGCGCGGTGCTGAACGGACACGTCATCGCCAGCGTGCTGACCAACCTGCTCGCCATCGCGGCGCTCGTGGGGGTGGCCTTCCTGCTCGGGTTCGACCCGTCGGCGAGCTTCCTCGACTGGCTCGGCGTGCTCGGCCTCGTCGTCCTGCTCGGCCTCGCCACCGGCTGGCTGACGATCGCACTGGGCCTGGCGGCGAAGTCCGTGGAAACCGCCGGCATGGCGTCGGTGCCGCTGGTCATGCTGCCGTTCTTCAGCAGCGCGATCGTCCCGGCCGACAAGATGGGACCGGGCCTGCGCGAGTTCGCGGAGTACCAGCCCTTCACGCCGATCATCGAAACCCTGCGCGGCCTGCTCAACGGCGCGCCGGCCACCGGCGACCTGATCGCCGCGCTCGCCTGGTGCGTGGGGATCGCCCTGGTCGGGTACCTGTGGGCGTCCGCCACGTTCAAGAAGCGAGCGTGACCGCGACCAGCTCGCGCCAGTCCGCTTCCCGCCCCTCGCCAGTCGCCTCGGTGAACTCCGTGTCACCGAGGCGGCTTCGCGTTTCCCGCTCGATCCGGGCCACGTCCGGCTGGGCGTGGTCCGGCAGACCGCGCAGGCCGGTGCTCGCCGCGAGCAGCCTCGCCGCCTGCTCGGGCTGGTCGGCCCGCAGCGCGAAGTCCGCGACCCCGACCAGCACCTGGGCGATCATCAAGGGGTGCCCGGGCTCGGACGCCGCCTCGACAGCCGCGGCACGGTGCTCCCGGGCCGCGTCGAGATCCTCGGCGAGGTAGCCGAGCAGGTCGTGCCACACCGCGCGGTGGTTCGCCCGCCCGGCGTCTGCACCCAGCAACTCCATCACGAGGCCGAGTTCCCGGCGGGCCTGCTCGGCGTCACCGCGCCAGCGGGCGAGTTCCGCCTTCGCCAGCGCCAGCTCGGCCAGCGCCTCGGGCCAGGCGACCCGGTCCGCGTGCCGCTGCGCCTCGGTCAGGGCGGCGGCGCTGCGCTCCGCGTCACCCAGGATCCAGTACAGCTGGGCCTGCCGCGACCGCATCCGCACGACGTCCTCGATGGCGCCGACCTCGGTGACGACCGCGATCGCCTGTTCGTAGTGCTCGCACGCCCTGGCGAACTCGCCGCGCGTGGCGATCCGCTCCGCCAGCTCGGTCAGCGCGAACGAAATGCCCCACCGCTCGCCGAGCGCGCGGAATTCGTTGAGCGCCGCCTCCAGGTAGGTGTCGGCGTCCCAGCCGCCGTGGCCGAGCTGGACCCGCATCTTGCCGAGCTGCAGCCGGGCCAGGGCACGCACCCAGGGGTCGGCGTCGGTGAGGTGCGGTTCGAACGCGGTCAGCATCGCGTCCGTTCCGTCCAGCAGGCGTTCCATCGCGCCGGCGAACCGCAGCGCCGGGTGCCGGTCCGGCACCCGCAGGCTGATCTCGTACGCCTTGTGGATCCACTCCACCGCGTTGAACTGGTCGCTGCCCCGACCGGAGGTCATGAACCCGGAGACGAACGCGTACACCACGCCCCGGATCTCGTCGGGCACTTCGCCGGGCAGCGTGGCGGCCGCCAGGATCAGCTCGTTGCCCTCCGCCTTGTGCCCGGCGAGCCACCAGTACCAGCCGGCGGCAGCGGCGAGCCGCATCGCCCCGTCCGCCTCCCCGGCCGCGAGCGCGCCACGCATCGCCGCGGCGATGTTGTCGTGCTCGGCCTCGAGCACCGCGAGCCAGTCCAGCTGCTCGGCGCGGCGGAGGTGCGGCTCCGCGGTTTCGGCGAGTTCGGTGAAGTACGCGAGGTGCGCGCGACGCACCGAATCGGATTCGCCCGCCTCCGCGAGACGCTGGTCGGCGTACTCCTTGATCGTGCCGAGCATCCGGTAGCGCGGCGCGCCCGCGCCGTCGGTGACCACCAGTGACTTCTCGGTCAGCGCGGTCAGCAGCTCGAGTACTTCCCACGACTCGATGGTGTCGTCGGAGCAGACCCGCTCGGCTGCTTCCAGGCTCGCGCCACCGGAGAACACCGAGAGCCGGCGCAGCACCGTCCGTTCGGCGTCGCTGAGCAGTTCCCAGCTCCAGTCGATCAGGGCACGCAGCGTCCGTTGCCGCGGCAGCGCGGTGCGGCTGCCGCCGGTGAGCAGGCGGAACCGGTCGTCGAGGCGGTTGGCGAGCTGGTCCAGCGACATGGTGCGCAACCTGGCCGCGGCGAGTTCGATGGCGAGCGGGATCCCGTCCACCGCCCGGCAGATGCGCGCCATGGTCGCCAGCGTCTCGGCGTCGGCCGGGAGGACCTCGCGCACCGCGCCGGCCCGGTCCCGCAGCAGCTGGACGGCGGGAGCGGACTCGATCTTGCCGGGGTCGGCGTCGTCCGCGGGCAGGGCCAGCGGCGCGACGGGCCACAGCGCCTCGCCGGTGATGCCCAGGGGTTCCCGGCTGGTGGCGAGGATCCGCAGGCGGCGGCACTCGCCGAGCACCCGGTGGGCGAACTTCGCCGCGGACTCGATGACGTGCTCGCAGTTGTCCAGCACCAGCAGCACCGCCCGCTCGCGGAGCGCGGCGACGACCCGGTCCGTCGCGTCCGCGTCCGGGGCGTCGCCGAGCAGCGCGTCACGGAGTTTGAGCGCGGCGAGCGTGGCCTGCGCGACGTCCCCGTCGGCGCCGAGCGGGGCGAGTTCGACCAGCCACGCCCCATCGGGCAGGTCGCCGAGCAGCGTGCGCGTGGTTTCCGCGGCCAGCCGGGTCTTGCCGGCGCCGCCCGGGCCGATCAGGGTGGTGAGCCGGTGTTCGGCGACGAGTTCGCGGACCGCGGTGACATCGGCGTCCTTGCCGACGAAGCTGGTCAGCTCGGCGCGCAGGTTGGTCTTCTGCTTCTCCGGCGGCCGCTGCACCTCGCCCCGCAGCAGCGCGACGTGCAGCGCGGACAGCTCCGGCGAGGGGTCGACGCCCAGCTCGTCGGCCAGGGTTTCCCGCGTGCGCTCGAACACGAGCAGCGCGTCGGTGTCGCGGCCGGTCGCGACGAGGGCGCGCATCAGCGCGGCGACGAGCCGTTCGCGCACCGGGTGCGCGGCCACCAGGTCGGTCAGCTCGGTGACCAGGCCGGCGGCGTTGCCGAGGCGGATCTCGGCGTCGAACCGGTCCTCCAGCGCGGCCAGGCGCAGGCCTTCGAGCCGGGTGACCGCCGCGTCGAAGGCGCCGCTGTCCGCCAGGCCCACGTCCTGCATGGCCGGACCGCGCCACAACGCGAGGGCCTCACGCAGCAGTTGTGGCTCGTCGTCCTGGCGGGCCTTGGCGACGAGGCGTTCGAACTTCACCGCGTCGACGTCGTCGGGTTCCACGCGCAGCCGGTAGCCGTCCGGCTGTCCCTCGACCAGCCCGGCGGGCAGCGCCTTCCGCAGCCGGGAGACCAGGCGTTGCAGGGCGTTGGCCGCGTCCGCGGGCGGCTGCTCGCCCCAGATCCAGTCGACGAGCGCCGCCTTCGGCACGACGCGACCCGGTTGCAGCGCGAGGGCGACCACCAGCCCGCGCAGCCGGGCGCCCGGCACGTCGGCGAGGGCGCCGTCGTCCGTGCGAACTTCGAAGGGGCCAAGCATCCCGACCTGCACCCGGCCGATTCTGCCAGTTGATCGAGACCGGGTCCGGCGAGTGGCGGTTTCGGCGTCGAGTGGGACCCGCGAGCCGGCAAGGGCCCGCGATCACGCCGCCGCGGCCATCTCCCTCGGCGGTACGCGGTGCTTGGTGCGGCGGTGGCGCGTGTGCTGCAGCCACCACTCCGCGATCAGCAGGTTCACCACCCAGCTCAGCCACGTCCCGACGCCGATCGCCTGCTCCAGCGCCGCCGTGTCGGACGGGTCGGGCACGAAGGCGATCGTGCACACCGTGGTCCACAGGCGGTTCACCACGATCGAGAAGCACAACGCGAAGCTGCGGACCATCCACTCGCGATGCTGCGGATACCGGCGCCGGCGCGCCATCACGTAACCCGTCACCGTCGTGCCCAGCCACAGCAGCGCCAGCATCGTGTTCGCCGCGCGCTGGTTCAGCCCGAACGCTCCCAGCGGCGCCACGACGAGCGCCGCGAGCCCGGCGGGGATGGCCGCGGACACGTAGATCCGCCCGCTCCACCGGTGCACCCGCGGGTGTTGCCGGCGCAGCCACGGCCACAGCTGCAACACCGCGGTCACCAGCACCACCGTGCCCAGGAGGATGTGCGTCACCAGCAGCGGGTAGTGGAACCACGTGTCCGCACGCGTCGGCACGCGCGATTTCGCCGGGTCCAGCCCGAGGTAGGGCGGCAACGCGTAGGCGAGGAAGGCGACGGTGACGAGCCCGAGTCCGACGAGCGGCGGGCGGATCCGCGTCGAAGCAGTCATGCCGCCAGTTTTCGCCCGCACGGCACCGAAAACACTGCGGTCCACCGCCCGATCGGCGGTCGGGCCGGCCCTACCGCCGGATGAGGAACGGTTCCAGCAGACCGGGTTCGGCGGCGTCGGCGAGGGCGATGGCTTCGGCCGCCGGGATGTCCACGCCGGTGTAGTGCTGGCGGCCCGCGGCGGTGGTCGCCGTCAGTGAGATCAGCCCGGCGCGCCGCTGGAAGAACGACCGGTGGAACACCCAGCCGATCACCCCCTCGGTCGACAGCACCTGCCGCCGCCGCACCAGGCTGCCCTGCCGGAACACCAGCTTGCCGCCCATCAGCGCGTGCCCCAGGTTGCGGTAGCGGTCCTCGGCCCGCAGCGCGCCGGCCGGGAACAGCACCAGCGCGACCTGCCACGGCCACGCCGGCCAGTCCGCGAGCCACCACAGCAGCACGAGCAACCCGGTGACGGCGGCGGCGAACAGGAACGCCCGCGTGTAGCGCCGCAGGTGGGCCCGCGGACCGTGCCGGACCAGCTCGGCGGAGGCCACCGCCGGGTCCTCCAGCACGTCGCCCGCCACGCGGTGCGCCACCGCGCGCGGTGCGGGCGGCAGCAGCACGGAACTGCTGTGCTCACCGCGCAACCCGGTCGTGATCGCCGAGCAGCGGGCACCGCGGGCGGCCCGCAGCAGCAGCGGCTCGCTGATCTCGGCCCCGCGCAGGCGGCGCAGCTCGATCGTCGTCTGACGGGTGGTCAGCAGGCCGCGCGTCACACGCAGCGTGCCTTCGCCGCGGGCGAGCCGGAAGTTCCAGAACGCCAGGACGTAGGCGATCACCGACAGCACGGACACCAGCACCGCGGTCAGCACCACGAGCCCGGCCACGATGACCCACACCGGCGCCGAGGCGACCTGGCCGAGGAACGACTGCAGCACCCCGAAGTCGTCCTCGTCGATCTGCACCTCGTTGAACAGGTTCGCAAGGGACCCGGCCACGACACCGATCGCGGCGATCCCGGACAGCGTGAACGGCCCGAACCGCACCCACGACAGCTGCAGCTCGGCCAGCACGTCGACCAGGCCCGTGGACTGCTCGGTGCGCCGGTGCAGCAGCTCTTCGCGCAGCCGGGCGGCGTCCGCGGTCGCCAGGGAGTCCAGCGTGACACCCATCGCGCCCTGCCAGTCACCGCGGCCGGTGCCGATCACGACCCGGCTCAGCCCGAGGATCCGTTGCAGCGGCCGGGAAGTCAGGTCGACGGTGCGGATCCGGTCCCGCGGCACGGACAGTTCCTTGCGGCTGAGCAGCCCGCGCCGCACGCGCACGTGCTCGGCGGTGATCTGGTAGGTCGTGGTGAACCAGCGCAGCAGCCCGGCCGCGATCGCCAGGCCGAGGCCGACGAGGCTCCAGATCTGCCCCTGGCTGCCGCGGCCGATGAACAGCACGCCGATCAGCACCGGCAGCAGCCGCACGACCTCCTGCACCGGGTGGACCGCGAGCATGCGGGCGCTGAGCCGGTGCCAGTCCTCGCTCACGTCGCGTCTCCCGGCGTGGCCTGCGTGAGCGTGGCGAGTTCCTGGGTCAGGCGTTGCGCGACCTCGTAGTCCAGGCCGTGGATCTGGACCGGGCCGCGCGCCGATGCCGTGGTGACGGTCAGGTTCGCCAGCCCGAACAGCCGCTCCAACGGGCCGCGCTCGGTGTCGACGGTCTGGATCCGGGAGACCGGCGCGATGCGGCGCTCCTGGTCGATCCAGCCGGACTGGGTGTAGACGACCTGGGGCGTGGTCTCCCAGCGGTGCACGCGGAAGCGCCACTGCGGCATGACGGCGAGGTGCGCGACCGCCAGCACCCCGGCCACGATGAGTGCCACGACCAGCGGGAACCAGCCGGTCAGCGCGAGCCACACACCACCGCCGGCGAGCACGACGACCCAGCCGATCGCCGCGCGCGTGGCCCAGAACAGCACGGCCTTCCGGCTGACCAGGTTCGCGGGCGGGCGCAGATCCACCACGGGCGTTGTCACGCCACCACTGTGCCAGTCAGGCGGTCGTGCTGTCCGGAACTCCGAGGCGGAGGTGCTCGATGTGGTAGACGGCCTCGTCGAGCAGCTGGGCGACGTGGTTGTCGTAGAGGCTGTAGACGATGCTGCGGCCCGAGCGCTGCCCGGTGACCAGGCCGAGGTTGCGCAGCAGCCGGAGCTGGTGGCTCACCGCCGACTGCTCCATCCCGACCGCCTCGGCCAGCTCGCCGACCGCGCACGGCCCCTGCCGCAACCGGGTCAGCATCAGCAGCCGGCTCGGCGTGGCCAGCGCCTGCAAGGTCGCGGCGACGGTCACCGCGCTCTGCGCGTCCAGCGACGCTGCCGGCCTGTCCTTGCCGTTGACTCCGTGACCCACGAGACGATTCTAGTCGAAGAACACATGTAGACGTCTTCATGTGTTCCGGTATGCTGCGGCCTGTGGTTCAGGTGATCGGCCAAGCGGCCCCCATCCGTCCGGTACGCCGGCTGCTGCTGCCCGAGGTGCGCTGGGCGCTGGCCGCCCTGGTGCTGTTCCTGGCCGGTCTCGCGGCCGACCTCGGCGGCGGCCCCTGGTGGCTGTACTGGACCCTCTACCTGGGCTGTTACGCGGCCGGCGGGTGGGAACCGCTGCTGGCGGGGCTGCGGGCCCTGCGCGAGCGGACGCTGGACGTGGACCTGCTGATGGTCGTCGCGGCGGTGGGCGCGGCGTCGATCGGGCAGGTGCTCGACGGCGGCCTGCTGATCGTCATCTTCGCGACCTCCGGCGCGCTGGAGGCCGTCGCGACGCAGCGGACCGCGGATTCGGTGCGCAGCCTGCTCGACCTGACCGGGGAGGCCGACAGCTACCAGGCCGGCGACGAGTTCGTGGTCCGGCCCGGGGAGCGCATCGGCGGGGACGGCGTCGTGCTGGACGGCGCGAGCGAGGTGGACCAGTCGTCGATCACCGGTGAGTCGATGCCGGTGCCCAAGGCCGCCGGCGACGAGGTGTTCGCCGGCACGCTGAACGGAACCGGGGTGCTGCGGGTCCGGGTCACGCGGGACTCGTCGGACACGGTGCTGGCGCGGATCGTCGCGATGGTCGAGGAGGCGTCCGCGACCAAGGCGAAGACGCAGCTGTTCATCGAGAAGATCGAGCAGCGCTACTCGGTCTGCGTGGTGGTGGCGACCCTGGCGTTGTTCCTGGTCCCGCTGGCCTTTGGGGCCGGGCTGCGGGAGACGCTGCTGCGCGCGATGACGTTCATGATCGTCGCGTCGCCGTGCGCGGTGGTGCTGGCGACCATGCCGCCGCTGCTGTCGGCCATCGCGAACGCCGGGCGCCACGGTGTGCTGGTCAAGTCGGCCGTGGTGCTGGAGCGGCTCGGTACGACGGAGCGGGTGGCGTTCGACAAGACCGGAACCTTGACCGAGGGTTCGCCGCGCGTTGTCGAGGTCCGTCCACTGAGTATGTCCGAAGAGGACGTTCTGCGGTACGCGGCCGGTGCGGAGCAGTCGAGCGAGCACCCGCTCGGCCGGGCGATCGTGGCGGCCGCGGACCGGGTGCCGGTGGCACGGGACTTCCGCGCGGAGCCCGGCCGGGGCGTGCACGCGGTGGTCGACGGGCGGCAGGTGTTCGTGGGCCGGGACGACAGCGATGCGGTGCGCGAGGTCGAGGCCGGTGGGCGGACCGCGGTGCTGGTCCGGGTCGACGGCGAACCGGCCGGGGTGCTCGGGCTGGCCGACCGCGTGCGCCCGGACGCCCGTGCCGCGGTGGCCGCGCTGGCCGGGACGTCGCCCGTGCTGCTGACCGGGGACAACGCCCGTGCCGCGGCGCGGGTGGCGGCCGAGGTGGGCATCACCGACGTGCGGGCCGGGCTGCTGCCGCAGGACAAGGTCGCGGCCGTCCGCGAACTGGGCGAGCGGGTGCTGGTGGTCGGTGACGGGGTCAACGACGCGCCCGCGCTGGCCGCGGCGCACACCGGCATCGCCATGGGACGGGCCGGCTCGGACCTGGCGCTGGAGACGGCGGACGCGGTGGTCGTGCGGGACGAGCTGACGGCGATCCCCGCGGTCGTCGCGCTGGCCCGCCGCGCGCGCCGGCTCGTGCTGGCCAACCTCGCGATCGCGGGCGGGTTCATCGTCGGGCTCGTGCTGTGGGACCTGTTCGGTGAGCTGCCGCTGCCGCTCGGGGTCGCCGGCCACGAGGGCTCGACCGTGCTGGTGGCGCTGAACGGCCTGCGACTGCTGCGCGAGAAGGCCTGGCGCGGTTGACGCGTCAGGGGCGTAGATAGGTGTTGAGCGTGACGGCCAGCGTCTGCTCCACGTCTGACGACTCCGCCGCCGACGGGAGCCCGCCGCGCAGCCACAGCGCGGCCAGCCCGTGCAGGGACGCCCACAGCGACGCGGCCAGCGGGCGCGACGCGGTGCCCTGCCGCCAGCCGCCCGCCTGGGCCCGGGTGACGAGGTCCAGGAACTGCTCGAACACCGCGTTGGAGAGCCGGGCCAGCTCGGGTTCGCGCACGTCGATCAGGTCGGGCCGGAACATCAGCTCGAACATCGCCGGATTCGCCAGCGCGAAGTCGAGGTAGCGGCGGCACGCGGTCAGCAGCCGTTGCTGCGGGTTGTCGTCGGGCAGGTCGGCCGCGCGGGCGTGCAGCTCCGCGAACCCGGACGCGGCGACCGCGGCGAGCAGTTCGGCCCGCCCGGCGAAGTGCCGCAGGGGTGCGCCGTGCGAGACACCGGCTTCGCGCGCGATCCGCCGCAGGGTGACGGCCTCGACACCCTCGTTCGTCAGAACGGCGATCGCGCTGTCGATCAGGCGCTGCCGGGGATCGTTTTCCACGACGCCAGCTCGTCGGCGATGACGGGGAGCAGGTCGGGGCGCTTGGGCGCGAAACCGTCGCCCGGGGAGCGGCCGGTGAACCAGTTGCGGGTGCGCGTGACCATCACCGGCAGGACCTCCCGCCACACCCAGCCGGCGTGCGCGCGCAGGCCCGGGCGCAGCGGTTCGCCGGGCAGGGGTTCCAGCCAGGCCGGGTCGTAGTCGACGCCCAGGTTCGTGAGCAGGTGCGCGGCCAGGCGGCGGTGGCCGTACTCCGAGAGGTGCAGCCGGTCCGGGCCGAAGTAACGCAGGTCGTGCACGGCCTCCTCGCCCCACAGGTCCACCACCCGGGCGCCGTGCTTGGCCGCGGAGGTGTGGATGGCCTCGTTGAGGGCTTCCAGCCGGTGCCGGATGCGCAGCAGGCCCGGGACGCGGCTGGAGACGTCGCTGAGCGTGAAGACGACCACGGTGGGTGCCGCGCGGGTGAGCATGCGGATCGCCGCGTCCACCCGCTTCGCGACGATCTCGGCGCGGTAGGTGCGGGTCATGACGTCGTTGGCGCCGCCGAAGAGGGTGACCAGGTCGGGCTTGAGGTCCAGGGCCGCGGGGATCTGCTCGACGATGATCTGGTCCAGGCGACGGCCGCGGACGGCGAGGTTGGCGTACCGGAAGGAGGGGTCGTGCCGGGCGAGCGTCGCCGCGGCCAGGTCGGCCCAGCCGCGGTAGATGTTGGTCCCCGGGTAGGGGTCGTGCAGGCCTTCCGCGCAGCTGTCGCCGAGGACCACGAACCTCTGATAGCCCATTCAGCTCTCCGACATCCGATGTTCACCTGGTAGACACTGTCTATCAAGATTTGTAGACGGTGTCTACTGGGTACCTGGCGGCTCTCGGCAAGACCGGTCCTGATCGGTGCCCGGGATCGCGGCGCTGGACGGCAGGCAGCAGGGGACCGTCGCCATCACCGGTTCCGGGCAGGTCACCCCGAAGACGCGCACGACCAGATCCCCAGCTCGGTCGACCTCGGCGTGGTCCGCGCGGTGTTCGAGACCAACGTCTCCGGCGTGATCGCGGTGACCAACGCGATGCTGCCGCTGCTGCGGCGGTCACCGGCGCCGCGGATCGTGAACGTCAGCAGTCACGAGGCCTCGCTGACTTTGAACAGCGACCTGGACGGCCCCTTCTCGGCGCTGCTGCCGTCGGCGGCGTACAGCCCGTCCAAGCCCGCCCTGTGTGCGCTGACCGTGCAGTACGCCAAGGAGCTGCGCGAGGACGGGGTCCTGGTCAACGCGGTCGCTCCTGGTTTCGTCGACACGGACAGCAACAACCACACCGGGTTCCAGACGGTCGCGCAGGGCTCCGCGGTCGTGGTGCGGCCGGCCACGCTCGGCCCGGACGGGCCGACGGCCGGGTTCTTCGCCGAGGACGGCCCGGTGCCGTGGTGAACCGCGCCGAGGCGTTCGAGGAGCTGCGGCCGTCGCTGTTCTCCATCGCCTACCGCCTGCTGGGCAGCGTGAGCGACGCCGAGGACGCGGTCCAGGACGCGTGGCTGCGTTTCGCGGCCTCCTCGACGCGGCCGGATTCGCTCAACGCGTTCCCGTCGGCCACGGTGAGCCGCATCGCGATCGACGTGCTGCGGTCGGCGCGCGTCCGGCGGGAGGAGTACGTCGGGCCGTGGTTCCCCGAGCCGCTGCTGGCCGATCCGTACCAGGACCCACAGCGCTCGGCGGAGCCGGCCGACTCGTTGTCCATGGCGGCCCTGCTGCTGCTCGAACGGCTCAGTCCGCTGGAGCGGGCGGTCTTCGTGCTGCGGGAGGTGTTCGGGTGCGGTTTCCCCGAGATCGCCTCCGCGGTGGGACGTTCGGAGGCGGCGTGGCGGCACGTGGACGCGGTCCGGCCGCGGTTCGAGGCCGGCCGGGCCAAGCGCGAGGAGCTCGCCGGCCGGTTCCTGGACGCCTTCCGGAGCGGCGACGTCGGTGCATTGACCAAGCTGCTGGCCGCGGACGTCCAGCTGGTCGGCGGCAAGGCTCCGCAGTGGGCCTCGCGGTTCACGGCGCCGGGGCGGTGGCCGGGGTGCTCGCCAAGCTCATGCCGCCGTCCGCCCGGATCGGCTGCCAGGTGTCGCAGCATGCGCAGGGCGGACCATACGTCGGCGATCGGGGCCAGGTGTGTGAGCTTCTCCGGGTTCTTCACGGTGCGGATCGTCTGGATCAGTCCGTCCACGATGTCCGACGTCCAGACGCTGATGAGCCCGCCGTCCCGAGCACGGAAAATCGCACCCGGCTGGCCGTTCACCGGGTCGGCAAGCGGCACCGGAGCCCCGCGGCGTTAGCCACCTGCCACCTGCCCCTCGGCACCCCAGCCGGCCGGAGCAGCCGCCCCCACGGGGCCCGACGCGGCCGAACCGCGCCGGGCCCACGTCCGCGCTACCGCCAGTCCACCTGCGGCGAGCGGTAGAAGTCGATGCCCTGGACCTCCCACCGCGGCGCCTGCTTCGCCAGCCGCTCGCGGTAGCCGTTCCAGTCGTGGGTCGACTTCGGCGACCACCCGATCTCCGCGATGCCGGGCAGCCGCGGGAAGGCCATGAACTCGATGTCGTCGCTGTCGGTCAGCGTCTCCGACCACAACGGCGCCTCGACGCCCGCGATCGACGTCTCACCCACGCCCTGCACCGCCGTCGACGGGTCCCAGTCGTAGGCGTCGGCGACCTCGACGTACCCGGCCCAGTGCAGGCCGAGCGGGCTGTTCTCGTGGTACTTCATGTCGAGGTAGGCCTTGTTCGCCGGGGACATCACGATCTTGTTGCCCGCCGCGGCGGCCGCGGCCGTGGCGGCGTCCACCCCGTCGGTGTCCCAGAACTGCGGCACCGCGGACACCGGCAACCCGGCCTTCGCGATCTCGTGCCAGCCCTGCACCAGCTTGCCGTGCTTGGCGACGATCGGGAGCACCTCGCCCATGAACTTCTGGTAGTCCTCCGGCGTCGTGGCATGGGCCTCGTCCCCGCCGATGTGCAGGTACCGCCCCGGCGTCAGCGCGGCCAGCTCGCCGATCACGTCGTCGAGGAACTCGTAGGTGATGTCCTTGTCGACGCACAGCGAGCTGAACCCGACCTCGATGCCGGTGTAGAGCGGCGGAGCCACGCCGTCGCAGTTCAGCTCCGCGTACGACGCCAGCGCGGCGTTGGTGTGGCCCGGCATGTCGATCTCCGGGATCACCGTGATGTGCCGGGACGCGGCGTAGGCCACCAGGTCCTGGTACTGCTCCTGCGTGTAGTACCCGCCCGGGCCGCCGCCGACCTCGGTGCTGCCGCCGTACGTCGCCAGGCGCGGCCAGCTCTTGATCTCGATCCGCCAGCCCTGGTCGTCCGCCAGGTGCAGGTGCAGCCGGTTGATCTTGTACTGCGCGATCTGGTCGATGTACCGCTTGACCTCATCGACCGCGAAGAAGTGCCGCGCCACGTCGAGCATCGCTCCGCGATACGCGAACCGGGGGTAGTCCACGATCCTGCCGCCCGGCACGACCCACGGGCCGCGCGCGACCTGCCGCGATTCGACCTGCGCGGGCAGCAGCTGGCGCAGCGTCTGCACCCCCGCGAACAGCCCGTCACTGCTGTTCGCGCGGACGGTGACGCCCTTCTTCGTCACCGTGAGCTGGTAGCCCTGGTCGCCGACCTGCGCGGTAGGGCCCAGCTCGAGGGCGATGGACGGCGCCGAGGTGCGCTCGACGACCGGCAGGCGATAACCGGTCGACGGGCGGAGCAGGCCGGCGAGGTAGTCGGCGACCTGCCGGGCGTCGCGGCCGGCTTCGATCGCGGTGGCGGGGGTCAGCCGGAAGTCGGCCCTGGGATCGGCTTTCGCCGACACCGGAACGGGTATCACGTCCGCCAGGGCACGCGTGGCCGGCTGGTTCGCGGCGGCGGGCTCGCTGGCGAGGGCGGGCTGGGTGAGGGCGGTCAGCACGAGCGCGGTGGCGCCGAGCAGGCCGGCCAGGGATCTGCGCATGGTCACTCTCCGCGGGGATCGGGAGCGGGTCTCTTAAAGGTATAGACCAGTGCTTCCGCCCGCGCAATGCTCCAGTCGCCGTCGCACTGCTCCGGCCGGGTGAATCGCCGCGTTCGACTCGATCGGGTGGCGATTTCCCGGCCGGAGCGTGCTTTCTGTCGGTGCCCGGGTCTAACTTGTCGGTATGAACATCAACTCGTTGCCGAACGTCGTCAACCGTCTCAAGTGGACACTGTGTCGCTCAGCTCTCGCGCAGGATCGCGCGCAGGCTGTCGAGCACCGAGGGGTCCTCGATCGTCGAGGGCACCGGCTCGTCACGGCCTTCCGCGAGTCCGCGCATGGTCTTGCGCAGGATCTTGCCCGATCGCGTCTTCGGCAACGCGTCCACAATAGACACCTGACGGAACGCCGCCACCGGGCCGATGTCGCGCCGGACGGCGGCGATCAGCTCCGCCTTCAACGTCTCCTCGTCGATGTCCACACCGGACTTGAGCACCACCAGCCCGCGCGGCAGCTGGCCCTTGAGCGAATCGTGCACGCCGATCACCGCGCACTCGGCCACCGCGGGGTGCGCCGCCAGCACGGCTTCCATCGAGCCGGTCGACAACCGGTGCCCGGCCACGTTGATGACGTCGTCGGTGCGGCCCATGACGAACAGGTACCCGTCCTCGTCGAAGTAGCCCGAGTCGCCGGTGAGGTAGTAGCCCTCGTAACGCGACAGGTACGCCTCCACGTAGCGCTCGTCATCGTCCCACAGCGTCGGCAGCGTGCCCGGGGGCATCGGCAGCTTGATGCAGATCGCCCCCTCCTGCCCGGCAGGCAGCGGATTGCCGGCCTGATCGAGGATCCGCACGTCGTAGCCCGGCACCGGCACGGTCGCCGAGCCCGGCTTCACCGGCATCGGCTCCAGGCCGCGCGGGTTGGCCGCGATCGGCCAGCCGGTCTCGGTCTGCCACCAGTGGTCGATCACCGGCACGCCCAGCTTGTCCGAGGCCCAGTTCAGGGTTTCCGGGTCGAGCCGCTCCCCGGCCATGAACAGGGTGCGGAACGCGGACAGGTCGTACTTCGCCAGCTCCGTCGCGTCCGGGTCCACCCGCTTGATCGCCCGCAGCGCGGTCGGCGCGGTGAACAGGGCCTTCGCCTTGTGCTCGCTGATGACGCGCCAGAACGCGCCGGCGTCCGGGGTGCCGACCGGCTTGCCCTCGTACATCACGGTCGTCGCGCCGATCAGCAGTGGCGCGTACACGATGTAGGAGTGGCCGACCACCCAGCCGACGTCGGAGGCGGTCCACCAGATGTCGCCCGGCTGGATGTCGTAGACCGCGTTCATCGAGTACGCCAGTGCGACGGCGTGCCCGCCGGCGTCACGCACGACGCCCTTCGGCTTCCCGGTCGTGCCAGAGGTGTAGAGGATGTAGAGCGGATCGGTCGCCGCCACCGGCACCGGGTCCGCGGGGCTCGCGTCGGCGACCAGCTGCTGCCAGTCGACGTCCCGTTCGCCGAGCGTCGCCTGGGCCGCGTCGCGCTGCAGCACCACGATCCGGTCCGGCTGGTGTTCGGTCGTGGCGAGCGCCTCGTCGATGATCGGCTTGTACTCGACCACCCGGTTCGGTTCGATGCCGCAGGACGCCGCGACGATCACTTTGGGCTTGGCGTCCTCGATGCGCGCGGCCAGCTCCTTGGGCGCGAACCCGCCGAACACCACCGAGTGCACGGCGCCGATCCGCGCGCACGCCAGCATCGCCACGGCCGCTTCGGGCACCATCGGCAGGTAGACGATCACCCGGTCGCCCTTGCCGACCCCGAGCGAGCGCAGCGCCCCGGCGAACCGGGCGACCTCGTCGCGCAGCTGGGTGTAGGTGAAGGTGCGCTTGCCGCCGGTCACCGGCGAGTCCCAGATCAACGCCGGCTGCTCGCCGCGGCCGCGCTCCACGTGCCGGTCCAGGGCGTTGTAGGCGGTGTTCAGCTCCCCGTCCGGAAACCAGCGGAACAGCGGGGCGTTCGACGAGTCCAGCGCTTGGGACGGTTCGCGCGTCCAGTCGATCGCCTTGGCGGCGGCCAGCCAGAACCCCTCCGGATCGGTCAGGCTGCGCTGGTGTTCCTCCGCGTGACGGCCCATGGGGCAGACCTCCTCGTCGTCGAGCTCGTGCCCCACATCATGGCTCAAAACGCCCCCGATGACCCGCCGCGTCCAGAGCACGCTCCGGCCACCGGTCCCCACCAACCCCACTGGCAAGCCCTGCGGCGAACTGCAGCAATCCGCGAGCCCGCACTCGCCCTCCTCCACACTCACCTGTGGCCGGCCTTGGCCCTCCTCCCACACCCGCTTGTGGCCGGTCTCGCCCTCGTCTCGCACTCACCTGTGGCCGCTCGCCCGCGACACCCCATCTCGACCACTGGCCGCCCCGCCTCGGCAAGCTCGCCCAGCAACCGCCGCCCGTTCCCAGTCAGCCGGACGTCATGGCGAGACCCGCACGAGCCCCCCCGCCCTGCCAACCGCACCGATGTCCATGCCCCGAGGCCGCCCGTCCACCCCATCGGCAAGCCGCTCGGCAGGCTGAAGCTATTCGCGAGCCCGGCCTCGCTCTCCTCCCACACCCGCTTGTGGCCGGTCTCGCCCTCGTCTCGCACTCACCTGTGGCCGCTCGCCCGCGACACCCCGTCTCCACCGCCGTCGATGCCCCCTACGACCATCCGCCGACCGCGCCAGCACCGACGTCCATGCCCCCTACGGCCCACCCGCCGGCCACACCCGACGGAGCTGGAGCTTCTGCGGCTACCTGGAGACCGTCCGCCGGGCCAAGCGCACATCGCGGGGAGCCCGGACATGCCCGCCTCGACTGTGCGTCAAGCCCTGGTGCGCCATGGGATGCCCGGCCGGAACGCCTCACCGGGACGCCGATCCGCCGCGGGGAGCGGCCGGGTGAGCTGACGCAGGTTGACGTGACAAGGCTCTTGCCGTTCTCGGCGCGGACGCCTCTGACGGCCGGATCCGCGACGAGGCGGGCTCGCCCGGTCCCCGTCCAGACCCAGTACACAGGTCGCACGCCACTCGATGGCGGCTCTGCGCGCCCATGCACCACCCGGCGCCGCAAGCCGTCATCTGCGGCATCGCCCACGCGAGGCGGATGCGGCGCACCCCAGCGCCCGGCGACGGCTCAGAAAGCCCCGATGAGCCCGGAGATGTGCCCGCCGATCTGCGCGACCGTCCCGCTCACCTCGGACGCCTGGGACAGCAGGTTCTTGACCTTCTCCCACCGGGTCCGCACGACCTCGGGCTCCACGTCGTCGGCGGTTTCCGGGTCCTGCGCCTTGTGTGCGTCCGCCAGCAGGCCGGCGAGGTTGCGATCCAGCGCCTTCCGGTCTTCGACCTCCAGCGCGGCGGTCTGGGCACGCAGCTGCTCGAGCAGGGCGACGAGCGGTGCCTGCTGCTGGTTGATGTTCGCACCGCTCATCGATCCGCTGTTCGTCCCGGTGTTGATCGGGCCGAAGTTGCCGCCGCCGATGTTGATGCCGGTCATGCCGTCAATCTCCCTTGGCCGGTGCCGACTGGACGTTCGCGCCGTCCATGGAGCCGCTGTTCGCGCCGGTGTTGATCGGCGCGTAGTTGTCGCCGTGGATGGTGATCTCCTTGTGGATCACCGTCGCGGCCTGCCGTTCGAAGCTCGCCGGCGAGTAACCGCAGTCGCGCAGGATGCGGCTGATCGCCGGCATCAGCCTGCTGTGCAGGATCTTCTCGTAGCGTTCGACGTCGACCAGCTGGAAATAGCTGTCCACCTCGTCGGCGGCGGCCATCTCGCGCAGCGTGCGCAGCGAACCGTAGGCGTCGGGGTTGATCAGGCCGCGATCCTGCCGCAGCGGCTGGATCCACTCCAGCGTGTGCCGGGCGCGGCCCCACACCGTCACCGGCAGCCGCGCCAGCCGCAGCAGCGCCTGCCCGATCGGGGCGATCACGCCGGAGGGCAGCTTGTCCACCGCCCGGTAGCGGTCCCGCACCGGCGGGAGCACGCACGGCGTCCACTCCAGGTACAGGGTGCTGGCGTCGGCGGCCGCGTGCAGGAAGCTGGACATCACCAGGTCCCGGTCCCACGTCTCGACCTGGAAGCACAAGTAGTAGCGGGCCCACTCACGCGGCTGCTGCCGCAGCGCGGTGACCTCGCCCGGCGGCAGGTGCCGTTCCGGCGCGCTGTCCAAGCCGCGCAGGTAGACGACCGACTCCGGCTGGTTCACGTGGTCGATCAGCTCGGCGGAGGAGGCGAACACGGCCTCCCGGATCGACAGCTCGCGCAACCGGCGGTCCGGCGACAGCGACTCGCTCTCCTGCAACACCGCCATCGCCGCGCGGACCCGCTCGTACAGCAGCGGCGTGGTCAGCTCGTCGAAGGGCGAACCGTCCGGCTTGCGGTCCTCCGGCAGCCGTTCCAGCGGCAGCGCCATCGACCACGATTCGCGGTGCAGACCCGCGCCGACGAACGGGTTGTACCCGCGGTGCACGAACAGCGGGACCGTGCCCTGCGGGGTCTGCTCGGCGTCGCGATAGCGGTGCAGCTGCCGCAGAAACCGCGGCGGGCACAGACCGAGCAGCGGGCGCTCGGCGGTGAACGGGTCGGCCGGCGGCCGGTTGCGGGCCCGGTAGCCGAACCGGTCGACGAGCAGCGAACGCACGACCAGCCGGTCGGTCACCAGGATCGCGAGCATCAGCACGACCAGCGCGATCGAGACGTAGAACCAGGCCTCTTCGTCGCCGGGCGGCGGGCCGTAGTAGTCGCTGTAGTAGCCGCCGGTGAAGTCCTCGGTCGTCTCGGGATCGATCGTGCCGATCAGGTACAGCAGCAGGCCGGCCAGTGTGAACGCGCCGAGCACCGCGACGACCGCGGCCTTGAGCGCGACGTTGATCGCCGTGCGCCAGATCGACGGGATCACCAGGACCACCGCGAGCGCGAGCCACGCGAAGAGCAACAGGCTCGGGCCCGAGGCCCAGACGAACAGGCCGAACAGCACCGCGAGGATGCCGTCCCGGAGCTTGCGGCGGCCACGCGACGCGATCGCCTCGACCAGCACGCGTGCCGGGTCGAAGCCGGGTGAGTGCGGCAGCGGGCGGGTCGGCTCGGTGAGGAACTCGCGGATCGCGTTGTCGGCGTAGCCGGAGTCGAGGTGCGCGGCGGCGCACAGGTACCGCGTCGTGTCGTCCTGGGGCCGTACCTGGGGCGGGACGGTCCAGGCGGTGATCGTCGTTTCGCTCACGGGATCGCGTTCTCCGTCATGGCGGCCAGGATCGGGACCATCGCGGGCCAGTCGGCGACCTTCGACGAGGCGTACACGAAGTACTCGGTGCCGGACGCGCGCCAGTACTCGGCCTTGACGTGCCGTCTGCCCTCCGGCGCGGTCCACTCGAACTCCCAGACGATCGCCTCGTACCCGCGCAGGGTCGTCTGGGTGAGTTCGATGCGCGAGTAGGCGGGCCGGGCCGCGGCGAAGTTGCGTTCGGCCTCGAGGTGGGCCTCCAGGATCGAGACGTTCGGGACGGCCGAACCGCCGTAGCGGACGTAGCGGGAGCTGTCGGCGGGATCGGTGGCCTGGACGCTGCCCGCGGACTGGGTGGGTGCGACGGTCCAGCCCTCCGGGATCACCGTGCGGATGGCGGCCGGGCCGGTCACCTCGCTCACCGGTGGGGCCGAGCTGGTGGTCGTGGTTGTGGTGGTCGTCGTGGCGCGGCGGCTGCTCGACGTGCGGGTGCTGGTGGTCGTCGTGGCCGGGCTGGTCGTGGCGACGGCCAGGTCGGTGTCGCCGCGGGTGCCGTCGTCGCGGACCAGCAACAGCGCCGTGCCCACGGCGCCGAGGACGACGAGGTTCGCCACACCCGCGAGCAGCGCCACGCGCGCCGAGGTCGGCTGGCCCCCAGGAGGCGGCATCGATGTCCCCTCAGTCAACCGCTCGTGCAGAAGTGAGCACTGAGGGTAGCATTGGGCGCCCCGCCCGGGTTACTCCTTTCAGGAGATTCGCCGTGACCGAACAGACCGACCCGATGACCGCTGTTCAAGTGCTTGAGCAGCAGCTCGCCGCCGCTCCCGCGGACCCCGACCTCCGCCTGCGGCTCGCGCTGGCACTCGAAGCGTTGACCGTGTCCGCACGGAGTGTGACCAGAGAGGGGATGCCCGTCGTCACCTCGGCACGCCAGCGCGACTTGTGCGCGTGGGCGGCCCGCCGGATCCTCGAACTGAACGTGCCCGACGCCCGCCTCACCACCGGCGCGCAGGGTCTGCTGGCCGAGCTGGAGGCGGGACGACGGTGGGTGTGGCTCGGCCAGGGGCAGTTCGCGATCGCCGCGGTCGTCGCGCTGGGCCTCGCCGCGGTCGTGCTGGGCGGGCTGACCGGCGTCATCGCCGTCGTCGTGGCCGGTGCGGTGGTCAGCAGTGCCCTGCTGGCGGTGCTGGTCCTGCGATTCCGGCGGGAGCGGTGGCGCGTCGAGGCGGAGCGGCTGGCCCCGGTGATCTGGCGGCCGGGGATCTGAGGACCCTCACTCCGCAGGGTGGCCGGAACCCGACCGCAACCCGCCCGCCCCCTGCCGCGTCCAAGGTGCGAATAGGGTGGAAGACCGGAAGACGACCCCGAACACGAAGGGACCCGGGCGGTGAACGCGTTCGCGGACTGGCTGCTGTCCCTCGCGCATGCCCTGTTCAACCCGGGCTTTTGCCCCGGCGACTGGGTGTGGGCAACGGTGGCCGCGGGGGCGTTGACCGCCCTGTTCCCGGTGGCCGGCGCGGTCCTCGTCGCGCTCATGCGGAAGTTCACCGGCAACCGGTACGACACCGGCACGATCGCCGCCATCGGCGTGATCGCGTTCGTGTTCTCGTTCGGGCTGCCGTGGATGGCCTTCAACGGCATCTCGGGCATCTACCGGGCCGCCGCCGAGGGCACGTCGTCGCTGTCGAAGGCCGACCTGGCCACGCTGAACCGCGAGTACTGCTCGTTCATCGGCACCCAGAGCGACTACCTGGGCGGCGGGCAGAACGTCTTCGAAACGATCTTCTACCCGTCCGGCAACGTCCTCGCCTACGGCTACTACCTGGGCGCGCTCGTCGGACTGCCGGTGGTCGCGCTGCTGTTCATGATCCTGCAGGCCCGCACGGCGATGCGGCGCGGTCCGAAGTGGCCGGGCCGTCTGCTGTGGGCCGGGTTCGTGCTGTTCGTGGTCTTCTCGGTGGGTGTCTCGGCCAACGCGGGCGTGTTCCTGTGGCTCGGGTTCCTGCCGATCGCCATGCTCGGGATCATCCCGATCGCGCTGGTCGGGCCGCCGTCGTGGTCGGTCATCAACAAACCGGAGCGGCCGCGCCCGGAGCCGCGGCGCGAGCCTCCAGCAGAGGTGCCGCCACCGCCTCCGCCGCCGCAGCAGCTGCCCAAGCAGTACGCGCCGACCGCGGTCGCGCCGGCCGCGCAGGAGCTCGCCGCGGCGCCCGGCCCGGTTCCGGTGCCGCCGGGGTCGACGGCCAACGGCGGCGGCCGGTACCGGCGGATCAAGCGTCTCGGTCACGGCGGGTTCGGCACGGTGTGGCAGGCGGTGGACAACCAGCTGGGTCGCACGGTCGCGCTGAAGATCGCGCACGCGCCGGACCGGGACACCGAGGAGCGCATGCGCCGCGAGGCGCGGGCGCTCGCCATGGTGAACCACCCGAACTGCGTGCGGGTCTACGACCTGATCGAGGAGCCGGACGGGCTCGCGCTGGTCATGGAGTACCTGGAGGGCCAGTCGCTGGCCACCGCGGTGGACACGATGGGCCCGCTCGACGACATCGCGGCGGGCCGCCTGTGGGCGACGATGGCCGGCGCGCTGGCCGCGGCGCACGAGAAGGGTGTGCTGCACCGCGACGTGAAGCCGTCGAACGTGATCCTGGACCCGCAGGGCATGCCGCACCTGATCGACTTCGGCATCGCCCGCAGCCGCGGCGACTCGACGATGACCGCGACCGGGATGATGATCGGCACCCCGGACTTCGTGGCGCCGGAGCAGGCGGCGGGCGCGGCGGCCTCCCCGGCGTCCGACGCGTGGCAGCTGGCGGCCACCGTGAGCTACGCGTTGTCCGGCTACCCGCCGCGAGGCACCCGCGAGACGCCGATGGCCGCCCTGATGGCGGCGGCCCGCGCGGAGCCCGTCTCGAAGCTGCCGCAGCGCTCCGCGCACGCCCGGCTGCTGATCGCGTCGCTCGACAACGAACCCCGCCGCCGCCCGACGCTGCACACGGTGGTCCGGGAGGTGGAGGGCTTCCTGTCGAGGTCCGGCAAGTCGATGGACGGCCCGGTGACGCGCATAGTGCCCCGCCAGGGCGGCACCACCCGGGCGATGCCGCCCCGTCGCTGACGCGCCGCGCCGGCCAGAGCGGGTTGGGGTCGTGGTCTAGGCGAGTCGTTGAGGGGGCCGTGGCGCGGATCGTGCCGCGTCTGGGGCGGTACCTGGGCGGTGCTCCCGTGGTCCGCGCCGCCGCGGTACCACCCGGGCACGCGCCACCGCGACAACCTCGGCCGCAGCCGACATCGGCGACCCGGCCGGTCACCAGCTCGGCGAACGCGCCCAGCCCACCGCGGTCGCCGCGAAACGGGGGCCTGCGAACTCGGCGTAGTCCTCCGCGGCCCGGTCGGACGACTCCCGCGCGCGGTCCACGTGCCCGGTCATCGCCAGGACGGTAGCCAGAGTTCCGCCTGCCAGCGGGCGTTGCTGATCGGGTCGCCGTTCAGGATCGGCCACAGCCACGCGAAGTTCGCCACCACCAGGCCGGCGTACAGGGCCACCACCAGCAGCCCCGTCCCGCGGCGTTCGAACCCACGCCGCGCGCTGCCCAGGATCTGGCCCAGCGCGAGCGTCAGCCCGAGCACCAGGAACGGCGCCATCGGCGTGGCGTAGAAGAAGTACATCTGCCGGTCGATGTTGGTGAACCACGGCAGGAACCCGGCGAGGTACCCGACCAGCACCGCGGCGTAGCGCCAGTCGAACCGGAACAGCCACCGCCACAGGCCCCAGGCGAGCATCGGGAACGCCAGCCACCACATCGCGGGCGTGCCGATCAGCATCGTCGCCCGGATGCAGTCCGACGCGCCGCACGTGCCGTTGCCCGACTCGTAGTAGTAGAGCATCGGACGCAGCCCCATCGGCCACGTCCACGGCTTCGACTCCCACGGGTGCGGGTCGTTCTTCGGCGTGACCAGGCTTTCGTGGAAGTGCAGCACGTTCATCGAGTAGTCGCCCAGCGACCGCAGCGCCGGCGGCACCCAGCTCCAGAACCCGGGGTCGATGCCCTGCATCTCGACGTAGTGCCGGTCGGTGCCGGACTCGCTCGCGAACCACGCCCACCAGCTCGCCAGGTACAGCAGCGCGGGGACGGCGACGATCGCCCACAGCGCGGGCAGCACGTCCCGGCGCAGCGTCCCCGCCCACGGCCGCGGCACGCCCGCCGCCCGGCGCGCGGCCACGTCGAACCCGACGCACAACAGCCCGAAGAACGCCATGTAGTACAGGCCAGACCACTTCACCGCGAACGTCAGGCCCAGGCACACCCCGGCCGCGAACCGCCACCAGCGGAAACCCAGCCGCGGACCCCACGGCGACTCGTCCGCCCAGCCTTCGGCGACCGCCACCGCCAGCCGCCGTCGCACCTGGTCGCGGTCGCACAGCAGGCAGGCGAACGCGGACAGCGCGAACAGGGCGATGAAGATGTCCAGCATGCCCATCCGGGCCTGCAGGAACAGCACGCCGTCGCAGATGACCAGGATCCCGGCGATCCCGCCGAGCAGCGTCGAGCGGGTCAGCCGCCGCGCGATGCGGATCGTCAGCAGCACGATGATCGTGCCGGCCAGCGCGGCGCTGAACCGCCAGCCCCAGCCGTTGTAGCCGAACATCCACTCGCCGAGCGCGATGAGCTGCTTCGCCAGCGGCGGGTGCACCACCAGTTCGTAGCCGGCGTTGTCCTCGAACCAGCCGTTGCGCAGCATCTGCCACGCCTGCGGCACGTAGTGCTTCTCGTCGAAGACCGGGGTGCCCTTGTCGGTGGGGACGCCGAGGTTCTGGAAGCGGGTGACCGCCGCGACCAGCGTCAGGACGATCGTGACCACCCAGCCGCGCAGCCGGTCGCCGGGCATCGGCCGTCCGAGCAGGGTGGCGGCACGGTCCGTCGGCGGGCGGAGGTGGTCCACCTGGTCCGGTCGGGTCAGCAGAGCGGTCACGGGGGTGATCCTAGGGACCCACGGGTGAACTCGGAGTTCCCGCGCGGCTAATAGGGTGAAGGCCATGCCGCTCGTCCTCGCCGCGACCCCCCTCGGTGACTCCCGCGACGCTTCGCCGCGACTGGTCACCGCACTGGCCGAGGCGGACGTGATCGCCGCCGAAGACACCCGGCGGCTGCGGTCGCTGGCCACCGCGCTGGACGTGACCCCGCGCGGGCGGGTGGTCAGCTTCTACGAGGACGTCGAAACGTCCCGCCTGCCGAAGCTGCTGGAGGCGCTGCGGGCGGGGGAGACGGTCGTGCTGGTCACCGACGCCGGCATGCCCAGCGTGTCCGACCCGGGATATCGGTTGGTAGCGGCGTGTGTGGCGGAGGATCTGCCGGTCACCTGTCTGCCCGGCCCGTCGGCGGTGACGACCGCGCTGGCGCTGTCCGGGCTGCCCAGCGACCGGTTCTGCTTCGAGGGGTTCGCGCCGCGCAAGCCGGGTGAGAAGGGGCGCTGGTTCCGGGAGCTGGCGCACGAGCCGCGGACGGTCGTGTTCTTCGAGTCGCCGCACCGGCTGGCCGCGACGCTGGCGGAGGCCGCCGCGGCCCTGGGCGACGAGCGGCGGGCGGCGGTGTGCCGGGAGCTGACGAAGACGTACGAGGAGGTCCGGCGCGGGACGCTGCCGGAGCTGGCCGCGTGGGCGGCCGAGGGTGTGCGCGGCGAGATCACCGTGGTGCTGGAGGGCGCCCGGCCGCGGGCGGTGTCGGTGACGGACCTGGTGGCCGAGGTCTCGGCCCGCGTGGCGGCCGGCGAGCGGCTGAAGTCGGCGGCGGCGGAGGTCGCCGAGGCGGCGGGGGTGTCGAAGAAGGAGCTGTACGACGCGGTGCTGGCAGCGCGGCGCGCGTGAGCGGTGGTCCGGGGGCTGGTCAGGGGTTGAGGCCGTGAGTGGTGGTTGGGCTGCCGGTGCGGGTTGGGGCCGTTGGCGGCGCGCATGAGCGGTGGTCCGGGGGCTGGTGAGGGGTTGAGGCCGTGAG
>NZ_PQHW01000219.1 GCF_003385215.1 Amycolatopsis thermalba | reverse complement strand
TGAGCTTGCCCCCGTTCGCCGGACACTTCGGGTGTGGGGTCAGTGATCTTGGTCTGACTCCGTGTGCAGGGCTTCAAACGTGACGGGGCTGTGCATTCCGATTTTGGAATGTCTCCGTTTCGGATTATACCAGCATTCTATCCATTCGAAGATGGCATTGGCAAGTTCCTCGCTGGTTTTCCACTGTTTGGAGTCGAGGAGTTCGAGTTGCAGGGTGCCCCAGAAGGATTCCATCATGGAATTGTCGTAGCAGTCGCCGACGGTGCCCATCGAGGCGAGCAGGCCAGCTGATCGGAGTCGCTGACCAAACGCCCAGGATGTGTATTGCGCGCCGTGGTCGGAATGTAGGATTGTGGTTCCGGTTTCGGGGTTTCGGCGGAGAATGGCCATGCCGAGTGCGTCGGTGACCAGTTCGGAGCGCATGTGGTCGGCGATCGACCAGCCGATGATGAGCCGGGAATAGGCGTCCATCACTGCCGCGCAGTACACCTTTCCGTCCTCGGTGGGGTGCTCGGTGATGTCGGTGATCCACAGGCGGTTTGGCTGGTCCACCGTGAAGTTGCGGTTGACCAGGTCAGAGGCCGGTTCTGCGGCGGGGTCGCGCACGGTGCAGCCTCGTCGGCGGCGCCGGTAGAGGCCCTGGATGCCGGCCTGTCGCATGAGTCGTGCGACCCGTTTGTGGTTGACCGGCAGGCCCAGCCCGAGCGTGAGCTCGGCGTGCACCCGCGGCCAACCATAGGTGCCGCGCGACTCGGCGTGAATGGACCGGATGTGCTTGAGTAACAATTCGTTCTCCTCGTCACGAGCGGCGGGCGGCCGCGTGTGCCACTCGTAATAGCCGGAACGGGAAACCTTCAACACCCGGCAGGCCACCGCGACATCAATACCGTCGTCGGCTAACTCGCGGACCAGCGGGTAGATTACTTTGGGAGGATGTTTTCCCGGGCGAAATAGGCCGCTGCCCGTTTAAGGATCTCGTTCTCCAACTCGAGCTGCCGGTTCTTCTTCCGCAGCTCGGCCAGTTCCTTCTTCTCCGCACTGGTCAGCCGCGCCGAACTACCGTTCTCATCGGCGTCCGCCTGGGCCATCCAGTTCCGCAGACACGACTCGCTGATGCCCAGGTCCTTCGCCAGCGCAGCGACCGGTTTGTCGCCCAGACGGGCCAACTCGACGGCGCGCTGACGGAACTCAGGCGGGTGTGGTGCAGGCACCGCAACATCCTCCCCGGTAACCGACGGTCACCTCAGGTCAGGTGTCCGGGCCACAGGGCCAAGCTCA
>NZ_PQHW01000218.1 GCF_003385215.1 Amycolatopsis thermalba | reverse complement strand
GTGCGACGCGGTGGGTGCTGGGCCCGATGCGGCGGCTGGACCGGGCGGTGGGGGATCTGACCGCGGGGTTGCGGCCGGTGCACGCGGACCTGGCCGGACCGCCCGAGCTGCGGCAGCTGACGGCGGGGTTCAACCGGATGTCGGACGCGGTCACGGCGGCGCTGGACCAGCAGCGGCGGCTGGTCGCCGACACCTCGCACCAGATGCGCAACCCGATGACGGCGCTGCGGTTGCGGGTCGACGCGCTCGGGCCGTCGTTGCCCGCGTCGGCCGCGCGCACCTACGAGGGCGCGGTCGGGGAGCTGGACCGTCTGGAGGCTCTGCTGGACGACCTGCTGACCCTGGCGGCGGCCGAGCACCGGGCCGGCGAGCTGGCCGTGTCCGGCGACAGCGCTTCCTGCGACGCGGCGGCCGTGGCGGAGGCGCAGGTGCACCTGTGGCAACCGGCCGCCGAGCGCGCCGGGGTGAGGCTGCGCTTCACCGGGGAGCCGCCGCGTACGGCAGAGGCACAGAGGCAACCCGCCGGGATGACGCCGCACCTCACCAGGGAGCCACTGCACGCGGCAGAGGCACAGAGGGCCACCGGGGAGCCGCCGCGTGCGGCGGCGACGGAGGCGGAGCTGGCGCAGGTGCTGGACGTGCTGCTGGACAACGCGCTGAAGTACGCGCCGGGCGCGGAGGTCTCGGTCTCGTGCGGCGTGGAGGGTGCGTGGGCGGTGGTGTCGGTGGCGGATGCCGGGCCCGGGCTGTCCGCGGAGGAGCTGGCGCAGGCGCAGGCGAGGTTCTGGCGCGCCGACCGGCACCGGGGCCTCCCGGGAACCGGACTGGGCCTGGCGATCGCCGAGCGCCTGACCGCCGGCCGGGGCGGACGGATCGAGCTGCGCGCGGCGGACCCGCACGGCCTGGTGGTGCGGGTGCTGCTGCCACGCGCGGAGGCGGACGGATCATGACGACGGCCGCCCTCCCCCGCGACTGCACCCCGCGGCCCACGCCGGGCGCCGAGCCCTGTCGCGAGCGCGGCACACTGCGACCCACCCGCCGCGCCGAGCGCCAGCGCCCGCCCCACGGCGCGCTGCCACTCACCACCCTCACCGAGCTCCACCGCCGCGGCGGTGCTCTGCCGCGCCCCCGCATCCAGGCCCACCGCCATCGCCACGGCGGGCTGCCACCGACCACGCTCGCCACGCCCCACCGTGACCGCGGCACGCTGCGACCCACTCGCCCCGCCGAGCGCCAGCGCCCGCGCCACGGCGGGCCAGCACCCACCGACCGCTCCCAGCCCCAGAACCCGCCCCACGGCGCGCTGCCACTCACCACCCTCGCCGAGCTCCACCGCCGCCGCGGTAC
>NZ_PQHW01000217.1 GCF_003385215.1 Amycolatopsis thermalba | reverse complement strand
GGGCCGCCCAGGGCGCCCCGTTCCAAGGCGGCGGCCCTGTCCAAGGCGGGCCAAACCGTCCGCCCCAGGGCGGCCCCGGGCAGGGCACCCCGTTCCAGGGCGGCCCGGCGCAGCCACCCCAAGGCAGCCCCACGCAGGGCGGCCCGGCCCGGCCACCCCAAGGCGCACCCTTCCAAGGCGGCCCTACACAAGGCGGCCCGGTGCAGAGCGCTCCCTTCCAAGGCGGCCCGAACCGGCCACCCCAGGGCGGACCCGGGCAGGGCACCCCGTTCCAGGGCGGCCCGGCGCAGCCACCCCAGGGCGGCCCCGTCCAGGGCGGGGCGAACCGTCCGCCGCAAGGCGGTCCGGTCCAGGGTGGGCCGTTCCAAGGGCAGCCGCCGCAGGGCGGTCGTCCGCCGGTGGGCGGTTACGGCAACACGCCACCCGAGGGCCCGCGGGGCCCGATGGGTGCGCCGCCGAACGGTGGTCCGCCGCGACCGCCCCAGGGTGGCTATGGTCCGCCGCAGCAGCAGCAACCGCCGCGAGGTGGGCAGCCGCCGGCGTACGGGCCTCCGACGCCACGCTCGCCGCAGGGTGGGTACGGCCCGCCGCCGCAGCAGCAGCCGCCGCAGGGTGGCCGTCCCGGCGCGCCCGTCGATCCGCGCTGGATGCTGGCGCGCCCGCCGGAGCAGCCGGCGCCGGTCCACCAGGCGGGTCCGCCCGCCGAGACGCCGGCACCCCAGCCCACACCGGGCGACACGGCGCTGCCCGCCGAGCGGACCCCCGAAGCACAGCAGACGCCCGCGACCGACCGCGGCCCTCTCGACACGGACCCGCGCCGCGAGGAGGCACCCGCCACCGAGCGCAGCCCGTTCGACCCCGCGCAAGACACGGCGGCCACCCCTGCCCGCGAGGAGACACCCACCTCGGAACGGACCCCGTTCGACCCGGCGCAGGACACCGCCACCCCAGCGCGCGAGGAGACACCCACCTCGGAACGCAGCCCGTTCGACCCGGCGGAAGACACCGCCACCCCACGCCGCGACGAAACACCCACCACCGAGCGCAACCCCTTCGACCCGGCCGAGGACGCCCCGGCCCCGCCTCGCGACGAGGCGCCCACCTCCGAACGCAGCCCGTTCGACCCCGCGGAAGACACCGCCACCCCACGCCGCGACGAAACACCCACCACCGAGCGCAACCCCTTCGACCCGGCCGAGGACGCCCCGGCCCCGCCTCGCGACGAGGCGCCCCCCACCGATCAGCGCCCGCCCCACCAGGACAGCGCACCCCAACCGGACCGGGCTCCCGACGACGCGACGCCCCAGCGCGACCGTCCGGTGGCCGACGAGCCGTACATCGCGGACCCGAACTTCCGCACCCACGACCGC
>NZ_PQHW01000216.1 GCF_003385215.1 Amycolatopsis thermalba | reverse complement strand
GGGACTGTTTCAAGATCGGTGTTTCTGGCCCGACACGCCGGGCTGAGGTCCGGCGGGATGGGCACTGTGAGTGATGACATCTGGGGCTGTGACTCCACGTAAGAGTGAGAAGCGGTTGTCGCCGGAGCAGGCCGCTGCGGTGGCGATGGTGGCCGAGGCCCGGCAGCGGGGGCTGGAGCTGACCGGCCCGAACGGGCTGTTGAAGCTGTTCACCAAGAACGTGTTGGAAACCGCGCTGAATGAGGAGATGACCGAGCACCTCGGACATGAGAAGCATCGTGCCGAGCCGGGGCGTGATTCGGCGAATGTGCGTAACGGGACCCGGAAGAAGACGGTGCTCTCGGACGCGGCCGGCGAGGTGGAGATCGAGGTTCCGCGGGATCGGGAATCCACGTTCGAGCCGCAGATTGTGAAGAAGCGGCAACGTCGGCTCACCGATGTGGACGAGATCGTGCTGTCCCTGTATGCGAAGGGGATGACCACCGGTGAAATCTCGGCGCATTTCGCCGAGATCTACGGCGCCTCGGTGAGCAAGGAAACGATCTCCCGCATCACCGACAAGGTCGTGGCGGAGATGCAGGACTGGGCCAGCCGTCCGCTCGACGTCGTCTACGCCGCGGTGTTCATCGACGCGATCGTGGTCAAGGTCCGCGACAGCCAGGTGGCCAACCGGCCTTTCTACGCCGCCATCGGTGTCACCGTGGACGGCCGTAAGGACGTGCTCGGCCTGTGGCCGGGCAGCGGCGGCGAGGGCGCCAAGTTCTGGATGAGCGTCCTGGTCGATCTGAAAAACCGCGGCGTGAAGGACGTGTTCTTCCTCGTCTGCGACGGTTTGAAAGGCTTGCCCGAGGTGGTGGAACAAGTCTGGCCGGCCGCGATCGTGCAAACCTGCATCATCCACCTCATCCGCAATTCGTTCCGGCTCACCTCCCGGAAATACACCGACGCGCTCAAACGGGACCTCAAAGCCATGTACGAGGCCCCCAACGCGACAGCGGCGGAAGTGGCGTTGCAGGAACTGGACGACAAATGGTCTGCGCAGTATCCGGCGCTGGTCCGACTGTGGCGCAACGCCTGGACCGAGTTCGTGCCGTTCCTCGATTACGACGTCGAGATCCGAAAAATGATCTGCTCGACCAACGCGATCGAATCGCTCAATGCCCGCTACCGGCGGGCGGTGCGAGCCCGCGGCCACTTCCCAACCGAGCAGGCCGCCCTGAAGTGCCTGTACCTTGTGACCCGCAGCCTGGACCCCACCGGCACAGGCCGCGCCCGATGGACGATGCGCTGGAAACCCGTACTCAACGCCTTCGCCATCACCTTCGGTGACCGCTGGCCGGCCGCCGAAACCTACTAACCGAACCGCCAGAAACACCGATCACGGGATAGACCC
>NZ_PQHW01000215.1 GCF_003385215.1 Amycolatopsis thermalba | reverse complement strand
GGGGTGGCGGTAGTGGGTGCCGTTGCGGAGCATGGCGTAGAGGACGTCGCAGCGGCGTCGGGCGAGGCAGATGAGGGCGGCGTTGTGTTTCTTGCCTTCGTCGCGTTTGCGCTGGTAGTAGGCCCTGCTGGTGGGGTCGTGCAGGGCGGCGAAGGCGGCGAGGAAGAAGGCGCGTTTGAGTTTGCGGTTGCCGTTGCGGGTGGGGTGTTCGCCTTTGATGCTGGTGCCGGAGCTGCGGGTGACGGGGGCGATGCCGGCGTAGGCGGCCAGATGCGCCGAGGACTTGAAGGCGGAGGCGTCGCCGACCTCGAGCAGGATGCGGGCGGCGGTCCTGACCCCGATGCCGGGCATCGAGGTCAGGACCCCGGCAAGAGGGTGAGCATCAAGTATGTCCTCCACCTCGGTGGCGACCTGGTTGCGTTGCTGAAGCACGGTTTTCAGGCTGTCGGCGAGTCGGGGCAGGACGGTGTCGGCTGCGGCCGTTCCCGGGACGGTGACGGTCTGCTCGCCCAACGCGGTCCAGATGTCGGCGACGAGTTTCTCGCCCAGGCGGGGCGCGTGAGTCGCTGCGATGGCGGTGACCTTGCGGCGTCCGGCTTTGCGGATGCCTGTCGGGCCGCCGCAGCGGGACAGGATCTCCAGCACCGCTGGGTGCGTGATGCGGGGACCCAGGACACGTTCCAGCGTGGGATGGATGCCGGTGAGCAGGCCGCGGATCCGGTTGCCCAGCCGGGTGGCCTCACCGGCCAGATCGTCGTCGAACCCGACCAGGACCTCCAGCTCGGCCAGGGCCTCGTCACCGGTGTCGACCGGGCGCAGCGTGTGGGGCAGGCTGCGGGCGGCGTCGGCGATGATGAACGCGTCCCGGGCGTCGGTCTTGGCATTGCCCGGGTAGAGATCGGCAATACGCCGCATCGCCAGACCGGGCAGGTAGGCCACCTGATGCCCGCAGGCGCGGGCGACCGCGACCGGCAGTGCCCCGATCGTGGCTGGTTGATCGACGACGACCAGCAGCGGCCCGTGAACGGCGAGCTTGTCGAACAACGCCCGCAGCTTGGGTTCGGTGTTGGGCAGCGGCCCATCGTGCAGCCGTTTCCCGGTCGCGTCCAGAGCGACGGCGTGATGGTCGCCCTTGCCGACATCCAGGCCGAGGAACACGCCATAACTGCTGGTCATGCACAGTGTCTTTCATCCGTCGCGGGTGGTCGCCGGTCAGGGCATCGATGGCCGGCACCCACGCCTGCGACGAGACCTACCCCAAGGGTGGCCGTGTCCCTATTCAGCGGTCCCCCGATGCCACCAGGCCCGGCGACACCACCCCCCGGATCATGACCTCGACTGGGGGCATCAGTCATACCGAACCTGGCGACCACAGCTCCTTGATCAGGAACCACGAAAAAGGTAACGGGGGCTTCGTCGCGTTGTCTTGGAGGGCGAATCCCGAGGTCCCGGCAGGGGGTGGGCGGCCTGCTTCTGCTCGGTGGCCCGGGTGGCCTGGGTGGCCTGTCGCGTGTGGACTGGGG
>NZ_PQHW01000214.1 GCF_003385215.1 Amycolatopsis thermalba | reverse complement strand
CGTCACCACCCGTGCCTCCGCCACCGCCGGGGCCGAGCCCGCCGCCCCGGCCGGTGACGACACCGAAGCCCCCGCCGAAGGTCACCCCGCCACCGCCGTCCACCACGAAACCCCGGCGTCCGGTGACCACGAAGAAACCGGCGGAGCGGGTGTCCACCCGGGAGCGGACCGAGGAGAAACGCGGGTGGTCGTTCACCGTGCTGGTGCTGATCCTCGGCGCGGGGATCGCGGTGCGGCGGCTGAGCCGGTGAGTCAGAGCAGGCGTCGTTGCACGGCGTCGGCGAGGACGGTCTCCACGACCTGGCCGAGCGCCACGGGGTCCGGGCGGTTCGCGCGGTCGGCGAAGAGCAGGTGCCCGGAGCCGATCAGCGACAGCGCGAGCGAGTCCACGTCGGCGTCGGCGGCGATGCGGCCCAGCGCGCGCTCCTCGGCGAGGTAGCCGGCGAACATGGCGGCGGCTTCGGCGAGGACCGGGATGCCCTGGCCACGCCCGAGCCGGGCGCGCAGCTCGTCGCGGAAGATCACCAGGCCGACGATCGCGACCGCCACCGGGTCGAACAGCTCGGTCAGGGCCGTGGTCAGGGTGTCCGTCACGGTGCCGGTGCCCGCCGACGCGCGCAGCGCCGCGCTCTGGTCCGTCATCCGGTTGAGGCGGTCCTGCACGAGTTCGGCGAGGAAGGCGTCGAAGTCGGCGAAGTGCCGGTGCAGCACGCCCTTGGCCACACCCGCCTCGGCGGTGACCGCACGGCTGGTGAGCGCGCTCGCCCCGTCGCGGAGCAGGACGCGTTCGGCGGCGTCGAACAGCTGCTGGCGCGCGTCACGGATGTGCACCCCGGTTGGCATGACGACCATTGTCCCCGTTGCCGTAGTGGGCATCTGCCCACTACGGTGGGCGCATGCCCACTTCACATGCAGCCCGCGAGATGGCGGAGTCCTTCGGTGCCGATGCCGGACGCTACGACCGCGCCCGGCCGTCGTATCCCGCCGCGTTGATCGACCGCGTCGTCGCCGCCAGCCCGGGCCCCGCGGTGCTCGACGTGGGGTGCGGCACCGGCATCGAGGCCCGGCAGTTCCAGGCAGCCGGGTGCCGCGTGCTCGGCGTCGACCCGGACGCGCGGATGGCGGAGTTCGCGCGGCGCACCGGCGTCGAGGTCGAGGTGGCCACGTTCGAGGCGTGGGACCCGGCGGGCCGCGTGTTCGACGCGGTCGTGGCCGGCCAGGCGTGGCACTGGGTGGACCCGGACGCCGGCGCGGCCAAGGCGGGGGAGGTGCTGCGCCCCGGCGGGCTGCTGGCGGTGTTCGCGCACGTCTTCGAATCGCCGCCCGCGGTGGCGGAGGTCTTCGCCGAGGTCTTCCGCCGCGTGGTACCCGATTCGCCGTTCGCCGGGCAGCCGGCGGGCAACGCGGTGGAGATGCACCGGGCCGGTTTCGAACGGGTCGCCGCGAGCATCCGCGAGACGGGCGCGTTCGCCGAACCGGAGCACTGGCGGTTCGACCGGGAGCGGACCTGCACCCGGGACGAGTGGCTGGAC
>NZ_PQHW01000213.1 GCF_003385215.1 Amycolatopsis thermalba | reverse complement strand
GGGCGGGGGTCCGGGCCGCTCGGGGCGTTCCCGCTCGCCGGCGGTGCCGGTGACCACCACCCGCACGTCCCGGCCGTCCAGCCGCACCTCGACGACGTGGTCCGGCAGCTGCGCGGTCGCCTCGGCGGCGAGGTCGGCCAGCGCGTTCATCAGCGCCAGCCGGGCCGCGGGTTCCAGCGCGCCGGACAGCAGCGCCGCCGCCCGGCGGATCTGCTCGTCCCCGGCCGAGGCCGTCGCGGTGAGGTCCTCGCGGAGGCTGGTGATGTACGGGGTCAAGTCCATGACACCACTATGACGTCACTAGTGGTGTCAGTCAAGGCGGTGATGACACCACGTGGTGTCGCGGGGAAGTTGTCGGACCCGGCGGTTACGCTGCCGGGGAGTCGTTGAGGGGAAGGAGTGCGACCGTGGCCGAGACCGTGTCGCCGAAGGTTCAGCTGATCGCGAAGACGGAGTTCTTCCCGCCGGAGGACGTGCCGTGGTCGACCGACGCGGAGGGCGGTGAGGCGCTCGCCGAGTTCGCGGGCCGCGCCTGCTACCAGTCGTGGAAGAAGCCGAACCCGAAGACGGCCACCAACGCCGGCTACATCGACCACATCATCGAGGTCGGTCACCTGTCGGTGCTGGAGCACGGTTCGGTGAGCTTCTACATCAGCGGGGTGTCGCGCTCGCTGACGCACGAGCTGATCCGGCACCGCCACTTCTCCTACTCGCAGCTGTCGCAGCGGTACGTGCCCGAGCGCGACGCGGCGTTCGTCGAGCCGGACGTCATCGCGAACGACCCGGAGCTGCACGAGAAGTTCCTCAAGGCCGCGCAGGCGAGTGCCGACGCCTACAACGAGCTGCTGGCCGGGCTGGAGCACAAGTTCGCCGACGCGCCGAGCGCCACGCTGCGCCGCAAGCAGGCGCGCCAGGCCGCGCGGTCGGTGCTGCCCAACGCCACCGAGACCCGCATCGTGGTGACCGGCAACTACCGCGCCTGGCGGCACTTCATCGCCATGCGCGCCACCGAGAACGCCGACGTGGAGATCCGCGGCCTGGCCGTGGAGTGCCTGCGGCAGCTGCAGAAGGCCGCGCCGAACGTCTTCGCCGACTTCACGATCTCGACGCTGCCCGACGGCACCGAGGTCGCCTCCAGCCCGAAGGTCCTGGAAGGGTGAAACGGCTCGCGATCGACGTCCAGCCGGGCGAGTACGCGGTGGCGCGGCTGGAGCCGGGCGCTCCGGTGCCCGGCCTGGACGCGCCGGACGGGTTGGTCTCGATCACCCGCACGCCCGCGGAGACGTCGGTGATCTGCCCGGCCGGCCTGGTGCCGGAGGGCGCCCGGGTCGAGTCCGGGTGGCGGCTGCTGACCGTGCGGGGCCCGCTGGCGTTCACCCTGACCGGGATCATCGCCGCCCTGGCGAGCGAACTGGCCTCGGCCGGGGTCGCGCTGTTCACGCTGTCGACCTTCGACACCGACCACGTGCTGGTCAAGGACGCCGAACTGACGCGCGCGGTGGCGGCGCTGCGCGCGGCCGGACACGAGGTCGCCGGCGCCGACTGAGGCCCGCGGGGGCCGTGCTGGCGCTGATGAACGCGCTGGCCGACCTCGCCGCCGAGGCGACCGCGCAGCTGCAACGCGGGCCGCGCAACGGTTTCCGCCTCGTCCGCCTGGACCACCCATGCGCCGGTCATCGTCGCCTCCTTGGTAGT
>NZ_PQHW01000212.1 GCF_003385215.1 Amycolatopsis thermalba | reverse complement strand
GGAGGCTGTCGTAGTAGTGCGGCCACGATCCGACCGGCTCGTCGCCGGCCTCCAGCAGGACCGGCTCCAGCCCGCGGACCTTGAGGGCGTGGACGGCGGCGAGACCGGCTTGACCGCCGCCGATCACAATGGCATCAGGCATGACAAAGAAACCCTTTCAATACGACGAGTTCAGAAGATCGGCTACCGGGGGACGCTGACCAGGGAGGCCACCACTGCCGCGACGGCGACCAGGGCCAGCACGAGGAAGGTGTGCGAGTAGCCGCCAAGCCCGTCGGCGATTGCGGCGCCCGCCCACGGCGCGAGCGACATGGTGATCGTCAGCGGCGCGGACAACAACCCGGTGAGTCGTCCATAGTGGACCGCTCCCCACCGGTCGGTGATGGCCGTGGCCTGCAAGAGGGTGAACACACCACGAGCCATGCTCGCGACCACCGCGGCGATAACGAGTGCGGGCGCGGTGGTCAGCAGACCCAGCACACCGGTCGTGGCCGCCACCGCGGTGAGAATGATCGCGGTGCGGACCCGGACGCTGGTGTGCCGGGTGAAGGTGGTGTAGCCGAGGCGGCCCAGCACCTGCCCGGCCCCGCCGAGACCGAGCGCGACCGCGGCGGCACCGGGACTCAGCCCACGTTCGGTGAGCAACGGCACCAGGTTGATCACCACCGCGAACGCGGCGAACGCCGACAAGCTCAAGGCCACCACCAGCGCCACGAACGCACGGCTCCGCGCGATACGTCCGGGATCGGCGTGCGCGGGGCCCTCGTGCGGCTCGGGATCGGGCCAGTGCCCCCGCAACCCCCACGCGTGGCCCGGAATGGTGATCACCGCCAGGATGGCGGCGAGGACGAGGTAGGTCTGCCGCCAGTCCAGGTGGGAGGCCAGCGCGGCGGTCAGCGGGGCGAACACCGTCGACGCGAGGCCGGCCGCCAGGGTGAGCACGGTCAGCGCGCCTACCCGGCGCGGCCCGTACCAGCGGGTCAGCGCGGCGAATGCCGGCGGGTACAGCGTCGCGCCCATCGCGGCCCCGGCGAGCAGCCACGCCGCGATGAACCAGGCGAGGTTCTGCGCAGTTGCGATCGCCACCACCGCGGGCACCGCGAGGATCGAGCCACCGGTCATCAGCCACCGCGGCCCGTACCGGTCCAGCCACCGCCCCACCGGAATGCCGGCAAGGGCCGCGACCAGCTGCCCCGCGGAGAAACCGGCCGTGATCCACGTCGGTGACCACCCAGTCGCCTTCGCGATGTCGGTGGCCAGCACGGGGAAGGCGTAGTAGAGCACGCCCCAGCTGGTGATCTCGGTGACGCACAACGTCACCATGACCCGGCGCAGCGCGGCCCTCGACAGGAAACCGGACTGCGCGGAGGCACTGACCGTCACCGGTCCGTCGAGGGGGCGGACAGCGAGATCAGCTCCGGGTCGGCCGAACCACCGCAGCATCCGCCCGAAGAGGCGTCGGCAGCGGGCTCGTCGAACAAGCCGGCCCCGCCGCAGACGCCGGTCTCGGCCAGGACCAGCTCCACCCGTCCGGCGGCCTCGTGGTCCCCGGCCAGTGCGGCGGCGATGGAGCGGACCTGCTCGTAGCCGGTCATGGCGAGGAACGTGGGGGCGCGGCCGTAGCTCTTCATCCCGGCCAGGTACACGTTCGGCTCCGGGTGCGCGAGTTCCTTCGCGCCGTGCGGGTAGACGGTGCCGCAGGAGTGCACGTTCGGGTCGATCAGCGGCGCGAGCG
>NZ_PQHW01000211.1 GCF_003385215.1 Amycolatopsis thermalba | reverse complement strand
CAGCGCGCGAAGCGCGGCAGGGAGCGGAGCGGCAGCGCGCGAAGCGCGGCAGGGAGCGGAGCGGCAGCGCGCGAAGCGCGGCAGGGAGCGGAGCGGCAGCGCGCGAAGCGCGGCAGGGAGCGGAGCGACGCGCAACGGAGCGGCAGCGGTGGCGCGCGAAGCGGCGGCGGCGCGGCAGGGCGCAAAGCAAGACCGCGAGAGGGCACGGCCGCGCGGCGTGGGGCGAAGCGCGGCGCGCGAAGCGGAGGCGGGCGGAGCCCGAAGCGGCAGCGCACGGGGCGAAGCGCGAAGCACGGCTGCGAGAGGTGCGGCAGGGCAGCGCGAAGCACGCTCGAACGCAGTGCGGCGGCTGGACGGGCGTGCCTTAGAAGCCCCATCGCCGGGTGGTCGGGAGCGCCTCGGTCGTCGGCGAGCGTGGCCGGCCTCGGGAAGTCGTCCCGACCGCACCAGAAAAGTTCTCCTAGCCGGCCCCCAGTTCGGTACGTTCCACCGTCAGCCGGGCGTGGTTGGCTGCTTCTCGGCCGGCTGTCCAGCCCTCGCCGTTGCTGATGGTTGTCCTGTGGCGCATTGTGTGGGGGAACAGTTCCGCGAACAGCGTGTCCACCTCCTGCCGACGGCTGGTCAGGATCGGCAGCAACCGCGGATCGGCGAACTGGGAGCTCGCTGCTCGGTCCGCTTCCGTCAGGCGCTCGCCGATTCGGGTGGCGTACGCGAGCAGGAACGCGTGCCGGAACGAGCGGGTTCTCGCTCCGCGGCCGGCGGCCAGCATCGCCTCGTTGGCCTGCACCAGCAGCGACGTCGACAGCAACTCCACCAGGTCCAGGTCCACCTCGTGACCCACCAGCGCCACGAAACCCAGCTTCGCGTAGAACGCCGCCCGGCACCGGTTCGCCGTCGCGACCGCGGTGACCAGCGACGACTTCGGGCCCAGGTACGGCTGCTCCAGCCAGAACCGCCGCGCCGAACCGGACCGCGCCGCGACCCCCTCCACCAGCGCACGCTCGAACGAGTACCGGCTCATCAACTGCTGCGCCTTCGCCGACAGCGCCTCCGCCTCCTCCGGGAACGACGTCGACTCCGCCTTCGCCAGCAGCGCCCGGATCCGCGCCAGCATCTTCTCGTCCACCCCGGCCGCCCGCTCCTCCGGAACCGGCACGTCCGGCAACCGCGGCAGCGGCAACAGCACCTCCAGGACCGCCAGCACCACGAGCAGCGCCGTCACCCGCTCGACGCCGTGCCGCTCCGACCACCGCGCCAACAACGGCCGCTCGGCGCCGTCGCACCCGGCGAGCACATCCGAAGTCAGCGCCACCCCACGCCGGTCCAGCCGCCGCAGCGCGATCTGGTGCACGTCCCGCGGCTGCCACCCGGTCCGCCACAGCCGCGCCAGCAACTCGCGCAGCGCCAGCTCCGCCGCCCGGTCGATCAGCCCCGCGTCGTAACGCGGGCCGGCCAGCTCCCGCGCCGCCAGCTCACCCAGCCGCCGCCGCGCGGCATCGCACAGCAGGACGGCGAAAGTCTCCACAGTGGACTCCGCCACGAGGTCTCCCTTGCCGGTCAACGGTTTCGCGCACGCACCAGCAACGGAGCCGGCGGCCCCCGTCCGGCCCGCGAACCGCGCATCGATGTCATGCCCGCATCATGCCGGAGGGCACCGACAATTTCCGGAGCCTCAGCGCACCAGCAGCGCCACGCACTCCACGTGATGGGTCATCGGGAACGCGTCGAACGTCCGCAACCGCTCCAGCCGGTACCCCGACTCGGCGAACGTGGCCACGTCCCGGGCCAGCGCCGCCGGATCACACGCCACGTACACGACCCGCTGCGGCCCGGCCCCGGCCACCGCCCGAACCACCTCCCGCCCCGCTCCGGATCGCGGCCGGT
>NZ_PQHW01000210.1 GCF_003385215.1 Amycolatopsis thermalba | reverse complement strand
GTGGGAGGGCGAACTCGCGGTGGAGGGCGGGGCCTGGGACTTCCGCGTTGGTCTTCCAGCCGTGCGGGCTCCAGCGCGCGGCGGCACGGTCGCGGGCGGCCAGGACGCGTTTGCGGACCACCTCCGTCGGCTCGGGTTCACCGCTCTCGTGGCGGCCCATGGCGGTCATCGGACGCAACCGGACCCGCAGGTCGACGCGGTCGAGCAACGGGCCGGACAACCTGCTGTGGTACCGGCGGCGCTCGGTCGGGGAGCACGAGCAGTCGGTCTCGCGGGGTGGTGCGCACGGGCACGGGTTGGTGGCCATGACGAGCTGGAAGCGGGCCGGGTAGCAAACCGAACCGCGGGCACGGGCGATGCGAACCTCGCCTTCCTCCAGGATGGTGCGCAGGGAGTCCAGCCGTTGCGACCCGAACTCCGCGGCCTCGTCCAAGAACAAAACCCCGCGGTGGGCGCGGCTGATCAGGCCGGGTTTGGCGATGCCCATACCACCACCGATCAGGGCGGCTTCGGACACCGAATAGTGCGGCGCGACGAACGGCGGGACCCTGATCAACGGGGCCTCCGCGGACAACTTGCCGTGGATCGAATGCACGGCAGTGACCTCGAGCGACTCCTCCGGGGAGAGCATCGGCAGGAGCCCGGGCAGACGTTTGGCCAGCATGGTCTTCCCGACGCCGGGCGGCCCGGTGAGGAGGAGGTGGTGCCCGCCCGCGGCCGCCACTTCGAGTGCCCAGCGGGCCTCGGGTTGGCCGAGGACGTCAGCCAGATCCGGCACCTCGGGCGGTGGGCTCTCGACGGGCGGCTCCGGCCGGGCCAGTGCGTTCTCGCCCTCCAGCCAGGACACCACGTCGCGCAGCCTGGCCGCGCCGTAGACCTCCAGGCCGTCGACCAGGGCCGCCTCGAACAACGTGTGTGACGGGACGATCGCGCGCTTGATCCCGGCCTTGCGCGCCGCGAGCAGGCCGGGCAGGACGCCGCGGATTTCCCGCACCCGGCCGTCGAGCGCCAGCTCCCCCAGCAGGACCGTGCCGAGCAGGCGGGTGGCTGGGACCTTGCCCGCCGAGGCGAGCACGGCCACCGCGATCGCGAGGTCGTAGCCCGAGCCGAGTTTGGGCAGGTTCGCCGGGAACAGGCCGAGGGTGACCTTGTCCTCGGGCCAGTGCTGCCCGGAGTTGCGGATGGCCGAGCGAACCCTGTCCTTGGCTTCGCGCAGACCCGCGTCGGGCAGGCCGACCATCTTGACGCCGGGCAGGCCGCCGCCCAGATCGGCTTCGACCTCGACCAGGCGGCCGTCGAGGCCCACGAGGGCCACCGACCAGGCGCGTCCGAGCGGCATCAGAACGCTCCCGGGATGTGCCGGACGCGGGGCTCACCGTCGCCGTCGGCATAGACCGCGATGACGTCGAAACGGACCCGGCACCAGCCGACGCGGTGGACGCTGAGCCACTGCCCGGCCAGGCGCCGGATGCGGGCGATCTTGTCCTCGGTGACAGCCTCGGCGGGATCGCCGAAACTCTCCCTGGTGCGGGTCTTGACCTCGCAGATGACCAGGGTGCGGCCGTCGGTGGCGATGAGGTCGAGCTCGCCCTGGCGGCAGCGCCAGTTCCTGGACAGCACGACGAAGCCGAGCTTCTGCAGGTGGCGGGCGGCGATGTCCTCGCCCCTGCGGCCGAGGGTGAGGTGGCGGGCGGGTCTGGCCGCGGTGGTCATGGCTGGTCCCCCAAGGTCGGTGGTCGTTCACTGCCTTCGACGGTGCCAGGACCTGGGGTTTCGCCGACAGACCGAGTTGCCGGACCTGTGGACAAGTGGGGTGTTGTGGACAACCGCGGGGAGTTGCGGTGGGGAGCGGCGGAAATGTCGGACCCGGGTGGTAAGGGCCCGGGCGATTGGGGGCGAGGTGCGCGGGTGGGCTAGTGGCGGGTGAGGCGACGGGCTGAGCGCTCAGGGGCGGAGGGG
>NZ_PQHW01000021.1 GCF_003385215.1 Amycolatopsis thermalba | reverse complement strand
GGGCCGCGATCCAGGCGGTGAGCCCGCGGGAGGGCGGGCTGGCGTCCGGGATCAGCAGCACGACCCGGCAGATCGGGGCGGTGCTCGGGGTGGCGGTGCTGGGAGCGGTCGTCCAGACCGGGGCGGGGCTGGGCAGTGCCTTCGTGGTGGCCGGGGTGGTGACCCTGGTGGGCGCCGTGCTGACCGGACTGTGGCTGGTGAAGTCCGCGTCCCTGTGAGCCGATTAACTTAGACAACCTAAGCAATAACGCTTAGGCTAGCTAAGTGAATCCAGGAGTAGCAGAGCTCGCGCACGAGCTCCGCCCGCTGGTCTTCCGCCTCTACTACCTGGTCCGGCGGCTGACCCCGCAGCACCAGCTCACCCTGACCCAGGGCTCGGTGCTGAGCGAGCTGGTCCACGGCGGCCCGCGGCGGATGAGTGCGCTCGCCGAGCTGGAGGGCGTGCGCCAGCCGTCCATGACGGACCTGGTCCGCCGGCTGGAGCGGCTCGGCCTGGTCGGCAGGCGGCCCGATCCGGACGACCGGCGCGCGGTGCTGATCGAGGCGACCGAGTCCGGCGCGCGGTACATGACCGCGCTGATCACGGCCCGCGAGGAGTTCCTGCGCGAGCGCCTGACCGCCCTGGATCCAGCCGACCGCGACGCGATCGACGCGGCGCTGCCGGCCCTGCGGAGGCTCATCGATCCGGTCAAGAAGGAGGAACTGCTCTCATGAGCAGTCACAGTCACGGGAGCCTGCTGGACGCGCTGAAGGGCCAGCCCAAGCAGGTGTGGATCACGGCGTTCGCCGCGGTCATCGCGTTCATGGGGATCGGGCTGGTGGACCCGATCCTGCTGTCCATCGCCGAGGGGCTGCACGCCACGCCGTCCCAGGTGACGCTGCTGTTCTCGTCCTACCTCGGCGTCCAGGTGATCGCCATGCTGGTCACCGGCGCCGCCAGCGCGAAGTTCGGTCCGAAGCGGACGGTCCTGACCGGGCTGGCGCTGATCGTGGTCGCGACCGCGCTGTGCGCCGCGGCCGGGTCGATCGAGCAGCTGGTCGCGCTGCGCGCGGTGTGGGGTCTCGGCAACGCGTTCTTCATCGCCACCGCGCTGTCGGTGATCGTCGGCGCCGCCACCGGCGGGCAGGCCGGCGCGATCCTGCTCTACGAGGCCGCGCTCGGCGTCGGCCTCGCGGTCGGGCCGCTGCTCGGCGCCCTGCTCGGCAGCATCTCCTGGCGCGGCCCGTTCGTCGGCACCGCCGTGCTGATGGCCGCCGCCCTGGTGCTGTGCTCGATCTTCCTGGCCGGTGACAAGCACGAGAAGCGGGACCCGATCCGGCTGCTCGACCCGCTGCGCGCGCTGAAGCACGCCGGCCTGCTGCGCACCTCGATCGGCTCCGCGTTCTACACCGCCGCGTTCTTCACCGTGCTGGCCTGGACCCCGTTCGTGCTGGACTGGAGCGCGGTCGCGGTCGGGCTGATCTTCTGCGGCTGGGGCCTGTGCGTCGCGGTCGCCGGGGTGGTGCTCGCGCCGAAGCTGGCCGGCCGGCTCGCCGAGCGGCACGCGACCGTGGTGTCGGTGCTCGGCTACGCGGTGCTGATGGTGGTGCTCGTGGTGCCGAGCAAGCCGGTGATCGTGGTCGGCGTGATCGCCTCCGGGCTGGTCTCCGGCCTGCTGAACACCCTGTTCACCGGCACCGCGATGTCGATCAGCGACGCGCCCCGGCCGGTGGCCAGCGCGGGCTACAACTTCTGCCGCTGGCTCGGCGGCGCCGTGGCCGCCACCCTCGTCGGGCACGTCGCCGAGTGGCTCGGCTCGGAGCACGCCCCGTTCGTCATCGCCGCGATCCTGTGCGTGCTGGCCGGCGGGCTCCTCGCGATCCGGACGAACAGCGCGGATCCGCACCGGGTGCCGCGTGAGGCAGCTCTCGTCGGGGAAGAGCTTTGACTACCGTTCACCTGTAGTTTGAGGACACCTGGCCTCGGTCGCTTAACGTCACCAGCGTTTCCCCTGACTGAGTGACTGGAGACCAGGTGTCCTTCACCCCCGGGCGGCTGCTGCCCCTCCTTACCCACACGAGCGGCAGAGCCGCGACCACGTGCATCTACCGTTGTGGCAACCAGTGTGCTCACGAGGCGCCCAACGAGTCGTCGAACGAGTACTTCGGTGACGTCGTCAAGGGCATGTCCCGGCGCGGCGTCTTCAAGGCCAGTGCCGTCATGGCCGCCGCGGCGGGCGGGTTCGCCGCGCTGAACGCCGGTGCCACCGCCTCCGCCGCCGTGCCGCCCGCGCTGGCCGGCCACGGCAACCGCCCCGGCCGCCCCGTGCCCGGTACGGACTTCACGCCCGTCGCGCCGAACAAGGCCGACGCGGTCGTCATCCCGGACGGCTGGGAGCAGAACGTCGTGATCCGCTGGGGCGACCCGGTGGTCACCGGCGCGCCGAAGTTCGACATCGCCAAGCAGACCGCGGCCGCGCAGGCGAAGCAGTTCGGCTACAACAACGACTTCGTCGGGCTGATCCCGCAGGACCGGCAGGGCAAGCGCTTCCTGATGGTCGTGAACCACGAGTACACGACCGAGACGCAGATGTTCCCGGCCGGCCAGTACGACTCGGCCAACCCGACCGAGGAGCAGGTCAAGATCGGCTGGGCGGCCCACGGCCTGTCGGTCGTGCTCGTGGAGAAGCAGCGCGACGGCGGCCTGGAAGTCGTGCCGAGCCGCTACGGGCGCCGCATCACGCTGGACACGACGTTCGAGGTGCGTGGCCCGGCCGCCGGCTCGAAGTACCTGAAGACCTCCGCCGACCCGACCGGCACCAAGGTGCGCGGCACCCAGAACAACTGCGCCGGCGGCGTCACGCCGTGGGGCACGGTCCTGTCCGGCGAGGAGAACTTCCACCAGTACTTCGCCAACTCGGAGAAGGTCACCGACCCGGTGGAGCAGGCCCGGCTGACCCGCTACGGCATCGGCAAGGGCACCTCGACCCGCAAGTGGGAGCGCTTCGACAAGCGCTGGGACGTGCCGCGGGAGCCCAACGAGGTCAACCGGTTCGGCTGGGTCGTCGAGATCGACCCGAACGACCCGAACTCCACCCCGATCAAGCACACCGCGCTCGGCCGCTTCAAGCACGAGGCCGCCAACGTCAAGATCACCAAGGACGGCCGGGTCGCGGTCTACTCCGGTGACGACGAGCGCTTCGAGTACATCTACAAGTTCGTGTCGAAGGGCAAGTACAAGCCGGGCACCAGCGCCCACGCCCGCCGCCACAACTCGGCCCTGCTCGACGAGGGCACGCTGTACGTCGCGAAGTTCACCGGCGACAGCCCGGCGAGCCAGATCGACGGCACCGGCAAGCTGCCCGCGGACGGCGAGTTCGACGGCCGCGGCGAGTGGATCCCGCTGGCCAGCGGGGACAAGTCCTTCGTGGACGGGTTCACCGCCGAGGAGGTGTACGTCTTCACCCGCCAGGCCGCGGACAAGGCCGGCGCGACGAAGATGGACCGCCCCGAGGACATCGAGCCGAACCCGGTCAACGGCCGCATCTACGCCGCGCTGACCAACAACAGCGACCGCGGCGCGGCAGGCAAGGCCGGTGTGGACGAGGCGAACCCGCGCGTCGGCAACAAGAACGGCCACGTGCTGGAGTGGGAGGAGGACCGCGGCGACGCGGCCTCGACGACGTTCTCCTGGCGGCTGCTGCTGGTCTGCGGTGACCCGGCCACGGCCGACACCTACTTCGGCGGCTTCCCGAAGGACCAGGTCAGCCCGATCTCCTGCCCGGACAACGTGGCGTTCGACCCCTACGGCAACCTGTGGATCTCCACCGACGGCAACGCGCTGGGCATGAACGACGGCCTGTTCGCGGTGCCGGTCGACGGCCCGAACCGCGGCCAGGTCAAGCAGTTCCTCACGGTGCCGATCGGCGCGGAAACCTGCGGCCCCAACGTGACGAGCGACTTCGTCACGGTCGCGGTGCAGCACCCCGGCGAGGGCGGCACGGTGACGAACCCGCAGTCGCACTGGCCGGACGGCGGCAGCAACCTGCCCCGTCCGGCGGTGGTTTCGGTGTGGCGCAAGCGCCGCTGACGGTGAGTTGACGGAGCCCCGGGGAACGCGCTTCCCCGGGGCTCCGTCATGCCGGCGCGAGTCCCACGCTCCCGCGCGCGAGTTCCACGCTCCGGCGCGCGAGTTCCACGCTCCGGCGCGCGAGTTCCACGTTCAGGGGAGCGAGTCGACCGTTCGAGTCCGGTCCGGCTTCGGCCGCGCGCCCAGCACCAACGCGACGCACGCCCCGGCGAGCATGCACAGCCCGACCACCCACAGGCCGGTCCGCTGCGATCCCGTCAGGTCCCGCAGCCAGCCCGTCACGTACGGCGCGGCGAAACCGGAGATGTTGCCCAGCGAGTTGATCAACGCGATGCCGCCGGCGGCCGCCGCGCCGGAGAGGAACGTCGAGGGCAGCGCCCAGAACGTCGGCAGCGCCGCGCACACCCCCACGGCGCAGATCGTCACCGCGACCATCGCCGCGTAGGGGTTGCCCAGGTACAGGGCGATCGGGATCGCCACCCCGCCGACGATCATCGGCAGCGCGACGTGCCACTTCCGCTCCCGCGTGCGGTCGCCGTGCCGCGCCCAGAACACCATCACCACCGCGGCGATCACGTACGGGATGGCCGTGACCAGACCGGCTTCCACGGTCGACAGCTTCGTCCCGAACTGCTGCCCGAACCCGGCGATGATCGTCGGCAGGAAGAACCCGAGCGCGTACAGGCCGTACGCGATCGCGAAGTACACGAAGGCCAGGCCGAGGATGCGCGGGTGGGTCAGCGCCTTGCGCAGCGGCCAGTGGTGCGCGGCCTCGGTCGCCTTGCGCTCGTTGTCCAGTTCGGTGGTCAGCCAGCGGCGCTCGTCCTCGGTGAGCCACTTCGCCTGCTCCGGCCGGTCGGTCAGGTAGAACCAGGTCACGAACGCGAGCAGGATCGCCGGGATGCCCTCGACGAGGAACATGAACCGCCAGCCGGACAGCCCGAACACCCCGTGCCCGTGCGCGATCAGCAGGCTGGACACGGTCGACCCGATCGCCGAGGACACCGGCACGGCGGCCATGAACAACGCGACCGCCTTGGCCCGCTGCGCCGCCGGGAACCAGTACGTCAGGTACAGGATGATGCCGGGGAAGAAGCCCGCCTCGGCGACGCCGAGCAGGAACCGCATGATCACCAGCGTCGTCGGGTTCGGCACGAACGCCAGCACCGTCGCGACGATCCCCCAGGTGACCATGATCCGCGCCAGCCACCGCCGCGCGCCGAACCGGTGCAGCGCGAGGTTGCTGGGCACCTCGAGCGTCAGGTAGCCGAGGAAGAAGATCCCGGAGGCGAACCCGAACGCGGTCGCGGACAGACCGAGTTCGGCGTTCATCCCGTTCGGCCCCGCGAAGCCGATGTTGACGCGGTCCAGGTAGTTCACGAAGTACAGCAGGGCCAGGAAGGGCATGATCCGCAGCGCGACCTTGCCCAGCACCCGGTCACCCTCGGCGATCGTCCTCGTCGACATCCCCGAATTGCATGCCACTTACGGGTGGTTCGTCAAGATCAATGCAGCACGTGCTCGATCACGTTGCGCGGGTACGGCGCCATCCGGGTTTCGGTGTGCAGGCGGAAGTAGAACGCGTTGACCACGGCGGCGACCGGGGCGTGCCGCTGGACGACGTCCGCCGCCGCGGGAGGCAGCGCGGGGAGGTCGCCGGTGCGGATGGCCTCGTTGCGCAGCCGGACGTCGGCGATGCCGCCCAGTTCGCGCACGATCCAGTTGACCAGGTGGGTGAGCACGTAGCTGCGGTCGTGGGTGGCGTGGTCGGCGAGGAAGCGCCGCTCGGCGCCGGTGAGGTCGAAGCGCGGGCTGGACGCCAGGCCGAAGTCGGTCAGGTAGAGCCGTTCGCCGTCGGTGAGGGTGTTGCCGAAGTGCGCGTCGAAGTGCCACAACCCGAGGCGGCTCATTGCCCGGGTGATCGCCGTCAGCTCCCGCTCGGCCATCCCGCACGCGCCCTCGTGCATCCAGGCGCGGAGGTCGTGCGGCATCCGTTCCAGGAACAGCACGAGGTCGGCCGGCGCCGCGGCGAGCGCCTCCAGCCGCCGACGCACGCCCGGGTGGCCGTGCCAGAACGCGATCGACTCCTCCCGCTCGGCCGCGGTCACTTGCGGGCGCGGGCCGCCGCCGAGGACCCGCCAGTGGTGCAGCAGCAGGAAGTTCTCGCTGCCGCCCGCCAGCACGTCGTCGCTGGTCAGGACGTGCGCGGCCAGCTCACGCCAGGCGCCGCCGCCCGGGGAGCCGACCCCGTAGTGCGACCAGACCGGCAGGCCGAAGAGGTCGGCGGTCGAGCGCGGGTTCGCCAGCTCCACCTCGGTGACCGGCACCCGCTTCACGAACACCGGCACGCCCTCGACGTCGGCCAGCCAGGTCGTGCCGCCGATACCGGTGCCCAGTGGCCGGGCGGCGTCCAGTAACGCGGCCAGGCTCGCGTCGCTGAGCTGGGACAACGCCGTGGACGCCCGCTCGTGACGGGCTCGCCTCGACGCGAGGGACTGCGACAACGGGATCTCCTCCAGCCGGCCGGGAACAACCGCCTAACGTAGGGGCATGCCGGAAAATCCCCTCGCTCTCGTCACCGGTGCCTCGCGCGGGATCGGTGCCGCTATCGCCCGTGCGCTCGCGCCCACCCACCGCGTGCTGCTCGGCGGCCGGGACGTCGACGCGCTCGGCGAGCAGGCCGCCGAGTCGGCGAACGCGGAGCCGTGGCCGGTGGACCTGAGCGACCTCGACGGCGTGCGCGCGGCGGTCGCCGGCATCGACCGGCTGGACGTGCTCGTCCACTCGGCCGGCACGGCCGAACTGGGCACCGTCGAGCAGTCCGCGCCCGCGGCGTGGCGGAAGAACTTCGAGGTCAACGTCGTCGCCGTGGCGGAGCTGACCCGCCTGCTGCTGCCTGCCCTGCGCGCCGCGAACGGGCACGTCGTGATCATCAACTCCGGTCAGGGCCTGTCCGCCCGCGCCGGCTGGGGCCCCTACGCGGCGAGCAAGCACGCGGTGCGCGCGTTCGCCGACGCGCTGCGCGAGGAGGAGCCGGGCATCCGGGTCACCTCGGTCTACCCGGGCCGGACCGACACGGAGATGCAGCAGGCGATCGTCGCGGGCGAGGGCAAGGAGTACGCCCCCACGCAGTACCTGCGGCCGGACTCGGTCGCCGCGGCGGTGCTCTCCGCGGTCACCGCGAGCCCCGACTCGCACGTCACCGACGTCACCGTCCGGCCCCGCCCGCGCTAGTCGTCGGGGCCGAGCGAGCCGACGAACTCGCGGAAGTCGCCGGCCAGCGCGTCGAACTCGGCGCGGGTGCAGGTCAGCACCGCGCGGACGACGGCGCGCTGGCCCGCCCCCTCGCCCATCGCGAGGTACACCTCGCTGCGCACGAACGTTTCGCCGCCGGCCGTGAACCGCAGCTCCTGCACGAAACCGTCGCCACCGATCTCGTCGCCGCTGAGCACGGTCACCTCGGCGGCGGTCTCGCGCAGGTCCGCCGCGGACCCGGCGGCCACCTCGCGCAACGGCACCGCCGACGGCCACATCCCGCCGGTCAGCATGATCCCCGCGGTGTCCGACCGCACCGCGGCGAAGGCGGCGTCCCGAGCCGGCACGGGCTCCCAGCCGTCCGGCAGTCCGAAGTGGATGGAAACGGGCAGTGTCATCCGAACAACCCCTTGAGCGATTTGCCGACGTCCGCGACGTCCTCGCCGAAGTCCTTGATGCCTTCGCCGGCCGCCTCGATGCCGTTGCCGATCGCGTTCGTGGCCGACTTCGCGGTCTCGGCGACCTTGTGGCCGTCGACCTGCAGGTCGAACCCGAGCTCACCGCCGAGCCCGAGCGCCAGGCCGGCGTTGCCCTTGATGTGGAACTTGCCGTCCTCGCCCTCGCCGACGGTGAACCCGGCCTCCGCGCCGAGACCGGCCCAGCCCTCCGCGGTCCCGCCCGCGCCGACGCCACCGACGTCGACGGCGCCGCGCACGCTGCCGCGCGCCCCGGCGAACACCCCCGCCTTGGCCTCGGCCACCTCCTTGGTGGCCTTGAGCCCGGCCCGGCCGCGGACGCCGAACATGGCCTCCGCCTTGCCGTCCAGGCCGAGGACGCCGTAGTCGACGCGGCCGGTCGCGGTGCTCTTGATGCCGTCGATGGTCTCCATCTCGAGGATGAGGCCCTTGTTGTTCAGCGCGGCCTGGAAGTTGGTCTCGATGCCGACCATCGTTTCGAGCCTGCCGGTGAGCGTGAGATCGCCCTTCCGCAGCTTGCCCTCGGCGACCTGGTGCAGCAGGTAAGCGTAGTAGCGGTAGCGGCCCAGCTTGCCGTGCTCGGGCGGGATGAACTTGTTGCCGTACTCCCACGTCTTGATCGACGAGCTGCCGGTGGCGTCCCAGCCGCTGGCGATCGCGTCGACGAGCCCGCCGATCGCGCTGCCCGCCGCGGCCTCGATCGTGCCGATGGCCCGCGCGGCTTCGGCGGCCTGGCGTGCGAGCTGTTCGCGGGCCCGGTCGAGCACCTCCCACGCCTGCTCCTGGAGTTGCTCGCCCTGCTGCCGCAGCTGCTCGGCCTGCTGCACCGCTTCCTCCGCGGCGTCCTCGACGGCCTGCTCGACGGCCTGCTCGGCGGCCCGGTCGAGGGCACGGCGGCCGGAGTCCCACAGCTCGATCGCCTCCTGGGCCTGTTCCTGGGCCCAGCGCAGCGTGTCGGCGTAGTGGTCGAGACCGCCCGCGGCGGCTGTCAGGCTGTCGGCCGCCTTCAGCCACTGCGGGGGCAGCCAGTCGACCAGCTCGCCGAACGCGTCGGCGGCCGCGCCCTGCCAGCCGGGGACGCTGAACCCGGCGAGTTTCGAGCCGACGCCGTCGAACTGTTTCGCCTGGTCGAGCAGGGTCCGCGCGTGCTCGACGATGGTTTCCGGTGATCCGGGAACCAGCGCGCGGGGGTCGTCGGTGGAGCCGAGCTCCGCGCTCACTGCCCGGCCCGCCGGATGGCGGCCTCGTTGTCGAGCTCCATCTCGCGGAACAGCGTGGCCGTGTCCAGCAGCGCGGTGCCCGTCAGGTCGACCCGTTCCCGCAGCACGCGCGCGGCGATCCGCGCCAGGCCGGCGAATTCGCCGAGCTTGCCCGCCAGGCCGGCGTCCCCGTAGACCTCCGCCGTCGGGACGATTCCGGCAAGCGCGGAATTGTCCAATTTGGTCAGTATGTCACCTATGTGACCTGCGGCTTTGCCGAGCCCTGCCGGCTCGGCGTCGAGAACTCCCCACACGTGCGCCGATGTAAGACACCGCGCGGGAACGTGAGGTGAACGAACGCGTGAGCGCCGGTTAACCGGTCGCGAAGATCATGATCGGCCGATCCCGCTGTGCAACGTTTTCACCACGGTGTCCACAATGCCGTGCCGGGGCACGCCGCACTGTTCGCCCTCGGTGTACCCGGTGTAGACCAGTGCCCACAGCACCCGCTGAATCCACTGTGGAGTGAGCGCCGGATCGAACACGCCGTCGGCCTGGCCGCGCTCGATGAGGGCGATCAGCGGGTCGTCCGGCGGCGGGCTCCCGTCCGGGTCGTGCTCGGCCAGCACCCGCGGGTCGCCGAACAGGAACACCAGCCGGTCCCCGACCGACAGCATCGCGGCGACCAGCCTGCGCATGGCGTCCAGCGCCGGGCCCTGGTCGATCGCCGCGTCACCGACGGCGGACTCGATGGCGGCCACGGAGTCCTCGATGGTGGCCTCGATCAGCGTGGCGCGGTCCGGGAAGTAGCGGTGCAGGGTGGTCCGGCCGACGCCGGCCGCGTCCGCGATCTCGGCGAGTTTCGCCTGGTAGTCGCGGCCCAGGACGGTCGCGGCGGCGTCGAGGATCGCGCTGCGGGTGCGGTCACGGGTGCTCACCGGGACAAACTACCGCCTTGCCAAAATGGAGCATGTGAGTACTGTTGTGGAACATCGATGTTCCATTCCTGGGAGGGCTCATGCGGATACTGGTGACGGGCGCGACGGGCAACGTGGGCCGGCTGGTGGTCGATCAGCTGCTCGCCGCGGGAGCGACGCAGGTGCGGGCGCTGACCACGGACCCGGCCCGGGCGGCCCTGCCACCCGCGGTGGAGGTGGTCGAGGGTTACCTCGGCCGCGTCGAGACGCTGCCCCGCGCGCTGGCGGGCGTGGACCGGATGTACCTGGCGCCGCTGACGAAGACGGTGCGGGAGGTGACCGCGCTCGCCCGGGAGGCCGGGGTGACGCGGATCGTCGACCTCGCCGGTCCCGAGGGCAGTTGGTGGTACGACATCGAGAAGGCGGTCGAGCAGTCCGGCATCCCGTGGACCCACCTGGAGGCGGGCGAGTTCATGACGAACACGACGGTCTGGGCGGAGCAGATCCGCGACCGGGGCGAGGTGCGCGAGGCGTACCCGCGGGCGGCGAACGCGCCGATCGCGCTGGAGGACATCGCGGCCGTCGCGGCGAAGGCCCTGCTGGAGGACGGCCACGAGCACGTGGCGTACGGGCTGACCGGGCCGGAGACGCTCACCCGCGCCGAGCTCGTGGCGCAGATCGGGCAGGCGCTGGGGCGGGAGATCCCGCTGGTGGAGGTCTCGCACGCGGAGGCGCTGGCCGAGCTGTCGGCGGTGATGGGCGCGGACAGCGCCGCCTGGTACCTGGACGGATGCGCGGAACTGGCCAGGGATCCGCAGCCGGCTTCGCCCACGGTGTCCCGCGTGCTGGGCCGCCCGGGGATGCGGTTCGCCGAGTGGGCGGTGGCCCACGCGGAGCTGTTCCGCTGAGGGGGGTGCGGCGCCGGGCGTGGCGCGCACCGCCCGGCCCGCCTGCCGGCTGGCCCGGCCCGGTCAGGCCCGCAGTCGCGCGGCGGAGTCGCGCGCGGCGGGCGGTGGCGCCGCGCTCCGGGGACGGGGGCCGAGCCTGCTCGCCGGCTGACCGCTCGGGTGGCGGCGCGCCGGGCCGTGGCGCGGGTCGCCGACGGCCGCACCGGTCGCGCGAAGCGGCAGTGCGGTCGCAAAGCGAACCGGCGAGCCCGCTCCGCGTGTGGTCCCGGTCAGCCGGGCGGCCGCCAGCCGCGGCCGGGTCCGCTAGGCCCGCAACCGGCCGGCTCGCCGGCAGGCCCAGTGTGGGCAAGGCCCGCAACCGGCTCGCCGACTGACCCCGTCCGCTAGGCCCGCAGTCGCGCGGCGGAGTCGCGCGCGGCGGATTGTGCCTTGCTCCGCTCGACCCGCACCGGCTCGCCGTCGGTGACCACCTGGTCGCCGGCCACCCACACGTCCCGCACCTGCCGGGAGCCCGACGCCCACACCAGGTTCGAGATCACCTGCTCGTCCGGCTCGTCCAGGCCGGTCGCGAACGCCGGGCCGTCCGGGTCGACGTGCACGAAGTCGGCCCAGCGGCCGGGCTCCAGCGCGCCCAGGTCGTCGCGGCCCAGTGCGTCCGCGCCGCCGCGGGTGGCCAGCAACAGCGCGTCCTTCGCCCGCAGCGCGGTCGAGTCCTTCGTGGACAGCCGGGCCAGCATCGCCGACAGCTGGACCTCCTCCCACAGGTCGAGGTCATCGTTGCTGGCCGGGCCGTCCGTGCCGAGCCCGACCGCCACCGCGGCCGCCCGCAGGTCCGTCAGCCGCGCGATCCCCGACGCCAGCTTCGCGTTCGACCCCGGGCAGTGCGCCACCCCGGTCCCGCGGGCCGCGAACAGCGCGATGTCCTCATCGGACAGATGCACCGCGTGCGCGGTGAGCACCCGCCCGCGCAACATGCCGATCTCCTCCAGCAGCCGCGGCACCGAACCGAACTCCGCGCGCTGCCGGGCGTCCTCGTCCGCCGCCTCGGCGACGTGGATCTGCACCAGCGCGCCCCGCGCCGCCGCCGACTCGGTCACCTGCCGCAGCGCCTCGACCGGCAGCATGTACGCCGAATGCGCCGCGTACGACAACTCGATCCGCTCACCCGGGCCGAACCGCAGGCCGTCGGTGTCGATCCAGCGGTCCGTCACCTCGATCATGCGCCGCCAGTCGACGCCGGGCAGGTCGATGATCGGCCCGCCGAGCACCGCCCGCGCCCCGGTCTCCAGCACCGCCTCGGCCATCTGCTCGGCGTAGAAGTACATCTCCGCGCTGGTCGTCACCCCGTGCCGGAGCATCTCCACCGACCCGAGCAGCATCCCGGCGCGCACGTCCTCGGCCCGCAGCTTCGCCTCGGCCGGCCAGATGATCTCGTGCAGCCAGCGCAGCAGCGGCAGGTCCCCGCCCATGCCGCGCAGCAGCGTCATCGGGCTGTGCGCGTGCGCGTTGATCAGGCCGGGCAGCAGGATCCCGGTCAGCTGGGTGGACGGCAGATCGCCGGGTGCTTCGGCGGCGGAACCGCAGAACGCGATCCGCCCGTCGTCGCCGACGTCGACCACACCGTCGCGGATGACGGAGCAGTCCGGATCGCAGGGCAGGACGACGGGGGCGCGAAAACGATGCGGCATCCTGGGATTCTAGGTCGCGCGCCGGGAGGTCGCGGCGAGCGACCCGAGCAGGGCGAGCGCCTCGCTGCTCGGCGAGCCCGGTTCGGCGTGGTAGACCACCAGCTCCTGCCCCGGACTGGACCGCACGTCGAAGGTCTGCATGGTCAGCGTCAGCGGGCCGACCTCGCGGTGCACGAACTCCTTGTGCGCCAGGCTCTTGCCACGCGCGTCGTGATCGGTCCACATCGCGGCGAACTCGGGACTGCGCTCCAGCAGCTCGGCGAGGACCTGCCGGACCCGCGGGTCGTCCGGGTTCTTGCCGTAGCCGAGCCGGAAACCGGCGACCGAGTTGCGTGCGACCTCGTGCCAGTCCCGGTAGAACGTGCGCGCCGCCGGGTCGGTGAACACGACGTGCATCAGGTTGCGCGAATGGGCCCAGTCGTGGAAGAGCGCGTCGGCGATGGCGTTGGAGGCGAGCACGTCGTAGGCGAGGTTGTAGACGATCGCGGGGTTGTCCGGCCAGGCGCTCATCAGCTGCAGCAGGCTCGGATCGACCCGGGCGGGCACCGCGGTGAGCCGGGTGCGGGGGCTGAGCCCGGCGAGGCGGAACAGGTGCTCGCGGCCGTCCTCGGCGAGGCGGAGCGCGGCCGCCAGCGCGTCGACCACCTGCGCCGACGGGGTGCGCTCGCGGCCCTGTTCCAGGCGCACGTAGTAGTCGACGCTGACGCCGGCCAGCAACGCCACCTCCTCGCGGCGCAGACCGGGCACCCGGCGCTGCCCGGTGCTGGGGAGGTTGACCTCGTCCGGGCGCACCTGGGACCGCCGGGCGATGAGGAACTCGCCGAGTTCGGACCGTGCCATACCGCGATCGTAAGCCGGTCGCGGCGGCGCTACCTGGGTGCAGCGCTCCCAGGAAGACCGCGCCCTGCCACGTCCCGGCCGGTCGGGGCCACCGTCGGGAGCATGAACAAACTGGATCTCACCGGACGGGTCGCCGTCGTCACCGGTGCCGCCCGCGGCATCGGCCGTGCCTGCGCCGAACTGCTGCGGGCGCGGGGCGCCCGCCTCGTCGTCACCGACCTGCGGGAGTCGGTGCGCGACCTGGCCGCCGACGACGTGGCCGTGCTGACCGGGGACGTCGCCGACGAGGAGCTGGCCCGCGCGACGATGCGGCTGGCGGTGGAGCGGTTCGGCCGGCTGGACGTGCTGGTGAACAACGCCGGCCGGACGCTGAACAAGCCGATCACCGAGACCAGCGTGGCCGACTTCGAGGCGATCCTGCGGGTCAACGCGCGCGGGAACTTCGTGCAGGCGCGGGAGGCGTTCCGGGTGATGGCGGCCGCGGGCGGCGGCTCGATCGTCTCGATCGCGTCGGTGTCGTCGGTGGTCGCGTTCGAGACGCAGACCGCCTACGCCGCGTCGAAGGGCGCGCTGGCCCAGATGACCCGCGTGCTGGCGATCGAAGGCGGGCCGGCCGGCATCCGCTCGAACGCCGTCCTGCCGGGCGTCATCGACACCGACATCATGGACGGCGTGGTCGACAACGGCCGCGAGATGCTCGCCTCGTTCGGCCCGGCCCACCCGATCGGCCGCATCGGCCACCCCGGCGAGGTCGCCGAAGCGGTCGCCTTCCTGGCCTCCGACGCGGCGAGCTTCATCACCGGCGTCCTGCTCCCCGTCGACGGCGGCTGGACGGCGCAGTGAGTCACCGCGGCAGCAGCGGTTCCAGGCTCGTCGCCAGGTCTTCCGCCGCGGCGCACGCTTCGTCCTGCAGATCGCCGGAGAGCAACACGACGGTCGCCGAGGCGCGGGCGTGTTCGGTCACGACGAGCACGACCTCGCACGTCCCGGGGCCGGTGAACTGGCCGATCAGCGCCTTCCGGCCGTTGACGTCGAACGGTGTCCCCGGGGGGTCCGCGCGCTCCGGATCCAGCGCGATGCTCACGCTGCCGTAACCGGGTTTGGTCGCGCCGCACTCGTTCCGGACGCCGATCCGCTGCCCTGGCGTGAACCCCTGCCCCGCGAGCAACTGGTCGAGCAGGGTGCACGCGTTCAGCGCGTCCAGCGGGGTGGGCGCCTCACTCGTGGTGCGCGGCGCCGGCGTCGGCCTGCCGCTGACCGTGGTCGAGCAGGCGGTGAGACCGGTTGTCACGACGACCGCGGCCACCAGCGCCGCACTGCGCTTCATGGTCGCAAAGCCTGCACCCTGCGCGGCTAGTCCATCAACCCGCTGCGCCACGCCCAGGCCGCGACCTCGACGCGGTTGCGTGCCCCGACCTTGCCCTGCACCGCGGCCAGGTGCGTTTTCACCGTGGACAGGGACATGTACAGCTCGGCGCCGATCTCGGTGTTCGTCAGGCCCCGCGCCGCCGCCTTGACCACGTCCAGCTCACGCGCGGTCAGCGGTTCCTTCGGCGGCTGCGCCGACCGCCGGGCGGACGCGCCTTCGAAGTGCTTCAGCAGCCGCACCGTCACCTGCGGCGACACCAGCGCGTCCCCGCGGTGGGCGGCCCGGATCGCCTCGATCAGCAGCGCCGGGCCGGCGTCCTTGAGCAGGAAGCCGCTCGCGCCGTTGCGCAGCGCCGTGTGCACGTACTCGTCGAGGTCGAACGTGGTCACCACGACCACCTTCAGCGGTTCGGCCACGTCCGGCCCGGCCAGCCGGCGCGTCACCTCCAGCCCGTCCAGCCCGGGCATCCGGATGTCCAGCAGGCACACGTCCGGCCGCAGCTCGCGCGCCTTCGTCACCGCCGACACGCCGTCCTCGACGTCGGCGACCACCTCGATGTCGTCCTGCGCGTCGAGGATCATCCGGAACCCCATCCGCACCATGCTCTGGTCGTCGGCGATCAGTACGCGAATCAAGCTTCTTCCTCCACCGGCAACCACGCCTCCACCACCCAGCCCCCGTCCGGTGCCGGGCCCGCGGTGAGCCGGCCGTGCAGCAGCTCGACCCGCTCGCGCATCCCGATCAGACCGTATCCCCCCGATCCGCCGGCCGGCCGTGCCGCCACCTGGCGGCCGTCGTCGGCCACCCGGATGTGCAGTTCGCCGCCGCGGACCTCGGCCAGCAGGCACGCCCGCGTCGCGCCGGCCGCGTGCTTGCCGATGTTCGTCAGCGACTCCTGGACCAGCCGCAGCGCCGACCGCGCCACCTCCTGCGGCAGGTCCGCGGGCACCCGCACGTCCGCCTCGACCGGGACCCCGTGGTGCCCGGACTCCACCAGCCGCCGCAGGTCCGCGTCCAGGTCCATGGTGGCCTGGTCGGTGACCGCGTCCGCGCCCGCGCGCATGCTGCCCACCAGCCGACGCATCGCGGTCATCGCCTCGGTGCCCGCGGCCTCGATGCGTTCGATGACCTCCAGCGCGACCTTCGGGTTCTGGTCGGCGATCACCTTCGCCGCCTGCGCCTGCACGATGATGCCGGTGACGTGGTGCGCCACCAGGTCGTGCAGTTCCCGCGCCAGCGCCATCCGCTCGGAGTTCTGCGCGTCGGCGACCGCGGCCTCGACCACCTTGCGCCGCTCGGAGTCGCGCGCCCGGAGGTACAGCCCGCCGGCCACCGAGATGCCCAGCACGAGCACCGCGGCGATGACGACGTCCCGCAGGTCGGCCATGGTCATCCGGCCGCGGCCACTGGCCAGGTTCGTCAGCGTGGTGAACGCGACCCCGGCCGACATCAGCGTGATCGCGCCCCACGCCCGCTTCGGCTCGACCGACCGGACCAGCAGGACCACGACGATGATCCCGGCGACGATCTCGGTGAACGGCAGCGCGCCGTAGCCCAGCTGGTACTGCCACGGCGCGACCCACAGCGCCGCCGACGTGGCGAAGATGATCCCGGCGAGCAGCAGCGCCGCGGGCAGCGGACGCCGGGTCGCGTACACGGTCATGGCGGCCGCGGCCAGCGAGCAGATCAGCGCGGGCAGCGCGCGGATGCCGCCGTCCAGCAGCTGGTACAGCTCCAGGAACACGGGCAGGCTGAGCCCGCCGATCAGCGGCCACTGCTCGCGCACCAGGTCGCGCGCCGGGCTCTCCTTGCGCGGGGCCTGGCCGCGCCGGAAGTGCAGCCCGGCCAGCACCGCGGCGACCAGCAGCACCATCCCGAGCAGCAGCGTCTCGCCCATCCCGCGGTCGTCCGAGCCGTTGCGGTAGCCGGCCGCGAACAACCCGGCGAGCACCAGCGTGCCGGTGCCGACGACCGACTCCGCCCACCGCACCCGGCGGACGCAGAAGAACACCAGCTCCAGCCCGGCGACGGTCTCGCTCAGCGACACGTTGCTCAGCAGCGTGGTGTAGGCCGCCGCGTCGGTCTCCCGGATCAGGAACGTCGAGGCGAACAGCGTCGCCGCACCGGCGAACACGGCGACCGCGGGCCGGGTCCGCGCCCACAGCGCGCACGCGCCCAGCGCGATCATCCCGGGCAGCAGCAGGAGGTCACGGCCGTGTGGCCCGACCGAGTCCACACTGGCCGGCAGCACGACGGCCAGATCGCACAGGAAGGCGGCGACCAGCAGAACGCCTTCGAGCCCCAGCCATCGCCAGGCCGAGGTGACGCGATCGGAGAACGGCACAACCGAACGGTAGCGGCTGGGCGAGCTCACGCACCTTGGCCGCCCGGCCACCCCGGATCGGCCGATCGGCCGATCCGGGCACCCCGCCCGGCCTGTGAACCTGCTGTGCGGGAACACCGAAAGGGGATACGTTCATGACTCCACAAGGGAGCGTCGTGCTGTCCGGGCGGGGGCTCGTCAAGCGGTACGGCGAGCAGGTCGCGCTGGCCGGGGTGGACATCGACATCCACGCCGGGGAGGCGCTCGCGGTCGTCGGCCCGTCCGGATCGGGCAAGACGTCGCTGCTGCACGTGCTGGCCGGGATCCTGCGGCCGGACGGCGGCGAGATCACGCTGAACGGTCAGCGCATCGAGCAGCTGTCCGAAACCAAGCGCAGCGAGTTGCGGCGCACCGAGTTCGGGTTCGTGTTCCAGCAGGGAATGCTGGTCGCCGAACTGTCCGCCGAGGAGAACGTGGCGCTGCCGATGCTGCTCGGGGGCGCCAAGCGCCGCGAGGCGATCGGCGCGGCGCGGGAGTGGCTGGGCCGGCTCGGGCTGCGCGGCCGGGAGGGGTCCCGCCCCGGTGAGCTGTCCGGCGGGCAGGCGCAGCGCGTGGCGATCGCCCGCGCGCTCACCCACCGGCCGAAGGTGATCTTCGCCGACGAGCCGACCGGCGCGCTGGACACCCGCACCGGCAAGGACACCATGGACGCCCTGCTGGCCGCGGCTTCGGACGCGGGCACCTCGGTGGTCATCGTGACGCACGACGTGGAACTGGCCGCGTCGCTGCCGCGCACCGTGACCATCCGGGACGGGCGGATCGCGGAGCAGGTGGGGGTGCTTTCGTGAGCCCGGTCCAGCTGGCGTTCAAGGTGCTGCGGGCCGACCGCCGGACCCGGACCGCCACCCTGCTCACCGCGGTGGGGGTCGCGGTGGCCACGGGTCTGGTGCTCCTGCTGCTGAGCCTGCCCTACGCCACGCAGGCCCGCGCCGAGCGCGCGGTGTGGCAGGAGGCGTACGGCTCGCGTGTTGACGGCGCCCCGACCCTGTCGATCGCGACCAGCACCGACTTCTTCGACGGCAGGCAGATCGACCGGGTCGACGTGGCCCAGCTCGGCGGCGGGGTGAGCCTGCCTGCCGGGATGCCGAAGTTCCCGGCGCCCGGGGAGGTGCTGGTGTCGCCGGAGCTGTTCCAGGCGATGCACCGGCTCCCGGCGTCGCAACTGGCCGACCGGTTCCCCGGCAAGGTGGTCGGCACCCTCGGCGAGGACGCCCTGCGGTTCCCGGACCAGCTCGTCGCGCTCGTCGGGCACACGCCGGAGACGATGCCGGTGACCGCGAACCAGCGGACCGGGTTCGTCCCGTCTTCCGACGCGCGGGTGGACGAGCTGCTGACCCTGCTGGCCGGGGTCGGTGTCGTGGTGCTGCTGGTGCCGAGCCTGGTGCTGGTGGCCTCCTCGGCGCGGCTGATCGCGGCCAGGCGGGAGCAGCGGCTGGCCGCCCTGCGGCTGGCGGGGGCGACGCCGGGGCAGGTCGTGTCGATCACCGCGGCCGAAACCGGGATCGCCGCGGTCGCGGGTGCGTTGATCGGCTGGGCGATCAGCCCGCTGCTGTGGTCGCTGGCCCGGCTCGTGCCGTGGGACGGCGGCACCTGGCTGGCCGGGGACTTCCGCGTGCCGCTCGGGCTCACCGTGCTGGTGATGGTCGCCGTGCCGGCGCTGGTGCTGCTGGCCGCCGTGTTCGGGCTGCGGCGCGTGGTGAGCAACCCGGTGGGGGCGGTCGTGCAGCACACGCCGAAACCGCTGCGGTGGTGGCGCCTGCTCTCGCTGCCCGCGACGGCGTTGTTCTTCTTCTTCGCCATCGAGAAGGGCGACGACGTCAACCTGGTCCTGCTCGGGCTCGGGCTGATGATCGCCTCGGCGATGCTGGTCGGGCCGTACGTCACCGCGGTGATCGGCGGGTTCTTCGTGAGCCGGTGGCGCAGGCCGTCCGCGCTGCTGGCCGGGCGGCGGCTGCGCAACGACCCGCGCGGCGCCTACCGCGCCTCGGCCGGGGTCGTGCTCGCCGTGTTCACCGGGTCGATGGCGCTGACGCTGATGCCCAGCTTCGACGCGATGACCGGCGGCGGCGGGACGTTCCGGGACTCGGTGCTGTCGATGGACGCCTACGGTGAGCGGTCCGCCGCGATCACCGGCCAGGCCAACGCCACGCTCGCGCGCTACAACCTGCCGGCCCGCGCGGTGTCGATGCCCCAGGTGACGCTGAAGTCGGTGAACGGGTCCAGCTACTCGGGCGTGGTCGTGTCCTGCGCCGACGGCATCAAGCTCTACCGCCTCTCGGCCACCTGCACCGGGCCGGGGATCTACAGCACCCACGAGCTGGACCTGGGCGGCTTCCAGGTGTCCGGCACCTACGAAGCCCCTGGCGTGCCGTTCGCGCCGGGCACCACGGTCAAGCCGATGGTGCAGACCGACGACGACGGGTACGCGCCGGTGCTGATCGACCCGGCGGTGATGCCGGCCGGGATCGTGTCGGAGTACGCGCGGATCGCCGTCGACACCACCCCAGCCGACCGGGAGATGGTGCGGACCGCGCTGGTCGGCGCGGCCGGTGGGGAGAGCGTGTACAGCCGGGAGCTGTACCTGGACGAGCAGCGCAGCCAGCTGGACGACCTGCGCCGCGTCACGGTCATCGGGGTGACGGTCGCGGCGATCCTGGCCGGGTGCAGCGCGGCGATCGCGACCGCCGGGTCGGTGATGGACCGCCGCCGCACGTTCGGGGCGCTGATGGCGGCCGGCACGCCGACCCGGCTGCTGGCCAGGGCGCTGCGGATGGAGGCCGCACTGCCCGCGCTCGTCGCCACGATCGGATCCGGGGTGCTGGGAATGATCGCCGGGCTCGGGTTGTTCTCGATCATTCAGGAATCCCGGGCCGCCTCGGCGGTGATCAGCCCGTGGCTGGCCGCGCCGGTGGTGCTCGGGTTCGCCGTGGCCGTGCTCGCCGCGTCGGTCTGCACGCCGGCCCTGAACCGGGTGCGCGCGGAACCGCTGGCCGACGAATGAGCAAGTCCGGCCGCCCCTTCGTCGGGGGAGGGGCGGCCGGTCAGCCCACGCGTTCGAAGATCAGGTCCCGGCTGATCCGGCCCTCCTGGTCGGCCCGCTGCTCGAACTTCGTCACCGGACGCCAGCCCGGCCGCGGCGCCCAGTCGTCGAACCGGTTGCGCAACGCGGGCTCGGCCGAGCATACCTCGAGCATCTGCTCGGCGTAGTGCTCCCAGTCGGTGGCCAGGTGCAGGATCCCGCCCGGCGCGAGCCGCGACGCGACCAGCTTCACGAAGTCCGGCTGCACCAGGCGGCGCTTGTGGTGGCGCTTCTTCGGCCACGGGTCGGGGAAGAAGATCCGCACACCGGACAGCGAGTCCGGCGCGATGTGCTCGGTCAGCGCGACCACCGCGTCGCCGTGCAGCAGGCGCAGGTTCGCCAGGCCGAGCCGTTCGGCACGCAGCATCAGCTGCCCGAGACCCGCCTCGTACACCTCGACGGCGACGTAGTTGACCTCCGGCTCGGCGGCCGCGAGCTGCGCGGTGGTCTCCCCCATGCCGGATCCGATCTCCAGCAGTACCGGCGCCGGGCGGCCGAACCACTCGGCGAAGTCGATCGGACCGGGCGGCAGCTCGGCCACCTTGCGCCCGATGTCCGCCCACTGGCGTTCCCAGGCACGCTGCTGGCCGACCGTCATCCGGCCGCCACGCTGCACGTAGCTGACGACACTCCGCAGGCGGGGTTGGTGCTCGCTCTCCACCCGCCCAAGTTACTTGTCGCAGGGGGAACGGCTTGCTTGGCGGTGCGGGTAGCGGTGCCGGTTGCTCAGGTGGTGCAGGCGGCTCCGCCACTTGTGGAACCGCCGTCAGCGGACCGCCTCGAACTCCCCCAAGCGGGAACGCAGGCCACCGACCCCGGCGACCGCGATCGGCGACGGTGTGGTGCCCGTGTGCGCCGGCAGCACGTCGATCCACCCGTCGTGGCGGCTCGTGTTGAGGATCGTGGTGGGGATCTTGTGCCCGGAGCGGCCGTTCTCCGACGGCATGAACTCCCAGTAACCGGACTCGCCGTCGGCGGCCCACGGCACGTACTCCCAGCCCGGGCGGCGGGACAGCAGCTGTGCGATCCGGTCCTCGATGCGGAAACCGGTCGCCCGCGAGTCCAGCCTGCCCTCCGCCAGGGCCCGCAGCCACCACGGCGCCGGGATCATCCCGCCCCGGGCGCTCACCGCGCGGAACAACGCGAGCACTTCCCCCTCGGCGGCGCGATGGATCCACGCCCGCCGGATCTCGGCCGGTCTGGTCGCGGTGGCCGCGATCCGGGGCAGCTCCACGGCCTGCGACCACTCGAGCGCGTCGAGCGGTTCCAGAGCGGGCGGATACGCAGCGGTGCGCGGGGCGGCGATTTCGGCATCAACATCCACCGTCAAGGGTCACCTCCGTGGAGTCGCCTGACGTGGTAATTCCAGAGTGCCTGGTCAGAGGCGGTGCGTCCGCTTCCTGTGACCCCGACCACAGGCCCTTTACGCGCAATTAACCCAGCGGTCGTAACGGCCTCATCCGATTAATCGATTCGACCTTTCCCGCGGTCGCCGCGTGCGGTAACGGCGAAGGCCCGGGCCACCCTCCGAATTCGGTGGCCCGGGCCGTTCCTTCCCCGTGCTCCGGTCCCCACCGGAGCTTCCCCTGTGGTGGTCTTCGTCAGGCGTCGCGTCGCCGCGCGGTGCCGATCGCGATGGCGAGCAGCGCCACGGCGACCGCCGCGAAGTAGGCCAGCGACCCGCCCTGCGACAGCACGGCGGTGGACATCGGCGCGCCCGCATCGGTGTTGCGGCCCATGTTCGACAAGCCGTCGCCGGTGAGGAACTTGTTCGCCACGTTGAACGGCAGCCACTGGTAGATGTCGTCGCCGACGCCCGGGATCATCCGGATCAGGTCCTCGACGGCGAGCGCGTAGATCAGCAGCAGTGCGATCGCGCCGGCGCTGTGGCGGAGCAGGATGCCCACGGCCACCGCGATCACCGCGGCGAACGCGTAGACCACGCCGACCCCGGCCACGTTGATCCAGTCCGCGCCGGTGTCCAGCGCGAGCGGGGCGTTCGGCTTGAGCAGCAGCGCCAGCGCCCACGAGCCGAACGCGCTCAGCTCACCGATGACCAGGGCGACCAGCGCGACCACGGTCGCCTTCGCGGTCAGCGCGGCGGCGCGGTTGGGCACCGCCTGGAAGGTCGTGCGGATCGTGCCGAACCGGTACTCGGTGGTGACCGCGAGCGCGGCCAGCACCATGATCACGGCCATGCCGAAGCTGTAGCCGAACTGGGTCGAGGCGACGGTGGCGGTGAACTCGCCGCCGTCGTCGGCGTTGCCGACGATCAGGGCGGAGAACCCGATCGTGGTGGCCAGCGCCACCAGCGCGCACCACCACGGCGATCGGGTGGTGAACAGTTTCATCCGTTCCACGGCAAGCAAAGTCATGATGTTCGCGTCTCCCCTAGTTCGCCGGCTCGAGAGCGTGCCGGGGCTCGGTCGCCAGACCGGTGTGGTACTCCACGGAATCGCCCGTGATCTGCATGAACGCCTGCTCCAGCGAACCCGTCTGCGGGCTCAGCTCGTGCAGCACGATGCCGTTGCCCGCGGCCAGCTCGCCGATCTTCTCGCTGTCCAAACCGGACACCAGGATGCCGTCGTCGGTGTCGGTGGCGCTGTCGGCCGGCAGCAGCGAGCGCAGCTGGTCCAGCTGCGGGCTGCGCACCTTGACCGTGTTCTCGCTGGCCCGCGCGACGAATTCCGTCGTGGTGCTCTGCGAGATCAGCCTGCCCTTGCCGATGACCACGAGGTTGGAGGCGGTCAGCGCCATCTCCGACAGCAGGTGGCTGGAGACGAAGACGGTGCGGCCCTCGTCGGCCAGGCGGTGCATGAACTTGCGGATCCAGAGGATGCCCTCCGGGTCGAGGCCGTTGACCGGCTCGTCGAACAGCAGCACCTCCGGGTCGCCGAGCAGGGCCGCGGCGATCCCCAGCCGCTGCGACATGCCCAGCGAGAAGCCACCCGCGCGCTTGCCGGCCACGCTGGTCAGGCCGACGATTTCGAGCACCTCGTCCACGCGGCGCATCGGCAGGTGGTTGGACTTCGCCATCCAGGCCAGGTGCGCGCGGGCCGAGCGGTTCGGGTGCACCCACTTGGCGTCGAGCAGCGCGCCGACCGTCCGAAGTGGATTCTTCAGTTCCGTGTAACGTTTTCCGCCGATGGTCACCTGGCCGCTGGTCGGATTGTCCAGGCCCAGGATCATCCGCATGGTGGTCGATTTCCCGGCGCCGTTGGGACCGAGGAAACCGGTCACCTCGCCGGGGGCGACGTCGAATGACAGATCGTTGACGGCGAGTGTTTTGCCGTAGCGTTTCGTGAGGCCGCGTGCCTCGATCATGGTTGCTCCCCTGCTGGTCAAAGCCTGTGTTCCCCGTGCGGTTCTCATGCTGACCGATCGGGGTACGCGTGCGCGTCATCCTGTGGTTGCAACTTCCCACCCGACTGCGGTAGTAGCCTCCCGTGATTTCCGGGCGCGCGCGATCGGTGATGACCCTGAATCGCCCCTGAGCTTCGGCACCCGGTTTTGTCGGGGTCGGGCGTTATGGTCCCGGTATGACGGCGAAGACGGTGCTCGTGACGGGGGCGACCCGCGGATGTGGTCGCGCGATCGCGGTGGAGCTGGGGCGCGGCGGCGCGACGGTGTACGTCACGGGACGTACGACGCGCGAGTCGGCGTCGCCGATGAAGCGGTCGGAGACGATCGAGGAGACGGCCGAACTGGTCGACGCGGCGGGCGGCCGGGGCGTGCCGGTGCGGTGCGACTTCACGTCGGTGGCGGACGTGGACGCGCTGCGGTCCCGGGTCGAGGCGGAGGCGGGCGGGCTGGGCGTGCTGGTCGACGACGTGTGGGGCGGTGACCCGTTCGTCGACTTCGAGCGGCCGTACTGGGAGTCCAGCCTGGACGACGCGCTGACCCTGGTGCACAACGCGCTGGACACGCACCTGATCGCGCTGCACCGGCTGCTGCCGCTGGTCGTGCGGCGCCCCGGCGGGATCGTGATCGAGGTGACCGACGGCGACGACGACGAGTACGTGGGCGCGGGCATCCCGTACTACCTGGCGAAGTGCGGGGTGCGGGCGCTCGGCCGGGCGCTGGGCGCGGAGCTGGCCGGGAAGGGCTGCGTCGGCCTGTCGGTCACGCCCGGTTTCCTGCGCTCGGAGGCGATGCTGGACCTCTTCGGCGTCACGGAGTCCAACTGGCGCGACGCGGTGGCCGGTGCGGGCGGCCCGGACTTCGCGGTCTCGGAGACGCCGTACTACCTGGCCCGCGGCGTGGCCGCCCTGGTGGCCGACCCGGAGGTGGCGCGCTTCGCGGGGAAGACGCTCGCCTCGTGGACGCTCATGCACGAATACGGCGTGACCGACACGGACGGCACCCGCCCCGACTGGGGCCGCTGGTACGCCGAGGTGCACAAGGCGGGCAAGACCCCGGCGGAGGTGGACCCGGCGCCCTACCGCTGACGCGCTCGCCAAGCCCCCGGCGGCCCGCCCAGGGCCGATCGGTGGCCGGCGCAGGTGGGGGAAGCTGCCGTGGCCAAGCAGCTCACCGGCGCGCCGTGAGCAGCCAGTTCCCGCCCGCGATCGCTGCTCCGGCTCCGCCTCAGGCCTGGCCCGGCCGGATCAGGCCAGTCTCGTACGCCAGCACCACCGCCTGCACCCGGTCCCGCAGCCCGAGCTTCGCCAGGATCCGGCCCACGTGCGTCTTCACCGTCGCCTCCGAGAGGAACAGCTTGTCCGCGATCTCCACATTGGACAGGCCCTTCGCGATGAGCACCAGCACCTCGCGTTCCCGCTCGGTCAGCACGTTCAGCTCGGCCTCGTCGCGCGGGGGGCCGCCGCCGCTCATGAACCGGTCCAGCAGCCGCCGCGTCACCGACGGCGACACCACCGCGTCCCCGGACGCCACCGACCGCAACGCCGACACCAGGTGGTCCGGCGGCGTGTCCTTCAGCAGGAACCCGCTCGCCCCGTTCTGCAGCGCCGCGTACACGTACTCGTCCAGGTCGAACGTCGTCATCACCAGCACCCGCGACGTGCCGGCCTCGACGATCCGCTTCGTCGCCTCGACGCCGTCCATCACCGGCATCCGCACGTCCATCAGCACCACGTCGGGCCGCAGCGAACCGGCCAGCGACACCGCGTCCGACCCGTTCCCGGCCTCGCCGACCAGGTCGATGTCCTCCTGCGCGCCCAGCACCATGCGGAACCCGACCCGCATCAGCTCCTGGTCGTCGACCACCACCACGCGGATCACGGGTCGAGCCTCACCGGGAAGCTCGCGTGCACCCGCCAGCCGCCGCCGGGCCGCGGCCCCACCCGCAGGATCCCGCCGAACAGGTGCGCCCGCTCGCGCATCCCGATCACCCCGTTGCCTCCCGGCAGGTCCGGCTCGGGCACCAGCGCCCGTGCCTTGCCCGCCCCGTCGTCCACGATCTCCACGTCCACCAGGTTCTCAGTCCGCCGCACCCGCACCTGCGCCCGCGCCCCCGGCCCGGCGTGCTTGAGCGTGTTCGTCAGCGACTCCTGCACGATCCGGTACACCCCGAGCGACACCCCGGCCGGCAGTTCGGCCAGCTCGCCGTCGATCGACAGCTCCACCGGCACCCCTGCGGCCCGCACCCGCTCCGCCAGGTCCGCCAGCGACTCCGCCGTCGGCTGCGGGATCCGCGGCTCCCCGTCCACCTCTTCGTTGCGCAGCACCTGCAGCAGCCGCCGCAGCTCGGTCAGCGCCTGCCGGCCCGTCTCGGAAATCGTGCGGACCGCCCGCTCCGCCTGCTCCGGGTTCGACCGCAGCGCGTACGACGCCCCGTCGGCCTGCACCACGATCACGCTCACCGCGTGCGCCACCACGTCGTGCAGTTCCCGTGCGATCCGCCCGCGCTCCTCGGCCACCGCGATCCGCCCGGCCTGGTCGCGCTCGGTTTCCAGCAGGTGCAGCCGCGCCTCCATCTCCGCCTGGTAGGCCCGCCGCGCCCCGACGAACTCGCCGAGCACCCAGCACAGCGCGAAGACCAGGCTGATGAACACCAGCGGCGGCCAGCCGCCCGGTGACCAGCCCGCCCACACCTGCAGCAGGCTGACCACGGCCTGCGCGACCAGGTACACCGCGGCCTGCCGCCGCCCGACGTAGACGACCATCGTGTACAGCGCGACACAGCTCGCCGTCGCGCTGCCGAACCCCAGTAGCAGCGCGCTGTGCGGCACCGTCATCACCAGGATCACGTAGGCCATGACCTGCGGATACTTGCGCCGGAACGCCACCGGGGCCACCATCGCGACGTCCAGCGGGAGCGCGACGTACCACGCCGGCCCCGTGTACCGGTTCGCCTGCGCGACCAGTGTCAGCAGGTCCATGAGCAGCAGCAACAGCGCGAGCAGGACGTCCCCGACCATCGGGTGCGCCCGCATCCACAAGCTCAGTCGCCGCACACCGTTCACCCTAGGTCGGCGCCGGTCCACTCCGCGTCATCCCGGGGTATCACCGGACGTGGGACTTCGGACCGAGGTCATGGCAGGATTCGAGGGCACAACCGCAGGGCACCGGGAGGGGGCGACGTGACGGCGACGACGGATCAGGGCCGCCTGGCCGGTCCGCTGTCGGTGTCGGTGGCCAACCTCTGCCGCCGCCTGCAGCCGCAGGTCTCCGCCCGCACCGCCGCCGGGTTCGCCGAGGTGCTGCGCCGCCTGGGCGCGCCGCTGCAGGTCGCGGTCGCCGGGCGCATCAAATCCGGCAAGTCGACGCTGGTCAACGCGCTGATCGGGCGGCGGGTCGCGCCGACCGACGTGGGCGAGTGCACCCGCCTGGTGACCCGCTTCCAGTACGGCACGGTGGACCGCATCGAGGTCGTGTTCGCGGGCGGCCACAAGCAGGTGCTGCCGTTCGCGCCGGACGGGTCGATCCCGGCCGAGCTGGGCGTGGACATCAGCAAGGTCTCGCACATCGAGGCGTACCTGACCAGCGCGGTCCTGCAGGACATGACCGTGATCGACACCCCGGGCCTCGGTTCGCTGGACGCCGCGTCGGTCTCCCGCACCGAGCAGCTACTCGGCGCCGCCCAGGCCGTGGAGTCCGCGGACGGCGGCGACGAGCTGGACGAGACCTCACGCAACGCGGTCGCCGGCGCCGAGGCCGTCCTCTACGTCGTGACCCAGGGCGTGCGCGCCGACGACCAGCAGGCGCTCGCCGCGTTCACCGCCGCCACCGCCAGCCGCGAGGCGGGCCCGGTCAACGCGATCGCGGTGCTGAACAAGGCCGACACCATCCCGCCGGAGTCCGTCGAGGGGTCCGGCGGTGACGTGTGGCGGGCCGCGTCGATCCTCGCCGAGAAGCAGGGCCTGCTGCTCAAGCCGCGGGTCGCCGACGTGCTGCCGGTGATCGGGCTGATCGCCGAGTCCGCCGAGTCGGGCAACTTCACCTCCGCCGACGCCGACGCGGTGTCCGAGCTGGCCGCGCTGGACGACGCGACGCGGGAGACCATGCTGATGGCGGCCGACATCTTCACCAGCTGGGACTGCGAGGTCCCGGCCGGCACCCGGTTGCGGCTGCTGGAGAAGCTCGACCTGTACGGCATCCGCCGCGCCATCGACGCGATCCGCGCCGACGAGACGATCACCGCGGGCGCGCTGCGCAGGCTGCTGCTCGCCGCCTCCGGGCTGGACGCCGTCCGCGCCCGCCTGAACACGGTCTTCGCCGCCCGCGCCGACGGGATCAAGGCCGCGGCCGCGCTCGCGTCGGTCACCGCGCTGGCCCACGCCTCCGGCGATCCGGCCGAGCGGCAACGCGTGCACGACGCCATCGAGGTGCTGCTCGCCAAACCCGAGGCGCACCAGCTGCGGCTGCTGGAGGCGCTCACCCTGGTCGTGGCCGGCGCCGTCGACATGCCCGAGGACCTGGCCGAGGAGGTCCTGCGGGTGGGCAGCAACGCCGACATCGACGAGCAGCTGGGCCTGCCCGGCGCGTCCCGGCCGGAACTGGCCGCGCACGCGCTGGAACGCGCCGGCTGGTGGCGGTCGTTCGCGTCCTTCGGCGCGACGCCGGCGCAGAGCCGCGTCGCGCACGTCGTGCACCGGGCGTACTTCCTCATCTGGCAGCAGCTGAGATGACCGAGGGGTGACGAGCGTGGTTTCCTGGTTCCGGCGCCGGTCCGCGGACGACTCCCCGACCGGGCAGATCCCCGGCGCGCAACTGGCGAAAATCATCGACGAGGTCGAGGGAACCACAGCGGCGCAACCCCCGTCCAACACCGATGTGAACCGTGTATCCGATCTGGCCGCCGCCGGCCCGGAAGCGCTGGAACAGGCGCGGGCCGACCGGCAGGAGCTGATCCAGCTCTGCCTCTACGCCCTGGACCGGGCGCGCAGCGGAGGCGTGGTCGAGCGCCTCGAACAAGGGCTGGCCCGCGTCGGGGTGGAGGCGGTGCGGCCGGACGGGCAGCGGTTCGACCCGTCCGTGCACGAGGCCGGTGGCGCGATCAAGACCGACGACCCGGCGCTGGACGGCGTGGTCGCCGAGACCGAGGTGGTCGGGTTCACCGACGGCGGCCGCCTGCTGCGCGCGCCCGTCGTGACGGTCTACACGAAGCGCTAAGGTCCGCTCGTGACCGCTCCGCCGCTTTCGTCCCTGCCCACCCAGGTCAAGCAGGCCCGTGAAACGCTGCTGGCCCTGTTGCGCGAGAGCGATCCGAAAGCCGCGGGGTGGGTCGAGGAGGTCCGCCGTTCGCGGCCGAAGAAGCCGCAGGTCGTGGTGGTCGGCGAGACCAACCGCGGCAAGAGTTCCCTGGTCAACGCCCTGCTGGCGACCCCGGGCCTGTCCCCGGTGGACGCCGACGTCGCCACCGCCGGCTACCTCGTCTTCGACCACGCCCCGGAGTGGGGCGCGCAGGCCTGCTACCCCGGTCAGCTCGCGCCGGTCGCCGTGCCGCTGCCCGAGCTGGTCCGCTGGGTCTCGGCCACGCACGAGCTGCCCGACGGCCAGCTGCCGCCGCGGTACGTCGAGGTCACCGGCCCGGTCCCGATCCTGGAGCGGCTCTCGCTGGTCGACACCCCGGGCGTGGGCGGGCTCGACTCGATGCACGGTGAGCTGGCCGCCGAGGCCGCGGCCAACGCGACCGCGCTGTTGTTCGTCGTCGACGCCTCGGCCCCGTTCACCGCCGGTGAGCTGGAGTTCCTGCGCCGCGTCGGCGGCCGCGTGGAGACCGTCGTGTTCGCACTGTCCAAAACGGACGCCTTCCGCGGCTGGCGGGAGGTGCTGGAGGCCGACCGGCGGCTGCTGGCCGAGCACGCGCCCCGATTCGCCGACGCGGTGTTCCACCCGGTGTCGGCGCGCATGTTCGAGATGGCCGCGAAGGCGCCCAACGAGCAGGCCGCGGTGATGCTGCGCGAGCGGTCCGGCGTGATCGAACTGCAGGCCGCGCTGCAGGAACTCGTCGTCGGCCGGTCCGCGATGCTCGGCGAGGCCAACACGCTGCGGGCCCTGTCCAGCGCGCTCGGCGAGGTGCACGCCGGTCTGCTGGCCGAGCAGCGGGCCCTGTCCTCCGGCGAGGCCGAGGCCGAGCGGCTGCGCGAGCGCCGTGACGAGCTGGCGGCCGAGCGCAAGACGTCCACCCGCGGCTGGCAGCTCAAGCTGCGCGGCGAGATCCAGCGCGCCCGGGTCGACCTCGGCCACGAGACCAGCAGGCAGGTCCGCGACGCCCAGTCCTACTTCCGCGCCCAGATCGACAACGCCAAGCGCGACCAGCTGGCCCAGCTGCCGCAGCAGGTGGACGCGGCGCTGCAGATGATCTCCCAGCGCGTGTCGGCGACCATGGCGCAGCGGCTGAACCGGGTCACCGAGATCGCGCTCGCCGAGCTGTTCGCGCCCGAGGAGCTGGACGTGATCCGCGCCCAGTTCCTCCGCGCGGGCGGGCCGCAGGTGGTGCTGCGGCCGCCGGACCGCAAACCGTCCACACCCGAGGACAAGCTGCTGATCTTCATGGGCATCTCCGGCGGGGTCGGCGCCGGCGTGATCGCCGCGCTGCCGCTGGCCGGGGTCGCCCTGCTCAACCCGGTGGTGCTGCCCGCGACGATCGTCGTCGGCCTGGGCGCCGGCTGGTGGATGGCCCGCACCCGGCGGCACGCCGCGGACAAGCAGCACCTCAAGCAGTGGCTGGTCGAGTCGATCGCGGAGGCGCGCTCGATCCTCGACCAGCTGGTCGCCGAGCAGCTGATCGAGGCCGAGCAGCAGCTGTCGCTGGCGCTGGACGAGGCCCTGTCCCGCCGGATCGACGCGATCGAGGCCGAGCTCAAGCAGGTCGACAAGTCGATCAAGATGGGCGCGCAGGAGCGGGCGAAGAAGCTGGCCGCGGTGAGCCGGAGGCTCAAGGAGGTCGGCGACGGCCGGGATCGCGCCGAGACCCTGCTCGGGCGCATCCGGACGCTGCGTGAGCAGGGCTGACGTGCTCGGTTGTGCCGGGGAACCGAACGGGAATAACGTGAGTCCAACTGTGTGACCGTAGTGGTACGAGACTTGGGAGTTCGGCGTGTGGATCGATGAGACCGGCGGGGTTGAGCCCACCGACGCCACGACCTCCGACGGTGACCTGGAGATCACGGTCGACGGGCAGACCTACACGGCCGAAGAGAACATGGACCTCAACCACGACGGGGTCAACGAGACGGTCCGCCTCGACAACGCCGACGGCACGATCACCGCGTACGTCGACACCGACGACGACGGGCACGCCGACCAGTACGTGCACACCGACACCGAGGGCAACGTCGTGGACCTGGCCCGCTACGACGAGACCACCGGCGACTGGGTGGCCGACCACGACTCCGAGGCGGGCGAGCCGGACGCCACCGAGACCGGCCGCGCCGGCGAGATCACCGCGGACATGTCCGACGGCACGGTCGAGGTCGGCCCGGCGACGGTGGACAGCGACAACGACGGCACCGCCGACAGCGCGGTCGTGACCGACGACCAGGGCAACACCCGGGTCTTCACCGACGTCGACGGCGACGGCCGGGCCGACGTGCAGACGATCATCACGCCCGACGGCGAGACGACCACCTACCAGCACACCGGCCCCGGCGAGTGGACCGAGACCACGAGCGGGTTCACCGCCGAGGTGCCGCCGGACAGCGACCAGCTCTGGGGCGGCGGCGGCGCCCAGGCGGTCGAGGGGGTCGCCAAGATCGACTCCGGCACCGGTCAGTGGATCTCCCAGAACTGAACCTTCCGGAACCGGGCGGAAACGGGCCCCGGTCGTCCCCGCGGACGGCCGGGGCCCGACCGCGTTTTCGGGCAAATCACCCCGCCGCGGATATCAGCAAGATCACGCGCGAGCCGAAGAACTTTCGACGCTACGCCGGTTCAGCGATATCTGAATCGATTCCCTGATCGTTCTTGTGAGAGAACCGACAGGTCAGGCCTCGGTTACCTGCCGTCCATCCGGCTACCCTCGGGGAATCCCAGTATTTCCAGCACACCGGTAGGGCAGCCGGTGTGCGAAGCCATTCGGTCGCCGGCGACGGAGCGCTTCCCGGACCAGATTCCGGGCGGGCGTTCCTGCCGTCGAAGTCAGGAGAAGGAATGACTGCAGTAGCCATCCCGGGACTGGACAAGGCGCCGACGTCGCACAGCGGTGTGCTTGCGTGGGTACGGGAGGTCGCCGAGCTGACCACCCCTGACCGAGTGGTGTGGTGCGACGGCTCCGACGAGGAGGCCGAGCGCATCAACAACGAGCTGGTCGAGGCCGGCACGTTCGTCCCGTTGACGGCGAAGCCGAACTCCTTCTGGGCCGCTTCGGACCCCAGCGACGTCGCGCGGGTCGAGGAGCGGACCTTCATCTGCTCCGAAAAGGAAGAAGACGCCGGGCCGACCAACAACTGGATGCACCCGGACGAGATGCGGGCCACCATGACCGAGCTCTACCGGGGCTGCATGCGTGGTCGGACGATGTACGTCATCCCGTTCTGCATGGGCCCGCTCGGCGACGAGAACCCCAAGCTGGGCATCGAGGTCACCGACTTCGCCTACGTCGTGGCGTCGATGCGGGTGATGACCCGCATGGGCACCAAGGCGCTGGAGAAGTTTGTCAAGGAGGACGGCACCGAGCGCGAGTTCGTGCCCGCCCTGCACTCGGTCGGCAAGCCGCTGGAGCCGGGCGAGAAGGACGTGCCGTGGCCGTGCAACGACACGAAGTACATCTCGCACTTCCCGGAGAGCCGGACGATCTGGAGCTACGGCTCGGGCTACGGCGGCAACTCGCTGCTGGGCAAGAAGTGCTACTCGCTGCGGATCGCCTCCGTCATGGCCCGTGACGAAGGCTGGCTCGCCGAGCACATGCTGATCCTCAAGCTGATCTCGCCGGAGAACAAGGCCTACTACGTGGCGGCCGCGTTCCCGAGCGCGTGCGGCAAGACCAACCTCGCGATGCTGCAGCCGACCATCCCGGGCTGGCGCGCCGAGACCATCGGTGACGACATCGCGTGGATGCGGTTCGGCGAGGACGGCCGCCTGTACGCGATCAACCCCGAGTTCGGCCTGTTCGGCGTCGCGCCGGGCACCGGTGAGAAGACCAACCCGGTGGCGATGAAGACCATCGAGGCCGGCAACACCGTCTTCACCAACGTCGCGCTGACCGACGACGGCGACGTGTGGTGGGAGGGCATGACCAAGGAGCCGCCGGCGCACCTGACCGACTGGAAGGGTCGCGACTGGACGCCCGAGTCGGACGAGCCGGCCGCGCACCCGAACTCGCGGTTCTGCACCCCGATCGCGCAGGTCCCGACGCTGGCGCCGGAGTGGGACGACCCGAAGGGCGTGCCGATCTCGGCGATCCTGTTCGGCGGCCGCCGCGCCACCACGGTCCCGCTGGTGACCGAGGCCCGCGACTGGCAGCACGGCGTGTTCATGGGCGCCACCATGTCGTCGGAGAAGACCGCCGCCGCGGCCGGCAAGGTCGGCGAGGTGCGTCGCGACCCGATGGCGATGCTGCCGTTCCTCGGCTACCACGCCGGTGCGTACTTCCAGCACTGGCTGGACACCGGCAAGAACGCCGACGCCGGCAAGCTGCCGAAGATCTTCTACGTGAACTGGTTCCGCCGCGGCGACGACAAGCGGTTCCTGTGGCCGGGCTTCGGTGAGAACTCGCGGGTGCTCAAGTGGATCGTCGAGCGCCTCGAGGGTCGCGCCGGTGCGGTGGAGACCCCGGTCGGCCTGGTGCCGCGCGCCGAGGACCTCGACCTGGACGGCATCGCCGAGCCGCTCGAGGACGTCCAGGAGTCGCTCGCGGTCAAGCCCGAGGAGTGGCGCCAGGAGATCCCGCTGATCGAGGAGTGGTTCGCCAAGATCGGCGACCGGGTGCCCTCCAGCCTGCACGACGAGCTGGCGGCGCTGAAGCAGCGCCTGGGCTGAGTTTTCCCCGCGGAACGGCCATTCCCGGCTTCGGCCGGGGGTGGCCGTTTCGTCGTTTCCGGCCCTATGGTCGGACCATGCTGGGGATGCGATTCGGCGTGAACATGATGGAGCCCGGGACGCGGGCGGAGTTCGTGGACAAGGTCCGGCGGGCCGAGGATCTCGGGTTCGACGTCGTGACCGTGGCCGACCACCTCGGGATGCCCGCGCCGTTCCCGGCGCTGGCGCTCGCGGCGGAGACGACTTCCCGGGTGCGGCTGGGCACCTTCGTGCTCAACGCGCCCTTCTACCACCCCGCCGTGCTGGCGCGGGACGTCGCGACCACCGACCAGTTCTGCGACGGGCGGCTGGAACTCGGCCTCGGCGCGGGGTACGTGCGCGAGGAGTTCGAAGCGGCCGGACTGCCGTGGCCGGGGCGCCGGATCGACCACGTCGAGCGGACGGTCGTGGAGCTGCGCAGGCTGTTCGCGGACCCGGACTACCAGCCGCGGCCGGCGCAGGACGGCGGGCCGCCGCTGCTGCTGGGCGGCTGGGGCGACCGGATGCTGACGATGGCCGCCGAGCACGCCGACACGATCGCCCTGACCGGGGCGCCCACGGCGAAGGAGGGCGGGCTGGTCGGCCTCGCCGACGCGGACGCGTTCGCGGCGCGGGTGGCGTTCGTGCGCTCCCGGCTCGGCACGCGCGAGGCGGAGATCAACGTGCTGGTGCAGCTGGTCGTGGTGACCGACGACCGGCGCGCGGCGCTGGCGGACCTGCAGCGGTTCGCGCCGGACATGAGCGTCGAGGCGATCGGTGAGCTGCCGACGCTGCTGGTGGGCTCGGTGCCGGAGATCGTCGCCCAGCTCTCGGACATGCGGGAGAAGCTGGGGATCACCTACGTGTCGGTGCTGGAGCGGAGCATGGCTGACTTCGCTCAGGTGCTGGAGCACCTGACCTAACCGCGAGTCCCACGTTCAGCCGCGCGAGTCCCACACTCCGGCGGGCGAGTCCCACGCTCCGGCGGGCGAGTTCCACGCTCCGGCGGGCGAGTTCTGCGTTCTGGCGGGCGAGTCCCACGTTCGGGTGGGCGGGTTCTACATTCGGGTGGGCGGGTTCCGCGCTCCGGCGGGCGAGTCCCATGCTCGGGCGCGCGAGTCCCACACTCCCGCGCGCGAGTCGCACGTTCCGGCGGGTGAGTTCCGGGCTGCGTCGTGCGTGCTCGGCTACCCCGTCGGTACGCCGGTGATCGCGTCGCGGAGGGCGTCCAGTGGGAGTCCGACCGCGTCCGCGAGGGCGACCACCGTGAAGAACGCCGGCGTGGGAATCCGCCCGGTCTCGATCTTCCGCAGCGTCTCCACCGAGACGCCCGCCTCCAGAGCCACCTCGGCCATGCTGCGCGGACCCCGCGCGGCTCGCAGTGCGGCACCGAGACGCTCGCCGCGTTCGCGTTCGGCTTCGGTCAGCGGGACTCGCACCATGTCCACAGTCTATCCGCCCAGTTGTCCCCAGCCTGTGGACAACTCTGTGCACAGGCTGGGGACTACCAGAAGAACGGAGGCAAGAAAACCGCCGGACCGGCAACTCATCAGCTGTGTCGCACGTCTCAGTGGTACCTGGCCGAGAGGAGGTCGTCATGTTGCTGGCAGGCGGGCTGATGTTCCTGTTGACCCTGGTCTACCTGGTCCTGTGCACCTGCACGGGCCGGTTCCGGGAACTGACCCGAGAACCGGAGAACCCCGCCGGGAACGAGCCCGGCGGGGTCCTCGAGACCAAGAACTAGGCGGTCGGGTCGGGCAGCGGCATACCAGGCAGCGTCTGGTCCCGCGGCACCACCCCGTCCACGAGGAAATCTTCCACAACCTTGTCCACCGCCGCGTTACCGCCAGCGTAGATCCCGTGGTCACCCTCGTCGGTCACGGTGATCATCCGCGACCCCTGGAACGCGCGGTGCGCCCGCTCGGCGCCCTCGATCGGCGTCGCCGGGTCGTGCGTCGCCTGCACCATCAGCACCGGCGGGACACCCCGGCCGTCCAGGACCGGCAGCGGCTCCGGCTTGTTGTTCCAGAAGATGCACGGCTGGATCAGCCAGCCCCAGCCCAGCAGCGGGTACTTCGGCCCCAGCTGCGCGGACTGCCGCACCGCCGTGTTGCGGTTGCCGAACCACGGCCCCTCGTTGCAGGGGATCGTCCAGAAGCTCGCGTCGTAGGCGTCGTCGTAGTCGCTCGGCACCACCAGCGGCTGCGGGCCGACCGCGTCGGTCACGGTCTTCACCTGGTCCAGCAGCGCCGTCTGCTGCTGCGCCGACGCCGTGCCCTGGGTCAGGTTCCGCACGTTGACCAGGTAGTCGGCCAGCTCCGGGAAGAACCGCTTGTTGTACAGGTTCGAGGTGATGAACGAGTCCAGCGCGTTGGCCGACAGCTTGGTGCCGTCGACCTCCACGGGGTTCTGCGTCAGGGCGTAGCGCACCTGCTCGTACGTCTGCCGCGCCATCTCGGCGGTGGTGCCGAAGTGGTAGAGGCTGTCGTACTTCGCCATCCACGGCAGGAAGTCCTCGCGCCAGCGCCGCTCGAAGCCCAGCGGCTGCCAGTCGAACGACTTCTGCCAGGTGGTGGTGAACTCGGTGTTCGAGTCCAGCACGAACTTGCCGGTCCGGTTCGGGAAGGCCTGCGCGTAGTGCGCGCCCATCCAGGTGCCCGCCGAGTACCCGACCCAGTTGATCTTCTGCCGCTTCAGCAGCACGCGCAGCAGGTCGAGGTCGTTGATCGTCTGCCGGGTGTTGATGAACGGCCCGAGGTCGCCGGACTTCACCTGGCACGAGTCGGCCGCGTACTCGGTGGCGTCCAGGATCAGCTTCAGGTTCTCCCGGCTGCGGTCCCGCGGGTCGAGGTGGCCGCCGGTGCCGATCGCGCCGCCGCAGGTGATGTTCGTGCTCTTGCCGGTGCCGCGCGCATCGAACCCGATGATCTCCTGGTGCTCACGCACCCGGGTCTGGTTGCGCAGCCGCGCCGGGAACATCCGGCCCGGTGCGCCCGGCCCGCCCGGGTTGACGAACGTGCTCTCCGTCGCCTCGCCGGTCGCCTTGAGCCGGCTGACCGCGATCGTCACGTCGATGCCCTGGTTCGGCGACGACCAGTCGCGCGGTGCGGAGTAGGTCGCGCACTCGATGCCCTCGGCGCCGGCCGGCGGGGTCTGCCCCGACAGCTCGTCCGTGGTGCAGGTGTGCCAGTCCAGCGCCTGCTGGGCGTAGCGATCCGGGATGCCGGTCGAGTTCAGCGCGGGTCCGGCCGGTGCCGCGATCGCTGGTGTGCCCGCCGCCAGCAGGGTGCCGGCCAGAGCCGGGATCACCACCGCCCAGCGCGTCCGTGTCATGCTCGCCCCTTCGTCACTGCCCGCTACCGCCCGCGTACGCCGCGGCGGCCTCATTCATATCGGCCGCACCGGAGCCGGGCAACCTGCCTTCGTCGGGTGTTGCCCTGATCAAATCGATATCCGGGGAGCGTGACGACGGGTGGTTCAGCACTTAAGGTCAAGCCCGCCCTGTCCCGTCCAAGTGAGGTCACATGTCTGGCAAAGCCGCCGGGAAGGTCACCGGGCTCCAGATCAGCCCGTGGAACCTGCTCCTGCTGTTACCACTGCTGATGCTCGTCACGCCGTGGTTCAACTTCGACAAGCCGCGGGTCCTGGGACTGCCGTTCTTCTACTGGTACCAGTTCCTCTTCGTGCTCGTCGGGGTCGTCTCCGTGGCGATCGTCTACGTGATGACCAAGGGGAAGCCGGTGGTGAAGGGCAAGCCGGACCGGCTCGCCGTGGAAGAGCTGGACGAGGGTGAGAAGTGATGGCACTGGCACAGGCGCCCGGCAGTGGCCTGCAGTGGGTGGAGCTGAGCGTTTTCGTCCTGCTGTTCCTGGTGGTCAGCGTGATGGGTTTCGTCGCGTCCCGGTGGCGCGCGGCGGCGTCGCTGGACCACCTCGACGAGTGGGGGCTGGGCGGCCGCAAGTTCGGCTCGTGGATCACCTGGTTCCTCGTCGGCGGTGACCTCTACACCGCCTACACCTTCGTGGCCGTGCCCGCGCTCGTGTTCGGCGCCGGCGCGCTGGGTTTCTACGCCCTGCCCTACACCGTGATCCTGTACCCGATCGTCTTCCTGCCCGCGCTGCGGATGTGGTCGGTGTCCCGCTCGCGTGGTTACGTGACACCGGCCGACTTCGTGCGCGGCCGCTACGGTTCGCCGACGCTGGCGCTGCTGATCGCGATCACCGGCATCGTCGCGACCATGCCCTACATCGCGCTGCAGCTGGTCGGCCTGGAAGCGGTGCTGCGGACGATGGGTCTCAACGGCGCCGGCATCGCCGGTCACCTGCCGCTGCTGATCGCGTTCCTCGTGCTGGCGCTCTACACCTACCAGTCGGGCCTGCGCGCGCCGGCGCTGATCGCGTTCGTCAAGGACGGCCTGATCTACGTCGTCATCCTGGTCGCGGTGTTCTACCTGCCTGCCAAGCTCGGCGGCTGGTCGCACATCTTCGACGTGAGCCAGCAGAAGCTGCAGACGCCGGATCCGAAGACGGGCAACCCGTCCGGTTCGATCCTGCTGACCGCGAACAACCAGCTGCAGTACGTCACCCTGGCGCTCGGTTCGGCGCTGGCGCTGTTCCTGTACCCGCACTCGCTCACCGGTGTGCTCGCCTCGCGCGGCCGCAGCGTGATCAAGCGGAACATGATCGCGCTGCCGGCGTACTCGCTGCTGCTGGGCCTGCTCGCGCTGCTCTGCTACGTCGCGCTGACCGCGGGCGTCAAGCCGATCACCAACGCCGCCACGGGCAACCCCGACTCCAACACCGTGGTGCCGGTGCTGTTCGACACGCAGTTCCCGTCGTGGTTCGCGGGTGTGGCGTTCGCCGCGATCGGCATCGGCGCGCTGGTACCCGCCGCGATCATGTCGATCGCCGCGGCGAACCTGTGGACCCGCAACATCTACAAGGAGTACCTGAAGCGGGACGCCACCCCGGCGCAGGAGGCCAAGCAGGCCAAGCTCGCGTCGCTGGTCGTGAAGTTCGGCGCGGTCGCGTTCATCCTGTTCATCGACCCGCAGTTCTCGATCGACCTGCAGCTCATCGGTGGTGTGCTGATCCTGCAGACGCTGCCCGCGGTGGCGATCGCGCTCTACACGCGGTGGCTGCACCGGTGGGGCCTGATCGCCGGCTGGATCGTCGGCATGGTGTGGGGCATCATCATGCTCTACGGCATCCCGAACCCGAAGACGGGCAAGGCGCACTTCGGCGGTTCCGCGCTCGCGCTGGACAAGCTGTCGATCTTCGGCTGGCACCCGTTCTCGGGCTCGATGATCCAGATCTACCCCGGGTTCGTGGCGCTGATCGCGAACCTGGTGGTGGCGGTGATCGTCACGGTGATCGCCCGGAGCCTGAAGGTGTTCAACGGCACGGACGACACCGAGGGCACCGACTACCACGCCGACGAGCACGACAAGGACCTGCGCCCCATCGGCGCGGCCCACTAGGAGGATGACGTGGACAGCCGGTTCGGTGTCACGGAGCTGGAAGACCTGCCCGAGGACCTGCGGGAGCGCATCGGCGTGATCGCGGAGAAGTCGGGCTTCGTGCCGAACGTCTTCCGGGCGCTGGGGCACCGGCCGGCTGAACTGCGCGCCTTCCTCGACTACCACGACGCGCTCATGGAACGCACCGACGGCCTGACCAAGGCCGAGCGGGAGCTGGTCGTGGTGGCGACGTCGGGGGCGAACCACTGCACCTACTGCGTGGTCGCCCACGGCGCGATCCTGCGGATCCGCGCGAAGGACCCGCAGCTGGCCGACCGGGTCGCCACGAACCCGTGGCAGGTCGAACTGGACGAGCGGGGCCGCGCGATCGTCGACCTGGCGCTCGCGCTGGCCCGCAAGCCCGAAATGTTCGGCGAAGCCGACCTCGAAGCCGCGCGCAAGGCGGGGCTGACCGAGGACGAGATCTGGGACGTCGGCGCGATCACCGCGTTGTTCGCGATGTCCAACCGGCTGGCGCACCTGACCGCGCTGCGGCCCAACCCGGAGTTCTACACGATGGGCCGCGATCAGAAGCGGTAGAGCGCTTCGTGCAGGTCGCGCTGGATCTCGTACTTGCGGAGCAGGCGGCCGAGCAGCCGGGCCCACCACTTCGCGGGGTGCCGGTAGGCGCGCACCCACAGCGGCGGGATGCGGTCCGGGATGCGCGGATCGGCCTTCGGGCGGAACTTGTCGCCGGTGAGGACGACGGTCGGGTGCCCGCGCGGGCAGGCGGTGGTCACCGAGATGACGCCGGGCAGCAGGTTGTGCACCCACTCCACCTCGTCGATCCCCATCAGGGTCCGGGTGTCGCAGGTTTCGCAGTAGACGACGAACATCGGGTCACAGCTCCCGCCGCCACGTTTCGCCGACGAGGTCGTGTCCGAAGCTGTGGTGGGGTTGCGAGTCGACGAGTTCGAACCCCGCCCGCCGGTAGATGTGCCGCGCGGCGACCAGGACGCTGTTGGTCCACAGTTCCATCGCGGTGTAGCCGTGCGCCCGCGCGAAGGCCAGGCACTCGTCCACCAGGCGCTTGCCGACGCCGTGGCCGCGGGCGTGCGGTTCGACGAGCAGCAGGCGCAGTTTCGCGGTCTTGTCGTCCGAGCCGCGCACGCAGAACACGCAGCCGGCGCGTTCCCCGCCCAGCTCGGCGATCCACCCGGCCTCGCGGGCCGGGTCGTGGTGGTCGACGTAGTCGGCGATGATCCGCGCGACGAGGGCTTCGTAGGTGGTGTCCCAGCCGTACTCCTGGGCGTAGATCGCGCCGTTGCGCTGCACGACCCAGCCGAAGTCGCCGGGCCGGGGCGGGCGCAGCACGAGCGCCGGGGCGGGCTGGCGGTCGCCGACGAGGTGGCTGATCGTGCGCATGGACGTGACCAGGCGGTGCTGGTCGTCGTCGGTGAGGCGGCCCAGCAGCTCGCCGATCTGCGCGGTGGTGCGGTCCTCGAGGACCTGCTGCTCGGCGCGGCCGGCGTCGGTGAGCCGGACGAGCTGGCGGCGCCCGTCGGTCTCGTGGCGTTCCCGGACCAGCAGGCCGCGGCTTTCCAGACGGGCGAGCAGGCGGCTGGCGTACCCGGGGTCCAGATCGAGGCGGCGGCGCAGCTCGGCGACCTCGGTGACGCCCTCCTGGGCCAGCTCGTAGAGCACCCGGGCCTCGCCGAGGCTGTAGTCGCTGCCGACGAGCCCTTCTTCGAGGACCCCGATGAGACCGGTGTAGAGCCGGTTGAAGGCGCGGACCTGCGTGACGCGGTCCCGGAGTGCCTGGTCGCTCATTGACCACCTCAACAAACTCGTTGACTGGGTCAAACACTACTCCCGCCGGGATCGGGCGCAAGTGGTTTTTCGAGGTGGTTTTCAGCCAGAACGGCCACGGTGTCGCGACCGTCGGGCAGGGCGGTGCCCGTGGCATCTGCGGGGGGATGTTCGCCCGGTGGGGACCCGGAAATTGGAAACCCCGTGATGCTGCCAGGTCGGGGGTCCGCCAGCATCACGGGGTCATCTGGGGTATCGCCACTTCCCCTGGTGGCGTTACAACCTGATCTAGTTGTGGCCTAGCTCACGCTTCAGCGCAAGTTGGACTGACGCGCCTGGGCGATGGCGATCAGCTCCTGGCGGACCGTCACGGAGCCGGCGGTGTCGATCGCGCGGCTCAGCGCCCGGCGGGTGCGCGCCTCGGCGCGGCGGGCTCGGAGCTTGGCGGCGATGTTGCTCATCGGTGTTCGCATCCCTCGTGCATCTCGGTGGCTGTGCTTCCAGTATGCACCTTTTTTCACAAGGTCGCCAACGATTGTCCGGTGACCTAGGGCACTTGCCTACGAATCATCGGCCGAAGCTCGATCTTGCGGAAGATCGCCCTTTCTAGCGTGATCACTAGAAAGCGGTAGAGACTCCCAGATGCGGCTGCGGAGGTCGGCGCCGCGGATCACCTGGATCCGCCACGGCTCCAGGCGCAGGACGTGCAGCTTCGGATCCGACGGCGACCGCCAGAACGCGCCCAGGTCGTACCCGGCGCCGCGCGGGCTCGTGTTGCGGTAGAGCCGCCACACGTGCGACTTCACGTCCAGGTCGTCGACCCATTCGGCCACCGCCTCGACGGCCACCGAGTTGTTCCCCGGCTTCCAGTAGGAGAACGAGGTGTGCGGGTTGCGGGCCAGGTGGGCGGCCTTGACCGGGGTCCGGTAGGTGGCCAGCCACCCGCGCGGCTGCCCGTCCACGTTCTCCCAGACCGGGATGAGGATCCGCGTGCGCGGCCGGTTCCGCGAGTCGACGGTGACCATGGTGGCGTACCCGATCGAGCCGACGTAGGCGTTGAACTCGGCTTCGAGTTCGGCGAAGGAGCGCACGGTCCGGCTCATCGCGCCACCCGCAATCCGAACGCGCTGATCACGGCGGCCACCGCGGCGGCCGCGATCGGCACCACCAGCGCCGTCCGGTAGCCGTCCACGCCCACCGACGCCCCGGTGAGCACCGCCGTGCAGGCGGCGAGCCCGAGCGCCGCGCCGAACTGGAACGACGTGTACAGCAACCCGCCGGCCAGCCCCTGCTCGCGCTCGGCGACCCCGTCGGTGGCGACGATCGTCAGCGGACCGTAGGCCAGCGCGAACGCCACCCCGAGCACGATCATCGTCGGGAACATCGCGAGGTAGACGGTGTCCGTGCCGATCGGCAGGAACAACGCGTAGGACACCACGGCGAGCACCAGGCCGGCCACGATGACCTTCGCGTTGCCGAACCGCTCGACCAGCCGCGGGGTCAGGGCCGGGGCGAGGACGGCGTCCGCGCCGATCGCCAGCATCGCCAGGCTGGTCTGCAGCGAACTCCACCCGCGCAGTTCCTGCAGGTACAGCACGGCGATGAACTGGAACCCGAAGAAGGCCGCGGCGAACAGCAGACCGGCCAGGTTGGCGCGCACCAGCGCCCCGGACCGGAGCAGGCCGAGCCGCACCAGCGGGGCGGCGGACCGGCGCTCGACCAGGACGAAGACGGCGGCGAACGCGAGCCCGGCGGCGACCGTCGCGGTGGTCCAGCCCGCGGACACGTGCGTGGAGCGCTCGACGCCGAGCACCAGCAGCACGATGGCGGCCGTGATGGTCACCGCGCCGAGCACGTCGACCCGCCGGTCCGCAGTGCGCTCGCGGGGCGTGGCGGGGATGAACGCGACGCCCAGCACCAGGATGACCAGTGCCAGTACGGCGGGCGCGAACAGCACCAGCCGCCAGTCCACGGCGCTGAGCAGCCCGCCGAGCACCAGCCCGAGCGAGAAGCCGCCCGCGGCCGTGCCGGAGTAGACCAGCAACGCCCGGTTGCGCTGCGGGCCCTCCTCGAAGCTGGTGGTGATGATCGACAGGCCGGCCGGGGTCATCACCGCGGCGGCGACACCCGCGACGAACCGCGCGACGATGAGCAGCCAGCCCTCGCCGGCGAGCCCGCCGACGGCGGACACGACCAGGAACACGGCGAGCCAGACCAGGAACATGCGGCGCCTGCCGAACAGGTCGGCGGCCCGGCCACCGGCCAGCATGAACCCGCCGTAGCCGAGCACGTAGGCGCTGACCACCCACTGCAGCTCACCGGTGGACAGGCCGAGGTCGGCGCGGATGGCGGGCAGCGCGACGTTCAGCATCGCGACGTCGATGCCCTCCAGGAAGATCGCGCCGCAGAGGACGAACAGCATCCCCCAGGTTCGGGGCGTGAAGCGCGGTCGCGCTTCGACGGTGGTGGACACGAGATCCGCTCCCAAGGTTTCGATTGGTAACAGACGAATCTTGTGTGACCATTGACGACTGTGGAAGACGGCACTTCAAAGGCACTCGGTTACTGCACGGGAACCGAAGACGACGAGGTCAGGCAGTGGGACACCCGCGCGGACTGCGACGTCCGGCACATCCTCGACCGGGTGGCGGACAAGTGGTCCCTGCTCGTGATCGCGTTGCTCGACCGGCGCACGATGCGGTTCTCCGAGCTGCGGCGGGCGATCGACGGGGTCAGCCAGCGGATGCTCACCGTGACGCTGCGGCACCTGGAGCGGGACGGGATCATCAGCCGGACGGTCTACCCGGTGGTGCCACCGCGGGTGGACTACGAGCTGACCCCGCTGGGCATGTCGCTGCACCAGGTGATCAAGTCGCTGGTGACCTGGACCGAAGAGCACCAGCAGGAGATCGCCGCGGCGCACGCGGCCTACGACGAGCGGGTCGCCGCGGAGGAACCGGAGCTGGTCAGTCCACGGCTCGGCTGAGCAGGTAGTGCCCGAAGTGCGGCACGGTGAAGGCGATGTGCCCGCGCTCCGCGGAGTACACCAGCCCCTTCTTCATCAGCGAGTCCCGCGCCGGGGACAGTGACGAGGGCTTGCGGCCCAGGTAGACCGCCACGTCCGAGGTGCCCGCGCTCTCGTCGCGGCCCTGGGTCAGCTCCGCCATCGCGCGCAGGTACTCGCGCTCGGCCGGCGTGGCGCGTTCGTAGCGGGACCCGAAGAAGCCGACCGCGAGTTCCTGCTCGGCTTCGGGGGCGGCGACCTGCACGTCCTGCACGGTGATCGGGTCGTCCGGTGCCGCGTCCCAGGCGGCCTTCGCGTAGGCCTGGATGAAGTACGGGTAGCCGCCGGAGGCGTCGAACAACGCGTCCAGCGCCTCGGGCTCGATGCCGGCGTCCTCGCGTTCGATCGGCGCCAGCACCGCGCGGTCGGCCTCCGCGCGGTTGAGCCGGTCGATGCGCACGTACCGGAACAGCCGCTCGGAGTAGGACTTCGAGGCCGACAGCACCGCGGGCACGTGCGGCAGCCCGGCGCCGACCACCACCAGCGGCGCGCCGGACTGGGACAGCTCGTGGCACGCCGCGCACAGCGCCGACACGTCGTCGGGCTGCAGGTCCTGGATCTCGTCGATCAGCAGGGCCACGCCGGTGCCGACGTCCGCGGCCAGTTCGGCCACGTCGGTGAACAACTCGACCAGGTCGATCTCGATGTCCCCGGAGTCGGCCCGGCCCTGCGCGGCCGGCACGTCGATGCCCGGCTGCCACCGGTCCCGCAGCTTCGCGTCCGCCTTGTTGGAGCGCAGCGCAAACGCTTTCAGCACGCCGAGGACCTCTTCCACCCGGTCCGGCGCCCGGTGCCGCACCGCGAGGTCCCGGATCGCGCGGTGCAGGGCCGCCGACAGCGGCCGTCGCAGCTCCGCGTCCGGGCGCGCCTCGATCTTGCCCGCGCCCCACCGGTGTTTCACGGCCATCGACCGCAACTCGCCAAGCAGCACGGTCTTGCCGACGCCGCGCAGGCCGGTCAGCACGAGGCTGCGTTCCGGGCGGCCGCGGGCGACCCGCTGCAACACCACCTCGAACGCGGTCAGCTCGCGTTCACGGCCGGCCAGCTCCGGCGGCCGTTGCCCGGCGCCCGGTGCGAAGGGGTTGCGGATCGGGTCCACTCTGCCAACGTATCGGCGTGTCTAGGGCGACCCCGATATTTGCGGAGATTCCGGTATCGGCGTGTCGCTATCTCTTTCTAGCTTACTCTAGTGTGAGAGCTAGAAAAGCTTAGGGATGAACAGACGCGGGAATGGGTAGATCCTCGACGTGACATGTCGCATCCGAGGAAGGCGAGGATCGTGATCTTGCGTCGACTGGCCCGCCCCATGCTGGCGAGCATCTTCATCTACGGCGGTATCAACGCCCTGAGGCAGCCCGAGGGGCACGCCGAGGCGGTCAAGCCCGTGCTCGACAAGGTCGGCGAGCAGCGGGACAAGCTGCCCGAGGCCGTTCCCACCGACCCGGTGAGCCTGGTCAAGATCGACGCCGGGGTGAAGATCGCGGCCGGGACCCTGTTCGCGCTCGGCAAGTTCCCGCGGCTGTCCGCGCTGGCGCTGCTGGGCAGCCTGGTGCCGACGACCGTCGCCGGGCACCCGTTCTGGGAGGCCAAGGACCCGCAGGAGAAGCAGCAGCAGCTGATCCAGCTGCTCAAGAACGCCGGCCTGGCCGGCGGGCTGCTGATCGCGGCCGCCGACACCGAGGGCAAGCCGTCGCTGGGCTGGCGCGCCCGCCGCGCCGCCGACAAGGCGAGCAAGCGTGCCCACAAGGCCACGGAGAAGGCGAGCAAGAAGGCGCACAAGGCGACGAAGCAGATCCAGTCGACGGCCGCCTCCGCCCGCGACGTCCTGCCGGTGTGACGACGAAGGGCCACCCTCGCCGAGGGTGGCCCTTCGCGGTCACTTCTCCAGGATCGCCGTGATGCCCTGGCCGCCTGCCGCGCAGATCGAGATCAGGCCCCGGCCCGAGCCCTTCTCGTGCAGCAGCTTCGCCAGCGTCGCCACGATGCGGCCGCCCGTCGCGGCGAACGGGTGTCCCGCGGCCAGCGACGAGCCGTTCACGTTCAGCTTCGACCGGTCGATCGGCCCCAGCGGCTGGTCCAGCCCCAGCTTCTCCTTGGCGAAGGCCGGGCTTTCCCACGCCTTCAACGTCGCGAGCACCTGGGAGGCGAACGCCTCGTGGATCTCGTAGAAGTCGAAGTCCTGCAGCGTCAGCCCGGCCTTCGCCAGCATCCGCGGCACCGCGTACGCCGGGGCCATCAGCAGGCCCTCGCCGCCGTGCACGTAGTCCACCGCCGCGGTCTCCGAGAACGTCAGGTACGCCAGGACCGGCAGCTTCCGCTCGGCGGCCCACTCCTCGGTGGCCAGCAGGACCGTCGACGCGCCGTCGGTCAGCGGGGTCGAGTTGCCCGCGGTCATCGTGCCGTCGGGACCGCCGAACACCGGCTTGAGCTTGGCCAGCTTCTCCGCGGTCGAGTCCGGCCGCAGGTTCTGGTCGCGGGACAGGCCGAGGTACGGCGTCACCAGGTCGTCGAAGAACCCGCGCTCGTAGGCGGCGGCGAGGCGCTGGTGGCTGGTCGCGGCCAGGACGTCCTGCTCCTCGCGCGAGATCTCCCACTCCTTGGCCGTCAGCGACGCGTGCTCGCCCATCGACAGCCCGGTGCGCGGCTCGGCGTTGCGCGGGATCTCCGGCACGATCTGACCCGGACGAAGCTTGGTCAGCAGCTTGAGCCGCTGGCCGACCGTCTTCGCGGAGTTGAGCTGCACCAGGATGCGGCGCAGGTCGTCGTTCACCGCGAGCGGGGCGTCCGAGGTGGTGTCCACGCCACCGGCGATCGCCGAGTCGATCTGCCCGAGCGCGATCTTGTTGGCGACGTTGACGATCGCCTGCAGACCGGTGCCGCACGCCATCTGGACGTCCGCGGCCGGCGTCTCCGGCGACAGCTTGCTGCCCAGCACGCTCTCCCGGGCCAGGTTGAAGTCCCGCGCGTGCTTGAGCACGGCACCCGCGGCGACCTCGCCGATGCGCTCGCCCTGCAGCGCGAAGCGGCTCACCAGGCCGTCCAGGGCGGCGGTGAGCATGTCCTGGTTGGACGCGTTGGCGTAGCGGCCGTTCGACCGCGCGAACGGGATGCGGTTGCCGCCGACGATGGCGACGCGACGAACGTCCATCAATTCCTCCCACTGCGGTGGTGAGCCTCGGATGACAGTGTAACCTACTCGTGAGTAGGTAAGCTCGGTAAGGAGGCACGTCATGGCCGACCGGTATCAGCAGTTCACCAAGACGCCGATCGGGAAGTTCCTGGTGCCCAAGCTCGGGCTGCCCAACCCGCCGGTGCTGCGCCGGTACCGCCCCGGCCGGCCCCCGCTCGATGGTCCCGCACTTTTCGGCGCCGCGCCCGGCGGACGGCTCGAAAAGACCGTGCCGAACCAGCTCGCGGCGGCCGGCATCACGGTGCTGACCGAGCAGGCGGGCGGCGACCAGCGCTACGGCGGCCTGGTGTTCGACGCCACCGGCATCACCGACCCCGCGCAGCTGCGCGAGGTGTACCTGTTCTTCCACCCGGTGATCCGCAAGATCGGCTACTGCGGCCGGGTCGTCGTGCTCGGCACCCCGCCTGAGCTGGTCGACGGCCGGGAGCGGATCGCCCAGCGCGCGCTCGAAGGGTTCGTCCGCTCGGTCGGCAAGGAGCTCAAGCGCGGCGCGACCGCCCAGCTCGTCTACGTCGCGCCCGGCGCCGAGGAGGCCGCCGAGTCGACGCTGCGGTTCGTGCTGTCCGCCAAGTCCGCGTTCGTGGACGCCCAGGTGATCCGCGTCGGCGCCACCGGCACGCCCGCGGTGCCCGCGATCGAGAACTGGGACAAGCCCCTCGACGGCAAGGTCGCCCTGGTCACCGGCGCCTCGCGGGGTATCGGCGCGGCGATCGCCGAGGTGCTCGCCCGCGACGGCGCGCACGTCGTCGGCCTGGACATCCCGGCGCAGGGCGGCGACCTGTCCGCCGTCGCCAACAAGGTCGGCGGCTCCGCGCTGCAGCTGGACATCACCGCCGCGGACGCGCCGGACAAGCTCGCGTCCTACCTGAAGGAGCGGCACGGCGGCGTGGACATCGTCGTGCACAACGCCGGCATCACCCGCGACAAGACGCTCGGCAACCTCACCGAGGGCGCGTGGGACGCGGTGCTCACGGTCAACCTGGTCGCGCAGCTGGCCGTCAACGACAAGCTGCTGAGCGAGAAGGTGCTTCGCGAGAACGGCCGCATCATCGGCGTCTCGTCGATCGCCGGCATCGCGGGCAACGTGGGCCAGACCAACTACGGCACCAGCAAGGCCGGCGTGATCGGCATGGTCGCCGACGGCGCGCCGAAGCTCGCCGAGTACGGCGCCACCATCAACGCCGTCGCGCCCGGGTTCATCGAGACGCAGATGACCGCGGCGGTCCCGCTGTTCATCCGCGAGGCCGGGCGGCGGCTGTCCAGCCTGGGTCAGGGCGGGCTGCCGGTCGACGTCGCCGAGACGATCGCCTGGTACGCCAACCCGGCCTCGGCCGCGGTGAACGGCAACGTGGTCCGCGTGTGCGGCCAGGCACTGCTGGGGGCGTGATGACGGGCAGTGACGTTCGTGAACTCCGCGAGGCGCCGAAGCTGGCGCCGTTGTACGCCAAGGCGTTGCTGCCGCACAGCGGTGGCGGCGGCCTGCCGGACACCGAATACGTGCGCGCGGGGGTCGAGTTCGACCCGGCGCACGTCGCGGCCTACAACCAGGTCTGCGGGTTCCGGCTGGGCGACGAGCTGCCGGTGACCTATCCGCACATGCTCGCGTTTCCGCTGCAGATGGCGCTGATGACGCAACCGGACTTCCCGTTCCCGTTGCTGGGCATGGTCCACGTCGCCAACCGCATCACGCAGCACCGCCCGGTGCGGCTGACCGACACCGGCACGGTGCGGGTGCGCGCGGAGAACCTGCGCCCGCACGAAAAGGGCCGCCAGTTCGACGTGATCAGCGAGTACACCACCGCCGACGGTCCGATTTGGACAGAAGTGAGCACGTACCTGCGGCGCGGTGGCGGCGAAGGCGGCGGCAAGCGCGAGCAGCTCGCGGCGCCCACGCCCAAGGCGATCTGGCGCGTGCCCGGCGACATCGGGCGCCGCTACGCGGAGGTGTCCGGTGACCGCAACCCGATCCACCTGCACCCGTTGACCGCGAGGCTGTTCGGCTTCCCGTCGGCGATCGCGCACGGCATGTGGACCAAGGCGCGGGTGCTGGCCGCGTTCGAGGGCAGGCTGCCGGAGGCCTACACGGTCGACGTGAAGTTCAAGCTGCCCGTGCTGCTGCCGGCGAAGGTCGCGTTCACGTCGTGGCAGACCGGCGACGGGTGGGCCTTCGAGCTGTGGGCCGCGAAGAAACCGAAGCCGCACCTGGAGGGGACGATCACTCCTCCGGGCGCCACACCGAACCCTCGATGAGGTCGTTGAACCCCAGCCACACCAGGTTCATCAGCCACGACGCGAGCACTCCGTCCGACACCTCGGAGTGATCGAGCCACCAGTCGGCCAGCGACTCGGCGGCACCCACGAGCGCCACGGCGAGGGCCGGGCCGGAGAACTCGGCCCGGTCCCCCAGGCCCTTCTTCATGCCCGCGGTGACCACGAGCGCGGTGACCACCTCGATGGCCCGCGAGCGCAGCACGGTGATCTCGTCGGCGAAGCGGCCGCCGACGGTCAGCGCCTGGCGGTGCAGCACCGTCCACGAGTCCCGGTACTCGGCGACGAAGCGGTAGAACGAGCGCAGGCCGTGCCACAGCTGCATGTCCGGCGGCAGTTCCGAGCGCAGGCCGTCGCGGACCGCCTCCATCAGGCGACCGGCCTCGCGGCGGATGCACTTGGCGAACAGGTCCTCCTTGGCGCCCAGGTAGGAGTAGATCATCGGCTTGGAGACGCCGGCGACCTCGGAGATCTCGTCCATCGACGCGGAGTGGTAGCCGTGCCGTGAGAACACCTCGACGGCGGCGTCCAGGATCTGCCGTTCCCGCACGGCCCTGGGCAACCGCCGCGAGCGCGGGGCCTTCACGTCTTCCGTCACGCCGAAACGCTACCTCTTCACCCGTTCGCCGGTAGAATCTCCGCCTGTGTCCGGCACAGTGGTCGACGCGTTCGCCCGCCAGATCGATCTGAGCAGGTTGTCCGCGGAGCAGTTCATCCAGCTGCTCGAAACTCTGCACATGCTGGGCTCGGCCGAGACCGGGGTGCACCTGAGCGGGCTGTCCACCGAAACCCTCGCCGACGTCGTGCGCCGCGCGTCGAAGGAGCAGCTCCGGGCGATCGCCGAGCACCCCGAACTGCGGATGGTGTTCCTGGAGGAGATCTTCCGCCGGATGTCGGACCACTTCCTGGCGGAGAAGGCGCGGTACTCGAGTCTCGTGGTGTGCTGGCGGTTCCCGGGCGGTTCCGGCATCGGCGGCTACGACCGGTTCCAGACGGTGATCGAGGACGGCCGGTGCTACTCGGGGACGGACCTGGGGCGCGAGCCGGACACGACGATCACCATCGCGCCGGACGACTTCTTCCGCGTGGCGACGGGCAACGCCGCGGTGGCGGCGATGTTCGTGACCGGGAAGGTCAAGGTGAAGGGCGAGTACGCGCCCGCGGTACGGCTGTCGGGTTACTTCGATATTCCCCGAGTCGGGTAGAGCGGCGCGAAGCGCCTCCGTTGAGGGTGGTGGTGGGCTGGCGAGCGGGGCCGCCTAGCCCTCGATGATCGGGCGGTTGGTGGTCTCCTTGTCGACCACCTCGCCGTCGACGACGATCAACCGGTTCGGCATGCGGCGTTCGGCGCGCTTGAGCCACGCCCGGCGCACGACGCCGCGGGTCGGCGGCAGCAGCAGGGCCAGCCCGGCGAGGTCGGAGAGGAAACCCGGGATCATGATGAGCAACCCGCCGAAGGCGACGAGCATGCCGTCGGTGATCTCGGCGTGCGGGGAGCGCCCGGCCCGCGCGGTGGCGAGGAACGCCTGAGCGGCGCGCGCCCCTTCCCGCCGGGCGAGCCACGACCCGAGGAACGCCCCGACGACGAGCAGCCCCAGGGTGCCCAGGAAGCCGATGAGCGAACTGACCGCCCAGACGGCAGCCACCTCGGCGACGATGTACAACAGCAACACGACAGCCATACCCGGTCAACGTTCCGAACCGGCGGATTTCTCCCGGGCCAGGGCGGCGAGGAACAGTTCGGCCTCGCGCGGGGTGGTCAGCAGGAGCTGCCGGGCGCCGGTGGCGTGCTCGGCGATCTTGCGCAGGGCCAGGGGCCGCGAGCGGCGGCGGAAGCGCCAGATCCAGACCAGGAACTCGAACGACAGGCGCTCCGGACACCCCGGCGCCTGCTTGTCCCGGCCCCGGTCGCGCAGGGCGCGCAGGACGGCGCGGCGCAGGCACATCCGCCGCGGCGGATCGAGCACGATGACGGTGTCCGCGGCGGCGAGCCGGATCTCCAGGCTACCGCCGTAGTTCCCGTCCAGGAGCCACCGCTCGCCGGCGACCAGGGCCCGCTGCCGCGCGGCGAACTCCGCGGCGGGCAGGGCACCCCGCGTCGCCGGGTCGCGGTCGTGCACGTAGCGCGGCGCGAGGTCGGGGCGGCGCGCCGCGGGGTGAACCGCCACGGCCTCCCTCATCACCACACCGCGCACGAGCACCACCCACATGCCCCTGACCTGGCACGACCCGGAAGCCCCCGAAACCGGGTTCGCTCAGGGCTTGCGGGCCACGCCGCCGATGACGCGCGACTCCGACGGCGCCCGCCGGAACAGGGTGTCGCGGTCCGGGTGCCACGACGGCGCGTACACGAGCCCGGGTTCGAGCAGCTCCCAGTCGCCGAAGAAGCGGGCGAACTCGGCGCTCGTGCGCAGCTGGCCCGGGTTGGTGGTGCCCTCGTAGTACTCCACCAGGTCGGCCAGCGCCTGCCGCTCCTCGTCGCTGCGTGGGTTCTCGTTCGTCATCTGCGACAGGACCAGCAGCGAGCCCGGCGCGAGGCGGCCGCGGAAGTAGGCGACGCGGCTGTCCGGGTCGTCGGCGTCCTTGATGAAGTGCAGCACCGCGTTGATGACCAGCGCGACCGGCTGCCGCGCGTCGATCATGCCGGTGTCCAGCACCCGCTCCCACAGGTCTTCGGCGTGCATGAAGTCCGCCGCGATCGCCACGTGCCGCGCGGGGTCGGCGGTGTCGGCCAGCAGCAGCTGCGAGTGGGCGAGCGCGACCGGCTCGTTGTCCACGTACACGACCCGGCTGTCCCGCTGCGGGCGCGCCGCGTCGGCGACGTCGTGCACGTTCCCGGCCGTCGGCAGGCCCGATCCGATGTCGACGAACTGCCGGACCCCCAGCCGCGCGCACTCCCGCACCGCGCGAGCCAGGAACTGGCGGCTGGTCTTCATGTACTCGCCGATCAACGGCAGCCTGCGGCGGATCTTCTGCGCGAACTCCCGGTCGATCGCGTAGTTCGTCGTCCCGCCGATGAAGTAGTCGTAGACGCGCGCCGCGGACGGGCGGTCCAGACTGTTCTCGACCGCGCGCAACGCCTCGTCCATGCCTCTTATGGTAGTGATCAACGAAGTGTGGGAGCAGCTCGCAACGAATTGTCTGATTGGACCCTGATGAGTGATTTCGTCCTCGTGCACAGCCCGCTCGTCGGACCCGCGACCTGGCAGCGGGTCGCGGCCGAACTGCGGTCGCGCGGTCACCGGGTCACCACGCCGTCCCTGCTCGGCGCGCTGGACGGACCGGGCCCGTACTACCCGAAGCTCTTCGACGCGGCCGCCGGACCGGGAATCCTGGTCGCGCACAGCGGCGCCGGAGCGCTGCTGCCCGGCATCGCCGCGCGGACGCACGCCCCACGCGCGATCTTCGTCGACGCCCTGCTGCCGCACCCGGGCCGCGGCTGGTTCGACACCGCACCGCCCGAGCTGGCCGAGCGCCTGCGCGGACTGGCGACCGACGGACGGCTCCCGCCCTGGCACGAGTGGTTCCCCCCGGGCACGGTCGAGGACCTGCTGCCCGACCAGCGAACCCGCGACGAGTTCCTGGCCGAGCTGCCCCGCGTCCCGCTGGCCTACTTCACCGAACCCGCGCCCGAGGCCGCCCTCCCACCCAGCGCCTACCTCCAGCTCAGCGCCGCCTACGACGAGGAGGCCCGCGAAGCCGCCGCACGCGGCTGGCCCGTGCAGCGCCTGGACGCCCACCACCTCGCCCCGCTGACCGCCCCCGCCGAGATCGCGGCCGCACTGGAACGGTTTGAGTAGAAGCACTCAAGACTTCCGGATCGCCAACCGCGACCGTGGATCAATGACGACGAAAACCACCTCGCCGACCACGGGCGCGTTCTTCGCGCAGTCGGCGATCTCGTTCGGCATTTCGCTCGCCGCGGTCGCGGTGGGCGTCGCCTACCTGCCCGTTGACGGCTGGGTCCGCGCCTTCCTCGCGATCGCGATGCTCTACGCCATCACCTCGGCGTTCACGCTGGCGAAGGTCGTGCGCGACCGGCAGGAGAGCAGCTACCTGATGAGCCGGGTCGACCAGGCTCGGCTGGAGAAGCTGCTCGCCGAGCACGACCCGTACCGCGAGCCGGCCCTGTGAGATTCCACATCTCCGGCCCGGGGAACAACCGGATTCCCGCAGGTCGTTGAACCGTTGCGTGGCATCAGAGCAACGCCGGGCGCGGGTGCGCGCGCCCGAACTCGCCGGGGACGTGTGGCTGAACACCGGGGGCGAAACCGTCACCCTGGCGCAGCTGCGCGGCAAGATCGTGCTGCTCGACTTCTGGACCTCGGGCTGCATCAACTGCCTGCACGTCCTCGACGAGCTGCGCCCGCTGGAGGAGGAGTTCGCCGACGTGCTGGTCACGATCGGCGTGCACTCGCCGAAGTTCCTGCACGAGGGCGAGGCCGCGGCCATCGAGGCGGCCGTCCGCCGCTACGAGGTGCACCACCCGGTGCTCAACGACCCCGACCTGACCACCTGGTCGCAGTACGCCGTGAAGGCCTGGCCGACGCTGGTGATCGTCGACCCGCAGGGCTACGTCGTGCACACCGCCGCCGGTGAGGGGCACGCGGAGGCGCTGCGCCGGGTCATCGCCGAGCTGGTCGAGACCCACGACGCGCAGGGCACGCTGCGTCGCGGTGGCAGCCCGTACGTGCCGGTCGAGGAACAGCCCGCCGACCTGCGCTTTCCGAGCAAGGCCGTGGCCACCGCCGAGGGCCGCATCCTGGTCGCCGACACCGGCAACCACTCGATCGCCGAGTTCGCCTCCGACGGCGAGACCCTGATCCGCCGCTTCGGCAGCGGCGAGCGCGGCCGCGCCGACGGCGCCTTCGACGTCGCGAGCTTCGCCGAGCCGTCCGGCCTCGCGCTGCTGCCCGCCGAGGTCGGCGACCAGGCCGGGTACCACCTGCTCGTCGCCGACACGGCCAACCACCTGCTGCGGGGCGTCGACCTGGTCACCGGCGAGGTCACCACCGTCGCCGGCACCGGCACCCAGTGGCGCGACGGCGACACCGACGGCGACGCGCTGTCCATCGACCTCACCAGCCCGTGGGACGTGGTCTGGTGGGAGCCCGCGGGCGGCGCGGTCGTCGCGATGGCGGGCAACCACACGCTCGGCCTGTTCGACCCGCGCACCGGCCGCATCTCCCGCTTCGCCGGCACCACCGTCGAGGGCCTGCGCGACGGCAAGCTCGCCGAAGCCTTCTTCGCGCAGACCTCCGGCCTGGCCGTCCAGGGCGACCGGCTCTGGCTCGCCGACGCCGAGACCTCCGCGCTGCGCTACGTCGAAGACGGCGAAGTGCACACCGCGATCGGCACCGACCTGTTCTCCTTCGGCCACCGCGACGGCGACGCCGCGGACGCGTTGCTGCAGCACCCGCTGGGCGTCGCGGTCCTGGCCGACGGCACGATCGCGATCGCCGACACCTACAACGGCGCGGTCCGCCACTACGACCCGGCGAGCGGCGGGGTCGCCACGATCGCGGAGAACCTCGCCGAGCCGTCCGGCCTGCTGCTCACCGGCGAGGCGCTGCTGGTGGTCGAGTCGGCCGCGCACCGCCTGACCGCGCTGCCGCCGGCCGCGGACGGGCAGCGGGTCGCCGGTGACGTGCTCGCCGTGCGCCGCCCACCGACCGAGCTGGCCCCGGGCACCGTCGAGTTCTCCGTGGTCTTCACCCCGCCGCCGGGCGAGAAGCTCGACGACCGGTTCGGCCCGTCGACCCGCCTGCAGGTGACCGCCGCGCCGCCCGAGCTGCTGGCCGAGGGCGAGGGCACCGGCACCGAGCTGACCCGCACGCTGAAGATCGCCGAGGGGCACACCGAGGGCGTGCTGCAGGTGGTGGCGCAGGCCGCGAGCTGCGACTCCGAGGCCGAGCACCCGGTGTGCCGGGTGACCCGGCAGGACTGGGGCGTGCCGATCCGGATCACGCCGGACGGGCCGGACCGCCTCCAGCTGATCCTCGCGGGGGCGTGAAGGCGCCCGCCAGCACGTCCATGGCCTGGTGGAACAACGTGACCAGGTCCGGATCCGAACCGGGCTGCCAGCACCCGATGGCGGCCCGGTTCGCGCCGATCACGGCCGCGGCCGTGGCCCGCACGTAGAGGTCGTCCGCCGCCAGCCCGGTGCGGGTGGCCAGTGCCTGCGCCACGGCTTCTTCGAGCGCCCGGTTCGCCTGCGCCACCCGGGGCATCAGCTCCGGGTGCTCGCGCAGCAGCAGCGTCCGCTCGCTCCACACCTCGGTGGCGGCCAGCTCGGCAAACCGCCCGGCGAACACCTCCCGCAACGCCGTCAGCGGCGGCTCGTCCGCGGGCCGGTCGACGATGCGTTGTCCCAGCGTGGTGGCCGCGATGTCCAGCGACAACACGGCTTCGTCCTTGGTCGCGAAGTAGTTGAAGAACGTCCGCGGTGACACCCCGGCGGCCGCGCAGATGTCCTCGACCGTCACCCCGTCCGGCCCGTGCCGGCGGTACAGCGTGACGGCCGCGTGGCGCAGCGCTTCGCGCGTGGCTTCCTTCTTGCGCTCGCGCAGACCGGTGGGCGGGCTCACGATTCTTACAGTACTGCATTTTTGCAGCGCCTGCAAAAAGTGATAAGCTGACAGCATGGCGGAACATGTCGACACCCAGGAACAAGAACCCGGAAAGCTCCGCACCCTGGCCGAAAGCCTGTGGTTCCCGGTCTTCTTCGCCCTCGGCTTCGTCTTCTGCTACCTGCTCGCGTTCCACTCGCCGTCCCCGCACCACATCGAGGTCGCCGTCGCCGACCAGACCGCCGCAGCGCGCATCGAGGCCGCGCTGAACCAGGCGAGCCCGGGCGCCTTCGACGTCCAGCCGGTCGCCACCGCCGAGCAGGCCCGCCAGGCGGTGCTCGACCGCGACGCCACCGCCGCCTACTCCGCCGACCCGGTCCACCCGACCCTGTTCGTCGCCAAGGCCGACGGCTACATGCTCGAATCGGTCCTCAACCAGGCCTTCGCCCCGATCGCCGCGCAGACCGGGCACGCGCTCACGGTCACCGACCTCGCGCCCACCGAGTCCGGCGACACGATGGGCACCGGCATGTTCTACCTGGTGCTGATCTGGAACATCCCCAGCTACATCGTCGTGATGATGCTGCTGCGGGCGGTCACGCTGAGCCGCCGCGCGAAGGTCGCCACGCTGGTCGGCTTCGGCGCCCTGCTCACCCTCATCGGTTACACCGGCGGCGTCGCGATGGACGTCATCCCGAACGACCCGGTCGCGATCCCGGTGGCGTTCCTGCTCACGCAGGCGGTCTCGCTCACCTCGTTCGGCCTGGTGCCGCTGGTCAAGCAGTGGTTCCCGGGGGTGGCGATGGGCCTGTTCGTGCTGCTGTCGATGCCCTCCAGCGGTGGCGCGGTGCCGATCCAGATGGTGCCCGGGTTCTTCCGCGCGCTGCACCCGTTCTTCCCGATGGGCAACCTCATCGAGGCCCTGCGCGGCATCTTCTACTTCGACGGCAAGGGTGTGTTGCGGCCCATCCTGGTGCTGTGCGCGTGGGTGCTGCTCGGCGTCGTCCTGATCGCCGGGCACAGCCTCCTGCAGCGCCGCCGGGCCGGCGTGGTCGAGGAGCCACCGGTGGAGGACCCGGCCCTGGAGATGCCCCGCCCGACCGCGGTCCCGGTGCACGACCGGCACTTCGGCGAGCCGGTGCCCACGCTGACCGGCGCGGTCCACGCGGACGACGGGCGGCCGGTGCCGGGCGCCGCGGTGACGGTGATGGACGGCCGCGGGCACCAGCTCGTCCGCACGACAGCCAACGACGAGGGCCGCTACGCGGTCGCCGGACTGCCCGAGCAGTTCGTCGATCTGGTGGTGTCCGCGCCCGGTTTCGAGGCGACCGCGAGCCGCGTGCTCGTGCGCGAGGGCGGGACCGCGCACCGGGACTTCACCCTGCGTGGACGGCAACCGCTGATCTCCGCGGCCCGCTGAGGGCACGTAGCATTACCGGCGTGTCGGAAGCCAAGAACTTGCCGGACGACGCGGCGAAGCTGGAAATCCAGATGCTGCACGACCGCGTCCTCGTCCGGGTCTCCGCGGAGGAGGGTGAGCGCCGCAGCAGCGGTGGCATCGTGATTCCGGCGACGGCCCAGGTGGCGCGCCGTCTCGCGTGGGGCGACGTACTGGGGGTAGGCAGTAATGTGCGTAACGTGAAGGTCGGCGACCGCGTGCTGTTCAACCCCGAGGACCAGCTCGAGGTCGAGGTCCAGGGCGAGGCGTACCTGGTGATGCGGGAGCGCGACATTCACGCCGTGGCCACCGAGCGCACGGACCACGGGACGGGCCTGTACTTGTAACGCGTCCGGGAGGAAGCGTGGGGCGGGAGGACCAGTACTGGCCGGAGCGGGACCCCGATTCCCTCCGGGACGCCGAAACCGCGGTCGGCCCGCGTCCGCCCGCCGAGTTCCTGCTGGACGAACCGCTCGACGCGACCGAGGACGCCCTGGTCGGGGAGCTGCTCGAGGTCGGTGACGCGCCTGCCGCGTCGCCGTCGCCGGGCAAGCGCTTCCTGGCGCGCGCGTTCATGGTCGCGGGCTGCCTGCTGGGCGTCGGGGTCATCCTCTACGCCGCGGACCTGATCGTCAGCGCCGGTGACGTGCCGCGCGGGGTCACGGTCGCCGGGGTCGAGGTCGGCGGGCTGAGCCGCGACGACGCCGAGACGAAGCTGCGCCGCGAGCTGGGCCCGCGCCTGATGGCGCCGGTGCCGGTCGAAGCCGGCGACGTGCGCACCACGCTCGACCCGGCGCAGTCCGGGCTGTCCGTCGACTGGTCCTCGACCGTCGCGCAGGCCGGGCGCCAGCCGCTCGACCCGGTGGACCGGATCACCTCGTTCTTCCGCACCCGCGAGGTCGGGGTGGTCACCGCGACCGATCCGGACGAGCTGCACTCCGCGATCGCGCGCCTGGCCGCCGAGCGCATCAACCACCCGCCGACCGAGGGCAGCATCGGGTTCGTCACGCTCCCCGGCACCGACGGCGGCGTGCACCCGTACCCGATCGAGCCGCGCAACGGGCAGGACCTGGCCGACGTCAAGGGCGCCGGGGACATCCTGCGCGCGACCTGGCTGGACAAGAGCGGCGTCCGGCTGCCGGTCGTGCTCACGCCGGTCAAGGTCACCTCGGCCGGCGTGCACTCGGCGCTGGAACGGCTGGTCGTGCCCGCGGTCGCCATGCCGGTCACGCTGCACGGCGAGGGCGCCGACGCGGTGCTCAAGCCGAGCGCGATCGCCGCCGCCCTGAAGTTCAGCCCGGCCGACGGCGGCGCCCTCCGGGTCGAGGCCGATCCGGTGAAGCTGCAGCAGGCGGTGCGCGATCCGCTGGCGACCACGGAGAAGCGCGGCAAGGACGCGCAGATCGTGTTCGCCGGTGGCGCGCCCGTGGTCCAGCCGTCCGAGGACACGCGCAAGATCGACTGGAACCGGACGTTCCACCCGCTGATGGACGTCCTCGCCAAACCGGACGGCCGGGACCTGGCGGTGCGCTACCAGACGACCCGCCCGCGGACGACGACCGAGGACGCGAACGCGCTGGGCATCAAGGAGGTCATCGGCGAGTTCAGCACCGGCGGCCTGTCCGGCCCGGCCGCGACGAACGCGCGGGTCATGGCGGAGAAGGTGCACGGCACGATCCTCCGGCCCGGCGAGACGTTCAGCCTCAACGCCCGGGTGGGCGCCCGCAGCCAGTCGCAGGGGTACGTGCCGGCGCCGGTGAACGAGGACGGGTTCGGCCCGGAGGTGATCGGCGGCGGCTCGTCGCAGTTCACCACTACCCTGTACAACGCGGCGTACCTCGCCGGCCTGACCGACGCCGGGCACACCGAGCACACCTACTACCTGGACCGCTACCCCGCCGGACGGGACGCGATCGCGATCGCCGCCGACGGGTCCGCGGTGGACCTGAAGTTCACCGACTCCCTGCGCAGCGGGGTGGCGATCCAGGCGTCGGTGTCCGGCGGCAGCGTGACGGTGAAGATCTGGGGCACCAAGCAGTACCGCGTGGAGTCCTCGACCGGCGCGTACTCGGACTTCCGGCCGCCGCCGCTGCAGCCCGGCGGCCCGGACTGCAGCCCGTCCAGCGGCCGTCCCGGCTTCACCACGAGCGACACCCGGGTGCTCTACGACGTGACCACGGGGGCCGAGGTCCGCCGCGACACCCGGACGGTCACCTACGCGCCGAAACCGGCCGTGGTGTGCGGGTTCGGGGTGAGTTCCGAGCCGGGGGACGCGACAACTCGGTAGCGGTGACGCCGGGTGCGATGACACCATCCGGCGGCATGGAGATCTTCGGTCCGGTGCTGGACGTGCGGCCGCTGTTCGGCCGCGAGCGTCACGAGTTGCTGACGTTGCTGGGTTCGCTGAGCGCCGAGGAGTGGTCGGCGCCCACGGTGTGTCCCGGCTGGACCGTGCACGACGTCGCCGGGCACATCCTCAACGACTACATGCGGCGGCTGTCCGGCGGCCGGGACCACTTCCCGGGGGCCGAGTTCGCCAACGACGAGACCCTGCCCGCCTACCTCGCCCGGGTCAACGACGAGTTCGTCCGGGCGATGCGGCAGTGCAGCCCCCAGCTGATCGTCCAGCTGCTCACCGCCCTCGGCCCGGACCTGGACCGGCTGTGGGAGACCTACGACCTGACCGCTTCCGCGGCCCTGGACGTGTCGTGGGCCGGGGACGGCCCGAGCCCGGCGTGGCTGGACATCGCGCGCGAGTACACCGAGTTCTGGGTGCACCAGCAGCAGATCCGGGACGCGGTGGGACGCCCCGGCGCCGATCAGCCGGAGCTGGTCGGTCCCGTGCTCGATGCGTTCATGCGCGCGCTGCCCCACACGCTGCGGGACGTGGTGCGACCGGAGGGCACGGTGGTGCGGGTGGTCCTCGACGGTGGCGGGACCTGGCACGCCCGGTCGGACGGACAGCGGTGGCGGATGGCCGACGGGGGCGACCCCGCGGCCACGGTCACCATGCGCCCTGGCGACTTCTGGCGCCTGGCCACGCGCGGCATCTCCGTCGAGGAGGCCCGCCGGCGAGCGGACACCGCCGGCGACCCCGACCTCGCCGGGGCCGTGACCACCCTCCTGGCCGTGATCGCCTGACCTAGCGCAGCACGAGGCAGTCGTCGAGGTCGTCGAGCCAGGGCGGGGTCTCCAGCCACCGGTTCCAGCGCAGGTCGAGCTTGACCAGCGGCAGCTCGGCGAGTCCGTCCGGCAGGGTGCGCAGCTCGTTCTCCCGCAGGTCCAGGTACCGCAGGTCGCGCAGCTTCCCGATCGAGGCGGGCAGCTCGGTGAGGTGGTTGCCGCGCAGGTGCAGCTCCCGCAGCGCGCTCAGCTCGCCGATGCTGTCCGGCAACTCGCGCAGGTCGTTGCGGTACAGCCGCAGCTCCCGCAGCTCGCGCAGGCCGGAGAGGTCCGAGGGCAGCGACTCCAGCCCGTTGTCCGTCGCGCTCAGGTATCGCAGGCGGCCGAGGCGGGTCAGCTCGTCCGGCAGTCTGGTCAGGCGGTTGTCCGAGAGGTACAGGTACTCGGTCAGGTTCGGCAGGTCGCCCAGCTCGGCGGGCAGTTCGGTGAGCTGGTTGTGGCCGAGGTCGAGCGTGTGCAACGCGGTCAGCCGCGCGATGGCGGCCGGGATCTTGGTCAGCCGGTTCGCGGCGAGGTTCAGCACGGCCAGCCGGTCCAGGTCCCACAGCTCGTCCGGCAGTTCGCTGAGCTCGTTGTCGTAGGCGCTCAGGTACTCCAGGCCCGCGGGCAGTTCCGGCAGCCGGGTGAGGCCCTGGTGGTCGAGGTCCATCGGGGGAACATACCGGCGCGATCACTGCGCGTACGTTCCGATACGCTCCGTCACCGTTTGCGAGAGAGGGAGGATCTTGATGAAGAAGTCCCTGGCCGTGTTGGTGGCGGCCACGGCGGTGGTGGTGCTGCCCGGGACGGTCGCGGCCGCGGAGGGCGAGCCGGCGCTGGTGCACGCCTCGACGCAGAACAGCTGCAAGCTGAACATCCGGGCGGGCGCGGACGTCGGCTCGGCGCTGCTGCACACGCTGACCTGCACGAACTACACGACGTGCGTGCACTCGCCGGAGCGGGACCTGCCGTGCGGGCAGGTGGTCAAGGGCGGCACGTACACCTGCGTCGGGTCCGACGGCAAGCAGCTGACCGACAACCGGTGGGCCGAGGTGCTGTGGCGCTCACCGCAGCAGTCGTTCGTGGCCGTGGGCTGCGCCGCGTTCCGGTCCTGACACACGAACGTGCCCCGGGAGGGCGGACCTTCCCGGGGCACGTTCGTGTGCGGTTACCTACTCAGTTTCCGCCGGCCGTACAAGCCGCTGACCAGCGAGACCCCGATCGCCGCGATGACCACCTGGGTGATCAGCTCGAGCCAGTCGAAGCCCTTGGTGTCGGCATAGCCGATGCCCCGCGCGATCGCGGTGCCGATGAACGCGGCGACGATACCGACGATGATCGTGAGCCAGATCGGGATGCCCTGCTTGCCGGGTGCAATCAGCCGACCCAGCGCGCCGATGATCAGACCCACGACGATCGCGCTGATGATTCCACCGATTGTCATCGCAACTCCTTCAGCTTCGGTGTGCTCACGGAGTACCTTCCCGCGCCGCTTTCAAACCCGCATATTTGCGGACGCTTATATACGCTTGGTGTGATACCCCGCAGGTGGACGTCTTCGCCGCGGTGGCCGAGCCCAGCCGGCGTACGCTGCTGGACCTGCTGGCCGAGGGTGAGCTGGCCGCGGGCGCTCTGGTCGCGGCGCTGCCCGGCCTGACCCAGCCCGCGGTGTCCCGCCACCGGCGCATCCTGCGGGAGTCCGGCCTGGTCGAAGTTCGCCCGGACGGGCAACGCCGGATCTACGCGCTGCGCCCGGAGGGCCTGCCCCGAGATCGACAAGTGGCTCGGCCTCCACCGCCGCCACCGGACGCGCCAGCTGCGGGCGCGGCCAGGAAGGGGCGCACCTCGAGCCGCTCGTGGATCGGCTTCCGGACCGTCCCCGGCGGGCGCCGCTCACTGTCGTACGGCACCCACCCCCTCCGGGGGGGCGGCGCCTGACCATCGACGAACTCGCCGTTCCCCTCCAGCCGGTCCGCGAAAGCCCGCAGGTACTTCCCCATCGTGGTCTCCTCGCCGATTTCGGCACCACCCGCCGAAAACCTTGGCGCGAACACGCGAAAGGCCCCCTCGCTCGGAGCGAGAGGGCCTTTCGCAGGGGATTACGGGGAGATCAGAACGCCGCCTCCGGGACCTCCATGAGGTCGTTGTCGGCGGCCTCGACGACCGCGCGGCGCGCGGTCAGCTCGGGCAGCACCTGCTTGGCGAAGAACGACGCCACCGCGATCTTGCCCTGGTAGAACGCCTGGTCCCGGGCCGAGGCGCCGTCCAGCTTGGTCAGCGCGACCTCGGCCTGGCGCAGCAGCTGCCAGCCCACCAGCAGGTCACCGGCCGACATCAGGAAGCGGACGGTGTGCTGGCCGACCTTGTACAGGTTCTTGACGTCCTCCTGCGACGAGGTCAGGTAACCGATCATCGCGCCGAGCATGCCCTGCACGTCCTCCAGGGCGCGCTTGAGCAGCTCACGCTCGTTCTTCAGCCGGCCGTTGCCCGCCTCCGACTCGATGAACTTGGTGATCTCGTTCGCGATGTAGCCCAGCGCCTGGCCCTTGTCGCGGACGATCTTCCGGAAGAAGAAGTCCTGCGACTGGATCGCCGTGGTGCCCTCGTACAGCGAGTCGATCTTCGCGTCGCGGATGTACTGCTCGATCGGGTAGTCCTGCAGGAAGCCGGACCCGCCCAGGGTCTGCAGCGACTGCACGAGCTGCTCGGTGGCGCGCTCGGAGCCCACCCCCTTGACGATCGGCAGCAGCAGGTCGTTGACCCGCTCGGCCAGCTTCAGCGAGTTCTCATCGCCCTCATTGGTCCACACCTGGTCCTGGAAGGACGCGGTGTAGAGGTACACGGCACGCAGGCCCTCGGCGTAGGCCTTCTGCAGCATCAGCGACCGGCGCACGTCCGGGTGGTGCGTGATGGTGACCCGCGGCGCGGTCTTGTCGGTCATCTGGGTCAGGTCCGCGCCCTGCACGCGCTCCTTGGCGTACTCCAGCGCGTTCAGGTAGCCGGTGGACAGCGTGGCGATCGCCTTGGTGCCGACCATCATCCGGGCGTACTCGATGACCTGGAACATCTGCGCGATGCCGTCGTGCACCTCGCCCAGCAGCCAGCCCTTGGCCGGGGTGCCGTGCTGGCCGAAGGTCAGCTCGCAGGTGGTGGAGACCTTGAGGCCCATCTTGTGCTCGACGTTGGTGACGAACACGCCGTTGCGCTCACCGAGCTCACCGGTCTCGGTGTCGAAGTGGAACTTCGGCACCAGGAACAGCGACAGGCCCTTGGTGCCCGGCTTGGCCTCGATGCCCGGGCCCTCGGGGCGGGCCAGCACCAGGTGCATGATGTTCTCGGTCATGTCCTGGTCGGCGGAGGTGATGAACCGCTTCACGCCGTCCAGGTGCCAGCTGCCGTCCTCCTGCAGCACGGCCTTGGTGCGGCCGGCGCCGACGTCCGAACCGGCGTCCGGCTCGGTGAGGACCATCGTGGCGCCCCACGCGCGGTCGATCATGATCCGCGCCCAGCGCTTCTGCTCCTCGGTGCCGTTGCGGTCGAGGATCATCGCGAAGTTCGGGCCCGCCATGTACATGAACAGGGCCGGGTTGGCGCCGAGGATCAGCTCGGCGGCCGCCCACTGCACGGTCGGGGGCAGGCCGAGGCCGCCCAGGTCGTTGGTGAGGCCCAGCCGCCACCACTCGCCGTCCCAGAGCTGCTGGTAGCTCTTCTTGAACGACTCCGGCAGCTTGGCCGAGAACGTCTTGGGGTCGTACACCGGCGGGTTGCGGTCGGCGTCGGCGAAGGACTCGGCCAGCGGGCCGACCGCCAGGTTGTTGAGTTCCTGCAGCGCGCCGCGCGCGGTCTCCTCGTCGGAGTCCGCGAGGACCCCCTTGCCGAGGCGCTCCTGCACGTTCAGCACCTCGAACAGGTTGAACTCGAGGTCTCGCACGTTGGACTTGTAGTGGCCCATGTCGTCGCTCCGTTGTCGATCGGGTTTCCGGCTGGGCGCATGCTGGTCCCCTACTGGCCGGTAACATCAGGATATTACCTGTGGGTAACCGCGGCAAGCGAATCCAGCCGGTTGTGACGCACGGATCGCGCTACCGGGAGCGGTACTCGACCACCCCGGGAGCCGACGAACCGGGCGTGAGCCGCTGCTCGGGGCCGTCGTCGGGCTGAGCCACGAGGATCCCGGCGCGGAAGGCGATCGTCACGGCGTGTGTCCGGTCGCGAGCGGACAGCTTGCGCAGGATGCTCTTCACGTGCGTGCGCACGGTCTCCACGGACAGGTAGAGGACCTTCGCGATCCCCGCGTTCTCCAGCCCTTCCGCCACGAGCTGCAGCACCTGGTACTCGCGGCGGGACAGCGGCATCTGCGCGCGGCGCACCGCGGCGGCGCTGGCGGACTGGCGGGCCGCGGAGACCAGCGTCGCCAGCGACGGGTCGACGTAGCGGCGGTCCAGGTAGGCGCGGCGGATGCCCTCGACGAGGCGCCGCGACTCGGCCGAGCGCGGGATCGCGGCGTGCACGCCGGCCGCGATGGCGTCGTGCAGGAAGGCGGGCGTGCGGTTGGCCTCGCGCACCAGCGCGATGACGATGAGCGCCGGATCACCGGCGATGAGCAGCTTGCTGAGGTGACCGTGCGGGTCGAGCCCGGAGTCGACGAGGATGACGTCGGGGTGGATCTGCTCGGCCAGCTGCAGCGCCCCGTGCGGGTTGATGGCCTGTCCGGCCCAATGCATCCCCGGCGTGCGCTGCACGAGCCCCGAGAGACCCTCGCGGTAGATGGGCACCGGGTCGACCGCCGCGACACCCACACTGCGGCCGGCCGATGGTCCCTGCGGCACCCGCGTGGGGTCGTTACTGCGCGTCATCACAAAACTCCGTCTCGGCAAGGCCGGTCGTGGGAGCACGCACAGCCCGGGCGGCCCGCCCCCCTCGACGTCCGCCCGGGCTACTGTGGCGTCTCGACCCGATCCTCCCTGCTGGAACCGGCCACGACCGACACCCGTCAATTGTGTGACCCGCCAGGGCCGTCCGCGTGACGCGGGTTCACCCGCTTGTGTCGTGAACTACTCTGAGTAAACCGCGTGGCGCAGGTGGGCGAAGGCTTCTGCGAGTGTCGTCGGCGTCCAGTGTGCGTTGAGACCACTCGGATTGGGCAGCACCCACACGCGTGTTTCACCCAGCGAATGCGACTGGCGCCCCACCGTCGCCGCCGGGCGGCCGAACGCCGTCCGGTAGGCGGTGATCCCGACGACCGCGAGCCAGCGCGGCCGGTACTCCGCGGCCTTCTCGGCGAGCCGCACGCCGCCGGCGCGGAGTTCGTCGGCGGTCAGCTCGTCGGCGCGCGCGGTGGCCCGGTTGACGACGTTGGTGATGCCGAGGCCCAGTGCGAGCAGTTCGTCCTGCTCGCTCGGGTCGAAGCGGCGTGGCGTGAAGCCGGACGCGTGCAGCGCCGGCCAGAAGCGGTTTCCGGGACGGGCGAAGTGGTACCCGGTGGCGCCGGAGTAGAGGCCGGGGTTGATCCCGCAGAACAGCACGTCGAGGCCGGGTGCGAGCACGTCCGGGATCGTCGTCCCCGCTGCTGCGGCGAGCTGTTCTCTGGTGGGCCGGGAGGAAACCATGCGAAGCCGGATACTAGCCGTCGCCGTGGACTGCCACGACGCCGAATCGCTCGCGCGGTTCTGGTCCCGCGCGCTGGGCTACGACGAGATCCGGCGCTGGCAGGACGACAAGGGCGTGGAATACGTCGACATCGGGACCGACGACCAGTGCATGCTGGTGTTCCAGCCGGTCGGCGAGGACAAGGTCGTGAAGAACCGGCTGCACCTGGACCTGGCGCCGGTGGCGGGCACCCAGGCCGACGAGGTGGCGCGGCTGACGGAGCTGGGCGCACGCGTGCTGTCGGACGATCCGGACCTGCCGTGGGTGGTGCTGGCCGACCCCGAGGGCAACGAATTCTGCGTGCTCCCGCCGCGGGAGGCGGGCTAGGCTGCGGGCGTGTTCTGCGTATGCGTGGCCCTGGACTGGTGGGCGTCGTCCGAGTGACGGCCGTCGTGACCCCCACTTCGAGCCGTCTCCGGACGGCCGTGCGTTCGAAGACGGCTCCCAGCACTGGAGCCTCTCGTGGAACCCCCGATCGAAGCCGGCGCCGATCTGCGCCCTGAAGTTGCCGTCCGGCTCGCCTCGCAAGGCGTCCGCCTGTTGTGGCGCGACGATTTCGTGGCCGCCCGCCGCCTGCTCGCCGCGATGGGCAAGCGGTTGCCCGCGCGCTCGCCGGATTTCTACCGCTACCGCCAGTCGCGCCGGAACCGGGCGCGCGTGCTGGGCATGCTGCTGGTCGAGGTCGGCCCGGACCTGCGCGTCGACCTGCCCCGCGCGCCGGACGTGCGGGCCGCCGTCCGCGCCGCCGGTGGTGAGCCGGGCCTGGAGCCGCTGACCGAGCTGCTCGGGATGCTCAGCGCGTACGAGTGGCGGGTGAAGGGCGTGCCGGTGGCGGCGCTGGGCGCGCGGATCCACCCGCACTACGGCGTGTTCTCCCCGACCCGGCAGGACTACGTGTCGCTGGTGGCCCGCGCGCCGCTGTCCGGCGTCCGGACGGCCTTCGACATCGGGACGGGCACCGGGGTCCTGGCCGCGGTCCTGGCGCGCCGCGGGGTGCCGGAGGTGGTGGCGACGGACATCGCCCCGGCCGCGGTCGCGTGTGCCAGGGAGAACGTGCGGCACCTCGGTTTGCCGCAGGTCAGGGTGGTGGCGGCGGACCTGTTCCCGCCGGGCCGCGCGGACCTGGTGGTGTGCAACCCACCGTGGCTCCCCGGCGCGGCGCGGTCGGCGTTGGACGCCGCCGTGTTCGACCCGGGCTCGCGGATGCTGGCGGGTTTCCTCGCCGGAGCGGCCGCGCACCTGACTCCCGGCGGCGAGGCGTGGCTGGTCTTGTCCGACCTGGCGGAGCTGGTCGGCCTGCGTACCCGCGCGGAGCTGCTGACCCGCTTCGAGGCGGCCGGGCTGACGGTGGCGGACCGCCTGGACGCACCCCGCCGGCGGCATCCAGGGGCGGACCCGCTCGCGAAGGCGCGATCCCAGGAGGTGGTGTCCCTCTGGCGCCTGCACCCCTGACCGGCGAACACTCGTCGCATGGACACCACTGCCGACGGCTGCCCGGTCGAGGTCTACCGCCTGCTGCCTCCGGCGGGGGAGGCGGAGATCGTGCACCGGGTGGCCCCGGCCGGCGCCGCGGTGCTCGACCTGGGCAGCGGCACCGGCCGCATCGCCCACCGGCTGATCGAGCTGGGCCACCCCGTCACCGCGGTCGACGATTCCGCCGAGATGCTGGCGCACGTGCGTGGCGCCGAGACGGTCCGCGCCCGCATCGAGGACCTTGACCTCCGGCGGCGCTTCCCGGTCGTGCTGCTGGCCAGCCACCTGGTCAACCAGCCGGACAGCCACGCCCTGCTGGCGACCGTGGCGCGGCACCTCGCTGACGACGGTGTCGCGGTCATCGAGTGGCACCCGCCGTCCTGGTTCGACACGGTCGCCGAGGGCGGCGGTCACCTCGGCGAGGTGCTGGTCAGCCTGACCGGCGTGGTCCGCGACGGGCCGCTGCTCAGCGCCACCGTCCGCTACCAGGCGCGCGGCCGGTCGTGGGAGCAGCCGTTCACCACCCGCCGGCTGAGCGAACCGGAGCTGCGCGCCCGCCTCGTCGAGGCGGGCCTGCGCTTCTCCCGCTGGTGCACCCCGGACCACCGCTGGTTCGCGGCCAATCGGGCGAAGGTGGCGCATTCACCACAACCCGGGTACGGTATGTGATCTGCCACACAAGCACGACGCCAAAGGAGGCGGCGTGGAGTTCGCGATCGTCCTCGGGCTCGTAGTCCTGGTCTTCCTGGCCGCCGGCGTGGTCGTCACCTGGGAGGACCGCAGGGCGGCCAGGCGCAAGGCCCACCAGCGGGCCGCGGCTCTGGCGCGCCTGGGTGAGGTGGACCCGCTCGCGCCGCGCCGGCTCGCGGACCGGCTGGACGGCTGACCGCAGCACGAGGAACAGCGTCGCGGCGATCCAGCCGAGCGCACCGCGCCGGTGAACCCGCGCTTCCACAGCAGCCGCGCGAACAACCCCAGCGGCACGAACGTCACGGCCAGCGCGAACATCGCCCGGATCCGCCCGAACCGGGCGTGCGGTAGCTGGGGAGGAACCACCGGGTCCGCCGAATCGGGCGAGAAGCCCGCCCGCGCTCACCGTCCCGGTCGAATGGCCGACCGCGTGCCCGACTTTTCACCGGGCTTCCACCTTTCGGGCCTGGTGATCGTTGCTCAGCGAAGGTTAGATCGCGCCGGTATGCCCCTTACCGGAGGAACGATGTCCCCTTCATCTCGCGTGCTGCGACGCTGCGTAGCGGTCACCGCCGCGACGCTGGCCGCCGTCACGGTCACGGCCGCGCCCGCGTCCGCCGCCCAGCCGCCCGGCACCACCGACGTCCGGCTGATCACCTTCAACGACTTCCACGGCAACCTCGAACCGCCGTCCGGCTCGTCGGGGCGCGTCACCCTGCCCGACGGCTCGACGGTGAACGCCGGCGGCGCCGCCTACCTGGCCACGCACGTCAAGCAGCTGGAGAGCGAGGTCAAGAACTCGGTCCTGCTGTCCGCGGGTGACAACGTCGGCGCTTCGCCGGTGGCCTCGGCGCTGTTCCACGACGAGCCGACCATCGAGTTCCTCAACGAGATGGGCGTGCGGGCCTCCGTCGTCGGCAACCACGAGTTCGACGAGGGCTACCAGGAGCTGCAGCGCATGCAGTTCGGCGGCTGCCACCCCACCGACGGCTGCCAGTTCCGGGACGAGTTCCGGGGCGCGGACTTCCCGTTCCTCGGCGCCAACGTGTACTTCGACAACGGCGCGCCCGCGCTGCTGCCGTTCACCGTGGAGTTCTCCGGCGGCCAGCCGATCGGCGTCATCGGCGCCACGCTGGAGGACCTGCCCACGGTCGTCCCGGCCGAGGCGATCAAGGGCCTGGAGTTCGGCGACGAGGTCGAGGCCATCAACCGCACCGCCGGCTGGCTCGACCGCCTCGGCATCAAGGCCCAGGTCGTGCTCCTGCACCAGGGCGACAACACGCGGGGCGGCGGCCCGGACTCGTGCACGGTCAACCCCGGCCCGGCCAGCCAGATCGCGAAGGGCGTGTCGGCGAGCGTCGACGCCATCTTCACCGGCCACAGCCACCAGCAGTACAACTGCTCGATCGCGGACCCGGCGGGCAACCCGCGCCCGGTGATCCAGGGCCTGTCGTTCGGCCGTCTGCTGTCGGTCGTCGATCTCAAGATCGACAAGCGGACGCGGGACGTGGTCCGCAGCGCCACCGTCGCGCACAACGAGATCGTCACCCGCGACGTCACGCCCGACCCCGCCGTGGCCAAGCTGGTCGACGAGGCCGTGACCAAGGCCGCGCCGATCGCCAACGAGCGGATCGGCACCATCACCGGCGACCTGAAGGCGGCCGGCGCCCCGTCCGGTGAGTCCACCCTGGGCGAAGTCATCGCCGACGCCCAGCTCGAGGCGACCGCCGCCAACGGCGCGCAGATCGCCATCACCAACCCGGGCGGCATCCGCGCCGACCTCAACTTCGCGTCCTCGCCCGCCGGCGAGGGTGACGGCGTGGTCACCTACGGCGAAGCGTTCGCCGTGCAGCCGTTCGGCAACATCATGCAGACGATCACGTTGACCGGCGCGAACCTGAAGAACGTGCTCGAGCAGCAGTGGACCGCCGGCGGCACGCGGATCCTGCAGATCTCCTCGACGCTGCGCTACACGTACTCGGCGTCCGCGCCGATCGGGTCGAAGGTGCAGAACATCACGGTCGGCGGCGTCCCGGTCGACCCGGCGGCGAGCTACCGGGTGTCGGTGAACAACTTCCTCGCCGGCGGCGGGGACGGCTTCACCGAGTTCACCAAGGGCACCGACCTGGCCGGCGGCCCGGTGGACCTGGACGCGCTGATCGCGTACTTCGGCGCGCACTCGCCGGTCGCGCCGCCCGCGGCCGACCGGATCACCGTCGTCGCGTAGTTCTCCGGTGTGCGGCCCGGTTTTCCCGGGCCGCACACCGTCACGCGCCGCGGACGGATTCCAGCCGGGCGCGGTCGATGTCCGGGCTGCGGTAGAAGCTTTCCGGGATCTGAGCCAGTTCCGAGCGGCGCAGTTTCCCGCCGAGGCCGTAGAACTCCTGGAAGCTCATGATCAGCGGCCGCCACCGGTCCGGGTCGATGCGGTCGGTGGTGCCGGGCATGCGGATTTCGTCGTGCACGTGGACTTTCTGCACCCGCAGCTCGAAGCACAGGATGTTGCCGCACTGCTGTTCGTCGTCGGCCGCGACCGGGTGGATTGCCTCCACCACGGCCTCCATGGCGACCGGGCACTCCGCGACGCGCGGGGGCGCCACCGTCGCCGACGGCGCCGGGGTCAGCCCGGAGACGCCGAACTTGTCCGGCTCGTAGCGGTAACCGCGCCGCAGCTTGGATTCCGGCACCTCGGCGGTCCCGGTGGTGCGGGCGAGCCGGTCCACCGCGTCGACCTCGTGGACGGACGGCAGGTTCAGCACGCATTCCCCGGTGCGGCGCAGGTTCCGCGCGGTCTGCGAGCGGGCGCCGACGCCGATGATCGCGCGCCAGCCGAGCCAGAAGGCCGACGAGATCGGGGCGAGGTTCACGGTGTCGCCGGTTGTGCTGACGAGCACCACCGGAGTGCCGAAGTACAGGATGTTCGGCTCGATTTCCACGTGTGTCACACGTTCAGCTTCACGATCAGCCGACGGTGCCGCTGGCGGAAAACGGACGCGTCGTTCGGCCGCCCGGACGACGCGTCCGCCACGGAGAGCGATCCCCGGTCGTCCCATTGAGCGATATTCGTGTTGGCCCGTATCGATTGCTCAAGGCGCGCGTCTTACCGGACGACAAGACTTGAATGACGGAGGTGGAACGGGTGACCTCGGAGCGGGCGCGGCCGGACGAGACCGACCTGCTGAGCCTGCACGAGGCTATCGCGGAACTGCACGCCTCGCAGGGCGACTTCCGCACGGCCTACGAGCACCTGAGGACCGCGCTGGGCATCGCGCGCACCGCCCGTCCGCCGATCCCGGAGCAGTTGCGCCGCGAATTCGACCGGCTCCGCCGCGAACGCGCCCAGGCCCGCGAGGAGAGCCTGCGCGACGCGCTGACCGCGGTCTACAACCGCCGTTACCTGGACAGCAGGCTCGCCGACCTGCTCGGCGACGCGCGTACGCCGCTGGCGGTGGCGTTGATCGACATCGATCTGTTCAAACGCGTCAACGACACGTTCGGTCACCTCATCGGCGACCAGGTGCTGCGGCGGGTGGCCGAGTTGTTGCGCGAGGGCGTGCCGGCGCCGGGTTTCTGCGCGCGGTACGGCGGTGAGGAGTTCATGCTCGTGTTGCCGGAGGTCCAGCCGGGGACGGCGCTGCGGATCGCCGAGCACGCCCGGCGGCGGGTGGCCGAACACGCCTGGTCAGAGATCTGCCCGGGGCTGGGCGTGACGATCAGCGTCGGGCTGTCGCACGAGCCGGTGAGCGGGCCGGAGCAGCTGCGGATGGCCGACGACCTCCTTTACGCCGCGAAGCACGCCGGACGCAACCGGGTCGCGTACCGGGAACGCGATGGTGTCCGCGTGCTTGAGCACTGTCAGTAATTGCGAGGGGGCGATTCCCCGTTTTGCCGGTGTGCGGCGTCACCCCGTTTGTCGCACTCGGCCCGCTTTGGCGCACGCTATGTAAAAAAATCAGCAGGAGGGTGTCGTCAGGACCGGCGAGTATCTCTACGATAACGATGCTCGCCGTCCCGGCGATCATCACTGAGACGGTCCCCTCCCGGCGGGCCGGCGTGACCGAGAGAGGAGACCGGGTGCCAGACGACCACGCCGCAGGCCCCGGTCACAGAGCCGACGACGGCTCAACCTCGAACGGCCGGCGACGCCGACGCTCACTGGACACGCACGGCGGCATCAACGTTTCGGACCTGGTCGCGCAGCACACCGGGTACCGCCCCCGGTTCGATGGTGGCCGGTCGAACGCGCACACGGCCCCGCCGGAGCAGGTCCCGCCGGTATCGCGGCGCACGGCACCCCCGGCGCGTCCGGAGCCCCGCGCGCCCGAGCCGCCGCCCCAACGCCGCTCCCCGGCCACCGGACGCACGCCCGCGGCGCCGGTCCCGCCGACGCAGCAACCCCGCCGAGCCGCCCCCTCACGACGCGCCGCGGCACCGGAGCCTCCGAACGGCTTCGCGAGCCCGCCACGCCCGGAGCCCCGCCCCGCGGGTGGTTTCGGAGAGACCCCGGAACTGTCGAACGGCGCCGCACACCCGAACGGCAGCCGCGGCGAGTCGCGCCACGCGAGTGGCTTCGCGGCGGCCCCGGAGGTGTCGAACGGTGCCGCGCACCCCAGCGGCAGCCGCGGCGAGTCGCGCCACGCGAGTGGCTTCGCGGCGGCCCCGGAGGTGTCGAACGGTGCCGCGCACCCCAGCGGCAGCCGCGGCGAGTCGCGCCACGCGAGTGGCTTCGCGGCGGCCCCGGAGGTGTCGAACGGTGCCGCGCACCCGAACGGCAACCGTGGCGAGTCGCGCCACGCGAGTGGCTTCGCGGCGGCCCCGGAGGTGTCGAACGGTGCCGCGCACCCGAACGGCAACCGTGGCGAGTCGCGCCACGCGAGTGGCTTCGCGGCCCCGGAGACCTCCAGCCGAGCCGCTGCACCGGGGCGCCACGCGACCGGTTTCGCGGAAGCGCAACCCGCCAACGGAGCAACCGCGCCGAGCCGCCACCCCGATGCCGCCCTCCACGTCAACGGCACCGGGGCCCCCGCTCGCCCCGGGGGCGCCCCACAACCACCAACCCGCACGGAGGCCCGCCAACCGAGCAGCTTCGCGGAAGCGCCGCAGCCCTCCGCCCGCGCCGAAGCCCCGCGGCACCCGAGCGGTTTCACGGAGGCACCGCAGCCCTCGTCTCGGGCCGAGGCCCCGCGGCACGGGACTGGTTCCACCGCGGCGCCGAACGGCGCCGAAGCTCCTGCCCGCCGCCCCGGCGCGCCGCAGCCATCCAGCCGCACCGAAGCGCCGGCCCACCCGAGTGGCTTCGCATCAGCGCAGCCTTCGGGCCGCGCCGAGGCGCCCCGCCACCCCAGCGGTTTCGCGGAGGCGCCGCAGCCTTCGGGCCGCGCCGAGACGCCGCAGCCTTCCGGCCGCGCCGAGGCCCCTCGCCACCCCAGCGGCTTCGCCGAGCTTCCGCCGCTGAACGGCGCCGACGCGCCCGCCCGTCGCGGCGGCAATCCGTTGGAGACCTCCCAGCCTTCCGGCCGCGCCGACGCGCCCCGCCACCCCAGCGGCTTCGCCGAGGCGCCGCAGCCGAACGCTGCCGAGGTGCCTCCCCGGCCC
>NZ_PQHW01000209.1 GCF_003385215.1 Amycolatopsis thermalba | reverse complement strand
CCCGCGGGCGCCTCGCCGCTCCCCTCCCCCGCCGCCACCGGCGGGTCGAGCAGGTCCTGCGACGCGGGCAGCTGCGCCCGCGCGCCCGCCGTCGCGGCGGCCAGCCCGGCGCCCGCGGACGCGCCGGGTGTCGCGGTGCCCGTCGGGTCGAGCGGCACCCAGCCGACGCCTTCGACCGCCACCTCCGGCCAGGCCAGCACGTCACCGTTGCGCACCACGTCCGGCCCGGCCGGGGCGCGGAACCCGACCACCAGCCGCGCCGGGATGCCCCGCACCCGGGCCAGCGCCACGTAGGCGGCCGCGAACTGCTCGCTGGTGCCGCGCTTGGCGGTCAGCAGGAACTCCGCCAGCTGCGGCCAGGAATGTCCGGTCGGCAGGTTCTGCCCGGTGGCCAGCCGGTAGTTGTCGCGGAAGAACCGTTCCAGCGCGAGCGCCGCCTGGAACGTGGGCCGGGTGCCGTTCACCGCTCGGTCGGCGAGCTCGGCGATCCCGGGCGGCACCTCGCCGACGCCGGACAGGCCGCCGGGCGCGTCCGGGTCGATCGCCGCGCCGTACAGCGAGCCCGCCGGGATCTGCGGCGCCCACCAGGTCAGGGTGTAGTCGCCGGCGCGGCCGCCGTCCGGCACCAGCAACGTGCCCTGCCGCTCCTCCACCAGCGGCTCGGCCCCGCTCACCCCGGCCGGCCAGGTCTGGCTCGGCAGCCACGGCCCGCCGAGGTCGACCGCGGAGATCCGGGCCGTGCGCGGCTCGACCGGCACGGTCACCTCCGGGCCCGGCCGGAGTTCGCTGCCGAGCGTGCGGTACCGGCCGCCGGGTGACCAGTTGACGCCGTCGAACTCGTCCAGCACCGCCACCGCCCACCGGTCCACCCCGGCGGCGCCGTCGACCCGGAACACGGGCGTCGCCGGGTGGGCGAGCCGGTAGGCGATGTCGTCGAGCGGGTTGGCGATCTGGACCGGGGTGAGGGGGGCGAGCTGGTCGTCCTTGAGGGAGTACCGAGCCGGCGGGGCCGGCACCGCCACCCCGGCGACCACCACGCACCCGGCGGCGAGCGCGACGGCCACGATCGCCGACGGGAACACCGGACGCGGCCCCTCCGCCCGCCCGCGCCCGGTCGTGGCCGCGCCCGCGGCCAGCGCGTACGCCAGTGCCGCGGCCACCGCGCCCCAGCCGGACGCCGCCGCGTAGAACTGGCTGAGCACCACGACGGCGAGGCTCGGCACGAGCGCCACCAGCGGCCGGCTCAGGCGGAGCAGTTCGGCGCCGAGCACCGCGGCGAGCAGCGTGAGCAGCGGGACGAACAGCAGCACCGCCGGCTCCGGGCGGGCCGGCCAGGTGGACCGCAGCGCCAGCTGCCAGGACTGGGACACCCCGCCGGCGAGCGCGTGCAGGGTCTCGCCGGTGGGCAGCCCGCCTGCGGTGGTCGGCCACAGGGTCGTCTCGACGACGGCCAGCAGCCCGGCCACCATCGCCACCAGCGGCCGCAGCCCCGGACCGCGCACCACGGCGACGACGAGCAGCACGACGGCCGCGGGCACCGCGACGGGCACCAGGAGCGCCCGCAAGCCGAACACCGGGGCGAACAACAGCCCGGCCACCACGGCGGCGAGCACCACCCCGGCCACGGGAACGATCCGGGAACCACGCTCGGCGCCGCGGTTCACGCGACCACCCCTCGCCACGAGCCGCGGCGCCCGGCCCGAGCCGGAGAACCGAGCGGATTCTGCGGCGCAGCACAGTCCACACCGGACAGTGCCGCCCTCGCCCCGCCGCAGTCCACGGCCGCGGCGCCCGCACCGGCATCCACACCGGACACGGCCGCCTCCGCCCGAGCGCAGTGCGCCGCGGCCGCCGGGCGCGCCGCGGCCGCCGCACCGCCGTCCACATCGGACACAGCCGCCCTCACCCGGTCACCTCGTTCCACTGCCGCACCGCCTGCGTCGCGTCGGGGGCGAGGAGCACTCGCGCGCCCGGCACCGCCGCCGCCCGGGATCCCGCCTCCTCCAGCGCGATCACGAAGATCGTGTCGTAGCGGTCCCGCAGCCAGGTCAGCGCGGGCGGCGGCGGTGCCGGGCGCGCGAGTGCTCCTC
>NZ_PQHW01000208.1 GCF_003385215.1 Amycolatopsis thermalba | reverse complement strand
CGCCGCTGCCCGGGGCGCGAAGACCCCGCCCCCGGGGCGCCGCCCGCGGCAGCGCGCCGTACCGCCGGAGGACGCCGACCGCCGCGCCGGGGAGCCACGCACCGGCGGCCCCGCGGCCGACCGCCCCCGCCGGGTCCCCCCACGAGGCGGCGACCCACGCCGAGCGCCCGAGGGCCGTCGCGGAGGCACCCCACGCCGCCGCCCCTGGGACGACGAAGCCTGAACACCGGGCGACGCTCCCCCTGGGGCGAGGCCTGAACACCGGGCGACGCGCCCCCTGGGGCGAGACCGGAGCACGGGAACACGCCCCTGAGGCGAGCCCTGAACACCGGGCGACGCCCCCTCGGGCCGAGACCGGAGCACCGAGAACCACACCCCCTGAGCGGAACCGGAGCACTGGGCAACAGCGTCCCGGGGGCATGACTTCAGCTCCGGGCCGCAGGCGTCCAGGAGGGCAACGGCCTCAGCCCCGACTGCATGCCCCAGGGGAACGCGACCCTGGGTGCGCCGGGACTACCCGGCCGGCGGGACCTGGCTCGAAGGCCTCTGGGCACGGCGGGACCCACCCCGCCGCGACGACTCCTGACCGCCGCTGGATGCGCCTCCCGGCACAAGCACCGGAGAACTCGCCTGTCTTGGAGTTGAAACACTCGCCTGTCCTGAAACAGCATCCGGCTGGAGTCGGATGCCTTGAAACAGCATGCGACTTGACGGCGGATGTCGTCGAGCAACAGCAGGCGTGGAGTAGACATGCTCACGATCGCTAGGGCTGGGGAAGGCCCACTGGCTGTCGGGTGAGGAGTTGGTTTCCGGGCTCAGCGGGGTGGGGCACGGTCGTGTGGGCATCACGGTCGGTTGCGGATCGCGTATACGAGGCCGGAGGGGACGAACTCGGCGTGGGGACTTGCCATCCGCGCGCCCAAAGTGCGCTTCCCATCCGCAGGGCCGGACGTGACAAGTGCCCGGGACGAAACTGTCCCGGGCACTCGAAACCCGCACCTACCGAAAGCAGCTCACCCAAGCACCCAGCCACCACGCGAACCAGGCGGTCGCTGGGGCCTGCCGGAAGCGATCCGACGCTCAGACGCTGCGCAGCTCGCGCGGTAGGGCGAACGCGATCTTCTCGTTGGCGGTCGTCACTTCCTGCACCTCGCCCCAGCCGCGTTCGGACAGCCAGGTCAGCAGGTCCATCACCAGCACGTCCGGCACCGACGCACCACTCGTCACGCCGACCGTCGTCACGTCCTGCAGCCACGCCTCGTCGACCTCGTGAGCAAAATCGATCAGGTGCGCGTCCCGGGCGCCGGCCTGCTTGGCGACCTCCACCAGGCGCTGCGAGTTCGACGAGTTCTTCGACCCGACGACCAGCACCAGATCACACTCCGGCGCCATCGCCTTCACCGCCGTCTGCCGGTTGGACGTCGCGTAACAAATGTCGTCGCTGGGCGGGTCCGCCAGGTTCGGGAAGCGGTCCTTCAGCTGGTCGACGCGCTCCATCGTCTCGTCCACGCTCAACGTGGTCTGCGACAACCACACCACCTTCGACGGGTCCCGCACCTCGACCTTCGCCGCGTCCTCGGCCGTGTCGACCAGCTGGACGTGCGTCGGCGCCTCACCGGCGGTGCCCTCGACCTCCTCGTGGCCCTCGTGCCCGATCAGCAGGATGTCGTAGTCCTGACCGGCGAACCGGTTGACCTCCTTGTGCACCTTCGTCACCAGCGGGCACGTCGCGTCGATCGTGCGCAGGTTGCGCTCCTTCGCCTCCGCGCGCACGGCCGGCGACACCCCGTGCGCCGAGAACACGACCAGCTCGCCCTCGGGCACCTCGGACGTCTCCTCGACGAAGATGACCCCGCGCTCACGCAGCGACTCGACCACGTGCCGGTTGTGCACGATCTCCTTGCGCACGTACACCGGCGGCCCGTACAGCTCCAGGGCCTTCTCCACGGCGACCACGGCGCGGTCGACGCCGGCGCAGTAGCCACGCGGCTTGGCCAGCAACACACGCTTGACGGGCTCGGAGACAGCAGTCATAGCTCCAGGGTACGGGCCGCCCGGCACCCGCACCTCGAGCCCACCGGGCACCACCCACCCGATTCGTGTGCATCCCGTCACGTCGCCACGCCGCGCCGGTTGGGCTGAACCGCCAAGGTGCGGCACGCTGTAACCA
>NZ_PQHW01000207.1 GCF_003385215.1 Amycolatopsis thermalba | reverse complement strand
TCCGGCGACAACCGCTTCTCACTCTTACGTGGAGTCACAGCCCCAGATGTCATCACTCACAGTGCCCATCCCGCCGGACCTCAGCCCGGCGTGTCGGGCCAGAAACACCGATCTTGAAACAGTCCCTGTTGTCCCGGTGCCCGAGCAAGTCAGTGCGCTTCCAACTCCGCGGCTCGGACGCACTGGGTTGCCCTGCTTGGGAGAGTTGCACGGAGCAGGTGGCAGGACTCGCCGGATGGTGCCGTCGGCGGTGACCACGAGCTGACTGGAAGGTATGCGGGCGTACGTAGGGCTTTTGGCAACTGTGCCAGCATCTTGCTGACTGCATCGCACAGCGCACGGGTCCCCGAGGACATGATCCTCGCCGTGCTGATTGTCGGCCGCAGTGCGCTGTTCGGGACCCGGCGGTGTCGGCTGAGCGGGCTCTGGTGATGCTCGGTGGCCGCCACGCCGTGCGCGCTGGCGATTCCCATGATCTCGGCCGCTTGTGTCGCTCACTGTCAACGCCGCTGCTGGACGTGCGCTGCGCAGCGGCCCGCGAAATCATGGCATCCCGAGCGGGGAGCATGCCAGGCGCGATCGTTAACCTCGCCACGCAGCGTTTGCCTGTCCTGGTGGACATCCAGTTCATCAGTTGATGTTGTTGCGGCGTTCGAGGAGGACGGTGTCGTGCCAGGTGCCGTTGCGTTGGGCGATGCGTTCGCGGATGCCGATGGTGCGGTAGCCGGCGGAGTGGTGCAGGGCGAGGCTGGCGCGGTTTTCGGTGAAGATGGAGGTTTGCAGGGTCCAGTAGCCGGCCTCGTCGAGGGCGATGACCTGCTGCCGGATCAGGGCTTTGCCGATGCCGCGGCCGCGGTGGCCGTCGGCGACGTAGATCGAGGTTTCGGCGACGCCGGCGTAGCAGTCGCGAGCGGACACCGGGGTGGCGGCCGCCCAGCCGACCACCTCGCCGTCCAGTTCGGCGACCCACCGCTGGTCCGGGAGCCATGTCGCGTCGAGGGTGGCGCGGCTGGGGACGGTGGTCTCGAAGGTGGCGATCCCGGTGGCCATGCCCTCGCCGTAGATGCGGCGGACCGCGGCCCAGTCCTCGTCGCGCAAGGCCCGCACGGTGACGTCGGCGGGGACGTCTTCGGGGCAGCAGGGCCGCGGCGCGAGCAGGCCCATCACGGCGTCGGCGGCGTGCGGGAGGCCGGCGCAGCAGGCCGCGTTGACGGTGACGATGGTGGCGGTGCCTTCCTTGCGGACCTGCACGAACCCGACGTCGGCGAGTTTGCGCACGTGGTGGGAGCAGGTGGACTGGCTGATGCCGAGCAGACCGGTCAGGGCGCCGACCGTGATGCCGCGAGGCGCGGTGGCCACGGCGTGCAGCAGCCGCACCCGGGTGGGCTCGGCCAGGCAGGCGAACCAGTCGGCGTAGGTGGCGGCTTCCCCGTCGGGCAGGACCTGGGCCTGGGGCGCGGCAGTCGTGGTCATGTCCCCGAGTGTATCGATTCCAATCGATGGTTGCCTCGATCGATGACAGTCGATACAGTCTGGGCAAGTCAATCGAGCTGGATCGATGGAAGGGGCCGGGATGAGTGAGCTGCCCGTCGTGGTGGTGGGGGCTGGGCCGATCGGGCTCGCGGCCGCGTCCGAGGTGCTGGAGCGGGGTTTGGAGCCGGTGGTGCTGGAGCGCGGGTCGCGGGCGGGGGCGTCGGTGGCGCAGTGGAACCACGTGCGGTTGTTCTCGCCGTGGTCGGAGCTGGTGGACCCGGCGGCAGGCCGCCTCCTGGAGGCCACCGGCTGGGAACACCCCGCGGCCGAGGACTACCCGACGGGGCAGGAGTGGGTCGCGCGTTACCTGGCCCCGTTGGCCGCCGCCCTCGGTGAGCGCGTCCGGTTCGGCACCGAGGTGGTGGGTGTCGCGCGCCGTGGCCGGGACCGCGTGGTCGACCACGGGCGGGACACCGAGCCGCTGACGGTGCACGTCCGCCACGCCGACGGCCGCGAGGAGCTGATCACCGCGCGCGCGGTGATCGACGCCTCGGGCACGTGGACCAACCCGAACCCACTGGGCGGCGACGGACTCCCGGCGCTGGGCGAACGGGCGGCGGCGGACCGGATCACCTACCAGGTGCCCGACCTCGGCGACCCGGTGGTCCGGGAACGGTTCGCCGGCAGGCACGTCGCGGTCGCGGGCAGCG
>NZ_PQHW01000206.1 GCF_003385215.1 Amycolatopsis thermalba | reverse complement strand
GTCCGGGGGGCGGCGGGGGGGGGGGCTACCGGTTGCCCGGTGGCGCTGGGCGTGGCCGCGGCGACGGGGTGCTGTCGCTGCTGCGCGGTCGTCGTCGGGAGCATGCCGATCACCATGCCGGTCCCAACATGAGGATCCGATGACAACCAGCGCCGTGGCCGGTACCTGCCGGATCCGTTCCGCCGGAGCGCCCGCGAGCCCAGGGTGGGGGCCATGACGACGACGAACCTCGTCCGGGTGACGATCGACGCACCCGCGCGGCGGATCGACCTCGCGCTGCCGGAGCGTTCGCCGGTGGGGGAGATCCTGCCGGGGTTGCTGCGCCGGGCCGGCGAAAGCCTGCCCGACGACGGGGTGGCCGGCGGGGGCTGGCTGCTGCGCCGCGGCGACGGCACGGTGCTCGAGCTCGGCCGGGCGCTGGCGACCTACGGGATCCGCGACGGTGAGGTCCTGCACCTGGTGTCCCGCAGCCTGCACTGGCCCGACCTGGAGTACGACGACCTCGCCGACACGATCGCCAAGGGAGCGGGCCGCACCGGGCGGCTCTGGGGGCCGGTGCACACCCGCGCGGCGGGACTGCTGACCGGCGCGTTCGCCACCGTGCTCGCGCTGGTGGCGGTGGTGCGGGCCGGGCCGCCGTGGGGGACCGCGGCGTGGGCCGCGCTCGGGGGCGCCGTGGTCCTGCTCGCGGCGGGCACCGCGATGGCCAGGGCGCTCGGCGACGCCGGCGCGGGGGCCGCCGTCGCGGCGCTGGCGCTGCCGTTCGCCTTCACCGGGGGAGCGCTGCTGCTCGCGGGCGGGCCGCAGCCGGCCGGGCTGGGGGCGCCGCACGTGCTGGGCGGCTGCTCGGCGCTGCTGATCGCCTCGGTGCTCGGGCAGCTGGCCGTGGTCGAGCGCGCCGAGGTGTTCGTCGCCGGTCTCACCGCGAGCGTCGTGGGGGCGCTCGCGTCGTGGCCGGCGACCACCGACGTCCTGGACGGCGTGGACGGGGCGGCGATCGCGGCCGTGGCGGTGCTGTTGTTCTCCCCGTTGTTCGGTCCGCTGGCGATCCGCCTGGGCCGGGTGCCGATGCCGGTGCTGCCGCGCACGACCGCGGACCTGGTGCGCGACGACCCGCAACCGCCCCGGAAAGCGGTCTACGCCGCGGTCCTGCGTGCCGACCAGCTGCTGACCGGGATGATCGCCGGGGCGGCCACGGTCACCGTGCTGTGCCTGTGCGTCGTCGCGCGGGAGGCCGGGACCGCGGTCGTCGTGCTGCTGTCCGTGCTGGCGGTGGGGTTCTGCCTGCGCGCGCGGCTCTACCCGGCGCTGCGGCACCGGGCGCCGCTCCTGCTCGCCGGGGTCGTCGCGGCGGGCGCGCTCGCCTGCGGTCCCGGCGCGCGGCTGCCGTTCGTGATCACCGCGCCGGTGCTGATCGTGGTCGGCGGGCTGGCCGTGCTGACCGGCCTGAGCCACAGCAAGCGGCTGCCCAGCCCGTTCTTCGGCCGGTACGCCGAGCTGCTGGAGGTGGCGATCGTGCTCGCCTGCGTGCCCGTGCTGTGCGCGGTGCTCGGGGTGTACGGGCTGGTCCGCGGGCTGGGTGGGTGAGCGATGGCGTCCAAACGCGACCTGCTGCAGGCGCACCAGTTCCTCGCGCAGCGGGCCATTTCCGCGCTGGTGACGCGGGAGCCCGATCCGGAGCAGCCGCCGTTCCGCCGCCCGGGCGGGGCCGCGATCGGCAGCATCGTGCTGGCTATCCTCGCCCTGGTCGCGGTCGGGGTGTACGGACTGGTCAAGCCCGGTGGCAACACGACGTGGCGGGACCGGCCCGCGGTGATCGTGGCCAAGGAGACCGGGGCGCGGTACGTGTACCTGAACGGGGTGCTGCACCCCGTCGCGAACTACGCCTCGGCGCTGCTGGCGCTGGGGGAGCGCGCCGAGACGGTGTCGGTGTCGCGCAACTCGCTGGCCGGGGTGCCGCGCGGCCCGGAGATCGGGATCCCGGGCGCGCCGGACGCCCTGCCCGGCCCGGAGCAGCTGCTCACCGGCGGGTGGAGCCTGTGCTCGCGTCCGGTCCCGGATCCCAGCGGGTCCACTGTGGACGAGTCGGTGCTGCTGGTCGGCGCCGGGGCGCCCGGGGGACGGCCGGCGGGGGCGGCGCTGGCCGAGGTGCCCGCCAGCGGCGACCAGTACCTGATCGCGGACGGCTACCGGCACCGGATCCGGCAGGCCGACACGGTGACGGTGGGGCTGGCGTTGCAGTCGGTGCCGCGGACCCGGACGGCCATGGCGGTGGTGGACGTGCTGCCCGCGGGGGAGCCGATCGCGCCGATCCGCACGGCCGGGGCGGGCGGATCGGCGCGATCGGCTCCCCCGCGGGC
>NZ_PQHW01000205.1 GCF_003385215.1 Amycolatopsis thermalba | reverse complement strand
AAACCACCCCGGTCCCCGGCGCCGACAGCAGCGAAACCGGCGCCGGAGCGTCCACAGTAGACACCGAGCCCAGATAGTGCCCGGTGTCGTGGGCGTAGGCGTTCAGCGCGTCCACCGCCTGGGCCTTGGCCTCCTCGGCGGTGCGCACGTCGGCGGCGTGGTCGGTCTCGAACCCGAACAGGCTGAACACCGTGTCCCCGAAGGTGTAGCCGCCCGCCTTGCGCAGGTCCTCCGGCGCGGGCAGCTTGTTCCGCGTCCGGGTGAACGCCTCGGCCTGCTCGAACAACATCTGCGCGGCCTGCTCGACCTTCGCCGTCGCCTCGCCGGAGAACCCGGCCTCGCGCGCGACCACCGACGACGCCTGCCCGCCAGCGCGGCTCTGCCACTCCACACCGAGCGCCGTGAGCTGGGTCCGCAGCGCCGCTTCGGTCTCGGCGAGCGCGCCGGAGATCGACTTCAGCGCCTCCACCGCCGCGGTGATGCCCGACGGCCCCGCGCCGTCGCGGAACTTCTCCACGACCTGCGCGAGCTGCTCCGGCTGGTAGCCGTCGAACCGCTGGTCCCGCAGCTTCGCGACGAGCGTCGGGATGTCGTACTTGCTGCTGTCGAACGTGGCCACGCCAGACCTCACTTCAGCGTTTCGGGCGGTGGGACAGCGCGGCGACCTTCTCCTCCTCGCCGGCCTGGTAGGCCTGCGCGGCCTGCTGCAGCTGCGCGGCCAGATCGCGCAGGTTCCGCACGTAGGCCTGCACCCGCGCCGCGTAGGAGTCGTCGCCGCGGGCCACCAGCCGGTTCCACGCGTCGGCCGCCGTGGTGCTGATCACGTCCTGGGCGGGCGCGCTGATGTCGAGGCCGGCCAGTTGCTGGCGGATGCGCTCGTCGAGGGTGTCGGCCTGCTCGCTGATCACCTGCGCGACCAGCAGCATCTTGTCCGGGTCCACCCGCAGGTCGTGCGGCACCGAGGGCACGCCGAGCGTGGGCGCGAGGCCCTGGCCGGCGCCACGCAGGTCGTCCTCTGCCATAACGCACTCTCCCGGGTACGGACGGTAGCCGACCAGTTCCGGTAGGAAGGCTACCAACCCGGGTGTCAGCTAGGGCTGGAATTCGCCGAAGCGCCGGGCACGGTGATCTCGCCGCGAGCGGCCTTGAGCCCGATGTCGGTGCGGTGGTGCGAGCCGGCCAGGTGCACCTTCGCGACCCGCTCGTAGGCCTGGGCGCGGGCCGCGTCGAGGTCCTCGCCGACGCCGACCACGGACAGCACACGGCCACCGTGCGACACCACGGCGCCGTCGTCGCGGCGGCGGGTACCGGCGTGCAGCACGCCCTCGGCCTCGGCGCCGGTGATCACGTCACCCGCGCGCGGCACGCCCGGATAGCCGTCGGCGGCGATCACGACGGTGACCGCGGAGCCCGGGTGCCACTCCAGCGGCGGCTGCTCGGCGAGGGTGCCGGTGGCGGTCGCGTGCAGCAGCCCGGCCAGCGGGGTGGCCAGCAGCGCGAGCACGACCTGCGTCTCCGGGTCGCCGAAGCGGCAGTTGAACTCGATGACCTGCGGGCCGTCGGAGGTGATCGCGAGGCCCGCGTAGAGCAGGCCGGAGAACTCGGCGCCGCGGGCGGCCATCTCGTCGACGACCGGCTGGACGATGTCGCGCACGATGTCGTCGACCAGGCCCGCGGGCGCCCACGGCAGCGGCGCGTAGGCGCCCATGCCGCCGGTGTTCGGGCCGGTGTCCCCGTCGCCGACGCGCTTGAAGTCCTGCGCGGGCAGCAGCGGCACCACGGTCCGGCCATCGACCAGGCAGAACAGCGACACCTCGGGCCCGTCGAGGAACGACTCGAGCAACACCGGGTGGCCGCCGTCGAGCAGCTTCATCGCGTGCGCGCGGGCCGCGTCGCGGTCCGGGGTGACGACGACGCCCTTGCCCGCGGCCAGCCCGTCGTCCTTGACCACCCAGGTCGGGCCGAAGCGGGAGAGCGCCTCGTCGAGCTTGGCCGGGTTGTCCACGATCTCGCTGCGCGCGGTGGGCACCTTCGCGGCGGCCATCACGTCCTTCGCGAACGCCTTCGAGCCCTCGATGCGGGCCGCGGCGGCGGACGGCCCGAAGACCGGGATGCCGGCCTTGCGCACGGCGTCGGCCGCGCCGGCGACCAGCGGCACCTCGGGCCCGATCACCACGAGGTCGGCCCGCCAGCTCCGGGCCAGCTCGGCGACCGCCGCCGGGTCCGCCACGTCGACACCGAGCTGCTCGGCCAGCGCCGCGGTGCCGGCGTTGCCGGGCGCGCAGGCCAGCGCGGTGACGGCCGGGTCGTGGGACACGGCGAGGAGCAGGGCATGTTCGCGGGCACCGGACCCGATCACAAGGACGCGCACGGGTCCTCAGCGTAGACGCTGACCTGCGGCACGCCCCGTTCACCCGCCCGCCAGCCACTCGTCCGC
>NZ_PQHW01000204.1 GCF_003385215.1 Amycolatopsis thermalba | reverse complement strand
CCCCTAAAGTCCACCCCATGCCCACCCACCCCAACCCCGGCGGAAGGCCGAGGGAGAAGTCAACCCGGAGCGGGAAGCGGATCGTTGCCGTAGAGCCGTCGGCTCTCGATCGACCCGTCCCGCCGCTGGATCCTGAGCACGCTCGGGCGATCGGCGCGCGCCAGCTTCGCGGCCGCGCGCACCGCGTCCCGCTTGCGCTCGTGGTGCGACAGCACGGCCGCGCCTCGCTTGACGTCCCAGCTGCCCAGCATGGGCGAGACCCAGTACACCGTCCGCGACATGATCCGTCTCCTTCCCCCGGTGTTGCAGAACAGCAACACTGTTCCTATAGTACACCACCGTTGCACCTCCGCAACGGTTCGGCAAAACTGCGGCGGGACGAGAGGCGGAGGTGTGCCACATGGGTGGACGGCTGGACACGGGGAGGCTCTATGCGGCACTGGACGCGGAGCGCGAATCACGCGGCCTGTCCTGGCGGCAGCTCGCGGCCGAGGCCGGGGTGAGCGCGTCCCTGGTCAGCCGGATGGGCAACGGTCACCGGCCGGACCTGGACGGGTTCATCGCGCTCGTCCAGTGGCTGGGGATGCCCGCCGAGACGTTCATGGTGTGGCCGGAGGGCCGGCCCGACGGGCGCCGACGGCCCTCGCTCGAAGCGCGGCTCGCACCGCTGCTCCGGGCCGAGGAAGAACTGAGCGAGGCCGACCAGCAGCACGTGCTGGACGTGGTCGGCCTGACGATGCGACACATCCGCGCCAAGAACAAGGAGCTGAAATGACCCTCCGCCGGGGTTTCAAGAAGGAGGCCAGGGAACTCGCGCTCGAGGTGCGGGCCGAGCTGGGCACCGAGGTCTTCGCGCCGCTGGACCCGTGGGCGCTCGCGGAGCTCTACGGCATCGAGGTGTTCGACCTCCGCAGCTCGTTCCTGCCGGAGGCGTCGGTGCGGTACCTGACGGAGGAGCGGCCGCACGTGTTCTCCGCGGCGCTGGTCCCGCTCGACCCCAGCGGCGCCGTGATCATCGAGAACCACGTGCACCCCCTGCGCCGCAGGCGATCGACGATGGCCCACGAGATGGCGCACGTGCTCCTGGAGCACCCGTTCGGCCCAACGCTGACCGACGAGAACGGCTGCCGCTCGGCGGTCGCCGGCATCGAGGAGGAAGCCACCGAACTCTCCGGCGAACTCCTCATCCCCACGGACGCCGCGCGGATAGCGGCGTTCAAGGGGTGGTCGGACCAGTCGGTGGCCAACCACTTCCGGGTCAGCGTCGCGATGGCCACGTGGCGCATGAACATGAGCGGAGCACGCCGGATCGCCGCGCGAACCCGCACCAAGGCCGAGACACGCTACGCCACACCCGCCTGAGCGGTTGTCCACAAAGCAATCCACAGGTGGGCAAACCTGTGGACAACTCAACCGTCCACTGCGGACACAACGGCGGCGGCTGGCGCGCCGCACGGCAGAAATGTGTCAACCGTGGGAAAGAACTCGTGGACGCCGGTGCGCCGCCGGAGCTTCGTCAGGCGTCCTGGGCGGCTTCCTCGCCGAACAGCTCCGCCACCGCGCGTGCCCGGAGTCGTTCCAGGCGGGTGGCTTGGCTGCGGCCGTTCGCGATCAGCTCGTCGAGGCGATCGGCGTCCAGGCGCGAGTCCACGGCGGCGCGGGCACGCAGGGTGCGCCAGGCCGCGACCTTGCCCTCGACGCCGAGCCGGAGCCCTTCGAGTTCGACGACGCGGCTGAGCGGCGACCGGTTGAGCAGCCGGCCGTTGAACTTGAGCCTGCCCGCCTTCTCCAGGAGCCAGCCGGCCCAGTGTCCGGTGGGGCGGCCGGGTTCGCCGAGGGCGCGCATCATCTCGACGAGGGCGTCGCGGTCCTCGGCCATCTCCTCGGCGAGCCGGTCGAGCTTCCCGTTGCCCGCCCACTCGGCCTCCGCGCGCGCGAAACGCCTGGCCAGCTCGACCCCGGCCGTCACCACGGCCACGTGGTCGTTGAGGTAAATACCCAGCAACGTACGACCCATACCGGCGAGTACCCCACGAACGGGTGCCTCAATCCAGGTCACACCCCCGCCCCGGCGCGCTGCGGGCCTGCATCCCCAGAGAGCTGAACCACCACTTTCGGGCCGATGCCGAAACCCCGGCCCAGGCGGATCACCGATGCGGCCGGCGGTCCCCGGCCCGGCAGCGACCGCACGCGGAGCAGAACACCAGGCAGGCAGCCTGCGCGTCAGATCACGCCCTCCGCGCGCAACCGTCGCGGTCAGACCACGCCGCCCGCAACCGCCCCACGGGCCGCTCCAGACCGCACCACCACACGCACCCGTCCCGCCGCCGGCCTCGTCAGACCACGCCGCCCGCAACCGCCCCACCAGCCGCGCCAGCCCACGCCCACCACGCGCAACCGCCCCACCCGCGCCGCCCCAGACCACGGCGCCCGCCCGCAGCCGCTCCAC
>NZ_PQHW01000203.1 GCF_003385215.1 Amycolatopsis thermalba | reverse complement strand
GCCCCGCCCCGCGCCGACAGCGTCGCCGGCACCAGCGCGTCGGCCGGGGCCTGCGTCACCTGGCACAGCTCGTCCAGCAGCTGCCGCGTCGCGGGCGGGCCGCCGGGCGTGGGCAGGTCGATCCCGCCCGCGGTGACCAGCCGCGACGGGTACCCGGCCCGCGCCGAGGCCACCAGCAGCGACGCGGCCACGTCGGCCGCCTCCTCGAACCCGCCCGGCGACAGCGATCCGGCGCGGGTGTCCAGCAGCAGCGTGAACCGCGGCTGCTCCGGGTCGACGAGGTCCCGCACCATCAGCCGCCCGGTGCGCGCCGTCGCCTTCCAGTGCACGTGCCGCACCTCGTCGCCGGGCACGTACTCGCGCACGTCCTGCAGGTCGATCGACCCGCGCAGCGCGTCGTCGGTGCGGGCGCCGTCGTGGTGGTGCCGGGGATGGCCGCTGACCAGCACCCGGGCCGGCAGCTGCCGCGGATGCACCCACAGGTCCGAGGTCTCGCCGGTGGGCTTGCGGTTGACGGCCAGGCCGAACGGGTCGGCCCGGTGCAGCGTCAGCGGGCCGACCGGGTGCCTCCCGCGCGCCCCGGTGGGCAGCTCGTAGTGGTAGGTGGCCTCCGCGCCGGGCGCGAGCGGGCGCACCCGCACCGTCTGGGTCCGCCCGCCGAGCCCGTCGGTGGCCAGGACCGCGCCCTGCCGCCGCCGCCCGGGGTTGCGCACCCGCAGCCGGGCCAGCGCGGAACTGCCCCGCTCGACGCGGTCGGGAAACACCGCGCGCCGCACCTCGACCCCCAGCCCGCGCGCGGTGACGGCCACCGCGGTGAGCACGGCGACCAGCGCCACCGCGCCCAGCGCGCGCAGCAGCGGGTACCCGCCCCACTGCCCGAACACCAGCAACGGCACCGCCGCGACGAGCACCGCGAGACCGCGGCCGGTCAGCCGCATCCTCACCGCCGGGCCGCGCCGATCGCCGGCGCCGGGGTGGCGGCCAGGACCTCGGTGACGATCTCCGCCGTGCCGCGGCCGTTCAGCTCGGCGTCCGCGGTGAGGATCAGGCGGTGCGCCAGCACCGGCACGGCCACGTCCTTGACGTCGTCGGGGGTGACGAACGTGCGCCCGTCGGTGGCGGCCAGCGCCTGCGCGGTCCGCACCAGGGCGATGCTGCCGCGCGGGCTCGCGCCGAACCGCACCGCGGCGTGCTCGCGGGTCGCGGCGGCGAGCCGGGCCGCGTACTCGACCACCGCCCGGTCCAGGTGCGACCCGCGCACCTCCGCGATGGCCTGGCGCAGCACGCCGATGTCGACCACCGTGGGCAGGTCGTCCGCGGTGACCCCGGCGCACTCGCTCATGATCACCAGCACCTCGGAGGCCACGTCCGGGTAGCCGACCGACAGCCGCATGAGGAACCGGTCGAGCTGGGCCTCGGGCAGCCGGTAGGTGCCCTCCATCTCGATCGGGTTCTGCGTGGCCACCACCAGGAACGGCCGCGGCACCTGGTGCGCCACCCCGTCCACGGTGACCCGCCGCTCGGACATGACCTCCAGCAGCGCGGACTGGGTCTTCGGGGTGCCGCGGTTGATCTCGTCGGCCACCACGATGTTCGCGAACACCGCGCCCGGGTGGAACCCGAACTCCTCGTCCTTCTGGTGGAACACGCTGACGCCGGTGATGTCGCCCGGCAGCAGATCCGGCGTGAACTGGATGCGGCTCCACTTCCCGCCGATGCTGCGCGCCAGGCACCGCGCCAGCGTCGTCTTGCCCAGGCCGGGCACGTCCTCGATCAGCAGGTGCCCCTCGGCCAGCAGCGCGGCCACCGCCAGCCGCACCAGCTCCGGCTTGCCGCGGATCACCTGCTGCACGTTGTTCGCGATCAGCCCGGCGACCTCGCCCGCCCGTGTTGCGCTCTTCACTATCCCCCCGGCCATACGTACTGGTTGGAACGGACACCGTTGACTTCGACCCACACGCGGTAGCCGACGCTCTCGAAGGGGAAGTCCTCGAAGACCTCGTTGCCCTCGGCGTCGGTCCGGACGCCCCGGCCCGGGTTGGAGTAGCCGGGGTTGTCGGAGAAGACCTCGACCTCGTACCTGGTGTTCGGGTCGAACCCGGTCATCTCCACGTGCATGAAAGCGCAGTCCGGCGCCTCGCACCCGTCGTAGGTCGTGTCCTCGCCCCGCCGGATCGTGATCTGCGGGGTCCGCTGCACCGGCACCATGGTCTGGACCGTCGCCGGCGCCCCACGGCCGGCGCTGTTCTCGGCCACCACCGTGACGGTGTAGGTGACGCCCTGCCGCAGCCCGCTCAGCGTGGCCGACCGCGCGCTGCCCGGCCGGGTCATCGACCCGCCCGCGCCGGAGGCCGGCTGCCACGAGATCCGGTAAGCGGTGACGGCCGCGCCGTTGGGTGGCGCCGCGCCCCAGGTGAGCTGCACGTTCTCCCCCTGCACGGTGGCCCGCAGCCCGGGCGGCACGCCCGGCGGGCTCGCCGGCACCGCGGGCGGCGGGGACGGCGGCGGCGCGGGTGGAGGCGTGACGCGGGAGGACGACGGCGGCGGAGTCCCGCCCTGGCCCCCCGGCC
>NZ_PQHW01000202.1 GCF_003385215.1 Amycolatopsis thermalba | reverse complement strand
GGCCTACTCGGGCTGGGTGTCGATCTCGGTGGGCTGCAACAACACGTGCACGTTCTGCATCGTGCCGTCGCTGCGCGGCAAGGAACGCGACCGGCGGCCCGGCGAGGTCCTGGCCGAGGTCGAGGCGCTGGTCGCCGAGGGCGTGCTGGAAGTGACCCTGCTGGGGCAGAACGTCAACTCCTACGGCGTCGAGTTCGGCGAGCGGGACGCGTTCTCCAAGCTGCTGCGCGCGTGCGGCGGCATCGACGGGCTGGAGCGGGTCCGGTTCACCTCGCCGCACCCGGCCGCGTTCACCGACGAGGTCATCGACGCGATGGCCGAAACCCCGAACGTGTGCCCGCAGCTGCACATGCCGCTGCAGTCCGGTTCGGACCGGATCCTGCGCGAGATGCGCCGGTCCTACCGGTCCAGCCGGTTCCTGTCCATTCTGGACAAGGTGCGGGACCGGATCCCGGACGCGGCCATCACCACCGACATCATCGTCGGGTTCCCCGGCGAGACCGAAGAGGACTTCCAGGCCACCCTGGACGTGGTGCGGCAGGCGCGGTTCTCCAGCGCCTTCACCTTCCAGTACTCCAAGCGCCCCGGCACCCCGGCCGCCGAGCTGCCGGACCAGCTGCCCAAGCAGGTCGTGCAGGAGCACTACGACCGGCTGGTCGAGCTGGTCAACGAGATCGCCTGGGACGAGAACAAGAAGCTGGTCGGGCGCAAGGTCGAGCTGCTGGTCGCCGAGGGCGAGGGCCGCAAGGACACCGAGACCCGGCGGATGAGCGGGCGCGCCCGCGACGGGCGCCTGGTGCACTTCACGCCCACCGGGTCCGCGATCGACCGGTCCGTGCGGCCGGGTGACATCGTGGAGACCGTGGTCACCTACGGGGCGCCGCACCACCTCGTCGCCGACGGCGACCTGCTTTCGCACCGGCGCACCCGCGCCGGTGACAACGTGGAGGCGGGCCGCCGGCCCAAGACCGACGGGGTGAGCCTCGGGCTGCCCTCGTTCGGCCGCCCGGCGCCCCAGCCGGTGACGACGGGCGGGTGCGGGCTGTGAGCGAGAGCGACTACGACCGGCTGGGCACCGACGTCGACGAGGTCGTGACCAAGGCGTCCCGCACGGTCGAGCTGGGCCGCCGCGGATTCGTCATCGCGGTGCTGGTGTTCGTGCTGCTGGTGGGCCAGCTGCTGCCGTGGGTCGGCCCGCACGTGGGCTGGCAGGTGCTGCTCGGGCAGGGCGGCGGCATCCCGCAGCTGTTCGCGGTCACGTCCACGGTGATCGGCGTGCTGGCCTCGGCGCTGACGCTGATGACGCGCCGCTGGTGGCTGTCGTGGGTGTGCGCGATGGGCGGCTGGTTCGCCTCCGTCGACGGGCTGCTGGCGATCTGGTCGCAGCAGTCGTCAGTCGCCAACGGCGCCACCGGCCGCGGCCCCGGCATCGGCATGGTGATCGCCCTGGTCGCGACGATCCTGCTGGCCGCCCAGTGGATGCGCACCGCCTGGTCCCGCACCTGAGTACGGTCCCGCACCTGAGTACGGTCCCGCAGCTGAGTGGAACCGCGGCGCGAGTGACCGGGCGAGGCCGCGGAACAACTGGACGTCCGGGTCGCGGTCCCCGGTGCGGGTGGCGAGCACGCTGTGGTCCCACGGCGCGTCCACGACCGGCACGCAGACCGTCCCGGGCCAGCGGTAGAAGCGCGCGAACGAGCTGAGCGCCGAGCCCGCGCCACGTCCGGCGGCGACGCTCATCAGCACCTCCTGCGGCGTGACCGCGTGGTCCGGTCCGGGGCGCGGGGCCTCGCCGCCGCGGGCCTCGGTGAAGTACAGGTAGTCGGTGAAGGGCCGCGGGGTGTGCGGCGGCAGCGCGACGAACGGCAGGTCCAGGACGTCGGCGAGGTGCAGCTCGCCGGCCGCGGCCAGGTCGGAGCGGGCCGGGATGACGACGATGCGGGCCTCGGTGGTGAGGACGTCGACGGTGACGCGCTCGTCGGTGACCGCGGGGCGGACGAAGGCCACGTCGACGCGGTGCTCCAGCAGGGCGCTGGTGTGCTCGGTGAAGGTGAGCGCTTCGAGCTTGAGCTCCACGTGCGGCCGCAGGTGCCGGAACGCGGCGATGACGGCCGGGGTCAGCTCGGCCGAGCCGTGCCCCATGACGCCGACGCGCAGGGTGTCGGCCTGTTCGGTGAGGTCCGCCATGTCGGCGAGGGCGGCGTTGGCGCCGTCGACCAGGCCGCGGGCGTGCCCCAGGAAGCGGTGCCCGGCGGGGGTGAGCCGGACCGGCGACCGTTCGAACAGCGGCACCCCCAGGTCACGCTCGAGCTGCTGGATGTGGGCGGTGACGGCCGGCGGGGAGAGGAAGAGGCGCGCCGCGGCCCGGCCGAAGTGCCCTTCCTCGGCCACCGCCAGAAACGAGGCGAGGCGGCGCAGATCCACGCCTCGACGGTAAGCCCCGGAGACGGCCCACGCCAAGGTGACCAAGCTCCTGGTGCGGCCGCTTCGCCTCCGCCTGCCGCGCTTAGCGCTTGCCGCGCCCGCGTCGCGCTGCGCGCGCCGCGTTGCGTGTGGCGCGCTGCGGGTGCCGTGCCCGCTTTGCGTCTGCCGCGCTGCGCGCGCCCGCCCGCTGCGCTACGGGTGCCGGCGCGCCTCGCGCCCGCTGCGCCTGCCGCGCTGCTTCTTCGCTTCGCGCCCGCCTGCCCGCTTCCCTCTGTCGCGCTGCGCCCGCCCGCCGCGTTGCGTGCTCCACCCCACCCC
>NZ_PQHW01000201.1 GCF_003385215.1 Amycolatopsis thermalba | reverse complement strand
CCAGCGGCCACCCCCCCCCGGGCCCAATGGCCCTACCGGCCCCAGCCGGCCGGGGTGATCGTGGGGCCGTGACGTTCCCCGCGCGCGAGAGATCGGTCGCTTCGATGCTCGATCCGTTCGGACTGGAAGTGCTGGGGCGGGAGCAGTGCCTGGAGCTGCTCGCCGCCGCCGGGATCGGGCGCGTCGTCTTCACCACGCGCGGCCTGCCCGCCGTCCAGCCGGTGCGGTTCGTGCTGGCCGACGACGCCGTCGGCTTCGGCGCCCCGGCCGCCAGCCCGTTGTTCGCCGCCGCGCACGACGGCGTGGTCGCGTTCGAGGCCGACGCGTTCGACCCGCACCTGGAGTCCGGCTGGTGGGTGACGGTGCTCGGCCGGGCACGGGCCACCCGTGAGCGCGCCCGCGCGTGGCCGGCGAGCACCGCCGATGACCGTTGGATCCGGATCCCGCTGGAAGTAGTCTCGGGACGGCGGCTCGCGGGGTAGAGCTGCCGGAAGGGCAGTGGTGATCGGACCGGGCGCACGCGGACTTGTCGAGGCCGTCGTCGGGGTCGCGGCGGACCTCAGCCTGCCCGAGATCCTGACCAAGATCGTCACCAGCGCGCGCGACCTCACCGGCGCCGCGCACGCGGTCATCCAGGTGCCGGACGCCGCCCCCGTGCGGTCCGGCGATCCGGCCGCGCCCGGCGCGTCGCTGACCATGCCGCTGCACGCCCGCGGCGGCCGGTTCGGCGAGCTGCGGCTGCGCAAGGAGGGCGGCTTCACCGGCGCCGACCGGGAAGCCGTCGTCACGCTGGTCGCCGCGGCCGGGATGGCCATCGACAACGCCACCCTCTACGAGCGGACCCGCAGCCGCGAGCGCTGGCTGGAGGCCTCGCACGAGGTCACCGCCGCCCTGCTGACCGGCGAGAACCCGCAGCGCACGCTGCGCCTGATCGCCGAGCACGCCCGGGTCGTCGCCGGTGCCACCGCCGCCGCGGTCGCCGTCCCGCGCGAGGACGACCCCGGCACCCTGGTGTTCGAGGTGGTCGCCGCCGGTGAGCACGCCCCACCGGGCCTGACCGGCCTGACGGTTCCGGTCGAGGGCACCGCGAGCGGCGAGGCGTTCCGCACCGGGGAGGCCGTCGTGGTGCGCGACTACGGCCGCTACGTCGCCAAGGAGCAGGCCAAGGTCAACATCCAGATGCCCGAGCAGGTCACCGAGCTGGACTCGGCGGTCGCCGTGCCGCTGATCGTCGGTGGCGAGACCCTCGGCGTGCTGCTGGTCGCCAAGTTCGGTGACGCCGCGCCCTTCACCGACGACGAGGTCGGCCTGGCCCGCACGTTCGCCGGTCACGCCGCCCTGGCCATGGAGTTCGCCCGCGCCGAGGAGGACCGGCAGCGGCTGGCCGTGTTCACCGAACGCGACCGCATCGCCCGCGACCTGCACGACCTGGTCATCCAGCGGCTGTTCGCCACGGGCCTGGGGCTGGAGGGGCTGCGGCCGCTGGTCACGCAGCCCGAGGTCGCGGACCGGCTGACCGGTTTCGTGCACGAGCTGGACCGCACGATCCGGGAGATCCGCAACAGCATCTTCTCCCTCACCCAGCCGGAGGAGACCGGCGAGGGGCTGCGTGCGGAGCTGCTGCGGGTGGCGCAGGACTGCACGCCCGCGCTGGGTTTCGCGCCCCGCGTGGAGTTCACCGGGCCGGTGGACACCGCCGTGCCGCCGCCGGTGCGGGCGGATCTGGCGGCGACGGTGCGGGAGGCGCTGTCGAACGTCGCCCGGCACGCCCGGGCCCGTGCGGTGTCGGTCGAGGTGGCGGTGGACGGGGCGGGCCGGTCACTGACGCTGACGGTCGCCGACGACGGTGTCGGCATCCCGGACGAGCCGGGACGGCGCAGCGGGCTGGTCAACCTGGGCGAGCGCGCGGCGCGGTGGCGGGGCCGCTGTTCCGTCGGGCGCGGCGGCGAACGCGGGACGACACTCGTGTGGACGGCCGACCTGAACGGCGCGGGAGGGGTGCGATGACGATCTCGGTGTTCCTGCTCGACGACCACGAACTGGTGCGGACCGGGTTGCGGACGGTGCTGGAGTCCGAAGGCGACATCCGGGTGGTCGGCGAGGCCGGCACCGTCGCCGACGCGCTGCACCGGATCCCCGCCCTGACACCGGATGTGGCGATCCTCGACGTGCGCCTGCCGGACGGCGAGGGGATCGGCGTGTGCCGCGAGATCCGGTCTTCCGTGGAGCCGGCGCCGGCGTGCCTGATGCTGACCTCGTACTCCGACGACGAGGCCCTGTCCGGGGCGATACTGGCCGGGGCCGCGGGGTACCTGCTCAAGCAGGTGTCCGGCATGAACCTGGTGGACGCGGTGCGGCGGCTGGCGGCGGGCCAGTCGTTGCTGCGCCCGGAGCTGACCGCCCGGGTGCTGGAGCGGATGCGCGGCGCGGACGAACCCGGGTATGCGCAGCTCAGCCCGCAGGAACGGCGGGTGCTGCAGCTGATCGCGGATGGTCTGACCAACCGGCAGATCGGGGAGCAGCTGCACCTGGCTGAGAAGACGGCCAAGAACTACGTGTCCTCGGTGCTGCACAAGCTGGGCTTCGAACGGCGCACGGAAGCGGCGGTGTACGCCACCCGGCGGCGGGACATCCGCGGTTCGCAAACAGGGCCATTGGACCCTGTTCGGAGCTTGCGTGATCGGCGATGGTGAAGAGGTCACAACAGAAGATTCTCGGCCGCGCCGGTCGCCGCGAGCTGAGATAACCGGCCGGAGCAGCGGCCTCCCACCCCTCCCGCTGCTCCGGTCAACTATTGTCTGTTGTGGACGGTGGGGGTGGGTTGCCCCGGATGGGGGTCACCGGGGCGGAGATCTCCGAAGCGGTGCACGA
>NZ_PQHW01000200.1 GCF_003385215.1 Amycolatopsis thermalba | reverse complement strand
GGGCTGTAGTGATGGCCGAGCCGCGGCTGATCCCGGATGGGGCGTGATGCCGACCGGACCCCGGAGAGGCGGCTGGTCACAGCGGCGAGGCTGCAGGGTGGCCGGGAGTGGGCGTGGTTGTGGTCGCGCCGCGGGTGGGGCTGACTGCGGGGAGGGCTGACCCTAGAAGGGAGGCGTGGTGTCGATGGCAGCCCGGAGGGGCGGTCGCGGCGCCGAGGCTGGAGTGTGGCCGGGAGTGGGTTGCCGTGGCGACCGAGCCGCGGGTGGGGTGGCTGCAGGAGGGGAGGGCCAACCCCGATGGGCTCGCGATGCACCCCGCGGGATGGGCGACCGCGGCGCGAGGCCGCGGGGTGGCCGGGCGGGCTGCGATAGCGGCCGAGCCCCCAGGATGGCTGCACGGGGTCCGCGCTCGCACCCTGTGGCGGCCGGCTGGACAACGACCAACGGCCCGCCGGTGAGTGATCACCGACGGGCCGTCGAGCCGGAGAGTGCGCGATACTGGGATTGAACCAGTGACCTCTACCGTGTCAAGGTAGCGCTCTCCCGCTGAGCTAATCGCGCGAGGTGGAGACGGGATTCGAACCCGTGTACACGGCTTTGCAGGCCGTTGCCTCGCCTCTCGGCCACTCCACCGTGCGGGCCCGAGTGGGCTCCCCGAGCGGACGACGGGATTCGAACCCGCGACCCTCACCTTGGCAAGGTGATGCGCTACCAGCTGCGCTACGTCCGCCTACCGTGACTCCGGGTTCCGGTGAAGGCCCCCGTCGTCGTGGTGTGAGAGAACAATATCCGACCCGGCAACCCGCGAAAACAGGGGGGTGGGTGTTCCACGCCCCCAGCGCGGGTGCTATCCAAGATCGTTGGGGATCAGGTGGGTCAGCGCGTCGTCCAGGTCGATCCACAGGTGCTCGTTGCCCGGCAGCACCACGTCGTAGGTGCGGTCCAGGAAGTCGGCCAGCTCCTGGGCGGAGGCCTCGAACACGGCGTGCCCGGACGGCGAGTTCAGCTCGATCATCACCGACTCGGGGTCCTCGACCGAGGGGCGGATGCGGACGTCGCCGTCACCGGCCTCGGCCAGCAGGCCGTCGGCGAGCAGGTCGCGGGCGTACACCCATTCGACCCAGCCGGCGCGGCCGGTCCGGAACGCCGCCACGACCGCGTACGGGTCGCGGGTGTCGTACCGCAGCTCCACCTTCACGGGCACGGCCGGGGCACGCGGCGCCAGGAGGTCGAACACCGCTGTGGAGCGGAGCGTCACGTGGTCGTTGCGCATCGTCTTACCTTTCGTCTCCCTTCACGGCCCGCTCGGCCGAGCTTCGAGTGTGAGACGCACGAACCCACCGTCTCGCTTCGCGAACTCCCCGGGCTTCACCCGGACGGGTTCGCGCACCTCTCGCACTCGCGCTCGCGCGGTACCGGCCTGCGGGACCGGCCTCGCTGATCGTCTACCCACACATACTGCTCGGTTCAACGCGGGCAGGACAGCACGGCTTCGCAGCCTGGCACGTGACCTGGATCGCTCCACGGGCGGGGGCGACCTCGATCACCTCGGGCTTCTCCGCAGCGTGTCGGGTCGTATCCGCAGCGTGTGGCCCAAAGACCACCCGTTTGCAGTGCCCGGCAGGCTATCCGCTAGAGTTCCTTCTCGTACGGACGGGGGCGATTAGCTCAGCGGGAGAGCGCTTCGTTCACACCGAAGAGGTCACTGGTTCGATCCCAGTATCGCCCACCACCGAAACCGGCCCCAGGTGAAGCCTGAAGTTCAGTCCCAAGGCTTCCAACCTGGGGCTGTTCTGTTTCATTCCGGCACGGGGTCCACGTCACTCGGGCGCGGGAGACGGCCGTCACCCGCCCCCTTTCTCCGGTTCGTTCCGGCGTGACGGCTGTGTGAAGCGGTGTGGTCGCGGTAACATGAAACGCTCACTCCTGCTGATGAAACGAGGTGAGTTCGCTGTCGCCGCACCGGAACTCCGACGAACCTCCCTCCACCGAAGACCGCGACTACTCGCTGCGCGCCGTCGACCGGGTCTGCGCCATCCTCAACCTGCTGCAGGAGTCCGTGGACGGGATCACCCTCAACGAGGTGGTCGAGGCCACCGGAATGCCGAAGTCCTCGGCCTACCGCTACCTGTGGACCCTGGAGGCCCACCGCTACGTCGAGCGCGACGAGGTCACCGGGCTGTGCCGGCTGGGGCTGGGGTTCCTCGGCATGCAGTCCCGCCACCTCGAGCTGCTGCGCGAGCGGGTGCGGCCGTGGCTGGAGAGCGTGCGCGACGAGTTCGGCGAGACGGCGAACCTCGGGCTGCTGGACAGCGACCACATCATCTACATCGACATCATCGAAAGCCGCCGCGGCGTCCGGCTGGCCGCCTCGCGCGGCGACCGTGACCCGCTGCACTCCACCGCGCTCGGCAAGGCGATCACGGCCCACCTGCCCGAGGCCCGCGTGCGGGAGCTGCTCCAGCGGTCCGGAATGCCGGCGCGCACCGATCGCACCATCGTCACCGTCGAGGACTACCTCACCGAGCTGGACAAGGTCCGCGGCCAGGGCTTCGCGGTGGACGACGGCGAGAACGAGGCCGACGGGCGGTGCGTGGCCGTGCCACTGCTCGGGACGAACCTGCCCGCCGCGATTTCGCTGAGCGCGCCCGCGGCGCGGTTCCCGCAGCGGGACGTGCCCGCGGCGGCGAAGGCGTTGCAACGGATCGCGGAGCAGATTTCCACTCGGCCTTCGGGGGAAGTGGCGTAGGGCGCTACGCGCGTATCTGAACTGCGCCGGCTTCGCTACGCCCGGATTGAGCCTCCCGAACCCGATCTTTCAGTGCTCGGCAACCGATGTGGGCTGGGGATCGGGTGCGGGAGGGGCAGTGGTT
>NZ_PQHW01000020.1 GCF_003385215.1 Amycolatopsis thermalba | reverse complement strand
GCCCGTCACGTCTGCACCCGGCCCGGCCCGGCACGCCGGCCCCCGGCTCGGCCCGGCACGTCGGCCCCCGGCTCGGCCCGGCACCGCCCTCCGGCTCGGCCCGGCACGTCGGCCCCCGGCTCGGCCCGGCACGTCGACCCCCGGCTCGGCCCGGCACCCCCTCCGGCGCCGGGCGTCCGCTCGCCTGCGGCCCCTCGGAATCGCGCGGCCCGTCGGCAAACCTGCGCCGCGAGTGGCTTCGCCGCACCCCCGCGCGTGGGTGACCGTCAGCCGGCGCGGCGCTCCGGTAGCCGTACGTGCGGGCGGCGCCCGCGGGAGATCGTCCGGGGCGGGGGTACCAGGCCGGCGTCCGCCAGCAGCTCGACCGCGGCCAGCTCCTCGCTGTCGAGTTCGACCACCGGGGGTGCGTCGACCACGGCGCTCAGCACGCAGTCACCGCAGGCGCGGCCCCGCAGCGTGCACCGGTTGCACTCGATGATCACGGTGTTGTCGTTCATGGTGTGCCTCCTCGGTTCCTTCTGAGGTGCACGGTACGAGTGACCACCGACAATTTCGGGCGCGCGTATCGAACGAATGGACCAACGGTGCGCCAGCAAACCGCTGACCAGCGGAAACTCCGCTGAAAAAATTCCTCAGACCCGTCCCAGACGAGCCAGCAGCACCGCCGAAGCCACCGGGTGCGCCCCCGATCGCCGCACCGAGTCGGCCACCGCGCGGTCCGTCGAGGCCACCACCAGCGGCCGCCCCTGGGGCTCAGCCGCCACGAGCGACCGGATCACGTCGTCCGCGATCACGCCCGGGTCGGAGAACAGCACGCGCACCCCGCGGGCGCTCACGGTCGGCACCGACATCACCTCGGCGCCGTCGAACACCACCGTGATCTCCGCGCCGGTCCGCGCCGCCAGCGCCCCGAGCTGCTGGACCAGCCGGTTGCGCTGGTCGGCCAGCGCCAGCTCCGGATAACCGGTCTTGGTCACGTTGTAGCCGTCGACGATCAGGTGGACGCTGGGCAGCGCGAGCAGCCGGTCCAGCACCGCCGGATCCCGCACCTGACGCCCGGCCCCGGTCCCCGACGACGCCCCCGGCACCGTGTCCGCGGGCCGCCGCGAGCTGGTGTCCAGCGACAGCTCCCGCCGCAACCCGGACACCGCGCCCTGCAGCGTGTCCACGAGCAGCGACAACCGCACCTCGTCGGCTTCCCGGGCCTCCTTCGCGGACTGGCGGGCGATCTCCGCGTCCGCCGCCGCCCGCTCGGCCCGGGCCCGCTCGGCGGCCGCCCGCTGGCGCTCACGCTCCAGCTGAGCGGTCACCGCGGCCACCTCCTGCTCCCGCCGCACGTCGGCCTGCGCCAGCAGCTCACGCGCCTCCTCAGCGGCGTCCTTGGCCTGCCGCAGCTGCGTGCCCTGCTCCCGCAGGCGGTTGCGGAGCTTGGTCAGCTCCTCCTCGCGCTCCTGGCGGGCCCGCTCGACGGCCTCCAGCGCCTGCGTCAGCTCCTCCCGCACCCGCGCCAGCTCCGCCTCCAGCCGCTGGCTGCGCGCCACCGCGGCGTCGCGCTCGGCGCGCAGCGCCGTCTCCGCCGCGTTCTTGACCACCAGCCGCACCCGGGTGGCCGCGCTGGCCTCGCCCAGCAGGACGGCCGCCACCGCGGCGGCCACCGGATCGGGGTCGTTCGGGTCGAGCGCGTCCGGCCGGTACTCACGCACCCACTCCAGGACGGCGGTGCGGAACGCCGTCGAGTCCTCCAGCGTTGTGAGGAGCGCCGCACCACCCAGCTTGGCCCGCTTCGCCGGCGCGAACTTCGCGACCGGGCGCAGCTGCTGCGGGATGTCGATGCGCGGGATCTTCCCCAGTGCCTCGGCGGCCAGCTCGGCGAGCCGGCCGCGCACCGGCTCGGGCAGATCGCGCCAGCTCACGGACCTGGCGTCCGGCTCCGGGCGCGGGCTCGCCGCGGCGGCCCGGAGACCGGGGTCTTCGGGCTCTTCGGCGTGCACTGAGGGAAACATCCATCCAGGGTAGTCCGCTTCGGTAACGATCACCGGTCGTGCCGTGATCCGGGATTGTCGGTCCCCCTCCCTAGGGTGCCGATCATGCACCTGGCGGACCGCGCGCAACTGACCTTCGACGAACTCGGCACGCCGTTGCGGGACACCACCTTCGTGGTGTTCGACCTGGAGACCACCGGGACCAAGCCGGGCCCGCACGGCATCACCGAGATCGGCGCGGTCAAGGTCCGCGGCGGCGAGGTGCTGGGTGAGTTCGCCACCCTCGTCGACCCGGGGATGCCGATCCCGCCGCAGATCGTCGCGCTGACCGGCATCACCTCGGCGATGCTGCACGACGCGCCGAAGATCGACCGCGTGCTGCCCGCGTTCCTGGAGTTCGCCAGCGGCGCCGTGCTGGTCGCGCACAACGCGCCGTTCGACACGTCGTTCATGCGCGCGGCCTGCCTGCACCACGGCTACGCGTGGCCCAGGCCGGCCGTGGTGTGCACGGTCCGGCTGGCGCGCCGCGTGCTGACCCGGCAGGACAGTCCCAGCTTCCGGCTGTCCGCGCTGGCGGCCCTGTTCGGCTCGCCGGTGACGCCGAACCACCGCGCGCTGGAGGACGCCCGCGCCACCGTCCACGTGCTGCACGCGCTGCTGGAGCGCGTCGGCAACGTCGGCGTGCAGTCCCTGGAGGAGCTGCTCGACTACCTGCCCGAGGTGACGCCGGCCCAGCGGCGCAAGCGCGGCCTGGCTGCCCACCTGCCGGAACGCCCGGGCGTCTACCTCTTCCGCGGCCCGGGCGACGAGGTCCTCTACGTCGGCACGGCGAGCAACCTGCGGCGCCGCGTGCGCCAGTACTTCACCGGTTCGGACAGCCGCGGCCGGATCCGCGAGATGGTCGCCCTCGCCGGGCGGGTCGACGGCATCGAGTGCAGCCACGCCCTGGAGGCCCAGGTCCGGGAGCTGCGGCTGATCGCCGCGCACCGGCCCGCCTACAACCGGCGGTCGAAGAACCCGCGCAAGTCGTGGTGGATCGTGCTGACCGACGAGGCGTTCCCGCGCCTGTCGGTGGTGCGGCTGCCCAAGGACGGCGCACTCGGGCCGTTCTCGTCGCAGGTCACGGCCAAGATCGCGGCGGACGCCCTGGCGAGCGCGGCCGGCCTGCGCACCTGCACCCAGCGGATCCCCGCGCATTCCCCGTCGGGCCGGCCGTGCGCGCTCGCCGAGCTCGGCCGGTGCGGGGCGCCGTGCGCCGGACGGCAGAGCGTCGAGGAGTACTCCCCCGGCGTGCACGCGATCGCCGCCCTGGTCGCCGGGCGCGGCGCCCGGCCACTGGAGTCCGCGCGCCGCCAGCTCGACGACCTGGCCGGGGCCGAACACTTCGAGCAGGCCGCGCGGCGGCGGGACGAGCTGGCCGTGCTGGTGCGCGCGGTGGACCGGGCGCACCGGCTGTCCGCGCTGGCAGCGATCCCGGAACTGGTCGCCGCGGCTCCGGACGGCAACCGCGGGTGGGAGTTCGCGGTGATCCGGCACGGCAGGCTGGCCTCCGCCGGAGTGGCCCGCCGAGGCGTGCCGCCCATGCCCGTGGTCGAGCAGCTCGTGGCATCGGCGGAGACGGTCGAGCCGGGCCCCGGGCCCCTCTACGGGGCGCCGCCCGAGGAGACCTCGATCCTGCTGCGCTGGCTCACCCGGCCCGGTGTGCGGCTGGTGCGCACCGCCGTGCCGTGGTCGGAGCCCGCGCACGGCGCCGGCCCGTGGCGCGGCTGGCTGGAGCAGGTCGCCACCGCCGTGTCGCTCGAGCAGGCCGGGTAGGGACGCGGGGAGCTACGATCGCCGCGCTACCCAATTCATGCGAGGAGGACGCGAGTGATCACCGCGATCGTGCTGATCCATGCCGTGGCGGACAGCATCCCGGAGACCGCGCAGGCGATCGCCGACATCGACGGCGTGGCGGAGGTGTACTCGTGCGCCGGCGACGTCGACCTGATCGCGATCGTGCGCGTGCACGCCCACGAGGAGCTCGCCGACCTCATCCCGGCCCGGATCGGCAAGGTGCCCGGCGTGATCGACACCGACACGCACATCGCGTTCCGGTCCTACTCCACCGCCGACACCGAGTCCGCGTTCGCGATCGGCATCGAGGACGCCGACTGACCGGACGAAACGAGAAAGGGCCCCCGGATCGCTCCGGGGGCCCTTCTCGTGACCGTGGACTAGTGGTCCGGCGTCTTCCAGCCCGCCGGGACCTCGCCCTTCTCGGGCAGCTCGCCCGGGACGTGGCCGTTGCCGTGCCCGTCGCCGCGGGCCCGGTCGAGCGCCGCGGTCTCCTCCACCGGGTCCGGCGCCAGCATCGTGCCCGGCACCGCGCGCCCGGCCGCGCCGAGCTTGTTCATCTTCTTCGGCACCGCCGCGCCCTGGTACTCCAGCGGGATGGCGTGGCCGTGGTCGTCCACACCGCCCAGCGGCTGGTGGATCTCGATGAACTCACCATGGGGCAGGCGCTTGATGATGCCGGTCTCGATGCCGTGCTCCAGCACCTCGCGGTCGGACCGCTGCAGGCCCAGGCAGATCCGGTAGGTGATGAAGTACGCCAGCGGCGGCAGCACCAGGATGCCGATGCGGCCGGCCCACGTCGTCGCGTTCAGCGAGATGTTGAACTTGTCCGCGATGATGTCGTTGAACCCGGACAGCTCGATCACCATGAAGAACGCCAGCGCCATCATGCCGATCGAGGTGCGGACCGGTGCGTCACGCGGGCGCTGCAGGAGGTTGTGGTGCGCGGTGTCGCCGGACAGCTTCCGCTCGATGAACGGGTAGGCGATCAGCAGCGCGAACAGGATCGGCATCCAGAGCGCACCGGCGAAGAACACCGCCGGGACCGTGTAGTTGCCCAGGTAGAGCTCCCACGCCGGGAAGATGCGCAGCAGGCCGTCGGCCCAGGCGAGGTACCAGTCCGGCTGCGAGCCCGCGGACACCTGCCCCGGGTTGTACGGGCCCAGGTTCCAGATCGGGTTGATCTGGAAGAGACCCGACATCATCGACAGGATGCCGGTGACGATGACGAAGAAGGCACCGGCCTTCGCGGCGAACACCGGCATGATCCGGACGCCGACGACGTTGGTCTCCTTGCGCCGCACGCCGGGGAACTGGGTGTGTTTCTGGTACCAGACCAGCGCCAGGTGCACCCCGACCAGCGCGAGCATGATGCCCGGAATCAACAAGATGTGCAGCGTGTACAAGCGCGGCACGATCTCGTCGCCGGGGAACTCCCCGCCGAACAACGCCCAGTGCAGCCAGGTGCCCATGATCGGCACCGAGAGCACGATGCCCGACATCGTGGCGCGGATACCGGTACCCGACAGCAGGTCGTCCGGCAGCGAGTAGCCGAAGAAGCCCTCGAACATGCCGAGGATCAGCAGCAGCGCGCCGATGACCCAGTTGGCCTCACGCGGCCTGCGGAACGCTCCGGTGAAGAAGATCCGGAACATGTGCACCATCATGGCCGCGACGAACACCAGCGCGGCCCAGTGGTGCAGCTGGCGGACGAACAGGCCGCCGCGGACCTCGAACGAGATCTCCAGGGTCGTCTGGAACGCGCGGGACATCTCGACGCCCTGCAGGTTCTTGAACGGCCCGTTGTAGACGACCTCGGTCATCGACGGATCGAAGAACAGGGTCAGGTAGACGCCCGTGATGATCACGACGATGAAGCTGTAGAGCGCGATCTCGCCGAGCAGGAACGACCAGTGGGTCGGGAAGACCTTGTTCATCTGGTGCCGCAGGCCCTTGGCCAGGCGGTACCGCTGGTCCATGTTGTTCGCGGCCTCGCCGGCGTGCCGCTCCAGGGCGCCGGACCCCCGGGTCGGCGTGGTGAGTGAACTCATGACTTGCGCTCCCAATAGGCGGGGCCGACCGGCTCGATGAAGTCTCCGCGCGCCACGAAGTATCCCTCATCGTTGACCGTGATGGGCAACTGCGCAAGCGCGCGGGTCGCCGGGCCGAAGATGGGCTTGGCGTACTGCAGGGCGTCGAACTGCGACTGGTGGCACGGGCACAGGATCCGGTTGGTCCGCTGCTCGTACAGGGAGGTCGGGCATCCGACGTGACTGCAGATCTTCGTGTAGGCGTAGTAGTCGCCGAAGTTGAAGTCCTCCTGGCCCGCGCGCTTGACGACCCGCTGGGCGTCCTCGGGACGCAGGCGGATCAGCATGACCGGGGTGTCCGTGCGCATGAAGACCGCGGACAGCGCCTCGTGGTCGCCGCGCTCGCTCTCCCGGAACGGGTAGACGGTCTCCATGCCGCCCGCGTCCAGGTCCTCCGGGCGCAGCAGGACGACCTCGTGCGGCTTGCCGGTGTAGCGGCGCAGGTAGACGGTCTCGCCCGGGTGCGCCGGCTTCCACGGCGTGTGGGCCAGGTTGTCCGGGGAATCGGGGTCGGCCCACGGGTTCTTGATGAACGAGGCGACCGGCAGGGCGACCAGGCCCAGGCCCATCACACCGGCGCCGAGGCCGGCGGTGCGCTTGACCAGGGAGCGGCGGCCGATGGTGCTGCGGTTACCCGCGTCGGCCAGCTGCGCGACGATGGTCTTGCGGTCGATCTCGGCCGAACCCTTGCCGTCGCCGTCGTGCCGCTCCTGCACCGCGAGCTCGTTCGGGATGAACCGCTTGGTGTAGAGCAGCACGCCGATGCCCAGCGCGAGGATCGACAGGCCGAGCGTGAAGCCCAGCACGGGCGTGTAGAGCGCGTACGTCTCGTACTCGCCGGTGTCCGGAGCCTTGTACTCCCACCACTCCGGCCAGCAGATGGTCACCAGGAAGCCCAGACCGGCCAGCGCCGCGATGGTGAACCACAGCGCGACGACCCGCTCCGCGCGCTTCTCGGCGCGGGTGCCCTTGACCGGCCACGGGTCCGGGTAGTCGACCAGCTCGACGCCATCGAGCTTCGTCCCCAGCTCCACCAGCTGGTCGCGGTCCATCTCGGCCAGTTCGGCCTCGGAAGGCTGGGGAACCCCCGGCTCGCGCCCGGCGCCCGGGTGCTCTTCCATGCTAGTCATGCCCTCGATCCAATCCACAAAGTCACGCCGACGATGGCGCCGATGCCGACGATCCACGCGACGAGCGCCTCCGAGGCCGGCCCCAGGCCGCCCAGGCCGTTGCCGCCCGGGTTGTTGTTCCCGTCGGACACGGACTTGACGTAGGCGACGATGTCCCGCTTCTCCTCGGGGGTGAGCTGCCGGTCGGAGAACTTCGGCATGTTCTGCGGACCGGTCAACATCGCCGTGTAGATCTGCTCTTCGTTGGCCGGGCCGAGCTCCGGCGCGAACTTGCCGGCCGACAGGGCGCCGCCCTGGCCGGTGAAGTTGTGGCACGACGCGCAGTTGAGGCGGAACAGCTCGCCACCGCGTGCCGGGTTGTCGCCGCGCAGCGCCTCACCGGTCTGGGCGGGCCGCTCCGGGCCGCCGCCGTTGGCCTGGATGTAGGCGCCGAGCGCGTCGATCTCCTCCGGGGTCAGCTTGGCCGGCTTGCGCTCGGCCTGCGCCTCCTGGCGGACCGCCGGCATGCGGCCGGACGAGGTCTGGAAGTACACGGCCGCGTCGCCGACGCCGATCAGGCTCGGCCCGCGGTCCTCCACGCCCTGCAGGTTCGAGCCGTGGCAGCTGATGCAGCTGTTGTTGTAGACCTGCTGGCCCAGGCGCAGCTGCGCCGGGTCGTCCTGCGCCTGCGCCGTCTGCGGCTGCGGCACCAGGAGGGCGTAGCCCAGGCCCGCGCCGGCCAGCGCCACACCGAGCGCGAGCGCACCGGCGAGGCGGCGGCGCAGCTTGGTGCGGGCACCGAACCGGCGCCTGGAGGTGTTCTTGCTGGTGGTCATTCTTCGGCAACCCTTGCTGTCAGTTCAGGCCGGTCCATGGGGTGGCTGGCGCGGTCACGGGATGATGTAGATGACCGCGAACAGGCCGATCCACACGATGTCGACGAAGTGCCAGTAGTAGGACACGACGATCGCCGAGGTCGCCTGCGCGGGGGTGAACTTGCTCAGCTTCGTGCGGATGAGCAGGAAGACGAAGGCGACGAGACCACCGATCACGTGCAGACCGTGGAACCCGGTCGCCAGGAAGAACACGGTGCCGTAGGCCCCGGACGGGATGGTCACGCCCTCGTGGATCAACGTGACGTACTCACCGGCCTGACCGGCGACGAAGATCGCGCCCATGATCAGGGTGATGACGTACCAGCGGCGCAGCCCGTAGACGTCACCGCGCTCGGCGGCGAACACGCCGAGCTGGCAGGTGAACGACGACGCCACCAGGATGATGGTGAAGGGCAGCGCGTACGGGATGTCGAGGTGGATGGGCTCGTCGGTCGCCGGGTTGATCGGCGGCCAGACCCCCGTGTCGTTCTGCGCCTTGACCGTGAAGAACATCGCGAACAGCCCGGCGAAGAACATGAGCTCGCTGGAGAGCCACACGATCGTGCCGACACTGACCATGTTCGGCCGGTTCAGCGAGTGCACCCGCTGGCTGATGGTGGGAGCTGCCGTTGTCACGGGTCGCATTATGTCTCCCTGCGAAGCGACCTGCTTGGTCGGGTCCGGCACGCCGCGCCGGGGGTGTTGGTCACAGTGACGAACGCGGAGGGTGAGGATCAGGGCGTGGGATTCTTCGATCGGGTGCGTGACCTGCTGCGAAAGCGTGGCGGACCGGAGCTCACCGTGGACACCGAGGGTGTCGTCGTCGTGGCCGAGGCCTTCGACGTCGCCGAAGCCGACTCGTCGGTGCTTCGGAGATCACACCGCTGGCGGGCGGACGAACCGGCGATTCTGCGCCATCACCTCGTTCTGCCACCGGATCGGGTCACCGAGGCGGCGTCGGTGCTCGCCCAGGACGGATGGCAGCTGCGCCCGGAAGCCGGCGGAGCGGGACCCGTCCGGGTGCACGCGCTGCGCGTGCAGAAGCTCGACGCGCTGCACTGCGCGCAGGAACGGGCCCGGATGGCCGGTCTGGCGCAGCGGCTGGACGGCGACTGGCTCGGCTGGGACGCGTTACAGCCGATGGGCCTGGGTGGAACCGGGCGGGACGGCTAGCATCGACACGACCAGTACAGCGACGAAGCCGGAGGGTCGACTTGTCCGAACAGTCCACGCGGATCCTGGTGTTCAGCCACCGACCAGAAGTGCGGGAGTCGATCATCACGGCGGTCGGCCGCAGGCCCGCCACCGATCTGGGCCGGGTCGACTACGTCGAGGCCGCCGGAGTGGCCGACGTGCTGGCCGAGATGGACGAGGGCGCGGTCGATCTGGCGATCCTGGACGGCGAGGCCCAGCCGACCGGCGGCATCGGGTTGTGCCGGCAGTTGAAGAACGAGATCGACGACTGCCCGCCGATCGTGGTCGCCGTCCGGCGCAAGGACGACCGCTGGCTGGCGACCTGGTCCCAGGCCGACGCCGTCCTGGTCCATCCGCTCGACCCGCTGACCGCGGCGGAGACGGTCGCGGACGTGCTGCGGGCCCGCCGGGTCCCGGTCGTCCGGGGCTGAGGCGCCGCGACGAACTCAGGCCGGTTCGCCGGTCTGGAGGAAAGGTGACCATGGGCACGCAGACTTGGCCCACGCTGCTCAACCAGCTGATCGCCGGCGCGGATCTGTCCGCGGAGGACACCGCGTGGGCGATGGACCAGGTGATGTCCGGGGAGGCCACCCCCGCCCAGGTCGGCGGCTTCCTGGTCGCGCTGCGCGCGAAGGGCGAGACGCCGGCCGAGATCACCGGTCTGGCCGACGCGATGCTCGCGCACGCCCGGCGGGTGCGGATCTCGCGGGACGCGGTGGACATCGTGGGCACGGGTGGTGACCGGTCGGGGTCGGTGAACATCTCGACGATGGCCTCGCTCGTGACGGCGGCGGCCGGGGTGCCGGTGGTGAAGCACGGCAACCGGGCGGCGTCGTCGAAGGCCGGGACCGCGGACGTGCTGGAGGCCCTCGGGGTGGCGATCGACCTGCCGCCCGAGGGGGTGCAGCGGTGTGTGGAGGAGCTGGGCATCGGGTTCTGCTTCGCGCCGGTGTTCCACCCCGGGTTCCGGCACGCGGGGGCGCCGCGCCGGGAGCTGGGGGTGCCCACGGCGTTCAACCTGCTGGGCCCGTTGACGAATCCGGCCCAGCCGACGGCCGGGTTGATCGGGTGCGCGTTCCCGGACAAGACGGAGGTGCTGGCGCGGGTGTTCGCGCGCCGGGGCACGTCGACGCTGGTGGTCCGCGGAGACGACGGCCTGGACGAACTCACCACGACGACGACCAGCTCGGTGTGGGTGGTGTCGGCCGGGACGGTGCGGGCGGCGTCGCTGGACCCGGCCGCGCTGGGCATCCCACGCGCGACGGCGGAGGACCTGCGGGGCGGCGACCCGGCGGTGAACGCGGAGGTCGTGCGGGAGCTGGTGGCGGGCAAGCCGGGCCCGGTACGGGATGCGGTGCTGCTCAATGCCGCTGGTGCGCTGGCGGCGCACGCCGGGTTCACGGAGTCGCTGGAGGATGACCTGACGGCGGGACTGCGCCGGGCGGCGGAGGCCGTGGATTCGGGTGCGGCTGCCGAGCTGCTGGCTCGGTGGGCGGCTTTCCGCTGAGTTTTCTCGGTTGGGTTACGCGGCTGGGCTGGTTGTGGGTGCGCGGCTGGACCAACGGCGGCCGCACGAGAGGACCGTTCGCGCAGGCGCGACTGGCGCCCGCACGACTGGGCCGGTGGTGGCCGCACGAGAAGACCACCCGCGCAGGCACCACTGGCACCCGCACGACTGGGCACGTGGCGGCCGCACGAGAGGACCGTTCGCGCGCGTGCGACTGGCGACCGCACGACTGGGCCAGTGGCAGCCGCGCGACTGGGCCAGCGGCAGCCGCACGAGAGGACCGTTCGCGCGCGTGCGACTGGCGACCGCACGGCTGGACCAGTGGTGGCCGCACGGAAGGACCAACGGCGACGACCCGAGAAGCCCACTCGCGCAGGCGCCACTGGCAACCGCACGGCTGGACCAGTCGCGGCCGCACGAGAAGACCAACCGCGCCCCCACGACCGGCCCAACGGTGACCACATGAAGGGACCGTTCGTGCCGCGTGGAAGGGCCACTCGGCGAAGAAAGACCGCCCAGGGCCGCCCTCAGCCAGACACTCAGCCCGCACCAGTCACAAAAGGGCGCCCCTCCGCCGAACGCCCAGCCCGCACCACGGACAAAGAGGGCTGCCCTCAGCCGAACACCAGCCTCACCAGGAACAAGACACGGCCGCCCTCAGCCAGGCACCCAGCCCGCACCAGTCACAAAAGGGCACCACAGCCACGCAACCAGCCCGCACCAGCCGCAACAGGGCGCCCCTCACCCGAACACCCAGCCCGCACCCGGCACGCGAAAAAGGCCCGCCCGGCGTGCATCCGCCGGACGGGCCCTCCGCAGAACAGACATCACTCGTGGTTGGGCCCCGTGTGGTACTCGAACACCAGGCCGCCCACCGTGAGCAGGATCAGGATCCCCCCGACGACCAGCATCCAGATGTGGAAGAACGCCAGGCCGAGACCGACGAACGCGGCCGACGCGGCCAGCCCGACCGGCCAGTAGCTGCCCGGGCTGAAGAAGCCCATCTCGCCGGCGCCATCACTGATTTCGGCGTCGTCGCGGTCCTCGGGGCGCGGTTCGATCCGGCGGCCCACGAACCGCATGTAGCTGCCCGCCAGGAGGGACAGCCCGCCGGTCAGGATCAGGGCTACCAGGCCGACCGGCTCGACGCCGTAGCCACTGGCCAGGCCGGTCCACACGCCGTACACGATCGCGATGAAGAACGCGAAAGCGGTGACCAAGTCGAAAATCCGGGCTTCGACCTTCATGACGCTGTCCTCACTGTGCTCATGCTTCCAACACCCACGTGAACCAACCGGCTCAGCCGGACTGCGTCCGCAGCGTGCGGTCGGTGTTGAACGGCTTCGTCGTGGTCGCCTGCGGCGCGCACAGCTCGCCGCAGTTCAGCGCGGCCAGCGCCTCGGCGGTGGTGTTCGGCTGCCCGGTGGCCGGGTTGATCTGCGTGCGCAGCTGGATGTACCGGTCGAACTGGTCCGCGGGCAGCGCCCGGACCTCGAAGTTCATGCCCGAGTGGTAGGTGCCGCACAGCTCGGCGCAGCGGCCGACGAACGCACCGGTCCGGTCGATCGTGTTCTGGAACGACGGGTCCTGGTTGTTCTTCTCCGGGTCCGGGAACACGTCCCGCTTGAAGTGGAACTCCGGCACCCAGAAGGAGTGGATGACGTCGGCCGACCGCAGGTTGTACTGGATCCGCTTGCCGGCGGGCAGGACCAGGATCGGGATCTCGCTCGAGCTGCCGACGGTCTTGATGACCTGGCCGTTGGCGTCCTTCGGCGCGCTCGGGTAGTCGAACTCCCAGTTCCACTGGAACGCGATCACGTCGACCGTGACGTCCGGGTCGGGCTCCTCGGCCAGCACCTTGCTCTCGGTGGTCGCGGTGAAGAAGAACAGCACGCAGACCATCACGAGCGGCAGCACGACGCAGAACAGCTCGAGCGGCACGTTGTACTGGAACTGCCGCGGCAGGTCGCCCGGCCCGTGGGTCTTCTTCTTCCGGTGGAAGGCGACCGACCAGAAGATCAGGCCCCACACGATGACGCCGACGACGAGCGCGGCGATGACGGACCAGGTCCACAGGACACGCATGTCCTCGGACTCCTTGGTCACGCCGACGGGCCACCCGAACCGCAGCACCTCGTCACCGGAGCACCCGGTCGCCAGGAGCGCGACGAGCCCGGCCAGCGCGGCGACCTTACCCACTTTCGCCGAACGTGATGCCGGAGTGCGCTCATCCCTGCCCACTGCGCAGCGCCCTTTCAACCCAGGCCTCCTTGACGATTTCTGGCTTACCAGCGGGAGCCTAGCCGAGCTACCGCGATCCGCAGCCCAAGGGGTGACCGTTCGTGGCGGGGGCTGCGGGCATACTGGGCGCTCGACATCCGGCCACGACCTCGAGGTGTGAATATCCGTGTGCGGCCTGCTTGGACTGGTGTGTGCCACTGAGAACGACGCGGTCAACGCGCGTGACGCGGTCGGCGAAGCCATGCGCTGCCAGCGTCATCGCGGTCCCGACGAGCGCGACACCTGGACCGACGCCGAGGTCGTCTACGGCTTCAACCGGCTCGCGTTCATCGACGTCGAGCACGCCCACCAGCCCCTGACCTGGGGCCCGCCGGAGTCGCCGAACCGGTACACGCTGAACTTCAACGGCGAGATCTACAACTACCGTGAGCTGCGGGAACAGCTGGCCGCCGAGCACGGTGCGAAGTTCGCCACAGAGGGCGACGGCGAGGCGATCGTCGCCGCCTACCACTACTGGGGCCGCTCGGCGGTGGCGAAGCTGCGGGGCATGTTCGCGTTCCTGATCTGGGACGCCGAGGAAAAGGTGATCTTCGGCGCACGCGACCCGTTCGGCATCAAGCCGCTGTTCTACACGCACGGGCCGGGCGGCACGGCGTTCTCCAGCGAGAAGAAGTCGCTGCTGGAGCTCTCCGGCGTGCTGGGGATCACCAAGCAGCTGGACCGGACCGCCCTGCAGCACTACCTGACCCTGCAGTACGTGCCGGAGCCGGAGACCCTGCACACGCGCATCCGCCGCATCGAGTCGGGCACGTCGTTCACCGTGTCCCCCGGCGGCGAGCCCAGGATCGAGCGCTACTTCTTCCCCGAGTTCACCGCCAAGCCGGTGCGCGGCGCCGCCGAGGCGAAGATCCTGCACGAGCGCATCCGCGACGTGATGCGCGACTCGGTCGGCAAGCACATGATCGCCGACCCGGACATCACCGTCGGCACGTTCCTGTCCGGCGGCATCGACTCGACCGCGATCGCGGCGCTGGCCAAGGAGCACAACCCGAACCTGATCGCGTTCACCACCGGGTTCGAGCGCGAGGGCTACTCCGAGGTCGACGTGGCGGCCGAGTCGGCGGCGGCGATCGGCGTGAAGCACGTCATCCGGACGGTGTCGGCGGACGAGATGATGGAGGCCCTGCCGCTCATCGTCTGGTACCTCGACGACCCGGTGGCCGACCCGGCGCTGGTGCCGCTGTGGTTCATCGCGCGGGAGGCGCGCAAGCACGTCAAGGCGGTGCTGTCCGGCGAGGGCTCGGACGAGCTGTTCGGCGGCTACACGATCTACAACGAGCCGCTGTCGCTGGCGCCGTTCGAGAAGGTGCCCGGCGGCCTGCGCAAGGTGATCGGCAAGGTGTCGGAGCGGATCCCGGAGGGCACCCGCGGCAAGGACCTGCTGCGCCGGGGCGCGCTGCCGCTGGAGGAGCGCTACTACGGCAACGCCCGCATCTTCCGCGACGACCAGCTGCGCGGCGTGCTGAAGACGTTCCAGGAGGGCGTCGGGCACCGGGACGTCACCGCGGAGCACTACCGCACGTCGGCGAACTGGGACCCGGTCGCCCGGATGCAGCACGTGGACCTGTTCACCTGGCTGCGCGGCGACATCCTGGTCAAGGCCGACAAGATGACCATGGCGAACTCGCTGGAGCTGCGGGTGCCGTTCCTGGACGCCGAGGTGTTCAAGGTCGCGGCCGGCATCCCGCTGGACCAGAAGATCACCAAGGAGACCACGAAGTACGCCCTGCGCCGCGCGCTGGAGGGCATCGTCCCGGCGCACGTGCTGAACCGCCGCAAGCTGGGCTTCCCGGTGCCGATCCGGCTGTGGCTGCGCGACGAGATGTACGACTGGGCGCGCGGCATCATCGCCGATTCCAGGACCGACGAGCTGCTGGACAAGCAGGCCGTGCAGCGCCTGCTCGACGAGCACCGGGCCGGCACGCTGGACCACAGCCGGCGCATCTGGGCGCTGCTGGTGTTCATGATCTGGCACGGCATCTTCATCGAGCACCGCATCAAGCCGGAGATCCCGGAGCCGGTCTACCCGGTGCGGATCTGACGCGCTGACCCCCGTGACGGGCCGTGGCCGGACGACCGGCCGCGGCCCGTTTTTTCGCGAGCCGCGTGCGGGGGGTCAGGCGGGCAGCGCGGGAGCGATCTCCGCCGCCGCGTCCGGGCCGAACGCCGCGCCGATCCGGGACAGCGCCGACTCGCGGTCGAGGGTCCACTCCTGCGTGCCGACGGTCTCCAGCACCAGCACGGCGATCATGGAGCCGAGCTGGGCGGAACGCTCCAGGCTCAGGTCCGCGTTCAGGCCGGCCAGGAATCCGGCCCGGAAGCCGTCGCCGACGCCCGTCGGGTCGGCCTTGGTCAGCTCGGGCACCGCGCCGACCTCCAGCGCCACCCCGCCCTTGCCGACGATCTCCACGCCCTTCTCGCCGAGGGTGGTGATGCGGATGCCCACGTGGTCGAGCACGTCGGCCTCGGACCAGGCCGTCTTCTGGAGCAGCAGCTCCCACTCGTAGTCGTTGGTGAACAGGTACTTCGCCCCGGCGACGAACCGCCGCGCCTGCTCGCCGGTCATGCGCGCCAGCTGCTGGGAGGGGTCCACCGCGAAGTCGAACCCGCGCTGGCGGCACTCGTCGGCGTGCCGGAGCATGCCGTCCGGGTCGTCCGGGCCGATCAGCATCAGCCCGATCCCGCCCACGCGGTCGGCGATCGGGCCCAGCTCGATGTTGCGGGCCTCGGCCATGGCGCCGGCGTAGAAGGTGGCGATCTGGTTGAGGTCGTCGTCGGTGGTGCACACGAACCGGGCGGTGTGGGCCAGCTCCGAGATCAGCACGCCGGCCGTGTCCACCCCGTGGCGCTCCAGCCAGGACCGGTAGTCGGCGAAGTCCGCGCCCGCCGCGCCGACCAGCACCGGGCTCGCGCCGAGCACGCCCAGGCCGAAGGCGATGTTGGCGCCGATGCCGCCGCGCCGGACGACCAGGTCGTCGGCGAGGAAGCTCAGCGAGACGCGGTGCAGCTGGTCGGCGACCAGCTGCTCGGCGAACCGGCCGGGGAAGTGCATGAGATGGTCGGTTGCGATGCTGCCGGAAACGGCGATGCGGGCGTTGATGGCCACCGGTGCTCTGCTCCCTCTGGCTGGCTCGAACTGAAGTTACCGACGGGAAATACCCCGTCGGAGCTAAATCTGACCCGCTGACCGACACTACTAGCTGGTAGACCTGTCCGGCTCGCGCTGGTCGTCCTAGCGTCGCCTGCGTGAGCACCGTGACGGAACCGGAGACCATCGCCGAGCTGATCGACGACTGCGCCGACATCCCCGCCGAACTGCGCGCCGCGCACGCCTCGGCGCCCCGCCCGCCCGCGCCGCGGGACTGGGCCGTCGACGACGCCTGCCACGCACAGGTAGTCGGGCTGGAGGACTATTAGTTACGCGGACGCGAAAAGGGCGCCGGTCGAAGCTTCGACCGGCGCCCTTTCGTGTGATGGCTCAGTGGAACGAGTCACCGCAGGCGCAGGAGCCCGTGGCGTTCGGGTTCTCGATGGTGAAGCCCTGCTTCTCGATCGAGTCGACGAAGTCGATCACCGCGCCCTCGACGTACGGCGCGCTCATCCGGTCGACCGCCACGCGCAGGCCGTCGAACTCGCGGAACAGGTCGCCGTCGAGCGTGCGCTCGTCGAAGAACAGCTGGTAGCGCAGGCCCGCGCAACCACCGGGCTGGACCGCGATGCGCAGGTGCATGTCGTCGCGGCCTTCCTGGTCGAGCAGGGCCTTCGCCTTGCTCGCCGCGGCGTCGCTCAAGGTCACGCCGTGGGTGGCCTCGGCCTCGGCCTGCGTGCTGGTCTGCTCAGCGGCAGTCATAGCTCTCCCTCGGGGTCTTGCCGTGCACCGGGTGGGGGGTGCTCCTCCCTACTGGAAACACCAGTGCCACCCGATCTGTTCCCGGGCTGGTTTCCCGCCTTGGCGCTGATCCCATGGTTACACATCCCCGAGGGGGATGAACACGGACGCCGGTGTCTGGAATAAGCTGGTCGAGTGAGGTTTCTCCGTCGTAACAGCACGACCACCGCAGACAGCCCCGAAAGCGAGGCCGCCGAGGTGGCCGAAAGCGTCGAATCTCACACCCGGGGCTACACCCCGGCCAAGGGCAGGCCGACGCCGAAGCGCAAGGAGGCCGAGGGCAAGCGCCGCGGCCCGGTCGCGCCGCCGCCACGGACCATGCGGGAGGCGATGAAGCGCAACCGCGAGCTGCGCAAGTCGAACCCGGTGAGCAAGGAAGAGCGCCGCCGCCTGGCCAAGGAGCGCCAGGAGCGGATGGCCGCCGGCGACGACCGCTACCTGCTGCCGCGCGACAAGGGCCCGGTCAAGGCGTACGTGCGCGACCTGGTCGACTCGCGCCGCCACTTCCTGGGCGCGTTCATGCCGCTGGCCATCGTCGTGTTCGTCGTGCTGCTGGTGCCCTACCCGGCGATCCAGCAGTACGTGACGCTGCTGTGCATGGCCGCCATCCTCGTGATGGCCGTCGAGGGCTACTTCAACGGCCGCCGCATCGCCCGGCTGGCCCGCGAGAAGTTCCCGAAGGAGAACATCAGCGGTCGGTCGCTGGGGTGGTACGCGTTCGTGCGGGCGAGCCAGATCCGCAAGCTCCGGATGCCGAAGCCGCGCGTCAAGGTGGGCGACAAGGTCTCCTGACCCCGGCTGGAGCCACTCCAGGTCGTTAGCAAGGCGAACCATTTCCGAGTAGGCTGCCGGCCATGGAGTTTCGCCGTCTCGGCCGCAGTGGCCTGTCCGTCAGTGAGATCGCCTACGGGAACTGGCTCACCCACGGGTCCCAGATCGCCGAGGAGCAGGCCCAGGCCTGCATCAAGGCCGCGCTCGACGCCGGGATCACCACCTTCGACACCGCCGACGTCTACGCGAACACCGTGGCGGAGTCGGTGCTCGGGCGGGGGCTGGCCGGTCAGCGCCGGGAGAGCCTGGAGATCTGCACCAAGGTGTTCTGGCCGACCGGCCCCGGCGGTCCGAACGACCGCGGCCTGGGCCGCAAGCACATCATCGAGTCCTGCCACGCGTCGCTGAAGCGCCTGCAGACCGATCACATCGACCTCTACCAGGCGCACCGGTTCGACCCGACCGTGCCGCTGGAGGAGACCATGTCGGCCTTCGCCGATCTGGTCCGCCAGGGCAAGGTGCTCTACATCGGGGTGTCGGAGTGGAACGCCGAGGAGATCACGCGCGGCGCGGCGCTGGCCCGCGAGCTGCGGATCCCGTTCGTGTCGAACCAGCCGCAGTACAACATGCTCTGGCGCGTCATCGAAGCCCAGGTCGTGCCCGCGAGCGAGCGGGAGGGGCTGAGCCAGATCGTCTGGTCGCCCATCGCGCAGGGGGTGCTGACCGGCAAGTACAAGCCGGGCCAGCCGCCGCCCGCCGGATCGCGCGCCACCGACGAGAACGGCTCGCGGTTCGTGCAGCGGTTCCTGCAGGACGAGGTGCTCGAGCGCGTCGCCCGGCTGGAGCCACTGGCCGCGCGGGCCGGGCTGACGCTCGCGCAGCTGGCGGTGGCGTGGGTGCTGCAGAACCCGAACGTCGCCTCCGCGATCGTCGGCGCCTCCCGGCCGGAGCAGGTGCACGAGAACGTCAAGGCGGCCGGCGTGAAGCTCGACGCCGACCTGCTCACCGAGATCGACTCGGTCCTGCTCGGCGTCGTCGAGGAGGATCCGCGCCTGACCGCCCGCGCGGGCTGACGATAAGTTGGCGCCGTGACTGACGTGTCGTTCGCCGACGTCCCCCAGCCCGACGAGCCCGCCCGCGCCGAGGCCCTGCGCCGACACGCCGAGCTGCTCAAGCCGGTCGACTCGCTGGGTCAGCTGGAGGCGCTCGGCGCGTGGGTCGCGGCGTGCCAGGGCTCGGTGCCGCCGCGGCGGTTCCAGCGGCCCCGCGTGATCGTGTTCGCCGGGGACCACGGGATCGCCGCCAAGGGCGTCTCCGCCTACCGGCCGGAGGCCACCGCGCAGCTGGTGAGCACCCTGCTCAAGGGCTCCGGCCCGGTCGCGGTCGCCGCGGCCGTGGCCGGCGCCGGGCTGCGCGTCGCCGACATCTCGGTCGACGGGGAGACGCCGGTCGCCGAGTTCAAGGTCCGGGCCGGCTCCGGGTCGATCGACGTCGAGGACGCCCTCACCGAAGACGAGGTGCAGGCCGCGCTGCGGGCCGGGATGGCGATCGCGGACGCCGAGGTGGACGAGGGCACCGACCTGCTCGTCGCGGGCAGCGTCGGGGTCGGGGTGAGCACGCCGGCCGCGGTGCTGGTCGCCGCGCTGACCGGGGCCGAGCCGGTGGCCGTGGTGGGCCGCGGATCGGGCATCGACGACAACGCCTGGATGCGCAAGGCCGCCGCGATCCGGGACGCGCTGCGCCGGGCCCGCGCCGTGCTGCCCGATCCGGTCGCGCTGCTCCGCACGGCGGGCGGCGCGGATCTGGCCGCGCTGACCGGTTTCCTGGCGCAGGCCGCGGTCCGCCGGACCCCGGTGCTGCTGGACGGCCTCGCGGTGGGCGCGGCCGCGCTGGTGGCCGAGGAACTGGCGCCCGGCGCGCGCTCGTGGTGGCAGGCCGCCCACCGCGACGCCGAGCCGGCGCACCGGATGGTGCTGGAGCACCTCGACCTGAAGCCGATCGCCGACCTGGGCATCCGGCTCGGCGACGGCACCGGCGCCGCGACGGCGCTCCCGCTGCTGGTCACGGCCGCCCGGATGCTCACGGACCTGCCCACGCACGCCGAAGCCGGAGTCGCGCCGCCGAACGCTTGATCCGGCGTCAGGTCCCGGCTTCCCCCTCCGCCAGCCCCAGACGGCGCCGCGCGTAGGCATCGATGGCCGCGGCCAGCCAGGCCGGGAGGTCCGGGTCGGCCTCCTCGGCCATCGACCGTTGCGAGTCGGTCACGTACAACCCGCCCAGAGCGGCGTACGCCCGGGGCGTGGGTTCCCAGTGCAGGCGCACGGACTCGTAGTGATCGGCGACCGCGTCGAGTGCGGCGGGCTCGTCCGGCGCGGCCCCGGTGCGCATCACCCGGGCGAGCCGCCGGAACAGGGCCGCACTCCGGGCGGCGGCGTGTTCGTAGTCCGCGGCGGTGAGACCGTCCTGCGCGGCTTCGGCGGCGTCGAAGGCCGCGTCGGTTCCCTCGCCGAAGGTCGCCCGCAGGGTGCGCCGCATGGCGGCCCGGTCCTCCCGCAAGCCGGCGAAGAACCGCTCGGGATCGCGGATCCGGGCCTCGTCGAGGTCGGCGATGGTCTCCCGCACGGTGGCGATGACCTGGTCGAGGTGGCGCCGCTCGTCTTCCAGCTACGCCGGGTGCCCGCGCAGCGCGGCCGCCTCGACGATCTGGCTCCGCAGCACCTCGCCGATCTCCGCGAGCCCGAGGCCGAGGCGGCGCAGCATCATGATGCGCTGCAGCCGGAGCAGTTCCGCCCGGCCGTACCAGCGGTATCCGTTGCTGCTCACCGAACCCGGCGGGAGCAGTCCGATCGCGTCGTAGTGGCGGAGCATCCGCGCGGACACGCCGGAGGCCTTCACGACCTGGCTGATCGAAAACCGCTCGTCCACAAGCTTGACCTTCACATCGTGTCAACTTTTACCGTGGTCGTCACACGCCGCCCACGGTGCGCGTGGCGATGGCGCAGGGCGCGGGACCGGAGGCGGCCGACGTGCGGTCGTCCAGCATCGGCCACGGCTCCCGGCGGACATCCCACGATGATGTACGCGCCCTTCCCCTACGTGACGGGCCCGCAGGACGCGGCGGCGTTCGTCGCCGACCGGGTGGCCGAGGGAGCCACCCACCTGAAGGTCCTGTACGACGACGGCACGGGCGGCGGTCCGATGCCCATGCCGTCCCTGGACGTGCCGACGATCGCCGCGCTCGTCGAGGCCGCGCACCGCGCCGGCCTGGTCGTGGCGGCACACGTGTCCACGGCCCGCGGTGCGGTGGACCTGCTGCCGACAGGCGTGGACGTCCTGGCCCACGTGCCCTTCGACCCTCTCACCGAGGGCCAGGTCGAGGCCATCGCCGAGGCGGGCGTCGCGGTGATCACGACCTTGGCGGTGGCCGACGGCTTCCCCGGCGAGGACGGTCCCGGGGTGCCGCTGCTCGCCCGGCCCGCGCTGGCCCGGCTCCTGGGTCCGGCCTGGTCGGGGGTCCTCGAACGGCAGGCGGACCGGTGGATGTCCCCGGAACTCCCGGACTTCACGGTGCCGGCCGGCAACGCCCGCCGGCTGCACGAGGCCGGCGTGCGTCTGCTGGTCGGCACGGACGCGCCCAACCCCGGAACCGCCCACGGCGCGAGCGTCCACCGCGAACTCGAGCGTCTCGTGGCCGCGGGCATCGGCCCGGCCGCGGCCCTCACCGCGGCCACCGCGCGCACGGCCGACGTGTTCGGTCTCCGCGACCGGGGCCGGATCCGCCCGGGACTGCGCGCGGACCTGGTCCTCGTCGACGGGCGACCCGACCAGGACATCACCAGCACACAGCAGGTGGCGGCCGTGTGGAAGCAGGGCGTCCGCGCCGACCTCGGCGCCTACGTCGGCTCGGCCGACGAGCGCGACGGACTGGCCGCTCTCCGCGCGCAGACCGAGAAGGTCATGGCCGCCGTCCGGGAGCGGCTGGCCGAGTTCCACGGCAACCCGAGGAGTTGAGACATGATCACTTCGGACCCGACGATCAAGTGCCCCTGCGCGGGCTGGTCCATCAGTGGGTGCGCCCACCGGACGCGGAAGCGGTCCCGGCGCGCTTCCTGGATGCGGACAGGTTTCCAGCTCGACAGGCCCTCGTGGATCGACCCGCGAACCGTGCGCGTGCAGCGCCACCACCCGTGGTGACGCGACAAGGGCCACCTCACCGGAACCGGCGGGGTGGCCCTTGTCGAAACAACGATCAGGACAGCTTGTGCATCCAGCCGTGCGGGTCGGGGCGCGTGCCGTCCTGGATGCCGGTCAGCTCGGCGCGCAGCTTCATCGTCACCTCGCCGGGCTGGCCGCCCGCGATGGTGAACTCGCCGCCGGCGTGCTTGACCCGGCCGACCGGCGTGATGACCGCCGCGGTGCCGCACGCGAACACCTCGGTCAGCTCACCGGACGCGGCCGACTTCTCCCACTCGTCGGTGGAGATGCGGCGCTCCTCGATGCCCAGGCCGTGGTCGGCGGCCAGCTTGATCAGCGAGTCGCGCGTGACGCCGGGCAGCAGCGAACCGGACAGTTCCGGCGTGACGATCCGGGCGTCCGCGCCCGAGCCGAACACGAAGAACAGGTTCATGCCGCCCATCTCCTCGACGTAGCGGCGCTCCACCGCGTCGAGCCACACCACCTGGTCGCAGCCCTGCTCGACGGCCTGCGCCTGGGCCACGAAGGACGCCGCGTAGTTGCCGGCGAACTTCGCCGCGCCGGTGCCGCCCGGGGCCGCCCGCACGTACTCGGTGGACAGCCACACGCTCACCGGCTTGACCCCGCCGGTGAAGTACGAGCCGGCCGGCGAGGCGATCACCAGGTACAGGTACTCGGTGGCGGGTGCGTTCACGCCGAGCCCCACCGAGGTGGAGATCATGAACGGCCGCAGGTACAGCGTGTCGCCCGGGTTGGTGGGCACCCAGCGCTCGTCGACCGCCATCAGCTCGTGCAGGGAGCCGAGGAACAGCTCCTCGGGCAGCTCCGGCATCGCGATGCGGGCCGCGGACCGGCGGAAACGCGCCGCGTTGGCGTCCGGGCGGAACGCCGCGACCGATCCGTCCGGCTGCCGGTAGACCTTCAGGCCCTCGAAGATCGCCTGCGCGTAGTGCAGCACCGACGTGGCGGGGTCGAGCACGATCGGCTCGTAGGGGCCGACGTTCGCGTCGTACCAGCCGCGGTCGTTGCTGTACTTGATCGAGACCATGTGGTCGGTGAAGAACGTCCCGAAGCCCGGCTTCGCCAGTACCTCGGCTACACGCTCCGCCGAAGCGGGAGACGGGTGCGGGGTACGGGTGAAGGGCAACGTGGTCGTCATTCGACCAGGATAACGGTTAGTTGGACTTCCGAGAATCACCTACTCCCCTACCATGACCGCGTGACCGCCAACGTGCCGCAGCCCGCCACACCGAACTCGGTGTCCGCCGGACCCGCCTCCGACGTCAAGACGTTCCTCACCGCCATCCTGCTCACCTTCGCGGTGGGTGAGCTGACGCTCCTCGGCTACGCCCTGCTCGGGGTGTTCGGCGGGATCATCGGCCTGGTCGGCGGCATCTTCGGAATCGTGTGGTGGCGCAGCATCCACGACAAGAAGGTGTTCCCGCGCGACCTGCCGGCCAAGTCGGTGATCATCCTCGCGGTCGCCACCGCGCTGATCACCGTGGTGGCGTTCCTGCTCGTCGCGTGACGACGGTGCCCGCCGCGACGGCGGCGACCGTCCCCAGTAGATACACCGGCGGCAGCCAGGCCAGCAGCGTCACGGCCAGTACCGCCGCGATCACGGCGCGCACGGTGATCCCGGCGATCATCGACAGCACCGCGGTCACCAGCACCTCGGCCAGCGCGGCCGCGGCGGCCAGCAGCAGCGCCTGATCCGGGTCCAGCAGCACGGCCACCACCGCGGCGATCAGTCCACACGCGACGGACACCCGCGGCCAGGACAGTTCCGCCCGCGCCTCGCCCAGCGCGAGCAGCGCGGCGGGCACAGTGGACAGGACGACGACCCCGGCCAGCAACGGATCCAGCACCTGACCGTCCAGCGCCGCCAGCGCGTCGCGGACGGGCACCCCGGACAGCGCCAGCCGCACCGGGCCGAGCTGGTACAGCGCACCCGCGCCGATCGCCAGCACCGCCACCACCGAGCCCGCGAGCCAGGGCGGGTTGTGCCGGGGCAGCAACGGGAACAGCACCGCGCCCGCCGCGCACAGCCCGCCGATCGTGAACTGCGGCGCGGTCACCGGTTGCGCGGGCTCGATCGCGAAGCTCAGCGCCACGAACCCGGCCCCGGCGACCAGCAGGACACCCAGCAGCCACGCCCGCGCGTACCGGGCCAGCCGCAACCCGGCGGCGTCGGCGGCGGTGATCACGAGCGCGACGACCGCGCCCGCCCACGGCTGGTCCGGGAACAGGTAGGCGGCGAACACCGCGGCGAACAGCGGCACCAGCGCGAGCCGGGACACCAGGCGCGTCGCGGCCAGCAGCCGGGCCGGGTTCGGCTCCAGCGCGGGGGTCCGCGGCACGCAGAACGCCAGCAGCGCCGCCACCACCGCGCCACCGAGCAGCCACCAGCCGCCCGCCCGCGCGCCCACGGCCAGCGCGATCAGCAGCCCCGCCGCCAGCCGCACGCCCACCACCTGCCTCTCCCGCCGGGCTCCGTCCTCATTAGCATGGCTCACTACCCGGCCGGGTACCCGACCCGGCACGACCGTCGATGGATGCGCGAGGAGCCACAAGTGACCGTGCCGAAGTTAGCCCTGATCGAGAACACCGGCGCCGCGCTCGGCAAGAGCCGGGCCGAGGTCGTCGTGATCGGGACGCTGCAGGGCGACAAGGCCGTGACGCTGGCGCCGGGTGCCGAGGCCGTCGACGCGGCCTTCGACGGGAAGCTCGCCGAGCTGCTGGCGACCGTGGGCGCGACCGGCAAGGCCGAGGAGGTCGTCAAGCTGCCCACGCTGGGCAAGCTGCCCGCCGCGGTCGTGCTGGCCGTCGGCGTGGGCAAGGCCGCCGACGACGGCACCGTGACCGCCGAGCAGGTGCGCCGCGCCGCGGGCGCCGCCGGGCGCGCGCTGGCCTGCACCGCGCGGGCGGTGTGCACACTGTCCGCTGTCGACCTGCAGGCCGCGGTGGAGGGCACCGCGCTGGGCGCCTACAAGTTCACCGAGTACAAGTCCGAGCCCGGCGACGCGCCGGTGGCCGCGGTCGACTTCGTCTCGCCCGCCGAGGGCACCAAGCGGGCGCACACCGCGACGCTCAAGGCCGCGACGGCGATCGCCGAGGCCGTGATCATCGCCCGCGACCTGATCAACACCCCGCCGAACGACCTGTTCCCGGCCTCCTTCGCCGAGCGCGCCCGCAAGCTGGCCGAGGCCAACGACCTGGACTTCGAGGTGCTCGACGAGAAGCAGCTCAAGCGCAAGGGTTTCGGCGGCATCCTCGGCGTCGGCGGCGGCTCGTCCCGCCCGCCGCGGCTGGTGCGGGTGTCGTACAAGGGCCCGAAGGCGGCGAAGAAGGTCGCGCTGGTGGGCAAGGGCATCACGTTCGACTCGGGCGGCATCTCGATCAAGCCGGCCGCGAACATGGACCACATGACCTCGGACATGTCCGGGGCCGCCGCGGTGCTCGCCTCCGTGGTGCTCGCGGCCAAGCTCAAGTACCCGCTCGAGGTGACCGCCAACATCCCGCTCGCGGAGAACCTGCCCTCGGGCACCTCCTACCGCCCGGGTGACGTGCTGCGCATGTACGGCGGCAAGACCGTCGAGGTGCTCAACACCGACGCCGAGGGCCGCCTGGTGCTGGCCGACGCGATGGTCCGCGCCGCCGAGGACGACCCGGACTACCTGATCGAGACCTCGACGCTGACCGGCGCGCAGATGGTCGCGCTGGGCAACCGCACGGCCGGGATCATGGGCTCGGACGAGTTCCGCGACCGGGTGGCCGCGATCGCGCAGGCGACCGGCGAGGGCGGCTGGCCGATGCCGCTGCCCGAGGAGCTGCGCGGCGACCTGGACTCGCGGCTGGCCGACCTGGCGAACGTGACCGGGCACCGCTGGGGCGGGATGCTCGCCGCGGGCATCTTCCTGCGCGAGTTCGTCGCCGAGGGCCTGCCGTGGGCGCACATCGACATCGCGGGCCCGTCGTTCAACACCGGCGGCCCGTGGGGCTACACCGGCAAGGGCGGCACGGGCGTCCCGGTGCGCACCATCGCCGCGGTGCTGGCGGACATCGCCGACCAGGGCTAGCCCGGGGTCACGGCGCGGCGGACGGTTTCGCGGAGGAGCGCTCGGCGGCGGTCGTGGACGTCGCCGGGCTCCCCGGCCGTCGCGGCGTAGACGTGGCTAGCCCGGCGCAGGAAGCTCGCTCGGCGGGCAGCGGTGGCAGGCCCGCGACCGCCGCCGTGCTCGCCTCCGCGCCGCACGGGATCACCGCCGTCGCCGAGGTGCTCCCCTCGGCCAGGGTCAACGAGTGCCTGGCGCGGGGCGACGTCCGCTACCGCTTCGTCCTCGATCCGTCCGACCTGGACTGACGTCAGCCCCCGGCGCGCTTCTGCCGCTCTGTGTATTCGCGCATGCGCTTGGGGTAACCGACTTTCGCGACCTCGTAGACCGGGATCGAATGCTTGCGCCCGAACTGCTGCGCGGCGTCCAGGCTGCCGATCCGCCGCCGCGTCCATTCGCCGTCGTGCGCGACCAGGACGACCGTGGTCTCGGTGACCGTCGTCCGCGGCTCCACGAACGCCTCGACGCCCCGCCGCGCGGCCGCCCAGCCCTCCAGATGACGCAGGTCAGCGTCGCTGGCACGGCGCAGCGTGCCCGGTTTCCCGGCGCCGCGCCTGCGCTTCAGACCGTCGAACAGACCCACCTCGACCACCTCATCTCCGCCGGCCCTCCCCCGCCATTATCCCGGCGATCAGAAGTGCGCCGATTAACACACCCGGCTACCTCGCAGGGCCGGACTCCGTAGTGACAAGATGATGAGGGTTTGGACGTAAAACGAGGAGTAAATGACGTGAGCGACGCTGGCGCCGACCTGGTGATCCTCGGTGGCGGATCCGGCGGCTACGCCGCGGCTTTCCGCGCCGCGGAGCTGGGCCAGTCCGTCATCCTGATCGAGAAGGACAAACTGGGCGGGACGTGCCTGCATCGCGGCTGCATCCCGACCAAGGCACTGCTCCACGCCGCCGAGGTCGCCGACACCGCCCGCGAGGGCGAGCAGTTCGGTGTGAAGACCACCCTGGAGGGCGTCGACATCGCCGGCGTCCACAAGTACAAGGACGGGGTCATCAGCCGCCTCTACAAGGGGCTGCAGGGCCTGGCGAAGGCCCACAAGGTCACCGTCGTCGAGGGCACCGGCACGTTCGTCGGCGGCACCACGGTCGAGGTGGACGGCACCCGGTACACGGGCAAGAACCTGATCCTGGCCACCGGCTCGTACTCGAAGACCCTGCCGGGCCTGGAGCTGGGCGGCCGGATCATCGCCAGCGACGAGGCGCTGACCCTGGACTGGATCCCGGAGAAGGTCGTCGTGCTCGGCGGCGGCGTCATCGGCGTCGAGTTCGCCAGCGTGTGGGCCTCCTTCGGCGTGGACGTGACGATCGTCGAGGCGCTGCCGCGGCTGGTCCCGGCCGAGGACGAGTTCGCCAGCAAGCAGCTCGAGCGCGCGTTCCGCCGGCGCAAGATCGGCTTCAAGACCGGCGTGAAGTTCACCGGCGCCAAGCAGGACGACAACGGGGTGACCGTGTCCCTGGAATCCGGTGAGACGCTGGAGGCCGACCTGCTGCTGGTCGCCGTCGGCCGCGGCCCGAACACCGCGGGGCACGGCTACGAGGAGGCCGGCGTCAAGATGGAGCGCGGTTTCGTCCTCACCGACGAGCGCCTGCGCACCAACCTGCCGAACGTCTACGCCGTCGGCGACATCGTGCCCGGCCTGCAGCTCGCGCACCGCGGCTTCGCCCAGGGCATCTTCGTCGCCGAGGAGATCGCCGGGCTGCAGCCGAAGGCGATCGACGAGGCGGGCATCCCGCGCGTCACCTACAGCCACCCCGAGGTCGCCTCCGTGGGCCTGACCGAGGCGGCGGCGAAGGAACGCTACGGCTCCGACGTGAAGACCTTCACGTACGACCTGGCCGGCAACGGCAAGAGCCAGATCCTCAAGACTTCCGGCGCGATCAAGGTGATCAAGGCGCCGGACGGGCCGGTCGTCGGCCTGCACCTGGTCGGGGACCGGGTCGGCGAACTGATCGGCGAAGCCCAGCTGATCTACAACTGGGAGGCCTTCCCGGAGGACGTCGCTCCGCTGATCCACGCCCACCCGACCCAGACCGAAGCCCTCGGCGAAGCACACCTCGCCCTGGCCGGCAAGCCACTGCACGTGCACAGCTGAGCCGGACCGCAGCCGACAAGATTCAAGGGAGTCAATTCACGATGGCCTTCTCCGTCACACTGCCGGAGCTCGGCGAGAGCGTCACCGAGGGCACCGTCACCCGCTGGCTGAAGCAGGAGGGTGACACGGTCGCGGTCGACGAGCCGCTGCTGGAGATCTCCACCGACAAGGTCGACACCGAGGTCCCGTCGCCGGTCGCCGGCACGCTGCAGAAGATCGTCGCCCAGGAGGACGAGACCGTCGAGGTGGGCGGCGAGCTCGCCGTGATCGACGACGGTTCCGGCGGCGGTTCCGCTCCGGCGCAGGAGCAGGCGCCCGCGCAGCAGGCCGAGCCGGAGCCCGAGCCGCAGCAGCAGGCCGCCCCGCAGCAACAGGAGGCGCAGCCCGCCCCCAGTGGTTCCGCTCAGGGTGGTTCTGCCCAGGGTGGTTCTGCTCAGGGCACGCCGGTCACGCTGCCCGAGCTGGGCGAGAGCGTCACCGAGGGCACCGTCACCCGCTGGCTGAAGTCGGTCGGCGACACGGTCGCGGTCGACGAGCCGCTGCTGGAGATCTCGACCGACAAGGTCGACACCGAGGTCCCGTCGCCGATCGCCGGCACCCTGCTGGAGATCAGCGTGCAGGAGGACGAGACCGTCGAGGTCGGCGGCACGCTCGCCATCATCGGCGACGCGAGCGCCGCGCCCGCCCCGCAGCAGGAGCAGCAGAAGGCGCCGGAGCCCAAGCCCGAGCCGAAGCCGGAACCGAAGCCCGAGCCGGCCCCGGCCGCGCAGGCCCCCGCGCCGCAGCAGCCCGCGCCGCAGCAGCCGGCTCCGCAGCCGCAGGCCGCCCCGGCCGCGAGCGACGGCAACGGCAGCGGCCCGTACGTCACCCCGCTGGTCCGCAAGCTCGCCACCGAGCACGGCATCGACCTGGCGACGGTGACCGGCAGCGGTGTCGGCGGCCGCATCCGCAAGCAGGACGTGCTGGCGGCGGCCGAGGCGAAGCAGAAGCAGAGCGCTCCGGCTCCCGCCGCGCAGGCCCCGGCCGCCGCGCCGAGCGCCCCCGTGGCGAAGGCCCCCGCGGCCCCGTCGCCGGAGCTGGCCGCGCTGCGCGGCACCGTGCAGAAGGCGACGCGGATCCGCCAGGTCATCGCGCAGCGCACCCGCGAGTCGCTGCAGAGCTCGGCGCAGCTGACCCAGGTGTTCGAGGTGGACGTCACCAAGATCGCCCGGCTGCGCCAGCAGGCGAAGGCCGCCTTCCAGGAGCGGGAGGGCGTGAAGCTCACGTTCCTGCCGTTCTTCGCCAAGGCGACGGTCGAGGCGCTCAAGCAGCACCCGAACATCAACGCCTACCTGGACGAGGAGAAGAAGGAGATCACCTACTTCGGCGAGGAGCACCTCGCCGTCGCGGTGGACACCGACCGCGGTCTCCTCTCGCCGGTGATCCACAAGGCGGGCGAGCTGAACCTGGCCGGCCTGGCCCGGGCGATCGCCGACATCGCGGCGAGCAGGCGCGCGAACAAGATCAAGCCGGACGAGCTGTCGGGCGGTACCTTCACGGTGACCAACCTGGGCAGCAACGGCGCCCTGTTCGACACGCCGATCATCAACCAGCCGCAGTCCGGGATCCTGGGCGTCGGCGCGGTGGTGAAGCGGCCGGTCGTGGTCACCGACGCCGAGGGGCAGGACACCATCGCCATCCGGTCGATGGCCTACCTGGCCCTGACCTACGACCACCGCCTGATCGACGGCGCCGACGCGGGCCGGTTCCTGACCACGATCAAGAACCGCCTCGAAGAGGGCCACTTCGAGGACGAGCTGGGCCTGTAACCGCTTGACCGGGGACCCCCTCCGCCGGTATTCCGTAATTACGGAAAACTGGAGGAGGGGGTCTTCGTGCTTTCCCGGCGCACGCTGCTCGGCTCCGCGGCACTCGCCGGCGCGGCCACGCTCGCCGTGCCCGCGACCGCGGTCGCCGACACGTCCACCCCGCAGGGCTGGTTCGACTGGATCGCCCGGCACCGCGACCAGGTCGGCGCCTTGGCCGTGGACGCCGACGGGCGCCGGGTGGCGCACCGGCCGCACGCCCCGCAGGTCCTGGCGTCCACGATCAAGGTCGTGCACCTCGCCGCCTACGCCGCCGCGGTCGAGCATGGCCTGAACCCGGACGAGCCGGTGCGGCTCGGCGACTGGGAGGCGTTCTACCCGTTCGGCGGCGACGGCGGCGCCCACCTGTCCGCCCTCCGGGAACTCGGCATCCCGCACACGGACCGGGGCAACGCGCTCGACCCCGACGCGACGGTCCCGCTGGACCGGCTGGCCCGCGCGATGATCGTCTTCAGCGACAACGCCGCGGCGGACTACCTGCGCGACCGCCTCGGCGACCGGGCCCTGACCGCCGCGGCCGCCCGCGGCGGCTGGCTCCGGCCCGACCTCCGGTCGTTCTGCGGCGAGGTGCTCCTGCTGCTGTTCCCCGAGTTCCTCCCGCGCTCCCCCGCGCTGCGGCCCGCCGCGGGCGACCGGCTGGCGCGCCGGTTCGCCACCGAGCCGGCGTTCCGGGACGAGGTGCTCGCCCGCTTCCAGACCGCGCCGGGTGCCGACGCCCAGGTGGCCTGGACGCGCGGGCACGGGCGCGGGAGCGCGGCCGGGTTGTTCGCGATGCACCGCGCGCTCGCGTCCGGACGCTTCGGCGAGACCGTCGTGCGGCGGCACCTGGAGGAGCCCTTCGCCGCGCTCGTCCCGCCCGGCGCCGCGGCGGTCGCGTTCAAGGGCGGCAGCCTGCCGCGCGTGCTGACCGCCGGGATGACCGTGCGGTGGCCGGGCGGACGCGCCGCGACCCTCGCGCTCCTGCTCGACGACGTGGCCGACGCGGATTTCGCCCACCAGGGGCCGTTCGTGCGCGCCGGGCTCGCCGCACTGTCCACGCGGGAGGGTTTCGACGGGTTCGTGCGGGCACTGCGCGGCTGACCGTCATGCTGGGTCCGTGAACGACGACGTGCTCAACCGTCTGGCGGACCTGGAACGCCGGGTGGCCGCGCTGGAAAGCGGCGCCAGGGCGGACGGGACCGGTGTGGTCGCTTACCGCGGCCGCACCGAGGAGCCGCTCGAACTCGAGTGGGAGATCACCGTCACCCCGGCCCGCGCGCTGGCCCTGGACGACGGTCCGCGCGCGGAAGTCCTGGCGGCGCTGGGCAATCCGGCGCGCCTGGCGATCGTGCGGGCGCTGGCCGCGAGCGGGCCGCAGCCGGCCGCCGCCCTCCAGGAAGCCGCCGGCCTCGGCTCGACCGGGCAGCTCTACCACCACCTCAAAGCACTCACCGGCGCCGGGATCGTCGAGCCGGACAAGCGCGGCAGCTACCGGTTGCCCGCCCGCGCCACGATCCCGGTGCTCGTGCTGCTGACCGCGGCCGCCGACGTCGCCGGGCAACTGCGGTGAGGGAACGTGCGCGAACCGGCGGCGTGCGCAACCATCGGGGTATGCGAGTTCTGATCGCCGGCTCCAGCGGGCTCCTCGGCTCGGCGCTCGTCGCCGCGCTGCGCGACTCCGGGCACGACGTGCGCCGCCTGGTGCGGCGCCCGGCCCGGGCCGCGGACGAACACTCGTGGGACCCGCCGGCCGGGCGGATCGACGACCGCGCCTTCGAGGACGTCAGCACCGTCGTCAACCTGTGCGGCTCGCCGATGGGACTGCGGTGGAGCGCGGCCCGCAAGCAGATGATCCGGGACAGCCGCGTCGAGCCGACCGAGGTCCTCGCCGAAGCGGTCGCCGAGTACCGGATCCCGGCGCTGGTGAACGCCTCCGGCGTCGGCTACTACGGCGACACCGGCGACACGGTCGTCACCGAGGACTCGCCGCGGGGCGACGGCTTCCTGGCCGAGCTGTGCGAGGCGTGGGAGGAGGCGACGGCACCCGCGGCCGAGGCCGGTTCCCGCGTGGTCAACCTGCGCACCGGCCTGGTGCTCGCGAAGGGCGGCCTGATCGGGCCGCTGAAGCCGCTGTTCTGGCTCGGCCTGGGCGGGCGGCTCGGCGACGGCGGGCAGTACATGCCGTGGATCAGCCTGCGTGACCACGTGGCCGCGGTGCGGTTCCTCCTCGAACACGAGACGCTGTCCGGCCCGGTGAACCTGTGCAACCCGGAACCGGCGACCAACGCCGAGTTCACCCGCGCGCTCGGGCACGCGCTGCGTCGGCCGGCGCCGTGGTGGGTGCCCGGTTTCGCGCTGCGCGCCGCGCTCGGCGAGGTGGCCGACGAGATGGCGCTGATCTCGCAGCGCGCGGTCCCCGCGGTACTGGAGAAGGCCGGGTTCACGTTCGTGCACACCGACCTGGAGGGCGCACTGGCGGTGGCCCTGTGACCAGGTGGCTCCCGCTCGGCGGCGCGTTCTTCGTCCTGTTCCTCGGGCTGGGCGTGGCCGTCGCCCGGCCGCCGTACGCCGTCGACCGGGCCGTGGCGGGCCTGGTGCAGGGCTGGTGGCGGGACACCCCGGGCCGGGTGGCGCAGATCGTCAGCGACGTGTTCGGGCCGGTCGTGCCCGCGACGTTCGCGATCGCGCTGGCCATCGGGATCCTGGTGTGCTGGCGCCGCGGCATGCGCTACCAGGCCGGCGTCGGCCTGCGGGTGCTGGCCGTGCTCGCCACGACCCGGCTGGTGAGCGTGGTGTTCAAACCGCTGTTCGACCGTGACCGGCCGCGCGAGTACCCGGAGTTCAGCTACCCCAGCGGGCACGTGGTGTCGATCTCCAGCACCGGCCTCGCGGCGACGCTGCTGTGCCTGTGGCTGGCGCCGAAGCTGACGAAGTGGGTCGTGGTGTTCTTCTCGATCGCGACCGTGCTGTGCGCGGCCAGCCGGGTGGTGCTCGGGGTGCACTGGGTCAGCGACACCATCGGCGCCGTCCTCGGCGTGCTGGGCGTCGGGTTCGTCACCGGCTGGGCGGTGCGGTTGCTCCCGCCACAGCCCGTGCCGTCGCCGGCGCGGGCGGCGTAACCTGCCAGACGTGAGTCCACAGTCCTGCCGCGCCGCCGGCGCCCCCGTCACCGTCAAGAACGTCGGCACCATCGACTACCTGCGAGCCTGGGAGCTGCAGCGGGAGCTGGCGACCGCGCGGGCGGAGTGCGAAGAGGCGTCGGACACGCTCCTGCTGCTGGAGCACCCCTCGGTCTACACCGCGGGCAAGCGCACGGAGGAGTCCGACCGGCCCACCGACGGCACGCCGGTGATCGACGTCGACCGCGGCGGCAAGATCACCTGGCACGGCCCGGGACAGCTGGTCGGCTACCCGATCGTGAAGCTGGGCGACCCCATCGACGTCGTGCACTACGTGCGTCGCCTGGAGGAGGCGCTGATCCGGGTGTGCGACCAGTTCGGTGTCTACACCGGACGGGTCGAGGGCCGCAGCGGCGTGTGGGTGCCCGCCGACGAGCGCGGGCCGGAGCGCAAGATCGCGGCCATCGGCATCCGCGTGCAGCGCGGCGTGACGATGCACGGCTTCGAGCTGAACTGCAACGCCGACCTGACCGCGTTCGACAAGATCGTGCCGTGCGGGATCCGGGACGCCGGCGTGACGTCGCTGTCGTTCGAGCTGGAGCGGGACGTCCCGGTCGCCGAGGCGCTGCCCCTGGCCCGCGACGCGGTGCTGGCCGCGCTGGACGGCGAGCTGGCGGTGTCGGACGACCGGTGGCTGCGGCGCGAGGACTCGGCGCCCGCCGCGCCGGGCGTGACGTTCGCCCTCCGGCCCTGAGCCGCGCCCGGGGCCGGAGGACGCGCGGTCACAGCTGCGGGGCGACCTTCGACGCGATCAGCTCGAGGTGGTCCAGGTCGGACAGGTCCAGCACCTGCAGGTACAGCCGGGTGACGCCGGTGGCCTCGCGGAAGCGGCCGATCTTGTCGACCACCTCGTCGACGGTGCCGGCCAGGCCGTTCTGCTTCACCTCGCCGGTCTCGCGGCCGATGGCGGCGGCGCGGCGGGCGAACTCGGCGTCGTCCTTGCCGACGGCCACCACCTGAGCCGCGGACCGGATGATCTCCTGGGGGTCGCGGCCGATCTCGCGGCAGGCGGCGTCGACGCGCTCGAACTGGGCGGCGCCGGTGGCCGCGTCGACGAACGCGACGTTGAACTCGTTGGCGAAGCGCGCCGCCAGCGCCGGGGTGCGCTTCTTGCCGCCGCCGCCGATGATCACCGGCGGGCGCGGCGACTGGGCCGGCTTGGGCAGCCCGGGCGCGTCGGCGAGCTGGTAGTGCTTGCCGTCGAAGGAGAACGTCTCGCCCTCGGGGGTCTCCCACAGGCCGGTGATGATCTCCAGCTGCTCGGCGTAGAGGTCGAAGCGCTCCTTGATCTCCGGCATCGGGATGCCGTAGGCCTGGTGCTCGGCGTCGTACCAGCCGGAGCCGAGACCGAAGTCGACGCGGCCGCCGGACATCTGGTCGACCTGCGCCACGGAGATCGCCAGCACCGACGGGTGGCGGAAGGTGGCGGCGGTGACCAGCGTGCCCAGCCGGATGCGGGAGGTCTCGCGGGCCAGCGCGCCGAGGGTCACCCACGCGTCGGTCGGGCCGGGCAGCCCGGAGGCGGAACCCATCTTCAGGAAGTGGTCGGAACGGAAGAAGGCGTCGAAGCCGTTGTCCTCGGTCGCCTTGGCGACGCGCAGGAGATCGTCGTAGCTCGCGCCCTGCTGGGGCTCAGTGAAAATCCGAAGGTCCACGAGCCCACCCTAAGGAATATCCGGTGAACGGCTTGCGTGGCGGTGCGGGTGGCGGAACCTGAGGCGGCCCCTCGCTGTGGGATCGCCTCCTCATGAACGCCAGTTCACCACGTCGGCGCTGTCCTCGCGAGGAACCACCTCAGAACCCGCGGCGGTGCAAGCATGGCGGCGCGACGCAAAGGCTAGGCGGTGCGCCGAACCCGGTGCAGCAGCTGCACGATCACCGCTTCGATCTGGGCGCCGACCTTCTTCGGGTCCGGTGAGCTCGCGATCTCGGTCGCCGCGCTGTGCAGGGCTCCGAACAGCAGCCGCGCGGTGATCTCGACCGGGACCTCGTCCACCTCGCCCGCCTCGATCAGGTCCTCCAGGCTCGACCGGATCAGCCCGAAGCTCGCCCTGTCCTCGGCCTCCCGCCAGCGCTCCCAGCCCATCACCACCGGCGCCTCGTGGATCGCGATGCGCTGGTAGGCCGGGTCGAGGCAGCTGGAGATGAACTCGCGCAGCCCGGCCAGCGCCCGCTCCCACGGCGTGCCGCTGCCGCCCATGATCTCTTCCAGGCGCCCGAAGACCCGGCTCTCGACCTTCTCGAACGCCGCTTCGAAGAGCGCCTGCTTTCCACTGAAATGGTGATACAGGGCACCCTTGGTGACGCGGGCGCGCTTGGCGACCTCATCGAGCGAAGTGCTCGCGTAGCCCCGTTTGGTGAACAGCTCCACCGCGCTGTTCACCAGGGCCGACCGCGTGGACTCCGAATAGTCGAGACGCCTGGACCGCATTGTCACCACGCTCACAAGCTTACGCCGGTTTCCGTTTCCATACCCGTGGTATGTTCACTGTGTCGGCACCATACCGACAGTATGCTTCAAACCCAGAGTATGGCCGGGGTCACAACAGTGGAGGACCCATGAGCTGGAACGACTTCTACCGGCGGCGCGACATCCTGGACGCCGTCCTGACCGCGGCGGCCCGCGACCCGCGAGGCCCGCTGCCCTTCGAAGAGATCCCCGGAGCCGAGCAGGCCTTCGGCACGCGCGAGAACCTCATGGCCGCGCTGCACTACCGCTGGACCCAGCTGCTCAGCGGTCACCTGCGTGCCCAGACCGAGGGCGAGGACGACCACGTGGACGCGGTCAAGCGGGCGTTCACCGCTGCCGTGCGGCGCAACCGCGCGCTCTACGAGGTCGTCGCCACCCACCGGGACTCCTACCCCGCGCTGAAGACCGCGCACCGCGCCGAGCAGGCGATGCTCGCCGTCGCGGCCGGGCTCGCGGAGCCGGACGAGCCGGTGGAGGAGGTGGCCAAGGTCGGCGCCGCCTTCGAGGCCCTGCTGACCGAGGGCCCCGGCCTGCGTCCCGCGCGGCCGTTCAACCGCCTGCTGCGGATGCTGGCCCCGAGTGCGTGATCTTCCCTAGTATCCGGGCATGACAACCTGGACCGAGGCCGACATCCCCGACCAGACGGGCCGCACGGTGCTCGTCACCGGCGCGAACTCCGGCCTCGGTCTGCGAACCTCCCTCGTGCTGGCCGCCAAGGGCGCGCGCGTGCTGATCGCCTGCCGCAACCCGGAACGCGGTGAGCAGGCGCTGCGCACCGTTTCCGCGGCCGCGGCGGTCGCCCCCGAACTGATCTCCCTGGACCTGGCCGACCTCGCGTCGGTGCGCGCGGCCGCGCAGCGCACCGAGGAGATCACCGGCGGCAGGCTCGACGTCCTGATCAACAACGCCGGCCTGATGGCCGCGCCCAAGAGCCGCACCAAGGACGGTTTCGAGCTGCAGTTCGGCACCAACCACCTGGGGCACGCGGCACTGACCTGGCTGCTCATGCCCGCCCTGCGGCGCGGCACGGACGCCCGGGTGGTGACGCTGTCCAGCCTCGCCGCCACCGGTGGCCGCGTCGACTTCGACGATCCCGGCTTCGAGCACCGGCGCTACAACCCGGCCGCGGCGTACGCGCAGTCGAAGATCGCCAACCAGATCTTCGCGCTCGAACTGGACCGCCGCCTGCGCGCCGCCGGTGACGACGTGATCAGCGTGGCCGCCCACCCCGGCTACACGGCGACCAGCCTGAACTCGAACATGGCCAACGCGCAGGGCCACCCGGTCGTGCGCGCGATCGTCGGCGGGGTGACCTTCCTGGGTGACCTGCTCATCGCGCAGGGTGTCCGGACGGGCGCGCTGCCGTCACTGATCGCGGCCACCGCGCCGGACGTCAACGGCGGTGACTACATCGGCCCGCGCCTGTTCCGCGGCATCCGCGGCAACCCCACCGTGGTGCCGCCGCTGCGCCCCGCGCTGGACCGCGAGACCGGCCGCAAGCTGTGGGAGCTGACGGCCAAACTGACCAGCGTGACCCCCGACCCAGCGTAGGTCGTCGCCCCCTGCCGAGAGCGTACGCTGGGGCGCGTGACTGTTGTGCCTGAAGGTCGGAAACTGCTGCGGCTCGAGGTCCGCAACAGTGAAACCCCGATCGAGAAGAAGCCGTCCTGGATCAAGACCCGCGCGAAGATGGGGCCGGAGTTCACCGAGCTCAAAGGCCTGGTCCGCCGGGAGGGCCTGCACACGGTCTGCGAAGAGGCGGGCTGTCCCAACATCTACGAGTGCTGGGAGGACCGCGAGGCGACGTTCCTCATCGGCGGTGACCAGTGCACCCGCCGCTGCGACTTCTGCCAGATCGACACCGGCAAGCCGGCCGCGCTGGACCGCGAGGAGCCGCGCCGGGTCGCCGAAAGCGTTCAGGCGATGGGCCTGCGCTACTCGACCGTCACCGGTGTCGCCCGCGACGACCTCGATGACGGCGGCGCGTGGCTGTACGCCGAGACCGTCCGCCAGATCCACGCCCTCAACCCGGGCACCGGCGTCGAGCTGCTGATCCCGGACTTCAACGCCGACCCCGGCCAGCTGGCCGAGGTGTTCGGCTCCGCGCCCGAGGTGCTCGCGCACAACGTCGAGACCGTGCCGCGGATCTTCAAGCGCATCCGCCCCGGCTTCCGCTACGCGCGGTCGCTGGAGGTCATCACCCGCGCCCGCGAGGCCGGGCTGGTCACCAAGTCGAACCTGATCCTCGGCATGGGGGAAACCCCCGAGGAGGTCGAGCCGGCGATGCGCGACCTGGTGAACGCGGGCTGCGAGATCCTGACGATCACCCAGTACCTGCGCCCGTCGGTGCGGCACCACCCGGTGGACCGGTGGGTCAAGCCGGAGGAGTTCGTCGAGCACGCCAAGGTCGCCGAGGGCCTCGGGTTCGCCGGGGTGATGGCCGGGCCGCTGGTCCGCTCGTCCTACCGGGCCGGCCGGCTGTACGCCCAGACCAAGCGGCACCGCGGCGAGGCGCTGCCGGAGAACCTGGCCCACCTGGCCGAGGCCGGGCCCGCCGCCCAGGAGGCCAGCAGCCTCCTGACGCGCTGAAAGTCGGGGGAATTCCCTGACGAAAGTGCGCCGCGGGCCCGATACCGTGCACGGTAGTTTGAAGGGGTCAGCAGGGGCGTAACGGACAGGGGAATCGCACGTGGCGTTGGTAACCGACATCCTGGAATGGCTGCAGGCACTACCGCAGCCGGCGTTGGTCGGCGCGACGGGCGCGCTCGTGTTCGCCGAGTGCACGATCGGGCTGGGTTTCATCGCCCCGGGCGAGTCGGGACTGCTGGTCGCCGCGACCACGGCCAACACCGCGCCGCGGTTCCTGATCCTGTGGGCGGTGGTGTCGGTGTGCGCCACCCTCGGCGACTCGCTCGGGTACGCGATCGGGCGGAGGTTCGGGCCGCGGCTGCGGGAGACCAAGCTGATCCAGAAGTACGGCACCGACGCCTGGGACAAGGCGACCGACGTGCTGCACCGCAGAGGCGCGTGGGCGGTGTTCTTCGCGCGGTTCCTGCCGGTGATCCGGACGCTGACCCCGGCCGCGGCGGGCACCTCCGGCCTGGAGTTCCGGAAGTTCCTGCCGGCCGCGGCCGCGGGCGCGATCAGCTGGTCGCTGCTGCACATCAGCCTGGGCGCCGCCATGGGCGAGGCGGCCAAGCGCATCGAGGGCATGCTGAACACCGGCGGCCTGATCGTGGTCGGCGTCCTGGTCGCGGTGGGCGTGTTCTTCCTGCTGCGGTGGAAGAAGAAAAAGGCGATGGGCAAGCTCGAGCAGCGCACCACGGAGCCCAGCAAGGCCGAGTGAAGCAGCGCACGAACGCAGAACTCACCTCCCCGAACGCAGAACTCACCTCCCCGAGCGTGGGACTCGCGGTCACGAGCGTGGAACTCGCGGCAGCCGCGAGTCCCACGCTCCGGCGCGCGAGTCCCACGCTCCGGCGCGCGAGTTCTGCGTTGCGGCGCGCGAGTTCTGCGCTCGTGTGCGGTCAGCGGGCGGCGGCGATCAGCGCCTTCGCCGCGGCCACGTCGAGCGTCGCGTGCACACCGAAGTCCACGGTCGTCGTCGGCGTCGGTTCGGCCGGGCGGCGGGGTGCGGCGTGCACGTGCCGGACCCTGGTGGCGTCGAGCACCTGGCGGACGTTGTGCGGGCGGATCCCGCCGCACGCCATCACCGTCAGCCGGTCCCCGGCGGCCGCCGCCATCCGCGCCAGCACCGGCGCACCCTCCACCGCGGTCCTGGCCTGACCGGAGCTGAGCACGCGCCGCACGCCCAGCTCCGCCAGCACCTCCAGCGCCGCGAGCGGGTCCGCGCACACGTCGATCGCCCGGTGGAACGTCACCTCGCGGCCGTCCGCGGCGGCCACCAGCTCCCCGACCACGCCCCGGTCGACCTCGCCGGCCGCGGTCAGCGCCCCGACCACCACCCCCGGCGCCCCGGCCGCGACCGCGTGCCGGACGTCGGCGAGCATGGCGTCCACCTCGGCCGGCGCGTAGCGGAACCCGCCGTCCCGCGGGCGGATCAGCACGTGCACCTCGGCCAGCGCGCAGCGGGCCAGCGTGGCCGCGAGCAGCCCGGGGCCGGGCGTCAGTCCGCCGAGCGCCCCGGCGGCACACAGCTCGACGCGGTCCGCGCCGAGCCGGTCCGCGGCGATCGCACCATCCACCGTGTCCGTGCTCAGCTCGACGAAGGCCATCGCCGAGTAGTACCACGGCTCAGCCGGTCGCGTACCGCCGCGCGACGTTGTCCTCGGTGGACGCTCCCGCCCGCCAGTCGGCGATCCACGGCCCGGTGCCCTCGCTCGGGTCCAGCACACCCTCCTCGAGCCAGGTGTAGGCGCCGCCCAGGACCCGGTCGGTGAGCCGGCGGTCGGCGTCCTCGGTGTTGCGCCACAGGCCCTCGAACAGCACCTCGATCCGCACCCGCGCCTGACGGCAGAACACGTCGGCCAGCTCGTAGGCGGCCTCGCCCTCCCGCACGTCGTCCTCGCGCTGCATCTCCGCCCGCACGCACGCCGCGGACATGGCGAACAGCTCGGCGCCGATGTCGACGATCCGGCCCAGGAAGCCCTGCCGCTTCTCCAGCCCGGCCTGCCAGCGCGCCATCCCGTAGAACGTCGACCGCGCCAGCTTGCGCGCCGTGCGCTCGATGTAGCGCAGATGCGGCGCGAGCTGCCCGAACTCGGCGAACGACGTGGGCACCTGGCCGCGGCCGGTGACCAGCTGCGGCAGCCACTTCGCGTAGAACCCGCTGGCCTTGGCGGCGGCCTTGGCCTTGGCGGGCAGGTCCGCCTCCAGGTCGGCGAGCGCCCCGGCGGCGGCCAGGTGCGCGTCGACCGCTTCCCGCGCGATGAGCAGGTGCATGATCTCGGTGGAACCCTCGAAGATCCGGTTGATCCGCAGGTCGCGCACCAGCTGCTCGACGCCGGCCGCGCGTTCCCCGCGCGCGGCCAGCGACTGGGCGGTCTCGTACCCGCGGCCGCCGCGGATCTGCATCAGCTCGTCGGCGATCTTGCAGGACATCTCGCTGGCGTAGAGCTTCGCCAGCGCCGCCTCGATGCGGATGTCGTTGCGGCCCTCGTCGCTCATGTGCCCGGACAGCTCCTGCACGCTCTCCAGCGCGTACGTGGTCGCGGCGATGAACGAGATCTTGTTCGCCACCGCGGCGTGCCCGGCGATCGGCTTGCCCCACTGCACGCGCGCCGCGGACCACTCGCGGGCGATCTTGAGGCACCACTTGCCCGCGCCCGCGCACATCGACGGGATCGACAGCCGGCCGGTGTTCAGCGTCGCCAGCGCGATCTTCAGCCCCTTGCCCTCGCCGCCGACGACCGCGTCCGCGGGCACCCGGACCTGGTGGAAGCGGGTGACGCCGTTCTCGATGCCCCGCAGGCCCATGAACGCGTTGCGCCGCTCGACGGTGATGCCGGGCGAGTCCATCTCGACGATGAACGCGGTGATCCCGCCGGGGTGCCCCTCGCTGCGCGGCACGCGCGCCATGACGACGACCAGCTCGGCGACGACCCCGTTGGTGGTCCACAGCTTGACGCCGTCGAGCAGGTAGCCGCCGTCCTCGGTCGGGGTCGCGGTGGTGGCCAGGCGCGCCGGGTCGGAGCCGACGTCGGGTTCGGTGAGCAGGAAGGCGGTGACCGCGCCCTTCGCGCAGCGCGGCAGGAACTTCGCCTTCTGCTCGGGCGTGCCGGCCAGCTTGAGCGGTTCCGGCACGCCGATCGACTGGTGCGCCGACAGCAGCACGCCCAGCGTCGGGTGGACCGAGCGGCGCAGCGCGAGCGCGCGGTTGTAGGCGACCTGGGACAGCCCGAGCCCGCCGTACTCCTCGGGGATCTTGATGCCGAAGCAGCCCAGCTCGGCCAGGCCCTTCACGTACTCGTCGGGGATGCGCGACTCGCGTTCGATCACCGTGCCGTCGAGGGTCTCGGCGTACTCGCGCAGGCGGGTGAGGAACTGCTCGGCCTTCGCCGCGGCGGCCGGTTCGGCACGCGGGTGCGGGTGGACGAGGTCGAGCCGGAAGCGGCCGAGGTACAGCTCCTTGGCGAACGACGGCTTGCGCCAGCCGCTTTCCCGGGCCTCCTCGGCGACCGCGCGGGCTTCCTTCTCCGTCACCTTCGGCTGATCAGCCACCGGACACCTCCGCGCTACGCCGTCAATGGTTTGTGACCAGTGTTACTCGCTGGTAGTGCGGAAGGGAAGCCCCTTGCCCGAGGTGGTGAACGCCACCTGACCTCCGATGGCGACGCCGGGGAACGCGGAGCACCATGCGAGTGGAGGTGGTCCGATGCCCGAGGTCGACCTGCCCCGCCCGGTCGGGTTCGTGCTCGGCGGGGGCGGCAGCCTGGGGGCGATGCAGGTCGGGATGCTGCGTGCCCTCGGCGAGGCCGGGATCAAGCCCGACCTGGTGGTCGGCACGTCCGTGGGCTCGCTCAACGGCGCGGTGCTCGCGCTGGATCCGGACGACGCCGGCGAGCGGCTGCGCAAGACGTGGACCCACATGACCCGCCACGAGGCCTTCCCGGGCGGCGTCCTCAGCCAGGTCCGCACGCTGCGGCACAGCAAGACCCACCTGTTCCCGAACATCGGGCTGTCCACGATCGTCGACGACCACCTCGGTCCGGGCACCCGGTTCGAAGACCTGGCGCTGCCGCTGGGCGTGGTCGCCACCGAGGTGGACACCGCGGAGGCCCGGCTGTTCACCTCCGGCGACCTGCGGCCACCGCTGCTGGCGAGCGCGGCCATCCCGGGCATCTACCCGCCGGTCGAACACGACGGGCACCTGCTCTACGACGGCGGCCTGGTCGCGAACGTGCCGATGCGGCAGGCCCTCACGCTCGGCGCGCGGTCGCTGGTCGTGCTGGACTGCGCGTTCCCCGGTCAGATCCCGTCGCCACCGCAGACGTTCGCCGAGGTGCTCATGTACACCGCGATGGTGAGCATGCGGAACCAGGCCGTACTGGAGGCGCCGATCGCGGCCGCCGAGGTGCCGGTCGTCTACCTGCCCGGCCCGCGCCCGGTCCGCCTGAGCCCGTTGGACTTCAGCCGCACCGAAGACCTGACCGACCTCGCCTACCAGGCCGCGCGGATCTACCTGGACGGCCTCACCATCGACGGGCCGGGCCTCTACGGCGGCCCAGGCGTCAAGATCGGGTGAGCCCGCGGAAAACGCGGTGATCCGGACCACTCCGGTACAACAAACCGGGTGCGGGCGCGTCTATCCGGCGCGGTAGTTTTGCTTGCTCACCCACCATTTTCCCAAAAAGAGACCACATGACAGTCAAGAAGACTTTACTTTTCTCCCGCAGGGCGCCGATCGCGGCCGGACTGCTCGCCGTGGCACTCTTTCTTCCGGCCTGCACTTCCGGCAATTCCGGCAATTCAAACAACGGCACGGCCGGGCCCGCGGGTTCGAGCCAGGCGGCCGCGGTGACGGTGTCGATCGAGCCCGCGAACGCGACGAACATCAGCCCGGTCACACCGATCGTGGTGAAGGCGGCCAACGGCACGCTCACCGGCGTGACCGTCCAGAACACCGCCAAGCACACCACGGTGAAGGGCGAGTTCTCGGCCGACAAGACCACCTGGACCTCGTCGGAACCCCTGGGCTACGGCAGCACCTACGCCATCGACGCGCACGGCGCGGACAGCAGCGGCAAGACGGTCGAGCAGCAGGGCCAGGTGACCACGGTGTCGCCGTCGAAGCAGGCCAACCCGAACATGATCCCGGCGCCGGCCTCGGTGGCGCAGACCGGGGTCGGCGTCGGCCAGCCGATCGTCTTCCAGTTCACCTACGCGGTGAAGAACAAGGCGGACGTGGAAAAACAGCTGTCGGTGGTGTCGAATCCGCCGCAGGAGGGCAGCTGGTACTGGATCGACGACAAGAACGTGCACTACCGGCCGAAGGAGTACTGGCAGCCGGGCACCACGCTGACCGTTTCGGCGAAGATCTACGGCGTCGATTTCGGCAACGGCGTCTACGGCGCGGAGGACCGCACCGAGACCTACCACGTGCACGATTCCTGGATCGCGAAGGCCGACGGCAACACCGAGCAGATGCGGATCTTCCACAACGGCCAGGTGGTGAAGACCATGCCGATCTCGATGGGCAAGGACTCCACCCCGACCCACCTCGGCCCGCACGTGATTTCGTTCAAGGCCGAGAGCTACCACATGGACTCCTGCACCTACGGGGTCTGCAAGGGCGATCCGGGGTGGTACAGCTCCGACGAGAGGTGGTCCGAGCGCATCTCCAACGACGGCGAGTTCGTCCACGAGAACCCGAACAGCGTGGGCGCGCAGGGCAGTTCGAACGTCTCGCACGGGTGCATCAACCTCAACGCCGAGAACGCCGAGTGGTTCTTCCACAACCTGGGTCTCGGCGACGTGGTCGAGGTGACCAATTCCGGCGGGCAGCAGCTCCCGGTGTGGGACCTCTACGGCGACTGGGCGTTGTCGTGGGAGCAGTGGCAGCAGGGCAGCGCGCTGAAGTGAGCAGGTGGTGATCGCGGTTCCGGGACGGCACGATGGGGGCATGACCGCCCCGGAACTCGATCACGCGCGACTGCTCGTGGACGGCGCTTCGCGGATCGTCGCGCTCACCGGCGCCGGCGTCTCCACCGATTCGGGCATCCCGGACTTCCGGGGGCCGCAGGGGGTGTGGACGAAGAACCCGGCCGCGGAGAAGCTGTCGCACATCGACGACTACGTCGCCAGCCGCGAGGTGCGCGAGCAGTCCTGGCAGGCGCGGCTCGGCCACCCGGGCTGGTGGGCCCGGCCGAACGCCGCGCACCTGGCCCTGGTGGACCTGGAGCGGCAGGGCAGGCTGTCGGCGATCCTCACGCAGAACATCGACGGGCTGCACCAGAAGGCGGGCAACTCACCGGACCGGGTCGTCGAGCTGCACGGCACGATGGCCGACACGATCTGCCTGTCCTGCGACGACCGCCGCGACATGCACGAGACGCTGGACCGGGTGCGGGCCGGGGAGTCCGATCCGGAGTGCGAGGTCTGCGGCGGGATCCTGAAGTCCGCGACGGTGTCGTTCGGGCAGATGCTCGACCCGGAGGTGGTGGACCGCGCCCGGGAAGCCGCGATCACCTGCGATCTGATGCTGGCGCTGGGCAGCTCGCTGACCGTGCACCCGGACGCCGGGCTGGTGGACGTCGCCGCGGCCGCCGGGGCGCCGGTGATCATCGTGAACGCCTCCGAGACGCCCTACGACGACGTGGCGACCGCCGTGCTGCGCGAACCGCTGGGCGAGGTGCTGCCGAAGCTGGTCAGCCGCTGACCGGTTCGCCGTGGCCGGCGATCACCGTGGTCGCCACGAGCGCGGGGATCGGGAAGCCGATCACGATCGGACGGCACACCTGGCGGGTGGGCCCGGCTCCCCCTCGTCCGGGCCCACCGCGTGGGTGCCTTCTCACCGCCGTACGGTCCCCCGCGGACGCCGACGGTACCGGCCGGAGTGACCCTGAGTGTCCGATCTCGAGAGCCCGGAGCACGGTCCCCATCCCCGGGACCCGCTCCATCTCGCCACTGTCCGTAGCTGATACCCGGACCGTGAAGGCTAGACAAGGTTTACCCGGTCGCTCTCCGTAGAGCTAGCACCTTCAGGGAACTCTCACTCGTATGGAGCAGCAGTTGTGGCGCTGAGTAGTTGATCGTTCGAGCCCCGTGCTCGCCGGGTCCGCAGTTCCGCGATCGCGAGCGCCAGCGCGACGACGACGAACCCGACGGCGCACAGCAGCGACAGGGCGAGCGCGGCCGGGAAGTCGTTGTCCGAGGCGGGAAGGACCGCCCGGAACACGGACGCGAGCACCGCGGTGCCGATCGCCGTGCCGATCCGCTGCCCGGTCTGCAACGCTCCCCCGGCGACACCGGCCATGCGCATCGGCACGCTCTCCAGGGTGAGGGTCGTGTTGGGTGAAATCACCATGCCACCCCCGATCCCGGCGACCAGCAGCGGCAACGCGACCACCAGCCCGAGGTCCCGCCCCGGCGCGAGCCACGCCAGCAGCGCCACGACGCCCAGCCCCAGCGCGACGAGGAACAGGCCGGCGACGGTGAGACGGCGGCCCCACCGCGCGACGAGACGCCCGGCCACGGCCGCGGACACCGCCGCGCCGACCGCGAACGGGGTCACCGCCAGCCCGGACTGCAGCGGCGTGTACCCCAGGCCCTGCTGGAAGAACATCGCGAACACCAGCCAGATCCCGGCGAACCCGCAGAAGTAGACCGCGCCGATCGCGGCACCCGGCGTGTAGCCGGGGGTTTCGGTGAACAACCGGACGTCCATCAGCGGCGGGCGGTCGTGCCGCACGACGCGTCGCTCCCAGCGGACGAACGCGAACCCGAGCGCGGCCGCGACCGGGAACAGCCACCACAGCCGCCGCGGACCGTCCTGTTCGGACTCCACCAGCGGCAGGAGCACGCACAACACGGCGAGCCCGAGCAGCAGCACACCGAGGAAGTCGATCTCCGAGCGCAGCCGCGCGGGACGGCCCCGCGCGGGCGGCAGCAACCGCAGCGCCAGGACGAACGCGAGCGCGCCGATCGGCACGTTGACGAAGAACACCCAGCGCCAGCCGTGCTCCTCCCCGAACACGGCGAGGATGAGTCCGCCCAGCACCGGGCCGACCGCCGTGGAGATGCCCACGACCGACCCGAACAGGCCGAACGCCCGGCCGCGCTCGGCACCTTGGAACAGGTCCTGGATGAGACCGGAGTTCTGCGGCGTGAGCATCCCGGCCGCGCACCCCTGCAACAGCCGGGCGACCACCAGCACCTCACCCGTCGGCGCGGCCCCGGCGAACGCGCTCATCGCGACGAACGCCGCCAGCGCGATGAGGAACATCCGGCGCCTGCCCAGCGCATCACCCAGACGGCCACCGGAGACCAGGACCAGGCCGAAGGTGAGCGCGTACCCGGAAACGACCCACTGTGCGGTGCCGGCGTCCCCGCCGATGCCCCGCTGGATCGAGGGCAGGGCGACGTTGACGATGCTGACGTCCAGCAGGCCCATGAAGCCCGCGGTGAGACTGACGGCGAGGGCCTTCCAGCGGCGCGGGTCTGGTTGCCGGGTGAGGGTCACCTGTCCATGGTGACTTGTGGTTGCTGATGGCGCGCGCTTTGGAGCCGCTACGCGGGTGTTTGCGCTGCACGCGGCTGAAAGCGCCGGCTTCGCTTCGCTACGCCCGGATCTGCCCCTACCGAACCCGGTCTTTCAGTGTTCGGTTGCCGAGAAGCGGCGTCAAGGCTGGAAAGAGTACCTTGACCCCGCTGCTCGGCAACCGATTTGGGCTGGGGATCGGGTTGCGGGAGAGGTGTGGCTCGGGCGGTGGGGCCGCTTGCGTTGCCGAGTGGCGGTTTGGGTGGGTTGTTGTTCTGTCAGGTGCCTGCGGTGATGCCGGGGATGCCCTTCAGTTCGCCCATCAGCATGGAGCTGACCTTGACCGGGTAGTCGTAGAGGGCGAACGTCGTCTCGCGTTGTTTGCCCACCAGCTTCAGCCGGACGGGTGTTTCGCCGCGGTGGGCGAGCAGCGTCGACTTCAGCTCGCCGACCACGCTCTTGTCCAGGCGTTCCGCGGTGCACCGCAGCACGAGCGGGGGCTCGTCCTCCCCGTTGCCGATCTCGGACAGGTCCAGTGGTACCAGGCCGCCGCCGAACACCGACATCTTGTCCTCGCGCCAGTTGACCCGGCCCTTGACCAGGACGGCGTTGTCCTCGATCAGGTCCGCCGAGAACATGGCGTAGGCCTTGGGGAAGAACAGGACTTCCAGCGAGGCGTCCATGTCCTCCACCGTGCAGATGGCCCAGGGTTCACCCTTCTTGTTGACCCGCCGCTCCAGCGAGGTGATCAGGCCGGAGATGACCAGCTCACCTTCCTTGGGCGGGTTGTCCAGGATCGCCGCGATCGGACGCGGGGCGTGCTTGCGCAGGATCCGCTCGGCGCCGTCCAGCGGATGCGCCGAGACGTACAGGCCCAGCATCTCCCGCTCGTAAGCCAGCAACTGCTTGCGTGGCCATTCCTCGTCGCCGAACTTCAGGTGCGCCAGCGGCGACGACGACGGTGCGGCTTCGGCCGCGTCGCCGTCTCCGCCGAAGGCCCCGAACAGGTCGAACTGGCCCATCGCCTCCTGGCGCTTGAGCGGCACGACCGCGTCGACCGCGTCCTCGTGGACCTGGATCATCGACAGGCGGGTGTTGCCGAGCGAGTCGAACGCACCGGCCTTGATCAGGGATTCGATGACCCGTTTGTTGCAGGCCACCAGCTCCGACTTGTCGAGGAAGTCGGTGAAGGAGGTGTACTTGCCCTTCTCCTGACGGGTCTTGATGATCGATTCGACGACGTTGGCGCCGACGTTGCGCACCGCGCCCATGCCGAAGCGGATGTCGTTGCCGACCGCGGCGAAGCGCTGGCCCGACTCGTTGACGTCCGGCGGCAGCACCTTGATCCCGAGCCGGCGGCACTCCGACAGGTAGACCGCGGACTTGTCCTTGTTGTCACCCACCGAGGTGAGCAACGCCGCCATGTACTCCGCGGTGAAGTTCGCCTTGAGGTACGCCGTCCAGTACGACACCAGGCCGTACGCGGCCGCGTGGCTCTTGTTGAACGCGTACCCGGCGAACGGGAGGATCGTGTCCCACAGCGCCTGGATGGCCTCGTCGGAGAAGCCGCCGGGAACGAGGTCGCTGGCCTTCATCCCCGCGGCGAAGCCCTCGAACTCCTTGTCGAGGACCTCCTTCTTCTTCTTGCCCATCGCGCGGCGCAGCACATCCGCTCGGCCCATCGAGTAGCCGGCGACCTTCTGCGCGATGTGCATGATCTGCTCCTGGTAGACGATCAGGCCGTAGGTGTCGGCCAGGATCTCCTTCAGGGGCTCTTCCAGCTGGGGGTGGATCGGCTTGACCTGCTGCCGGTTGTTCTTCCGGTCGGCGTAGTCGTTGTGGGCGTTCATGCCCATCGGACCGGGCCGGTACAGCGCGCCGACCGCGACGATGTCGTCGAACACCGTCGGCTGCATGCGGCGCAGCAGGTCCCGCATCGGGCCACCGTCCAGCTGGAACACGCCGAGCGTGTCACCGCGGGAGAGCAGCTTGTAGGTCTCCGGGTCGTCGACGCCCAGGGTGTCCAGGTCGATCTCGATGCCGCGGTTGGCCTTGATGTTGTCGATCGCGTCGCCGATGACGGTGAGGTTGCGCAGGCCCAGGAAGTCCATCTTCAACAGGCCGATGGCCTCACAGGAGGGGTAGTCCCATCCGGTGATGATCGATCCGTCGTCGCGCTGCCACAGCGGGATGGCGTCCATCAGCGGCTCGCTGGACATGATGACCGCGCAGGCGTGCACGCCGGCGTTGCGGATCAGGCCCTCGATCCCGCGTGCGGTGTCGAAGATCGTGGAGACCTCTTCGTCGGTCTCGATCAGCGTGCGGACCTCGGCCGCCTCGCCGTAGCGCTCGTGCTGCGGGTCCACGATGCCCGACAGCGGGATGTCCTTGGCCATGATCGGCGGCGGCAGCGCCTTGGAGATCTTGTCCGCGATCGCGTAGCCCGGCTGACCGAAGTGGACCCGGGCGGCGTCCTTGATCGCCGCCTTGGTCTTGATGGTGCCGAACGTGATGACCTGGGCGACCTTGTCCGCGCCGTACTTCTCGGTGGCGTAGCGGATCATCTCGCCGCGGCGGCGGTCGTCGAAGTCGATGTCGATGTCGGGCATCGACACGCGCTCGGGGTTGAGGAACCGCTCGAACAGCAGCTTCTGCGGGATCGGGTCCAGGTTCGTGATGCCCAGGACGTAGGCGACCAGCGAACCCGCCGCCGAACCACGGCCCGGGCCGACCCGGATGCCGACCTTGCGGGCGTAGTTGATGAGGTCGGCGACGACGAGGAAGTAGGCCGGGAAGCCCTTGCCGATGATGACCTCGAGCTCCATGTCCAGCCGCTCGCGGTACCCCTCCGGTGCGCCGTCGGGGAACCGCCACGCCAGGCCGCGGTCGACCTCGGCGCGCAGCCAGGACGCCTCGTCGTGGCCCTCGGGCACCTCGAAGACCGGCATGCGGTCCTTGTGGGTGTAGACGTCTTCGTAGGACTGGACGCGTTCGGCGATGAGCAGGGTGGAGTCGGCGGCGCCGGGCACCTCGGTGTCCCAGTACTCGCGCATCTCCGCGGCCGACTTCAGGTAGTAACCGTCGCCGTCGAACTTGAACCGGTTCGGGTCGTTGAGCGTCTTGCCCGACTGCACGCACAGCAACGCCGAATGCGAGGCGGCCTGGTCCTTGGTGACGTAGTGCGAGTCGTTGGTGGCCAGCGGCTTGAGGTCGAGCAGCTTGCCGATCTCCAGCAGCCCCTCCCGCACCGACCGCTCGATCGGCAGGCCGTGGTCCATCAGCTCCAGGAAGAAGTTGTCCGCCCCGAAGATGTCCTTGTAGTCCGAGGCCGCCTGGATCGCCTCGGCCTTCTGACCCAGCCGCAACCGCGTCTGCACCTCACCCGACGGGCAGCCGGTGGTGGCGATGATGCCGGAGGCGTTCTCCGCGATCAGCTCCCGGTCCATCCGCGGCTTGCGGTAGTACCCCTGCATCGAAGCCAGCGACGACAGCTTGAACAGGTTCCGCAGACCCGTCGCGTTCTCCGCCAGCATCGTCATGTGGGTGTAGGCACCACCACCGGAGACGTCGCCGCCCTCACCGAACTCGTCCGAGCCCCGCTGCGACGCCTGCCCCCAGAACACCGGCTTCTTGTGGAACCGCGACTCCGGCGCGATGTAGGCCTCGATGCCGATGATCGGTTTCAGCCCGGCCTTGCGCGACTGCTGGTAGAACTCGTCCGCCCCGTACATGTTGCCGTGGTCGGTCATCCCGACCGCGGGCATGCCGAGACGACTCGCCTCGGCGAACAGCGGGGCGATCTTCGCCGCACCGTCGAGCATCGAGTACTCGGTGTGCACGTGCAGGTGGACGAAGGAATCGTTCGACACCAGCAAGAACCTCCCCTGTGTTGCGCGCTGACTCCCGGCCTGGAGGATCAGCGTAGCTCGCGGCACCGACAAAAAATCGCCGACGTGCCGAGCGAAGTTTATTTGACCTCTAGTTCCAGTTTGAGCTACGGTCGCGGCGTGGCGAGAGCGAAGGCCTTCGACGTGGACGTGGCCGTGGACCGGGCGATGGAGGTCTTCTGGGCGAACGGGTTCGGCGGCACCACGCCCCAGCAGCTGGTCGACGCGCTGGGCATCGGCCGCGGCAGCCTGTACAACGCGTTCACCAGTAAGCACGCCCTCTACGAGCGGGCGCTGCGGCGCTACTACGAGCGGGAGACCGTCCGGCTGATCGAGATCCTGGACGGGCCGGGGCCGGCCCGCGAGCGGCTGCGCGCGGCGGTCGGGCTCGTCGTCGAGGCGGCCCGCGAAGACCGGCGGGGCTGCATGATGGCCAACGCCGCGGTCGAGTTCGGCGAGGCCGACGAGGTGGTCAACCACCTGGTGCGGCGCACCTTCGAACGGCAGGAGGCGGCCTTCCGCAGCACCATCGAGGAGGGGCAGCGAGCGGGCGACATCGATCCCGACGCCGACGCCGGCGCGCTCGCGGCGTTCCTGCTCACCACCATCAACGGCATCCGCGTGCTGGCCAAGGCCGACCCCGACCCGCGACGGCTGGCGGGCCTCGCCGAGACGGCGTTGCGCGCGCTCTGAACCCACCTGCTGGCGGCGCGCCGTGCGCTGCGCTCATTTTGTAACTCTAGTTCAAGAAAGAGAGAACACGTGGACCTGCAGCTGGAGGGCAAGACGGCGGTCGTGACCGGCGCGAGCAAGGGGATCGGGCTGGCGATCGTCCGGGCGCTGGCCGCCGAGGGCGTGACCGTGTTCGCGGCGGCACGCACGGTGAGCGAGGGCATCCCGGTCCGGGCCGACCTGACCACCCCCGAGGGGGTGACGCTGCTCGCCGAACGCGCCGGGGACGTGGACATCCTGGTCAACAACCTCGGCGGGGTGACCACGACCAGCATGCGGGCCGGCGGTTTCCTCGACATCGACGACGAGGCGTGGCAGCGGACGTTCGAGCTGAACCTGTTCGCCACCGTGCGGGTGACCCGGGCGCTGCTGCCCGGGTTGCTGCGGCGGCGTGGAGTCGTGATCAACATCTCGTCGATCGGCGCGCGTGCGGCGTTCCCGCCGGTGGATTACGGCACGGCCAAGGCGGCGCTGACGAACCTGACGAAGGCGCTGGCGGAGGAGTTCGGCTCGCGCGGCCTGCGTGCGCTCACGGTCAGCCCGGGCCCGACGCGGACCGCCAACTGGGCCGACCCGGACGGGTACGCGGGTGAGCTGGCGGCCGCCGCGGGCGTCCCGCTGGCCGAGTACCTGGCCGGCGTACCGGCCGCGATGGGCATCACGACCGGCAGGCTGACCGAGCCCGAGGAGACGGCCGCGCTGGTGACGTTCCTCGCCTCGCCGCGGTCGGGCAACCTGACCGGCGCCGACTACCTGGCCGACGGCGGGGTGATCAAGACCGTGTAGTGACGAGCATCCGCTTGACAGGGTGGAAGCGGCGCGGCGAGCCTCGGGGCGTGGTGATCCCTCTGGTTCAGGTAGTCCGCGACGGGCTCGTGGAAAGTGTCCACTTCGGATCGCGGGTCGTCCTCGGCCCCGGTGGCGAGGTACTGGAGGCCGGGGGTGACGTCGACCAGCCGGGTTACCCCCGGTCGACGGCGAAGCTCATGCAGGCCACCGGCATGGTGCGGCTCGGTCTCGACCTGCCGCCCGACCTGCTCGCCCTGGCCGCCGCCAGCCACTCCGCCGAGGAGTTCCACCTGGCCGGCGCGACCCGGATCCTGGACGGGGCCGGGCTCACCGAGGACGACCTGCGGTGCCCGGCGCACCTCCCGCACGACCCCGTCCTGCACGACCGGTGGATCGCCGAGGGCCGGGCGCCCCGGCGGCTCGCGCACTGCTGCTCGGGCAAGCACTCGGCCATGCTCGCCACCGCGAGGCTGAACGGCTGGTCCACCGGCGACTACCTCGACCCGGCGCACCCGCTGCAGGTGCGGCTCGCCGAGACGGTGGCCGAGCTGGCCGGGGAACCGGTCGCGCACACCGCCGTGGACGGGTGCGGCGCGCCGCTGTTCGCGATCTCCCTGCGCGGCCTGGCGCGGGCCGTCCAGCGGGTCGCCACCGCGCCGCACGGGACGGCCGAGCACCGCGTGGCCGAGGCGATCCGCAAGCACCCGGAGATGCTGGCCGGCCCGAACCGGGACGTCACCCAGCTCATGACGGCCGTGCCCGGGCTGATCGCCAAGGACGGCGCCGAGGCCGTGCAGATCGCGATCCTGCCGGACGGCACCACGGTCGCGGTCAAGATCGCCGACGGCTCCGAGCGCGGCCGCATGCCGGCGACCCTGGCGGCCCTGCGCCGCGTCGCGCCCGAGTACGACTGGGACGACGTGGTAAAGCGTTGTCCCCGCCTGGACGCGCCCAATATGGTCGGGCTGTGACAACACTGCGCGAAGAAGACGTCGACCGCCTCCGCCGCGACACCCCGGGCACGGACGCGGTCGTGCACCTCAACAACGCCGGTTCGTCGCTGCCGCCGCGGCAGGTCACCGACACCGTGCTCGACTACCTGCGGGAGGAGTCGGTGCGCGGCGGCTACGAGACCGCCGCCGCGCACGCCGACCGCATCCGGGGCGTCTACGACGGCATCGCCCGCTTCCTCGGTGCCGACGCCGCCGACATCTCGGTGACCGACAGCGCGACCCGCTCGTGGCAGGCCGTCTTCTACGCGTTCCGCTTCGCACCGGGCGACCGCATCCTGACCGGCCGTGCGGAGTACGCCAGCAACGCCATCGCCTACCTGCAGATCGCCCGCCGCACCGGCGCGGTGGTCGAGGTCGTCGAGGACGACGAGAGCGGCCAGCTGGACATCGCCGACCTGGAGCGCCGGCTGGACGACACCGTCAAGCTCATCGCGATCACGCACGTCCCGACGCAGGGCGGCCTGGTCAACCCGGCCGAGGAGGTCGGCGCGCTCGCCGAGCGGGCCGGGATCCCGTTCCTGCTCGACGCGTGCCAGTCGGCCGGGCAGCTGGACCTCGACGTGCGCCGCCTGCGCTGCGACGCCCTGTCCGCCACCGGCCGCAAGTACGTCCGCGGCCCGCGCGGCACCGGTTTCCTCTACACGCACCCGCGGCTGCGGGAGCGGCTCGAGCCCGCGATGCTCGACCTGTACTCGGCCACCTGGACCGCGCCGGAGGAGTTCGAGATCGCGCCGGACGGCCGCCGCTTCGAGACCTGGGAACGCAACTACGGCCTCGTGCTCGGCCTCGGTGCCGCCGTCGACTACGCGCGGCGGGTCGGGCTCCCGGCCATCGAGGAACGGGTGACCGCGCTGGCCGCCCGGCTGCGGGCGGACCTGTCCCAGATCGCCGGGGTCACGGTGCACGACCAGGGCAAGCGCAAGTGCGGGATCGTCACCTTCAGCGTCGCCGGGACCGAGGCCGCGGAGGTCCAGCAGCGGCTGGCCGCGGCGAAGATCAACACCTCGATCACGCGCCCCACCTCCTACCAGTACGACCAGGAGGTGCGGAACCTGCCCGCCATGGTGCGGGCTTCGGTGCACTACTACAACACCGAGGACGAACTGCGCGCGCTGACCGAAACCGTGGAGCGGCTCGCGTAGCCGGTCACTCGCTGCGCAGGACGGCGGCGATGGGCGTCCGTGCGGCGCCCCGCGCCGGGATGACGGCCCCGGCCACCGCGATGACGATGCCGGCCAGCACCAGCCCGGCCGCCGTCGGCACGCGGTAGACGTCCACGACGAAGCCGAACACGTCGGACTGGGCCGCGCGCATCATCGCGGGGGCGACCACCCGGTGCGCGAGGATCCCGAGCGGCACGCCGACGAGGCCGCCGACGAGGCCCAGAGCGCCCATCGAGGTCACCATCATCACCGTGACCTGGCGGGGTGTCATGCCGATCGACTTCAGCATGCCGAGGTCGCGGCGGCGTTCCCGGGCGTCGAGGACGACGGTGTTGAACACGCCGAGCGCGGCGACGGCCCCCAGCACCAGCGTCAGCAGCGTGGCGGAGCCGACGAGCACCTGGGCCTGGCTCGACGTCCCGTCGCGCGGGGGCAGCACCACCAGGCCCGGGTCGCCGTCCGCGACGGCGGCCCGGTACGCCTCCTGGTCCGTGCCGGGCGCGAGTTCGACCCGGTAGGTGTCGGCTCGTGCATCCGGGTCGAGCAGCGCCAGGGCCGTCCAGTCGGCGAAGATCGTGTCGGCGTTGTTGACCAGCACCACGCCGACGATCCGCATCGCGGCGCGCTGCCCGGCGAGTTCCACGGTGACGGTGTCACCGGTCGCGAGCCCGCGCTGGTGCAGGAACCTCGACGGGACCGCCACCTGCCCGGGTCCCGCCGGCCAGTGCCCGCTCGCGAGCCGCGGGGCGAGGGCGGCGGAGTCACCGCGGAAGAACTCGGCCCGCGCGGTCTGCTGCCCGCCGACCACGTTGACGTTCTTGGCGGCCACCGCCGCCACCCGCCGCGCACCGGGGGCCGAGCGCAGCAGGGCCTCGTCCTCGGCGTCGCTCAGCGCCGGCGTGACCGCGCCGCCGGGCGCCGGCCCGCCTGCCAGCACCTCGATCCGGTCCGGATAGGACGGACGCATCGCCGCGTTGTAGGCGTTCACCGACAACGTCACGCCGATCGCGAGCGTCACGGTGGTGACCCCGATGACGACCGCGGCCAGCGTCAGCCCGCTGCGCGCCGGGCGGGCCAACGGCACCCCGAGGCCGAGGCTCACCGACCGCGGCAGCCGCAGGCCGGACAGCCACCGCTGGACCACGAGCGCGCGGCCGGGCCGGGGTGCGCTGCCCGCGCTGATCGCCAAGGCCGCGGGCAACCGGCGGGCCCGCAGCGCGGACAGGAGCGCGGCCAGGACGACCACGGCGGGCAGGCCCAGCAACGCCACCACGGTCACCCACGGGTCGATGCCCGCCGCGCCCGCGCCGAAGACCTGGAACGCGTCGGCCAGCAGCGGCCGCGCGACCAGGTTGCCGAGCACCGTGCCCAGCACGCACCCGGCCGCGGACGGGACGGTGACCATCACCAGGTAGACCGCCATTACCTGGTTCGGGGTGAAGCCGAGCGCCTTGAGCATCCCGATGTCGCGGAACCCGGCCACGACCGCGCCGCCGACCACGTTGGCGACGATCAGCACCGCCACCACCAGCCCGAGGACCCCGAAGACGACCAGGAACGGCACGTACACCCCGACCTCGGCGACGAGCTGCTGCCGCACCGTGAGGGAGGACTGCGCACCCAGGAGTGCCCCGGGCGGCAGCCCGGCCGTCACGGCGGCCTGCCCCGCGGCGACGTCCTTCGCGGTCGCGTCCGGGGCGAACCGGTAGAGCATCTGGGTGGCGGTCGGCCGCAGCGCCGCGGCCTGCTCGGGGGTGACCCACGCGTCGGCGGACGCGCTCACCGTGTGGGCGAACCCGACGACGGTCAGGACGGGCTGCCCGGGGACCTCGATCCGCGAACCGAGGGGCACCAGGGTCGTGCCGGGGGCCAGGTTGAGGACGATCTCGCCCGGTGCGGTGGCCCACCGGCCGTCCCAGACGTCCACCCGGTCGACCGGGCCGCCGGGGTCGGCGCGGCCCACCGTGGTCAGGGCCGGGCCGACGAACTGCGTGCTCTGCGAGGTGTCGAGGGTGAGCTGGGCGAACGGCCCGGCCACCGCGTCGGCCCGGGCGCCGGCCCGCGTCAGCTCCTCGTCGGTCACCTGGGCGCGGTCGAACACGGCGACCAGGTCGGCGCCGCTCTGCCGTGCGTGCGCCCGGTCGAAGGGAGCCGACGAGGACACCAGCAACCCGAGCGCGAGCACGATCGTCGCCGTGGAGATCGTGACCACCAGGCCGATCACGGTGGTCTGCAACCGGCGCCGCCCGACCGCGGCCCGCGCGACCCGCCACACCGCGCTCACGGGGTCCGCTCCACACTGGTCTCGCGCGCGACCCGGCCGTCGACGACCTCGACCACGCGGCTCGCACACCGGGTGGCGAGCCGCTCGTCGTGGGTCACCAGCAGCAGCGTCTGCCCGATCTGGTTGAGGTCGAGCAGCAGGTCCATCACCTGCTCGCCGGCGCGGCTGTCCAGCGCGCCGGTCGGCTCGTCGGCCAGCAGCAGCGCGGGCCGGTTCATCAGCGCCCTGGCGACCGCGACGCGCTGCCGCTCACCGCCGCTGAGGCGGGCCGGGTAGACGTTGCGCCGTCCGGCGATGCCCAGTTCGCCGAGCAGTTCGAGCGCACGCTTGCGTGCCTGGCCCGCCGGGGTGCCGGTGAGCTGCGCGGCCAGCGCCACGTTGTCCAGCGCGGGCAGGTCGTCGAGCAGGTTGAAGAACTGGAAGATCATGCCGATCCGGCGGCGGCGGAACAGCGCCAGCCCGGTCTCGTTCAGCTTCCCCAGGTCCTCGCCGTGCACGACCACCGTGCCGGAGGTCGGGCGGTCCAGCCCGGCCACCAGGTTCAGCAGCGTGGACTTGCCGCTGCCGGAGGGTCCCATCACCGCGACCGCCTCCCCGGCGTGGATCTCCAGGGAGATCCCGTCCAGGGCAACCGAGTCGCTGTATTCCTTGCGCACGGCGGTCAGCCGCACGACCGCGCCGTCATCTCTGGTCACAGCGGCCATCCTGCGGGCCGCGGCCCGGTGCGGGCATCGGCCCGGGGAGGTAACCCGCCGCGCGGGTCATCCCGGGGATGTAGTCCGGAGGTGGATGCGGATCGCGCGCTGTCCTGGAAGAGTTGCCCCGTGGTGGAACCGGTTGTCGCGGCGGTGGCGTGCCTGGTGGCCGCGGTGCTCGCGGTCCGGCGCGCCTGCGCGCGGCGGGCGTTCGCCAGAGCACTGGAGGAACGCGGCTGGCTGCTGGAGCGCGAACGGGAAAGCGCGGCACGCAGCGCGGTGGACGCCGAACGGGCCCGGATCGCGCGGGAGCTGCACGACATCGTCAGCCACAACGTGAGCGTCATGGTGGTGCAGACCGGGGCCGCGCGCCGGGTGCTCGCGACCGAACCCGGGCAGGCCGCGACGGCGCTGGAAGCGGTCGAGGCGGCGGGCCGGGACACGATGACCGAGCTGCGGACCCTGCTCGGCGTGCTCGCACCACCTGCCGACGGGGACGAGCACGCCGACCTGTCCCCGCAGCCGAGCCTGAGCAGGCTCAGCCCGCTCATCGACCGCATCGCGTTCGCCGGGCTGCCGGTGGAGGTCCGCGTGTCCGGGGAACCGCGGCCGCTGCCCTCGGGCGTGGACCTGACGGCGTACCGGATCATCCAGGAGGCGCTCACCAACGCACTCAAGCACGGCGACGGGCGGCAGGCCGAGGTGACCGTGCGCTACGCCGACCGCTACCTGCGGGTCGAAGTGCGCAACAGCGGCCCCAGCGTGCTGACCGGGGACGCGCCGGCGTGGCCGGGCGAGACCGAGGAGGGACGCGGTCTGCTCGGGCTACGGCAGCGCGTGGCGGTCTTCGGCGGCGACCTGGACGCCCGGCGGCGCCTCGGCGGCGGGTTCCGGGTGCGGGCGAAGATCCCTCTGGAACGGCCGTGACCGAACCGCGCGTGGTGATCGCCGACGACCAGGCGCTGGTGCGCACCGGCTTCCGGATGATCCTCGCCTCCGGCGGCATCGACGTGGTCGGCGAGGCGGCGGACGGCGCGGAAGCCGTCGCCACCGTCCGCGACCTGGACCCCGACGTCGTGCTCATGGACATCCGCATGCCGGCGATGGACGGCCTGGAGGCGACCCGCCGCATCCTGGCCCGCTCCCCCGGCTGCCGGGTGCTCATGCTGACCACCTTCGACCTCGACCGCTACGTCTACGACGCCCTCGCCGCCGGGGCCAGCGGCTTCCTGCTCAAGGACGTCACCCCCGAGCACCTGGTGGCCGCGGTGCGCCTGGTCGGCACCGGTGACGCGCTGCTGGCGCCGTCGATCACCCGGCGGCTGGTGGAGCGCTTCGCCGCGGGGCAACCGCGCCCGGCGCTGCACCGCGACCTGGCCGTCCTGACCCCGCGCGAACTCCAGGTCCTCACCCTCGTCGCGCGGGGCCGGTCGAACGCCGAGATCGCCGCGGAGCTGACGCTCAGCGAGGCGACGGTCAAGACGCACGTGGCCCGCATCTTCGCCAAGCTGGCGTTGCGGGACCGCGCCCAGGCCGTCGTCCTCGCCTACGAGACCGGGCTCGTGTCACCCGGCGAGTGAACCGGGGTGGTCAGCACGCGGTCGGGCCCGGCCTCGCGCACCGGGCCGGTCAGCTCGAACGTGGCGTGGCAGGGCAGGTCACCCGCCGAGCGGCCGGCGAAGACCTCGATCGTGCCCGGCTCGACGATCCGGCGCAGGTCCAGTCCGGTGAACGCGAGCCGGTCGGCGTGCAGCCGGAACACCACGGTCCGGCTCTCCCCGGCCGCCAGGGTGATCCGCGCGAACCCGGCCAGCTGCCGCACCGGGCGGGTCACCTGCGCCAGCACGTCGCGCACATACAGCTGCACCACCTCGTCCCCGGCGCGGTCACCGGTGTTGCGCACCCGCACCGAGACCTCGACCTCGCCGTCGGTGGGCACCTCGCGGGCGCTCAACGCCAGGTCGGAGTACTCGAACGTGGTGTAGGACAGGCCGTGCCCGAACGGGAACAGCGGGCTCGGGTCGAGGTTGCTGATGCCCTCGCTGTTGCCGCCCAGCGGCGGCTGCAGGTAGGTGCTCGGCTGCGCGCCGGCCACCCGCGGCACCTGCACCGGGAGCCGTCCGCCGAAGTTCGTCCGTCCGGACAGGACAGCCGCCAGCGCGGGGCCGCCCTCCTCGCCGGGCATGAACGCCTGCACCAGGGCCGCCGCCCCCGTGTGGTTTCCCAGCGCGTACGGCCGCCCGGACACCACGACCACCACCACCGGCGTGCCGGTCGCGAGCAGTTCGGTCAGCAGCTCGTCCTGCACGCCGGGCAGCCGCAGGTCCGGCGCGTCGCAGCCCTCGCCGGAGGTGCCCTCGCCGAACAGGCCCGCCCGGTCGCCAACGACCGCGATGCACACGTCGGCGTCCCGCGCGGCTTCCACTGCTTCGGCGAAACCGGACCGGTCCTCGTCGCGGATCGGGCAGCCGGCCGCCGAGGTGATCACTGCGTCCGGCAGTTCCGCGCGCAGCGACTCCAGCAGCGACGGCGCCGCCACCCCGATGCCGTGCCCGGGATACCGCGGCAGCACGTGGTTCGGGTAGGAGTAGCAGCCCATGAACGCGAGCGGATCGTCCGCGCACGGGCCGACCACGGCGATCCGCTTCGCGCGCAACGGCAACTCGCCGTCGTTGGACAGCAGCACCACCGACTTCTCCGCCAGCTCCCGCGCGATCGCCCGGTTGCGCGGCGAGTCCAGGTCCACCGGACGCGCCCGCGGCGCCCAGTCCGCGTCGAGCAGGCCCAGCTCGGCCTTCTGCCGCAGCAGCCGACCGGCCGCGCGGTCCACAAGGGACTCCGGCACCTCGCCGGAGCGCACCAGCTCGACGAGTTCCTTGCCGTAGCAGAGGGTGTCGGGCAGCTCCACGTCGATGCCCGCGGCCAGCGCGAGCGCCCCGGCCTGGCCGGTGCTGTCGGCGACCCGGTGCATGCTGCCCAGGAACGCGATGGCCCAGTAGTCGGACACCACCACACCCTCGAAACCCCACTCGTCCCGCAGGATCCCGGTCAGCAGCGGCACGTTCGCCGCGGCGGGCACCCCGTCGAGGTCGACGTAGGCGTTCATCACCGACCGCGCCCCGCCCTCGCGGATCGCCATCTCGAACGGCGGCAGGATCACGTCCCGCAGCTCCCGCGGGCCGATCGACACCGGCGCGTGGTTGCGGGCCGCGCGCGACGCCGAGTACCCGGCGAAGTGCTTGAGCGTGGCGATGATGCCGTTGCGCTCCAAGCCCCGCACGTATGCCGCGCCCAGCGTGCCGACCAGGTACGGGTCCTCGCCCAGGGTTTCCTCGACCCGGCCCCACCGGTAGTCCCGCACGACGTCCAGCACCGGGGAGAGCCCCTGGTGCACCCCGCAGTTGCGCATGTCCTCCGCGATCGCCGACGCCATCCGCTCGACCAGCTCCGGGTCGAACGTCGCCGCCCACGCCAGCGCCGCCGGGTACACCGTGGCGCCGTAGGTGGTGAAGCCGGTCAGGCATTCCTCGTGCACGATCGCCGGGATGCCCAGCCGGGTCTCCTCGACGATCTCCCGCTGCAGCGCCTCGACCCGCGCCGCGCCTTCGGCCGCGCTGACCGGCGCCGTGCCGAACACCCGCGTCAGGTGCCCGATGCCGTTCTCCCGCGCCTGTTCGAACGGCACCCCGCCGCGCGCGAACACGTCCTGCATCGGCGCGACGTTGCCGTTCAGCTGCTCGTTGCCTGGCCACGCGCTGCCCAGCTGCGCCACCTTCTCCTCGAGGGTCATCTCCGCCAGCAGCGCCTCGGCTCGGGCGGCGGCGGGCAGCGCGCTGTTCCGCCAGGTCGGTTCCGTCATGGTGCTCCTCGCAGGTTCGTCGTCGAATCGCGCACCACCAGGTTGGTGGCCAGCTCCACGTGGTGTGAGTCGAGGGTTTCGCCCGCGGCCAGGCGCGTCAGGGTGCGCAACGCGACGCGGCCCATGTCCTGCAGCGGCTGCCGCACGGTGGTCAGCGCGGGCGTGGCCAGCTCGGCGAGCATGGTGTCGTCGAACCCGACCACGGACAGGTCCTCGGGCACGCGCAGGCCCCGCCGCCGCGCGGCCTCCATCACGCCCAGCGCGGTCGCGTCGCTGCCGGCGAACACGGCGGTCGGCGGTTCCGGCAGGTCGAGCAGCCGGCCGCCCATCTCCAGGCCGTCCGGGTAGCCGAAGGCGCCGTGCAGGATCAGCCGCGGATCGACGGTGACACCGGCGTTCTCCAGCGCCGCGCGGTAGCCGTGCTGGCGGGCCTGGCTGCACGAGGCCTGCACCGGCCCGCCCGCGTAGGCGATGCGGCGGTGGCCCAGCCGCAGCAGGTGCTCGGTGGCCGACACCCCGCCGTTCCAGTTGGTCGCGCCGACGCTGGTCACCTCGACGCGCGGCAGGTTCAGCGGGTCGATCACCACGAGCGGCAACCCGGCCCGGTCGAAACCCTCGACCTGGGCGCGGGTCAGCTCGGAGGTGACCACGATCAGCCCCTCGCGCCCGGCCAGGCGCAGGCGCCGCGCCCAGTCGTCGTCCCCCTCCTCGGGCAGCCGCCCGACCACGACGTCCACCCCGGTTTCCGCGCCTGCCTCCGTGACCCCGCGCAGGACCTCCAGCGAGTAGGGGCTCACCAGGTCGTCGAACACCAGGTCCACCACGCGCGCCGGGCCGACCGTGCGCCGCCCGGACTGCGGCACGTAGCCCAGTTCCCTGAGCACGTCCTGAACCCGCTGCCGGGTCGCCGCGGCCACGTCGCCGCGGCCGTTGAGCACCTTGGACACCGTCGGCAGCGAAACCCCGGCGGCTTCCGCGACCATCGCGAGCGTCGCGCGCTGGGAACCGGCAGGCACCGCACCCTCCAACCAGGTTGTTGCCGAAAAGTTTCAGGCGACTATAACGCTATTTTCCTTGGCGAAACAGCTCTTGACGCCCCGGTACCGGCGGAATATCTTCCGACACACACCAGAGTGTTTCCGAAAACTTTCGGACCTTCGATGGGGAAGGCGCATCATGACACTGGTCAAGCGGCGCACCGCCGTGATCGCGGCCGGGCTGGCCGCGGTTCTCTCCCTCACCACCGCGTGCGGCTCCAGCGGCCCCGCCGGCGGCAACGGCGCCACCGCGTGGGCGCTGACCGGCGGTGACGAACAGACGTTCCGGACGTCCTTCGAATCCTCCGGCATCGACGCGCAGTACTTCGGCAACGACGCCTACAAGCAGAAGATCCGCACCGCGATCGGCGCGAACGAGGCTCCGACCCTGGTCTTCAGCTGGAGCGGCGGCCTGCTGAAGTCCTGGGTGGACTCCGGCAAGATCATGGACCTGTCCGGTGAGGCCGCGAACGACCCGGCGTTCGTGAACCGCTTCCTGCCCTCGGTCGCCCGCACCGGGGTGATCGACGGCAAGACCTACGCCGTGCCGAACAACGGCATGCAGCCGGTCGTGTTGTTCTACAACAAGGAACTGTTCGACTCCATCGGCGCGCAACCGCCGAAGACGTGGGACGACCTGATGGCCCTGGTGCCACGCTTCACCGCGGCCGGCATCGCGCCGTTCGCGCTGGGCGGGCAGAGCAAGTGGCCGCAGCTGATGTGGGAGGAGTACCTCGTCGACCGCATCGGCGGACCCGAGGTGTTCGACAACATCGCCGCGAACAAGCCGGGCGCCTGGTCGGATCCGGCGATCATCCGCGCCAACACGATGATCCAGCAGCTGGTCGACGCCGGCGGCTTCGTCCGCGGCTTCAACTCCATCGCGACCGACAGCAACGCCGACACCGCGCTGCTGTTCACCGGCAAGGCCGCGATGTACCTGATGGGCTCCTGGGCCTTCCCCACCATCAAGCAGGCCGACCCCGAGTTCATCGCCGGCGGCAAGCTCGGCTGGACGACCTTCCCCACCGTGCCCGGCGGCAAGGGCGATCCGGCGAACATCGTCGGCAACCCGGCCAACTACTGGTCCGTCTCGGCCACCGCGAGCGAGGAGCAGAAGCAGGCGGCGCTGCGGTACCTGCGCGAGGACCTGATGAACGACTCCTACGTCGACTCGCTGCTCGCCGGCGGATCGGTGCCGCCGCTCACCGGCATCGAGGACAAGCTCGCGAAGACCGAGGACCCGCAGTACCTGTCCTATGTGTACGAAATGGCGAGCAAGGCGCCGAACTTCCAGCTGTCCTGGGACCAGGCGCTGTCCCCGGGCCAGGCCGACGCGCTGCTGACCAACCTGGAGCAGCTGTTCCTCAAGCAGATCACGCCGGAACAGTTCTCCGCCAACATGAACGCGACGATCGGGCGATGAGCACCGTGCTCGAACGGCGGGACCGGGCGCCGGCACGCACGCCGGCGCCCGGCCGGGGCCGGCTGCGCACCGGCCCGAGCCCGCTGATGGCGGTGCCGGCGCTGGCGTTCTTCGCGGTGTTCGCGATCGTGCCGCTGGGCGGGGTCGCGGTGCTGAGCTTCATGGAGTGGGACGGCATCGGCGACCCGTCGTGGGCCGGCCTGGCGAACTGGGCGGCGGCCCTCGCCGATCCGGTGACCTACCACGCGATCTGGCTGTCGGTGCAGGTGATGGTGGTCAGCTGGCTGGTGCAGACGCCGATCTCGCTGCTGCTGGGGGTGCTGATCGCCGGGCGCGGCCGGTACCGCGCGGTGCTCGGCGTGCTGTACTTCCTGCCGATGCTGCTGTCCGCGGCGGCCATCGCGATCGCGTTCAAGGCGCTGCTGGACCCGAACTTCGGCGCCAGCAGGGCGTTCGGCCTGGACTTCCTGTCGCAGGACTGGCTCGGCAGCCCGACGCTGGCGCTGTACGTGGTGGTCTTCGTGATCGCCTGGCAGTTCGTGCCGTTCCACACGCTGCTCTACCAGGGCGGGGTGCGGCAGATCCCGAGGTCGCTGTACGAGGCGGCCGAGCTGGACGGCGCCGGGCGGGTGCGGCAGTTCTTCCACATCACGCTGCCGCAGCTGCGCTACACGATCATCACGTCGTCGACGATGATGCTGGTCGGCTCGCTGACCTACTTCGACCTCGTGTTCGTGCTGACCGGCGGCGGCCCCGGGGACGCGACGCGGATGCTGCCGCTGGACATGTACCTGTCCGGGTTCTCCGGCAACGACATGGGGCGGGCCAGCACGCTGGCCGTGCTGCTGGTGGTCGCCGGGCTCGCGCTGGCGCTGGGGTTGTCGAAGCTGTCGAGTTTCCGCCGCGGCAGCCAGCTGGAGGGGGCGTGATGCGGACCCGTCCGAACTACCTGGGTGGCCTGGCCGGTTTCGCCTGGCTGGCGATCGTGCTGGTGCCGGTGTACTACGTGGTGGTGACGAGCCTGCGCAACCAGCGCGGGTTCTACGACGCGAACCCGTTGTCGCTGCCCGCTCCGCCGACGCTGAGCGCGTACGAGCTGGTGCTGCGCAACGACTTCTGGCGGTACTTCGCCAACAGCGTGGTGGTGACGCTGGCGACGGTCGCGATCGCCGTCGCAGTGGCGTTGATGGCCGCCTACTACGTGGTGCGCGGCACGACGTGGTTCTCGCGGTTCACCTACCGCGGCTACCTGCTGGGCCTGGCGATCCCCATCCAGGCGACGATCATCCCGGTGTACTACCTGATCACGCGGGCGCAGCTGTACGACACGCTGCTGGCGATCATCCTGCCGTCGGTGGCGTTCGCGATCCCGCTGTCGGTGATCATCCTGGCGAACTTCCTGCGGGACGTGCCGAACGAGCTGTTCGAGTCGATGCGGGTGGACGGGGCCGGGGACTGGCGGATGCTGTTCAGCCTGGTGCTGCCGATGATCCGGCCGGCCGTGGTGACGGTCGCGGTGTACGACGGGCTCAACGTGTGGAACGGGTTCCTGTTCCCGCTGATCCTCACGCAGAGCCCGGACCAGCGGGTGCTGCCGCTCGCGCTGTGGTCGTTCCAGGGGCAGTTCCGGGTGAACATCCCGGCGGTGCTGGCGGCGGTCGTGCTCTCGACGCTGCCGGTGCTGGCGCTGTACGTGCTCGGGCGGCGGCAGCTGGTCAGCGGCCTGACGGCGGGTTTCGGGAAGTGAGGCCGCCGCGAACTCCCGCTCGCCGGGAAACGCGACGAGGTGCGCCTCGGTGCGGTCGTCGAGGGAGCGGACGCGGCGTTCGAGGCGCCCCGGTGGATCACCGCCCGCGCACCACGCCCCGCACATCCGCCGCCGACGGCGCGCCCAGCGCTCGCGAGAGCCCGCGGGCCGCGGCGGTCATCACCGGCACCACGGCCCGCGGCTCGCACTCGTCGAGGTGCACCACCAGTCCCCAGCGTGGCGACCACCTCGTCGCCCTGGCCGCGGATCGGTGCCGCGATCGCCACCGCCTCCGGCGTCAGCTGCTCCTCCAGGTGCACGTGCGCCCGCGTGGAGTGGAACAGGTCCCCCAGGAACGGCTGGGCCAGCTCACGCAGCTCCAGCCCGCGCGGCGCGAGCGCGGCCAGCTCCAGCAGGTGCAGCCCGATGCGGTAGCGGCCGTCGTCGTCACGTTCGAGGGCGCCCCAGTTCACCAGCTCACCGGCGAGCCGGTGCGCGGTGGTCAGGGAAAGCCCGGCGCGGCGGCTGATCTCGCTCCACGTCAGCAGGCTGCGGCCCGGGGTGAACGCGTCGAGCAACCGCCCCGCCGCCGTCATGGGAGTCGGTCTCCGCAAGGCCCTGTCCACGGCGGCTCCCTCGGGGGGGCGGCGCTGACTCCGTCGGTTCCATCCTTGATCGTGTGCCGCCGCTGATACGACCGGCCTTCCGCATGGTGGAAGCCCTCTTGCGTGACGGTCACACGCGCGAGTGGTCAAGTTGGCTCGATGGAGTTTCCGTGGCGCGCCCGATCGCCACGACGTGATTACGTGGCGGACCCGAAACCGACCACCCGAGGAAGATCGCTTGTGACGGCAACGACCATCCGGCAGGAAACCGTCCCGCTCACGTTCGGCGGATTCGAGTACGCGGGCCGCATCGTGCGCGGGGGCGGCAGACTCGCGCCGATCGTCCTGGTGGGCGGCGCGTTCCAGCACAAGGACGCGTGGGGCCGGGTGGAACGCGACCTGCTCCGGCACGCCGACGTGATCACCGTCGACCTCCCCGGCTGGGGCGCGGCGGACCGGCTGCCGCCCGAGTACGGCGTGGATTTCCTCGCCGGCGCGCTGAACCACCTCCTCGGCCACGTCGCACCCGAGCCGGTGCACGTGGTCGGCGCCTCCTACGGCAGCGGTGTCGCGCACCGGTGGGCGCAGCTGCGTCCGGAACGGGTGCGCCGGCTACTGCTGGTGGGCACGATGACGCACGTGACCGGCCGGTTGCGCACCCGCATCGCCCGCAGCGTCGAGCTGGCCGAACAGGGCAGGCACGCGGAGTTCACCGCCGAGGTGCTGGACCTGATGCTGAGCCGCGAGCCGGGCGTGCGGCGGCAGGCCGCGGTCCGCCGGTGCCTGACCGGCCTGGTGGGCGCGATGACCGACGCCGACATCGCCAAGTACCTGGACAACACGCGGCGGCTGCTGGACCACCCCGGCGACGACGGCCGCGTCCTGCCCGTCCCGGTGCTGGTCACGACCGGCGAGCACGATCCGCTGACCACCCCGCGGCTGAGCCGGGAGGCCGCGGCGAGGTGCGCCGACGCCAGGTTCACCGCGATCCACGACGCCGACCACCTCGTGCACCTGGAACGGCCGGCCGAGGTCGTGGACCTCGCGCTGCGGTTCTTCGCCGGGGAACCGTTGTCCGGCCTGCCCTACTGCACCCCGGTCGAGCACGTCGTCTGCGGGGTGGCGCGGTGAAGCACGTCCTGTTCGTCAACGTCGCCGACCACGGGCACGTCAACCCCACGCTCGCCGTGGTGTCCGAGCTGGTGTCCCGTGGCTGGCGGGTGAGCTACGCGGTCGGCGCGGACTTCGTCCCGCAGGTGCGCGCGGCCGGGGCGGAACCGGTGGTGCTGCCGGACGTCCGGGACGGCGGCCCGCCGCCGGAGGACCTGATGGCGGGCGTGGAGATGTACCACCGGGACGCCCAGGCGGCACTCCCCGTGCTGGAAACGCTCGATGATCTTCCGGACGTGATCGCCTACGACTTCGTCGCGTTCGCGGGCAAGGTCCTGGCGCGCAAGCTGGGCGTGCCGATGGTGCAGCTCTCGCCGACGCACGCGTTGTTCCCCGGCTGGGAGCGCATCGCGTTCGGCGTGACGAGCGTGTCGGAGCTGCCGGTGTACCAGCGGTTCCAGCGGTTCCTCGACGACCAGGGGCTCGGCTGTTCGGTCGAGGAGTTCCAGGCGATGGACGACCCGAAGGTGGTGTTCGTGCCGCGGGCGTTCCAGATCTCGCCGGAACTGCTCGGGCCGGAGCACACCTTCGCCGGTCCCGCGCTGGGCGACCGGTCGTTCCAGGGGTCCTGGCGCCCTCCGGTGGGCAAACCGGTGCTGCTGATCTCGCTCGGCTCGTGCTTCACCGACCAGCCCGGGTTCTTCCGCGCGTGCCTCGACATGGCCGCGGGCCTGGGGTGGCACACCGTGATGGCGATCGGGCGGCACGTCGATCCGGCGGCGCTCGGGCCGGTTCCGGACGGTGTCGAGGTCGCTCCGATGGTGCCGCAGCTGGACGTGCTGGCCGCCGCGTCGGCGTTCGTCACGCACGCCGGGATGGGCAGCCTGCTGGAGGCCCTGCACCACGGCGTGCCGATGGTCGCGGTCCCGCAGATGGCCGAGCAGCGGCTGAACGCGGCCCGGCTGACCGAGCTGGGCCTGGGCGTGACGCTCGACCGCGCGGAGGTGTCGGCGCAGGCGCTGCACAACGCGGTGCTGCGGGTGTCGTCCGACGCGGGGATCGCGGCGAACGTGCGGGGTATGCGGGAGATCGTGCGGGCGTGCGGCGGGGCGGTGGAGGCCGCGGACGTCATCGAGAAGACCGCGATCCGGGACGGAGCCGCGCTGTGACCACGCTGGAAAGCCCGGTGCGGAGCGTCGTGCTGGAGACCGACCGCGGCCGGTTCGCCGCGCACCGGGCCGGGTCCGGGGAGCCGGTGGTGCTGGTCGGCGGGTATCTGGGGTCCAAAGAGGACTTCGCGCCGCTGTTGCCGCTGCTGGCCGCCGCGGGGTACGCGGCGTGGGCGGTCGACCACCACGGCCAGCACGAGAGCCCGGGCCCCGACGACCCGAGCGCCTACACGCTGCCGGGCATGGCGCAGGACCTGCTGGCGGTGATCGGCGAGGTCGGCGAGGGCGAGCCGGCGCACGTGGTGGCGCACTGCGCGGGCGCCGCGGTCGCGAACGCCGCGGTCGTCGCCGCGCCGCGGGTAGTGCGCAGTTTCGCGCCGCTGGGCAGCTTGCTGTCCGGTTCGGACAAGGAGACCGCGTTCCTCACCTGGTGCGCCGACGCGGTGGCCACCGAGGGGGCCGCGGGCTTGCGTGGCTTGATCGACCACTGGGCCCGTGCCGAGCCGGACCGGCTGGACCTGATGACCACCCGGTTGTCGACCACCCGCACCGGTCACCTCATCGGGTTCCCGCGGCTGTTGTGCGGTCCGCGGGCGGGGGTCGGTGAGCTGGCCGGGTCCGGGGTGCCGTTGCTGTTCGTGCACGGCATGGACGACGAGTTCACCGGCTCGCACGAGGAGTACCAGCGCCTGGCTCGCCGCTTCGGCCGGGACGCGGTCGGCATCGACGGCGCGGGGCACTGCGTGCAGCTGGACCGTCCACAGGAGACGGCCGAGGCGCTCATCCGGTTCTGGCGCGCAGTTTCAGCAGACCGTCGGCCAGCTCCGGCAGCGGGAGGTCGTTGACCTCGGTGACCGTGCGGACGGCGTCCTCGGGGAACGCGTCCGCTCCGGTGCAGGCGCCCGCGATCGCGCCGGCCATGGCGGCGATGGTGTCGGTGTCCCCGCCGAGGCTCGCGGCGGTGCGGCAGGCGTGCCACGGGTCTTCGGCGTGGTGCAGGACCGCGAACGCGGCGGGCACCGATTCCTGGGTGGCGACGCTGGTGCCGATCAGGGCCGGGATGTCGGCGGCGGGCATGGTGCGGGACCACCGGATCCGGGCGGCGACGTCCCCGGCCGCGACCCAGTTCCCCCGCTGGGCGGCCAGTTCCGCGGCCGCGACGGCGAAGTCGATGGCCTCGGGCAGGCTCGCGCCGTCGATCCCCGCGCTGACCGCCGCGGCGACCGCGGCCGCCCCCGCCAGGGCGACGCCGGTGTTGTGGGTGACCCAGCTGGCCTCGACCACGCTGTCGACGAGCCGGCCGAGGTCGGCCGGAGTGGCGATCCCGACGGGGGCGATGCGCATGGCCGCGCCGTTCGTGGTGCCGTGCTTGCCGGCCTCTTCGAGGGAGGCCCCCGCGGCGACGGCGTTGAGCGCGGCGCGCGTGGAGGGCCCGAGCAGCCCCCGGATGCCGCGGCTGCGCAGGTCGCGCTCCCACGCCAGGAGCGCATCCGCGAGCCGGTGCGGATCGATCCGCCCATCCCCATCGATCAACAACCGCGCGACGATCACCGCCTGCTGCGTGTCGTCGGTGACCCCACCGGCCGGCAACCCCCGAGCCGCCGCGAAGCCGGTGACGGGCACGATCTCGGCCGGGGACAACCCTTCGGTGGGCATGCCGAGCGCATCCCCGATGGCAAGGCCCGCCAGGGCCGCGAGCGCACGTTCCCTCACCCCGCCACGATCTCACCGGCCGCGGCAGCGGAGCAAACCCAAGGTAGCTGGGTGGTCATCCCGTCGCCTGACACGTGACGATCACTTTGAGCCAGGGCCGCAACCTCCCCGCTCACCGGCAGCCGAGCTACGCAACCTTGCGGCCCTGGCTCAAGGTGATATGCACAAACCGGAAGGCGACGGGATGACCACACAGCGACCACCTGCCCGAGGTGAGATAACAACGGTCCCCCGTCATCCCGGAGCCTGCCCGTCCGGCGAGGACATCTTTTGATCTTTAGAGGTGACGTTGGGCAGGCGACGAGCCCGCCCTGCGGGCGGGAGCGCCTACGGCGCCGAACGGTCACCTTACGACCACCCCCGCCCCCGATGCCTGATTGTGTTTCAGTCGCCGAGCAGGCGTGTCAAGGCGGGAAAGAGTACCTTGACACGCCTGATCGGCGACCAAAGACCGGCTGTGGATCGGGGGCGGGGGAGGTCTGGTTGGGGTAGTCGGTGCTGTTGCGTTGCCGGGCTGCGGTTCGCAGGGCTGCCGCGCGGGCAGCTTTGGGCCGGGGCCAGTCGCGTTGCCGGCTTGCGGTTTGCAGGGCTGCCGCGCGGGCAGCCACCGATCCCCTTCTAGACGAAAACCTTCCCCGGGTTCAGGATCCCCAGCGGGTCGAGCGCGCCCTTCACCGCCCGGTGCAGCTCCAGCACCTCCGGGCTCACCTCGCGCCGCAAGCCGCCGCGCTTCAGCAACCCGATTCCGTGCTCCCCCGTCACCGTGCCGCCCAGTTCGACCGCGTCCGCGATGATGTCCTCGAACGCCGCCTGTGCGCGTCGCCTTGCTGCGTCGTCGCCGATGGGGGTTATCAGTAGCGGGTGGAGGTTTCCGTCGCCGGCGTGGGCGATGTTCGCGATCAGCGTGTCGTGTTCGGTGGCTGCCTTCTCGATCCGCGCCAGCATCTCCGGCACCAGCGCTCGCGGCACGCAGACGTCCTCGGTGAGCACCGGGCCCAGCCGCTCCAGCGCGGGGTACGCCAGGCGCCGGGCGTCGAACAGGGCTTCGGCCTCCTGCTCATCCGTGGACAGCGCCGCCCAGCTCGCGCCGGCCTGCTCGAAGCACCGCAGGATCGTGCGGGCCTCCTCCTCGCCCGCGTGACCAGGGGTGTCGACGCGGCCCAGGAGCACCACGTTCGCCTCCGTGGACAGGCCCATGTTCTTCCACGCGTCGACCGCCTCCAGGCAGTGCCGGTCGACCAGCTCCAGCGCGGACGGGATCACCCCGGACGCGGACACCGCGCTGACCGCCTCACCCGCGGCGATCACCGAGTCGAAGTACCCGGCGATCGTGCGCTCCGGCTCGCGCCGCGGCCGCAGCCGCACGGTCACCTCGGTGATCACGCCGAGCGTGCCCTCGGAGCCGACCATCAGCCCGCACAGGTCGTACCCGGCGACGCCCTTCGCGGTGCGCCGGCCCAGGCGGACCACCTCGCCGCGCCCGGTGACGACCTCCAGCGCGAGCACGTAGTCCCGCGTCACGCCGTACTTCACGCAGCACAGCCCACCGGCGTTGGTGGCCACGTTCCCGCCGATCGTCGACCACGGCGCGCTCGCCGGGTCCGGCGGGTACCACAGCCCCTGCTCGGCGCAGATCGCCCGCAGGTCGTCGTTGATCACGCCCGGCTGCACGACCGCGAGCCGCTCGGCGGGGTCGATCTCCAGAACGGAATCCATCGCCTCGAACGAGATCACGATGCAGCCGTCGACGGCGTTCGCCCCGCCGGACAGGCCCGTCCCAGCCCCGCGGGGCACCACCGGGATCCCGTGCTCGCCCGCGAACCGCACGACGTCGCGCACCTCGCCGGTCCCGCGCGGCCGCACCACCGCGGCGGCTTGCCCGTACTCGGCCCACTCCGCGTGGTCCTGCAGGTAGGACTCGACCACGACCGAGTCGTCGACCACGTGCTCAGCAGGCACGACCCGCCGCAGGGCGGCCACCAATGTCGGGGAATCCATCACAACCTCCACCAGGGAGGCTACCGCTGTGACGACGGCCTCCGGACTCGTCGAGCCGCAGGTGAGACTCCCGCTACAGCAGGCGGCCGTCGCCGTCCCGGAGGTGCCCGGGAGCCACCAGGAACGCCTGGTACTCGTACTCCTCCTCGTAGAACACCACGAGACGGTCCTTGTCCGCGCCGATGGCCGTCCAGCCGTACCCCAGCACGACGCCGATCTCGTCGGCCCACCGATCGTCGCGCGCGGCGCAGTAGAGCCACGGGAAGTCGTCGACGCCGGTGAGCACGTACACCCGGCCGTCCAGCCCGGCCCGGACGGCGAACTCCGACTGCCAGTCCCGGATCTCCCGGTCGTCCGCCGACTCCGGCAGCACCGAATCCGGTTCGGCGGTCGTCCGGCGGGTCTTGACGAACTCGTCCCGGAGCCACTGCGGGAAGTCCGACCACTGCGCGAACTCACCGGTGTCGAAAGCGGACAGACGGTCCTTCAGCTGCTCGGCCTTCTTCGCCTGCAGCAACCGCAGCCGCCGGTCCCGCGCGGACTCGGTCACGGCTCAGTCACCCGCCGGCCAGCTCGGAGCATGATCCCCATAGTAGTAGTGGTGCGGGCCGCCGACCCGGTCGTACTTCTCGCCGACCACCACCCCGTCGTGGCCCGCCTTCGGCTGGTAGGCGTGGAAGTGCGGGTGCGGCGCGCGCGGATCGTCGGTGTGCTCCGCGATCACCCGTGGCCCGTTCGGCGTCTCGTACTCGTAGTAGCGGCCGTGCGCGCCGGGCGCGGGGTCGTAGTGGTAGTTGCCCCTCCCCTGCAGGGCCGGGTTGTCGCCGACGGTCCACTGCCGGACGGGTGACGCGCTGTTGGGGATGCCGGCCCGGTCGCGCGCCGCGTTGAACGCTTCCCGCCGCTGGTCGAACCACCGGTTGTCGCCCTTGGGCAGTTCTTCCTTCTGGGCGTCGCAGTCGCGGCACGGCACGAGCCCCAGCGGGTCGAGCCACGTCATCGGGTTCGGCACGTACGCCTGCGGGTTCGGCCCCGCGACCAGGCCGAGCGGGTCCTGGCTCGCGTACCGCCCGAGTTCGGGCACGTAGTAGCGGTGGTAGTTGTAGTCCAGACCGCTCTCCGGGTCGTGGTACTGCCCGGGGAACCGCAGCGGCGTGTCCGCGACGCCGACACCGGCGACCTGGCCCCAGACCGTCCGGCTCGCCCGCCAGGCCAGGTTGCCCGCGGGGTCGACCAGCTCCGTCGGGGTGCCGATCAGGTCGGAGACGATGCCGTAGAACTCGCGGTCGACCCAGGCCTGGTCGTGCCAGACCCGCTCGGTCTGGCTCACCGGCTGCAGCGTGTCCGGCAGCCAGTGCCACGACCTGGTCCGTCCCGCGGATTCGATCTGCTCCACCAGGACCGTGTCGTCCCAGACGAAATCGGTCCGCTCGGCGACGGTGCGGCCGTCCGCGGCCAGGCGCTGCTTGCTGATGCGCCGCCCCAGCGCGTCGTAGGCGTACCGCCAGCGCGTCCCGTCGGGCGTGACGACACCGACCAGCCGGTCTTCGCCGTCCCAGCTGAAGTGCCAGTTGTCCGGCTTCGCGGACAACCGCTTCCGCTGCCGGAGCACCATGCGCCCCTGCCGGTCGTAGGCGTACCGGACGTTCCCCGCGGCGATCGTCAACGTGCCGCTGACCTGACGCGGCCCGCTCGTCTCGGGGTCGCCCGGGCTGTGCGCGGCCTGGAGGTTGCCGACGCGGTCGTAGTCGTAGTGCTCCGCCCAGCCCGCGCCGCGGACGCCGACGACCCGCCCGGCCGGGTCGAGGTCGAACTCGCGCAGCCCCCCGATCTGCTCCGCGACCGACACCAGCTGGTCGTCCGCGCGGTACCGGTAAGCGCGGTGCTGGATCCGCCGGACCGACGGAACCCCCGCCGACACCGCGGACAGCGTCTGCGCGAGCAGGCGGTTACCCGCGTCCCACTCCTGCGCCAGGGAGACCCCGGTGTCGAGCAACCGTTCCACTTCCCGGCCCGCGGTGTCGTAGCGGAAGCTCAGGGTCCGGCCTGCGGCGCTCAGGACCGAGGGCCGGCCGCCCGCGTCGTAGCTCCACCGGCTCTCCGCGCCGGTCGGGGTGCGCTGGTACACCGGCCTGCCGAGCAGGTCGTAGCGGGACTCGACGGTGCGGCCGTTGATCGTTTCGGCCACCACCCGCCCGGCCGCGTCGCGCTGGAAGCGCACGTCGGCGTCGGCGTTCACGGCGCGCACCAGCCGCCCGGCCGCGTCGTAGGTGAACCGGGCCCGCGGCGCGTCCCCGGTCTGCCGCTCGACGAGGTTGCCCACGAGGTCGTGGCGGAACCGCGTGGTCTCGCCGGCGCCGTTCGTCCGCGACACCACCTGCCCCGCCGCGTCGTAGGTGTAGACCAGCGTCCGGCCGTTGAAGTCCGTCTCGCGGACGAGGTTGCCGACGGCGTCGTAGACGTACCGCCATTCCGAGCCCGCCGCGTTGCGCACGACGACCGGGCGCATCTTCTCGTCGTAGGTGTACTCCAGGCGGTTCCCGTCCGGGGTCGACACCACCGCGGGCAGGTCGAAATGGGTGCTGACGACGTGCGTCAGCTCGCCCGCGGCACCCGCCTCGGCGGTCTGGTTGCCCTCGCCGTCGTACTGCCAGCGCTCGACCGTGCCGTCCGGACCGGTGCGCGACAGCAGCAGCCCTTCCACGCTCCAGGTGTAGGTGGTCGTGGCGCCCGACGGGTCGGTCCGGGACCGGATCCGGCCGAACTGGTCACGGCCGAACAGGTTCACCGCGCCGTCCGGACCGGTCACGGCGATGGGCAGGCCCGCCTCGTTCGTGTCCACGCGGTACACGCCGCCCAGCGGGTCGACGATCGCCGCCAGGTGGTGGCGTTCGTCGTACCGGTACCGGGTCACCGCGCCCACCGGATCGGTGACCGCGACGAGGTTGCCGGCCTCGTCGTAGTCCCGCCGCGTCACGGCGCCCGTCGGCTCGACCGTGGCGACCAGCTGGTTGTCGCTGTCGTAGCTGAACAGCCGCTGGGTGCCGTCCGGGCGGGTCAGGGTGACCAGGTTGCCGGACTCGTCGTAGGTGTAGGACGTGGTGCGGCCGAGCGGGTCCGTCCGGGACAGCAGCCGGTCGTAGCGGTCCCATTCCGAGCACGTGCTGCCGCCGAGCGCGTCGACCTCCTCGACGATCTGCCGCAGCTCGTTGAACCGGTAGGTCGTCTCGTGCCCGGCCGCGTCGGTCCAGACCGAGACGAGGGCGTCCCGGTCGATCCGCAGCGTTCCGGTGTGCGCGCCGCCGGAGCCCTCGGTCCGGACGCACCGGCCCAGGCCGTCGTAGTGGAAGCCGTACCACTCGCCGTTGCGGTCCACCCAACGGGTGAGGCGCCCCGCGCGGTCGTAGCTGAAGGTCAGCGGCCGGTTCGACGAGTTGGACACCTCGGTGAGACGGCCCTCGTCGTCGTAGGCGTACCGGAGCAGCGGCACGTCCGGCGCGCCGCCGGTGCCGCGGAGGGTCAGCGCCGTGATCCGGCCGCCTTCCGTGCTGATCGCGATCCGGTAGTTCCCGGAGTGCCGGAGCTCGCGGGGAGCGCCGTTCTCGTACTCGAAGTCCAGCCGTTGCCCGGTCCGGCCCTCGACCGAGCGCAGCGGCAGCAGACCGGCCGGCGCGCCCGCGACGGGCCCGAAGGTGTACCGCTCGCGGTTCTGCCGGTGGGTGACGACGTACTCGTCCCCGGTGCGGACCAGCGGCCAGCGGGCGCCTTCGACCGGGAACACGGGCTGACCGTCGCGCACCGGATGCGGGTAGACCAGGACGCGGCCGTCCTCGGTGACGAAGTAGATGCCGTCGTCCTCGACCTCGAGCCGCTGGTCGAAGGTCGAGGCCCAGGTCCGCCCGAACCAGCGGCCGAGCCGGTACGCCGAGGCGTGCCGCCGCCGCACGGTCAACGGCAGGACCGCCGGGAGGCCGACGTCGGTCTGCGGCAGGATCACCTCGCCGGTGAAGACGTTGATCGGGTCACCGTTCGTGCAGGTCGAGTCCTCGTCCTGGCCGGACCTGCGCGGGTCGTCGGCCGAGTCCCTGGCCGACGACGGACCGTCACCGCCGGCCCGGCTGCCGCCCGGGGTGCCGTCCGCGCCGTCGGGGCTGTTGGGAGCATCCGGGCTGGTCGGGCCGTCCAGATCCGGCGTGTCGACCTTCCCACCACCGCCGGACGCGGCCGAAGGAGTGGTGCCATCACCGCCGCCGAGTTTGCGGCCGATCTTGCTCAGCTTCTGGATGATCTCATCCAGCTTGCCGATGACCCGGCTGATCCGCGGCGACACGTTCCCGATCGTCTTGACCAGCTTCCGGATGAAATCCGCAATCCGAGTCACCGCCGACGAAATCGCCGCCGTCGCCTGCGCCGCGATCAACGGCGTCGCAAACCCCAACGTGCACGCCGCCTCCAACGCCCACGTGATCAGCTTCCCCACCAGCTCGGCCACGATGTCGCGCACCATCTCGCGCACGAAACCCACCACCGTGCCCATGATCATCACACCGGTGGAGATCCCATCCGCCAACGCCGCCGCACCCGCCAGCGCCTCCGCCTGCACCGCCCCCGACCGGCGATAGGTATCCGCCCCCTGAC
>NZ_PQHW01000002.1 GCF_003385215.1 Amycolatopsis thermalba | reverse complement strand
CCGCCCGGACACCGCCGCCCGCCGCAGCGCCCCATCCCTGCGCCACCGAGGCACCCCCACCGAACCGCTCGCCGAAACAACGCGCCCCGCCCCCGCCGGGGCAATACGATCACCTGCGTGCCGAAGCTCGCCCAGCTCGCGAAGTTCCGCGTGGTGCTGCGCACGGGGCTGGGGTTCGTGGTGCTCGGCGTCGGGTCGAGTGTGTGTGGCGCCGCGGCCGTCGGGTTGCTGCTGTTCCTCCAGGGCATCCCCGCCGAAATGGGCACCCGCACCTGGGTCCTGCTCACCTGCGCCGGCGCCTACGTCCTGCTGTCGGTGCTCGTGGGCTCCGCGTGGTCGGCCATCCTGCACCGCCGCACCGCCGTCTGGTTCGCCCAGGGCCGCCGCCCGACGCCGCCGGAAGCCCGCCGCGCGCTCCGCCTGCCGCGCGACCTCGCACTGGTCAGCGGCACCCTCTGGCTCGGCGGCACGATCATCCTCGGCACCCTCACCAGCATCCTCGGCTCCGCGCTCGACGCCCTGGGCGTCACCCTCGCCGTCGGCCTCGGCGGGCTGCTCACCGTGGGCCTCATGTACCTGGCGGCGGAGTGGGTCGCGCGCCCGATCCTGATCCTCGCCCTCGAGGTGAGCCCACCGCGCAACGCGGTCTCGGTCAGCGTCCTGTCGCGCCTCGCGATCACCTGGGCCGTGGCGAGTGGCGTTCCGCTGCTCGGGGTGCTGATCGTCGCCGCGCCGCCGAACATCGGCAACGCCGACGAGACCGCCAGCCTGATCATGCTGTCGATCGTCGGGCTCATCTCCGGTGCGCTCGGCACCGCGCTGCTCGCGCGGGCGGTCGCCGCGCCACTGCACCGGCTGCGGATGGCGGTCGGCCTGATCACCCGCGGCCGCAAGGACGTTTCGGTCCGGGTCGACGACGCCAGCGAGATCGGCTCGCTCCAGGTGTCGGTCAACAGCATGGTCGCCGGGCTGCGCGAACAGGACCGGCTACGCGACCTGTTCGGCAGGCACGTCGGCATCGACGTCGCCCGGCACGCCCTGGAGCACGGGGCGTCCCTCAGCGGCGACGTGCGGGAGGTGGCGGCGCTGTTCGTCGACGTCGTGGACTCGACCGCCCTGGCCTACCGGCTGCCGCCCGAGGAGATCGTGCGCAAGCTGAACCGGTTGTTCGACCACGTGGTGTCGGCCGTCGACGCACGCGGTGGGCTGGTCAACAAGTTCCAGGGCGACGCGGCGTTGTGCGTCTTCGGCGCGCCGACCCGGTTGTCCGATCCGGCGACCGCCGCCCTGTCCGCGGCACGCGCCATCCGGGACGCGGTCCGCGAGGAGGGCGAGCTGGACCTGGGCATCGGCGTCGCGTGGGGCCGGGTGTTCGCGGGGCAGCTGGGCAGCAGCAGCCGGCTCGAGTACACGGTCATCGGCGACGCGGTGAACGAAGCGGCGCGGCTGACCGAGCACGCGAAACACGTGCCCGGCCGCACCCTCGCCAGCGACAGCCTGTGGTCGCAGGCCACGGCCAGTGAGCAGGCGCGGTGGTCCCGCCACGAGACGATCCAGCTCCGCGGGCGGGACACGCCCACGAAGACCTGGACGAACTAGGCCTCGCCGCCCGGCTTGACGTCGGGCCAGGTCAGCAGCGTCGAACCCCACGTCAGGCCGGCGCCGAACGCGGTCAGCAGCACCCGGTGACCAGGCTGGAGATCGCCGTCGTCGCAGGCGTCGGCCAGCGCGAGCGGGATCGAGGCGGCGCTCGTGTTGCCGACGCGCTCGATGTTCGCCACCACCCGGTCGTTCGCCATGCCCAGCTGCTTGGCGGTGGCCTGCAGGATGCGGATGTTGGCCTGGTGACCGACGAACCGGTCCACGTCGCCGACGCCCAGCCCGGACCGGCCCAGCACGGCGCGCGCCGACTCGGCCATGCGCGCGCAGGCGTGCCGGAACACCGCGGTGCCCTGCATCGTGAGGAAGTAGTCGTGCGGGTTGTCCGACTGGCGCTGTTTCGCGCCGCCGGCCGGGACGATCAGCAGGTCGGCGTTCTCACCCTCGCTGTGCAGGTCGAACGGGCCCAGCGCGCCGGGCTCGCCGTCGGTCCCGGCCCGCAGCACGACCGCGCCGGCACCGTCGCCGAAGATCGGCACGGTGGTGCGGTCGCCGGGGTCGCAGTAACGGCTGAAGGCGTCCGCGCCCACGACGAGCACCCGGCCGGCCATCCCGCCGGCGATCATGCCCGCCGCCGTGGCCAGGGCGTAGATGAAGCCACTGCAGACGGCGTTGACGTCGAAGGCGGCGACACCGCTGAGCCCCAGCGCCGAGGCGACCTGCGGGGCGCTGGCCGGGCAGAGCTGGTCGGGCGTCGCGGTCGCGAGCACCACCGCGTCGACCGTGTCGGTGCCGGCGCTGCGCAAGGCGTTCCGTCCCGCGGCGACGGCCATGTCCACTGTGGACGTGTCGGGGTCGGCGATGCGGCGCTCACCGATGCCGGTGCGGGCGCGGATCCATTCGTCAGAGGTGTCCAGATGCCGGGCGAGGTCGTCGTTGTCCACCACCCGCGGCGGCAGCCAGGCTCCCAGGCCGGCAAGGACCGCGTGGTGTCCTTCATGCATGCAACACTTGTAGGGGCTACCCCTGGGTAGACCGGTGAGTTGTGTTCCAGGTCACAAAAGCGGCCCACTAAAGGACTACGCGGACCAGAACTGTCACCGGTAGGTTCTAGGGTTCGGTCATGCCGGACACGCTGGGGCCCCGGGCGCTCAACCGCGCGCTGCTCGCCCGCCAACTGCTGCTGCGGGCGGCGGAAGTCACACCGCTCGAAGCCGTCCGGCACCTCTGTGGACTCCAGGCGCAGGCGCCGTTCCCGCCCTACTACGGGCTGTGGTCACGCCTGCACGGCTTCCGGCCCGAGCAGCTCGGGCAGCTCCTGCTCGACCGGCAGGTGGTCCGGATCGCGTTGATGCGCGGCACGGTGCACCTGGTGACGGCGGAGGACTGCCTGTGGTTGCGTCCGCTCGTGCAGCCGCTGTTCGACCGGGATCTGCGCACGAACACGGCGTACAAGAAACCGCTTGCCCCGCTTGATCTGGGCGAGGTCGCGGACCGGGCGCGTGCGGTGCTGGCGGAGGAGCCGCACACCCCGGCCGCCCTGGGCAAACGGCTTGCGGAGCAGTGGCCGGACACGCCGCCTGCGGCGCTCGCCCACGCGGCGCGCGGCCTGCTCCCGCTGGTGCAGGTCCCGCCGCGGGCGGTGTGGGGCCGCAGCGGGCGGACAACTCTGGCGACGGCGGAGGACTGGCTCGGCCGGCCGCTGGATCGGAACGGCTCGCTGGACGAGCTCGTGTCGCGGTACCTGGCGGCGTTCGGGCCGGCGAGCGTGGCGGACGTGCAGGCGTGGAGCGGGCTGACCCGGCTCGGTGAAGTGGTCGACCGGTTGCGTCCGCGGCTGCGCGTGTTCCGGACCGAGCAGGGCCGGGAGGTGTTCGACCTGCCCGAAGCGCCGCGCCCGGATCCGGCGACGCCCGCCCCGCCGCGGTTCATCGCCGAGTTCGACAACCTGCTGCTGTCCCACACCGACCGGACCCGGGTGCTGCCCGACGACGCGCGCAAGCGGGTGTTCGGGGTGCCGAACGGGGTGTTCCCGGGGACGATCCTGGTCGACGGGCTGGTGCGGGGCAGCTGGCGGATCGCGCGGTCGCGGAACGCCGCGACGCTGGAGATCGAGCCGTACGAGCGTTTCTCCACAAAGGACAGGGCAGCGCTGGAGGACGAGGGGGCGCGGTTGCTGCGGTTCGCTGTCGGCGAAGATGCCGGCGACATCCGCTTCGCACCCCTTGCGTGAGCCGCGTCGCAGGCGGGGTTGTGGTTACGATGCGGTGGTGCCCGCCGCTGACCTGGACAAACTCGACTACGAGATTCTGAAACGCCTGCAGGACGACTCACGCACGATCGCCGAGGCGATCGGCGCCGAGGTGGGTCTGTCCGCCGCCGCGGTGCAGCGCCGCATCAAGCGGTTGCGGCATGCCGGCGTGATCTCGCGTGAGGTCGCGGTGATCGATCCGGCGTCGGTCGGGGTCCACATGACGTTCATCGTGATGGTGGAGATGGAGCGCGAGCGGCTGGAGGTGCTGGAGGCGTTCCGGAAGCAGGTGCTGGCTGACTCCGCTGTGCAACAGTGCTACTACGTTACGGGGTCGGCGGACTTCATCCTGGTCGTGCAGTGCCGGGACATGGGGGAGTTCGAGGCGTTCACCCGCCGCATGTTCTTCGACAACGGCGAGGTGCGGCACTTCACGACGAGCGTCGCGATGGACCGCGTCAAGGTGGGGCTGACCGTTCCCCTGAACGGGGGCTGATCGGGGTGGGCGCGCGTGTTACAGGTTGGAAGATTTTGCAGCCGATCGCGTGAAAGTCGTCCGCGACGCATCATTTTCGGCGTCCGCTTACATCTCATCGCTGTCCGACCAGTTCGCGCCGGGAGCGCGAACCAAGACCGCGAGAGGTGGCACGTGAACACCGATACCGTCACCCAGAGCCAGTTCGTGTCGCTCAACGGCTCCAGTGCTCCAGTCCTGTCTCGACTGTCGTACGTCGCGAGCGAGCCGTTCGCCGTGAACATCGCGTTCCGCACGGAGCGTGGCCGTTGGGTGGAGTGGACCTTCGCCCGCGAGCTGCTCGTCACGGGCCTGCGGGAGCCCGTCGGCATCGGCGACGTGCGCGTGCGCCCGGATCTGTCGACCGACGAGGGAATCCTGATCCTGGAGATCGAGTCCCCCGACGGCTACGCGCTGGTGGAAATCGAGCGCGAGGACGTGGAGCGCTTCCTCGACGCCGCTACGGACCTCGTTCCGCTGGGCACGGAGAGCGACCGCTTCGACGTGGACGCCTTCATCGACGAGATCACGAACGTCTGACGCCTGGCACCGCGCACCCCACGCTGCGGTGCCAGTTTCAGCCCCGCCGATCCGGACTCGGGCAGCCTCGCCCAGCCCCCCACGGCGCTCCCACACAATGTCACGCCGATTCAGCTGATCCCAGCCGTTCACCTGCACCGACGTTGCCATGCCGGCTCCGCCACACACCCCGGCGGTCGCCCGCACCAACGCGCCCCAACGTGCGGCCGCTCCCCGACGCCACGCGTCAGAAGCCCCACCTCACGGCGCCAACCCCGGATACCACCCGTTGCAAGCCCAGCAACGGCGCCACCCCACCTCGACTGACCTCGCGCTCACACCCGGCTGGCACACCCCAGCGAGCCAGCCCACTCAAAGCCCACCCACCTCACCAAAGGCACCTCGACTGACCTCACGCTCACGCCGGGCCAGCTCACCCGAGGAGCCAGCCCACTCGGAGCCCACCCACCTCACCAAATGGACTGACCTTGCGCTCACGCCGGGCCGACTCGCCGCGGGGAGCGACCCCACTCGAAGCCCGCCCCACGGCGCGCCAAACAGCTCGGTCGACCCCGCGTCGTGCCTGGTCGGCTCCACCGTGCCCCAAAGACAGCCCACTCCAAGCCCAACCCGCGGCGCGGCCCCAGCCCGGTTGACCTCATACCCGCTTCAGTCCCGCACGCCGACTGGCGTCGACGCAGGCCGTCCCCGGTGCCGTCCCCAGCGTGTCGTCGAGACCCGGCAAACATCACGCGCGCGGCCCCACTGGCCGATTCCTCCGGGCCGTGCAGCACCGCCCGCCGAGTGGTCAACGCCCCAGCGGCCCGAAGTACCTCGGTGACCGGTCCTGGTCCTCGTCGAAGTCACCGCGCAGGTCGGGCTGGCTCCACGTCCAGACCTGGAACAGCTGCTGGATCTGCTCATCGATCGCCCGAGCGAGTGGCTTGTTCTGCTTGCTGGTCTCCTCGACCGGGCCGTTGCGCGCCTCGCCATGTCCCGAAGGCGCCGTCTGGGTCGGAGTCACCTTCTTCTTCGTCGACGGAGAAGTCTTCGACGGCTGAGGAGGCGCACTTGGCTGCGTCGTCACCGGCACCTGAGGAACGGGACTCGTGCTCGGAGGCGGTTGCACCGGCGCCGCAGGAACGGCGCTCGGCACGACCCCAGCCGCCACTGCCGGCGTGGTGTCCGAGCCGTGACCGAAACCGAACGTGCCACCCGCGATCCACCCGACACCGACGAGCACGAGGGCCGCAACAGCGACCAGCAAGTTGCGCCGGACCCGACGGAGCAGGCGCCGCTCCTCACCCGGCCCGGGCCGATCAGTCACCGGCTCGAGCGCGAGGCCGAGCTGTCCGGACACCGACGCAAAGCCCGCGAGGATCGACTCGTCGTCCGCGTGCGCCTCGATGGGCTTGGGCGCACTGGCCGCCACAATTCCCGTACGGTCCGCCAGTTGCACGCTCCGCACGAGGTCATCCGACCTGTCACGCAGGATCGTGCGCGCCATCAACACCCTCCATCGGCACGGCGTGGACCTTCCCCAATGCCTTGCCGCTCGGCGGGCGTCACTCGACCACCCCACAGAGCCAGCTACGGCTCGGCAAAAGCTACCAGCGCGATGAGTGCGTCCATGCCGAGAGACTCTCACTTTCCCCGATCATGGAAAAAGATAACTCCATCGGGTGATGATCAGCTGCACAAATCATGCGGACCGTAGTCACTGCTCCTCTCCTGTCGCTCTACGTGTTGTTACCTCCTGACTTCTCATGCCCCCTTCACGCTGGTTTCCCACCCCCATGCCGCGATCGCGACCCGGTTACGCAGGTCCAGCTTCCGCTGGATGCTCCTCAGGTGTGTTTTCACTGTTCCCACCGTGATTCCCAAGGACTGCGCGATCTCCGCGTTCGTCCTCGCCTGCGAGACGAGACGCACGATCTCCCATTCCCGGCCGGACAGCACCCCTGGCCGCCGACTACCGACAGCCTGCCTGCCCATATGCCGGAAGAGCCGGAGGGTCATCTGCGGGCTGATCAGCATGTCGCCCGAAACCGCCGCGCGGACACCTTCGACCAGCAGTCCGGGCCCTGATCTCTTGAGAAGGAACCCGCAGGCTCCGTTCTGGATCGCGGCGCGCGCGTAGTCGTCGAGTTCGAACGTCGTGATCACTATGACGCGCAACGGATCCACCAGGTCCGGGCCGGCAAGTACCCGCGTCACGGACAACCCGTCGCGTCCCGGCATCCGAACGTCGACCAACAGGACGTCCGGCCTCAACTCTCGTGCCCGCTTCACCGCCGACTCACCATCAGCTGCCTCGCCGATCACCTCAAGATCGTCTTCGGCCTCCAAGATGTGTCGCAGGTTGCGGCGAACCACCTCCTGATCATCCGCAACGAACACTCTGATCGCAGTCACGAGACCACCGGCAGCACGGCGTGTACCGCCCAGCCGGCCTGCCCCATTGGTCCCGCCCAGGAGGTTCCACCCAGTGCGATGGCCCGTTCGGCCAGTCCCCGCAGTCCGGAGCCTCCGCCACGAGCCCGCTTGAGCAACCCCTGGCGTCGCACGCCGTCGTTGACCACCCGGACGATCACGTGCGCACCGTTGCGGCGCACCGCCACGGACACCTGACGGGCCGCCGGGGCATGCCTTCGGACATTCGTAAGCGCTTCCAGGACGATCCGGTGCACGGTCCGCGCGATCTCCGGGCGCACATCCCTCACCTGGTCATCCAGGTCCAGCTCCACCCGCACCGACCCGAGCGCCCCGAACCGGTTCACCAGGGCTGGGATGTCGGCCATCGTCGCCTGCCGCTCCCAGTCGACCATCCCGGCAGCGCCATCGTCGGCACGCAACCAGCACAAAGCCCTGTCGATCGAGTCGAGGACACGGACGCCCGCTCCTTCGATGCGCTCCAACGCACGGCGTACCTCGACCGGTTCACGGTCGTTGATCCGCGCCGCCTGAGCCTCCAGAACCAGCCCGGTCACCTCGTGACCGAGCCAGTCGTGCAGGTCACTCGCGAGCCGCACGCGTTGCTCGCGTCGTGCCGCGCGAATCGACTCCTCCCGCACTTCGTCGAGGAACCGCAAGTACATACCGACCGCCAAGGCGCAAGCCGCCAGCAATCCCCAGCCGAAGCACCATTCGCTTGCCGACGCCATCCCAGGCGACGCTCGAGGACTGCTCGCGAGCCTCAACGGCGCCAGAACGACCGCGCTCGTCACTGCCCCGGCTGACAGCAGTGTCCCTGGCCCCCTCGTCTGCCGGACCGCCTGGACGAGGACACACAGCAGGAGCGCGCTCTCCATGAGCAACCACGAGCTGAGGCTCTGATCGACCACATCGCCGCTCCCGAACGTCGCCACGAGCGAGCTGCTGGCAGCGGCAACCGAGGCCGCGACGGTGACCTTGGGTCGTCGAGCACGATGCATCGCGATCCCCAGCGCAACAAGGAGAACCACGAGGGTCGAGGTGGTGGCGAGCACCGTTCCCGCGGGCATTGCCGCGAGCATCGCGCATACGGCGCCGAGAACCGGGACAGGCCAACCCAGTTCGAGCTTCATCCGCCGGCTGCTCCCGGTCGTGGTGTCCATGTCCGATCTCCTCGCTCGGTGGTGTGGTCGTGATTCGAGAATGCACGAATCGATCCGTGCGCACCATCTACCGAAAGACAGATATTTGCAGCCACCGGAGGAAGAATCCATCGATCGGGTTAGAACACAAATTCGATATTCCTGTATCGTCGAGGACACCGCAGACGGCGCGACCAGCCGGATCTGCTGCGGTACAAGCGAAATCGACGACGAGGAGCACTCATGGAGCACATCCCGACCACCCTGCGGATCTACATGTCGCGCTTGCGCGAGATGGCCGGTGGTCGATTCACGACAATGCCAGGTGGTTCACCCGCGAAACGCTCCATCTCGACGAGCACGTGCTGTCCCGTGCACCCCTGGGACAGTTGCGACGACGGCAGGTCCGCGGTCAGCACGTTGGGATTGCCGTGGACGCAGATGGTTCCGGCGGGATCGAACCAGGCACCCGTCGGCAGCTGTACCACGCCAGGACGAAGATCGGTGGTGAGAACCGCTCCGGCCAGGCAAGCGCCGCGGTCGTTGAAGATCCGGACCACATCGCCCTCCTTGATGCCGCGAGGGCCGGCGTCCTCGGGGTGCAGGTGGACGGCCTCCCGGCCCGCGACCTTCGCCGCCTGGCTGACAGCGCCACCGTCGAGCTGGCCGTGCAGACGGGTGTGGGGCTGATTGGCGATGAGCACCAACGGGAATCGGCTCGCTCGCTCGCCGCCGAGCCACTCGACGGGCTCCAGCCAGGCCGGGTGGCCGGGACAGTCGTCGTAGCCGAACGAGGCCACGCGCTCGGAGACGATCTCGATCCTGCCGCTCGGGGTCGGGAGGCGATGGGCGACGGGGTCGGCGCGGAAGTCGGCCCAGAGCGTCCGGTCGGTTTCCGTGTTCGGCAAGCGGTACTCGCCCATCTCCCAGAATTCCGGAAAGGACGGTACGGAGAAGCCCTTCCCGGCCAGGTGCTGTCGCCACGAGCCATAAAGATGCTCGAGCCACTCGCGTGCGGTGCGCCCCTCGGTGAACGTTTCCTCGATACCCAGCCGGGCAGCCAGTCCGGCGAAGATCGTGTGGTCGTCCCGGGCCTGCGCACGAGGCTCGGCGACCCGGTGCATCGCGATGAGATGGCTGTCGCGGCGGCCGCAGCCGAAGTCCTCGCGCTCCAACGCCGTCGTGGTGGGCAGGACGATGTCCGCGTGCCGTGCGGTGGCGGTCCAGAAGGGCTCGTGCACGACGACGGTGTCGGGCTGCGCGAAGGCGCTCCGTAGCCGGTTGAGGTCCTGGTGATGGTGAAAGGGGTTGCCACCGGCCCAGTACACGAGGCGGATGTCCGGGTAGGTGCGTTCCGCACCGTCGTACTGGTAGCGGGTGCCGGGTCTGAGGAGCATGTCCGCGATCCGGGCCACCGGAATGTACTGCTTGACAGGGTTGATCCCCTGCGACAAGTAGGGCACCCGGAAGTCCGGGCCGGTGTCACCGGTGTCGCCCATGGAGCCGTACCCGTGGCCGAAACCGCCACCGGGCAGTCCGATTTGACCGAGCATGGCGGCCAGCGCGATGGCCGCCCAGACGGGCTGCTCGCCGTGCTCGATGCGCTGGAGGCTCCAGGTGACGGTGATGAAGGTGCGACGTGCGGCCATGCGTCGGGCGAGGTCGACGATCTCCGCGGCCGGGATGTCGGTCAGGGCACTGGCCCAGGCGGCATCCTTGACGATTCCGTCGTCAAGACCGAGGAGGTAGCGCTCGAACTCGTCGTAGCCGGTGCAGTAGCGGTCCAGGAACCGTCGATCATGCAGGCCCTCGACCGCAAGGGTGTGCGCGAGGGCGAGCATGAGCGCGGTGTCGGTCGCGGGGCGGATGGGATACCACCGCACGTCGAGCCGCGCCGGCAGGTCGGCGCGCAGCGGACTGATCAGGGCGACCTCGACGTCCCGGTCGGCGAGCTGAGCCAGGAAACCGGGGGTGTGGTGCCGGGTGACTCCGCCGGGCGTGACGAAGACGTTCTTCTCGGGCACTCCGCCGAAAGCCACGAGGAGTTCGGTGTTCGCCACGATCGTCGGCCAGCTCGAACCGTTGCGCAGGACGTCGGTGGCGGTGCCGACGATGTGCGGGAGCACCACCGCGCTGGTGCCGTAGCTGTAGGTGTTGCGAGAGGAGGTGAAACCACCGAAAGCGTTGAGGAACCGGTGCAACTGGCTCTGGGCGTGATGGAACCGGCCGGCGCTCGCCCAGCCGTAGGAGCCGCCGTAGATCGCCTCGTTGCCGTGTTCGGACCGCACCCGGAGGAGTTCCGCCGAGAGCAAATCGAGAGCCTCGTCCCAGCCGACTTCGACGAAGTCCTCGTGGCCGCGCTTCGGATCCGGGCCAGGCCCGCGCTCCAGCCACCCTCGTCGGATCGCCGGCGCCGCGATCCGGGTGGGGTCGGTCAAGGCGCTGGGCAGATTGCCGAGCAGAGGCGACGGCGCCGGATCCTCGGGGTGTGCGGAGACCTGGAGGTGACCGTTCTCATCGAGTCCGGCTGAGAAGGCGCCCCAGTGCGAGGTGCTCGGCCGCAAGCGCATACGTCTACAACTACCAGGAAGGATGGTGATCGATCGTACTGTGAGACGGTGAAGTCCGTGGGCAAGACGGGCTGACCACCGGGGCTCGGTGGCGATGGCAGGCAAGCAGCGGGGTTGCTCACGTCGTGCATGGCCGCCTCGCCGTGACGTTCGTGAACGGCAATCAAAGGGTGGCGATACGTGCTGCCCGGGCCGGCTCAGTTGCGTGAGACAGCCGACCCGAGCAGCGCGTCGGTGCTCCGGCTACGGGTTCGGGCCCGTTGCCGCGGGACGGTCGGGCTGGTTCGACCACTGCGACCACGAGCCGGGGTAGAGGGCCGCGTCGATCCCGGCGATGGCCAGCGCTGCGATCTCGTGCGCCGCGGTCACACCCGAACCGCAGTACACCCCCACCGGGCCTGCGGTGACGCCCAGGCCGCGGAAGCGGGCCGCGAGTTCGGCGGCCGGCCGGAACCGGCCGTCGGTGGCGAGGTTGTCACCGGTCGGCGCGCTGACAGCACCGGGAATGTGCCCGGCGCGCGGGTCGACGGGCTCCTGCTCGCCGCGGTAGCGCTCGCCGGCCCTGGCGTCGAGCAGCGTGCCCTCGGCCGGCAGGGCCGCAGTCTCGTCGATCGAGAGAACGGGCAGGTGACCGGGCTTGAGCACGACGTCGCCCGGCTCGGGCGTGCGGCCGAAACCGGTCTCCAGGGGCCTGTCGCCCCACGCGGCGAGTCCGCCGTCGAGGAGCCGGACGTCCGCGACACCCGCCCAGCGGAGCAGCCACCAGGCGCGGGCGGCGGCGAGGTTGCCGCTGTTGTCGTAGGCCACGACGGACGAGCCTTCGCGGACGCCCCAGCGACGTGCGGCCGCCTGGAAAGCTTCGATGTCCGGTAGCGGGTGGCGTCCCTCGGCGGGGGACGGCGGTGTGGCCAGCTCGGTGTCGAGGTCCACGTACACCGCGCCCGGCAGGTGCCCGTCGAGGTAGTGACGATGTCCGTTTGGATCGCCCAGCGCCCACCGCACGTCCAGCAGAACAGGTGGGGCAGACGAGTCGAGCTGCCGTTGCAGTTCATCGGCGCTGATGAGAACCGGCGGCCGGGGCAGGTCGATCTCGGATGGGTCAGCCGAACCCGGCGACTCACCACGCGCGGCGGCGAGCGCGAGGCGGCGCTGCATCGCGGCGTTGAGCGGGGCCGGAACTCCGTGCAACCGTCCGAGCAGGACGATTTCGCCGTTGAGGAAATCGCCCTCCACCGATCCGGCACCGCGGGCGAGGCTTTGCCGGGTCGAGCTGCCGGCGCGCGGACGCCCCGGGATCTCGGCGGGGTCCGCGGCCGAAGTGTCTATTTCGGATGCTTCGCGCAAATTGACCGGATCGATGCCTGCCGCGGCCAGCACCCGACGGCCCTCGGCGCGCAGCTCGCGGCCGAGCGATGCCGTGCGGTCGTCGGGACCGAAGAGAGCGTCGACGGCGTTGCCGAGGTTGGCGAGGAGTTTCCCCGCCTTCCAACGCAGCAGGTCCGGCACGAGCTGGGCGCCGAAGCCGGCGGTGCGCAGGTCGGCGGCGATGGTGTCGAGGCGCGGGTCGTCACCGGACGGGAACTGGCCGAGCCACAGGATGCCCGGCAGTTGGGCGCCCTGGGCGCTGACCTCGCCGGGTTCCAGATAGGTCGTCGGCATCCACAGGGACGCCCCGAACACCGTGGCGAAGCGGCGCAATGCCGCGCGTTCGTTCTCCAGGCCGTTCTGCAGCATCAGCACCGGCAGGTCGGCGGCCAGACCGGCGCCGGCCGGGAGCCACGACCACTCCTGGAGGACCTCCTCGGTGTTCTGGGTCTTGGTGGCCACGACCAGGACGTCATCCGGAGCGAGTTCGACCTCCTCAGCGTTGCCGGCGACCGGCACCGGGACGAGCTGCTCGCCCGTGGGCCGGAAGTACCGCAACCCGCGCTCGCGGATCTTGGCGCCGTGCTCGCCGCGCGCGATGAGCACGGCCGGAATGCCGGCGAGGTGGAGCTGAGCGGCGACGGTCGAGCCGACCGCGCCCGCTCCGATGATGACGTAGCGCATGGGCCCATGGTGCCGGACCGATGGTGGGTGGGGGGTGACGGTGCTGCGGCAGGGACGGTGCGGGGGCGACGGTCCGGGCGGATCGGGACGGCACTCGCCAGAGGGACGGCACTCGCCAGAGGGACGGCACTCGCCAGAGGGACGGCACTCGCCAGAGGGACGGCACTCGCCAGAGGGACGGCACTCGCCAGAGGGACGGCACTCGCCAGAGGGACGGCACTCGCCAGAGGGACGGCACTCGCCGGAGGGACGGCGCTCGTGGGAGGGAACGGTCCTGGTTAGAGGGGCCGGTGCTGGCCGGAAGGCAGTGCTGTCCGCAGGGGACGGTGTCGCAGGTGGGATGCCCCGTGCGGGCGCGGGTGCCAGCCACAGGTGCGGCACCCGGCTGCGGGTAGGGTGCCGGCCTCGGGTGGGTGCGGCCCGGGGGTGGGATGCCCAGTGCGAGTGCCAGGCGCAGGCGCAGGTGTCCGGCGCGGGCAGGGTCCAACCGCAGGCGCGGCCGCAGGCCGCGGGCGGGATCCAACCACGGGCGCGGCCGCAGGCCGCGCGCGGATCCAACCACAGGCGCGGCCGCAGGCCGCGGGCACGCATGCCGGGGGCGCCGGCCGCAGGTCCGGGTGCCGATCGAGTGCGGATGCGGCGTAACTAACCGTGACAATGCGGTACCAGCAGCACCACGCTCACCCGCCCGGGCGAAATCCTCGCCCTCAAACCCGGTGCAACAAGATCGTGACCTCTTGCGCTCAACCACGGCTCCCCGTGGGGCGTCTTTGCGCTTGTAGGGATCATCCGAACGCTGGGGGAACGTACAAGTGACCGTCAAGAAGCTGGTGCTGGCCGTCGCCGCCGTGGGCGCTGCTCTCGTGCTCACCGCCTGTGGGGGTGGTGCCCAGCAGGCCGCGGACGTGCAGCAGGTCGCCGTGACCACCGGCGCGCCCACCACAGCGCCCACCACCACCAGCACCGCCGCTCCCAGCACCACCACGCCGTCGACCAGCTCGGCCGCGCCCTCGACGACCAGCACCACCACGAAGCCCTCGACCAGTTCGAAGACCACCACCAAGAAGACCACCACCACCAAGGCTCAGGCCCCGGCGGGTGTGCCGTGCGCGGCCACCGTCGACGCCTGTGTCGACCTCTCCGCGAAGAAGGCCTGGCTCCTCAAGGACGGCGAGGTCGTCTACGGCCCCGTCCAGATCATGCCCGGCTCGGCCAGCGACCCGACGCCGGTCGGGACCTTCCGCGTCTCACACAAGGTCAAGGACTACCACAGCCGCGAGTTCGACGCCCCCATGCCGAACTCGGTCTTCTTCCAGCCCGGCATCGCCTTCCACCAGGGCAGCCTGTCCAAGTACTCGCACGGCTGCATCCACCTGTCGACCAGCGCCTCGCAGAAGTTCTTCAGCACCCTGGCGGCCGGGGACACCGTGCAGGTCGTCCGCTAGGACGCCACCTGCACGATCTCCCGCAGCTCAGCCAGCAGCTCACCGCGGCTGCCCGCCCCCAGGCGCTGCCGCATCCGCGCCATGTGGTGCTCGACCGTCTTCGCCGAGATGAACAAGCGATCACCGATCTGCTTGTACGTCAACCCGGCGACCACGAGCTCCGCGACCTGCCGCTCCCGCTCGCTCAGCCGCACCCCGCCCGTGTGCTCCACCGCTTCCCGGCCCGGCCGGCCCTGGAGCACACGGGCGCAGTCCAGCAGGGTCACCATCGCCTTGCGGTCGGACGTCCGGATCGCCGCCTGCTCGGCCAGCCGCGCGCCGTCCCAGCACAGGCCGACCCCGTGCAGGTCACGCGCCGCCGACTCGACCTCCGGCGCGTCGACCTCGCCGCCCAGCACCTTCAGCCAGCACCCCGCCGCCCGCGCGATCGTCGCGAAGTACGGGCCCTCCGACGCCGCCTCCGCCAAAGCCTCGGCGTGCGCGGCCGCCTCCTCCGGCTGCTCCGCGATCACCGCCGCGTGCAGACCGCTCCAGTGCAACGCGCTCGCCCACAACGGCGGGTCGCCCAGCCCGGCCAGCAGCTCCCGCGCCTGCCGCAGGTGCGGCGCCAGCCGGTCCCGCTCCCCGAGTCGCGCCGCCGCCACCTCGAACTCGCCGAACGGCAGGAACGTGAACAGGTCGACCGGGTGCCGGACCACCGCCTCGCGCGCCTGGATCCAGATCCGCCGCAACCCGGCCAGGTCGCTCGCCCGGCGCGCCAGCCCGACCCGCAACCCGACCGCGAACAACCAGTCCCGCGGCGACAACTGCTCCCCCGCCGACCGCAGCTGCGCGTTCGCGCCCTCCTCGTCGCCGCGCAGCATCGCGATCCACGCCAGCAGCAACCGGTGCCGCGGCACCAGCACGCCCGACGACACCGCCCGCTCCAGCAACGGCTCGGCGATCGCCGCCTCACCCGAGTGCAGCGCCACCAGCGCGCCCAGCGCCGCCGGGCTGTCCGGCAGCAGCACCCGGTCCGACACCGGCTCCAGCATCTCCGCCGAACGGATCAAAGTGGACAGTGCCACCGTCGGCTGATCCGTCACCGACTCCAGCACACCACGAGCCGCCGACGACACGGCACCGGCGAGCAGCGTCGGCGGACCGTCCACTGAGGACTTGTCCAGCAGCTTCTCCGCCTCCGCGAGCCGCCCGGACCCGGTCAGGCCGATCACCGCGAAACAGCGCGCGGCCGCGGTGTCCGACCACTGGAACAGCTCCGCGCTGCGGGCCAGCTGGCCCCGGTGCGCCAGTGCCGCGCCCGCGACCTGCGCCCCCTCCGCCCGGTCCGCCGCGTCGTCCGAGCCGATCACCTGGTCGGCCAGCTGCAGCGCCGTGTCGAAGTCCCCGGCTCGCGCGACCGCCTCGGCCCACCGGGTTCCCACCGCCGCGGTCGGCCGCCCGGCCCGCACCGCCGCCTCGTACAACCGCGCGGCCAGCGCCGGCTCCCCGGTCGCCTCACCGGCGGCCACCTCGAACGCCGTCGCCACGTCCGCCCCGGTCACACCGGCCCCGATCAGCGGCCGGACCAGGCTCAGCACCGGCCCGCTGCGGTCGAGCTGCCGCCGGATGAGCCGCAGCCGCAGGGCGATCCGCCGGTCGGCGGGCACCAGCTCCCGCAGGGCCCGCGCGGCGACCGGCAGCAGCCGCCCGTCCGGCCCCAGGTAGCCGGTCGCCCGCACCGCTTCGACCGTCGACGCGGGCAGCTTCAGCGCGGCGAGCAGGTCCGGATCGGCCCCGGCCTCGACCGCGAGCAGGTAGCACAGCGAATCCTCGCCGGCCTGGTCCAGCTCGTGCCGGAACGCCGCGACCAGCTCACCGTCGCCGCCGGCGAGCAGGCGCACGAACCCCGGCACGCCGCCGGTCTGCGCCAGCACGGAGTCGACGGCCAGCGGCCGCCCGGCCCTGGACAGGAACGTCTCCGTGCGCGGCCGGTCGAACGGCCGCAGCACCAGCTGCCCGGTCAGCCGGCCGAGCACCTGGTTCAGCGCGGCCGGCCGCGGGTGCGGGCGGGCCGCGATGACCAGCCCGGCCGACTCGTCGTCGAGCTGACGGGCCACTTCGGACAGTTCGGCGTCGGTCAGCAGGTGGGCGTCGTCGACCAGCCGCACGCCGGGCGCGCCGGCGAGGTGGTCGAGCACGGCGGTCTTGCCGTAGCCGCCGGGGGCCACGATCGCGAGGCGGACCGGCGCGAGCCGACCGGATTTGATCGCCGCGCAGACCCGCTCGGTGGGTTCGTCCAGCAGGATCACTCGTCGTCCTCGCTTCGGGAGCCGCCGCGGCGGGAGGGCGCGAACCGGCGGCGGGGCGGTTCGAGCGGGGTCAGTACGACGGGCGGCCGCGGCGGAACGGGTTCGTCGTCGTACACGTCTTCGGGTTCCAGGTCGGGAAAGCCGGTCACCTTCGGCACGAGCGCGGTCGACTCGACCGCTGCGCCTTCCCGCAGCCGCGCGACCAGCGCCGCTCCGCGCGCGACCGCGAAGGCCGGTTCCGGCTCGGCGACCACCCGGCAGCCGGTCAGCTCGCCGGCCAGCTCGGCCAGGAGCGGCACCGCCGCCGTGCCACCGACCAGCAGCACCGCGCTCAGCCGCTCGTACCGGCGCAGCGGGTCCAGCGTCGCGAGCAGGCCGGGCCGCGCCAGCCGGTCGAACTCGGCGCGCGTCACCCGCACCGGCCCGATCTCGGTCTCGGGCAGCGTCGAGAGCCGCTCCTTGGCCTCGGCGCACACCAGCCGCAACGCCGAGGGCGCCACGTCGCCGCACCGCTCGTGGACGTGGGCGAACAGCAGGTCGTCGAGCGCCTTCCCAGCCGCCGGCTCGGCCGGCTCGGCGTGCGTGACCAGGTCGAACGTCGCGGGTCCGCGCCGCAGCACGGCGAGGTCGGCGTGCTCGCCGCCGATCCGGCACACCGCGACGAGGGTCTGCGGGTCGATCCGCTCCCGCGCGAGGTGCCCCTCCGCGGCGGCGACCGGCGTCGGCAGCAGGATCGCGGGCGGTAGCCCGGCCGCGCCCAGCGCGTCGAGCAGCAGCTTGCGCCGGTAGGTGCCCCAGGACGGCGGGTGCGTGACCGCGATGCGCTCGGCCGGCTCGCCTTCGTCGGCGGCGACCTGGTCGACGACCCAGCCCGCGACGGCCGCGGTCAGCGCCTCTGACGTGTACAATTCGTCACCAAGCAGGAACGGAACGTCATCGCCGATGCGGCGCAGGAATCCCCGCGCCACCCGGTCCGGTTCCACGACCGAGCGCCGCAACGCCTCCGCGCCGACCGACACGGTCGCGTCCGGAGCGACGTGCACGACGGACTCCACCGGGGGCCCGGACACCGGCTCCGACCAGCGTTCGCCCACGTCACGGCACACGGCAGCGGCGATGCCGGTGCTGCCGATGTCGATGCCGAGAACGTGACGCATAGGGGTTGAATCCTCACTCACGGGGTCGCCCCTTCGTACCAAAGTCGCCCGTTGGGGTCACATCCCCTAATCCCCTAACCGCTGGCCCCGATGACCTCACCCAAGGTTGCGGACCTATCCCCGATGCCTCGGTAACGGAACGGTCACTAGGTTCGGCCGAGGCGTCCTGCGGTGCACCCTGGACGCCTTGTCCGGTTTCAAACCCCCCGAGATCCGCGGAGATATTCCTTGTCTCTCCCCGCCCAGAACCTGCACGAGTTCGTGCTCAACCTCCTGAACGACGAGGCTGCCCGGTCGGCGTTCGCCGCCGACCCGACCAGCGCGCTCGCCGCCGCCGGCTTGAGCGACGTCACGCCGCAGGACATCCAGGAAGTCGCCCCGCTGGTCGCCGACTACGCCCCCGCGCCGCTGGCCGACGCGCTGTCCGCGCTGCCGCTGGACGCCGACGTGACCGACCTGCAGGGCGCCATCGCCCAGCTGCAGGCCGTCGCGGACGCCGCTGACGCGCTGCCCGTCGCGACCCCCGAGCTGCCCCTGGACGTCCCGGCCCGCGCCGACCTGCCCGTCGAGACCCCGGCCCTGCCGGTCGACACCTCGGCCCTGCCGCTCGGCGAGGAGCTGCTCGGCGGCCCGACCGCCGACCTGGGCGACCTGCCGGTCGAGCTGCCCGAGCTGGGCGACCTGCCGCTGGGCGACCTGCCGCTGAACGTCCCCGCCCTCGACGGCCTCCCGCTGGACGCGCGCAACGACCTGCCCGTCGGCGACCTCCCCGTCGGCGACCTGCCGGTCAACACGCTGCCCGTCGAGGCGCCCGATCTGAGCAGCTCCGCGGTGTCGCTGCCCGAGGTCGAGGGCCTGCAGAACGCGGTGCCCGGCCTCCCGGTCGAGCTGCCCGCCCTGGGCGAGCTGCCGTCCCTGCCGACGGTGAGCACCGAGCGCGCCGACGTGCCGAGCGAGCTGACCGGCCTGCCGGTCGACGCGAGCGCTCTGCCGGTCGACGCGAGCGCTCTGCCGGTCGACGCGAGCGCTCTGCCGCTGGACGCGGGCGCCCTGCCGGTCGGCACCGAGGACGTCACCGGACTCGCCGCGGCCGTCGGCCTGACCGAGCTGCCGGAGACCGGCGGCCTGCCCGTCGACTTCGACACGCTGGGCTCGCTGCCGGTGGACGCGCCGTCGCTGGGCGACGAGCCGTTCACCGCGCCCGACCTGGACGTCCCGGGCGTGGGCCGCTTCGACACCACGAGCGCCGGCTCCGCCGACGGCTACGCCACCACCGTCTCCTACGAGGGTGACCTGGCCGAAGGCGCCGCCGCGGCCGCCGCCGCCGCGGAGGGCGCGGGCGTCGCCGGCACCGCCGGTACCCCGGCCGGTGCCTTCATCGGCAGCGCCGCGGGCAGCACCGAGGGCTTCACCGGCGGCTTCGCCGTCGAGAACAACGAGGGTGAGCTGCAGGGCGGTCTGACCGCCACCGAGGACGCCGTCCTCGCGGGCGCCCGCACCGACTCGGCCCTCGGCACCTACACCCTCGGCGTGGACGGCACCCCCGCCGACGCCCCGAGCCTCGACGGCCTGCCGAGCTTCGACGAGGCCGGTGACCTGGCCGGTTCGCTCGACTCGGACGTCCTCGGCCGCGCCGAGCCGGCCGCCGGCACGATCGCCGACTACATCTCGATCGGTGGTGACCTGGTCGGCGGCGGCGTCGCCCAGCACTCGGCCACCCTCGGCGAGTACCTGACCCTCGGCGGCGCGCAGGCCGGTGAGCTGGTCACCAACGGTGGCGCCCAGGCCGGCACGGCGATCTCCGACGCCGGCCACCAGGCCGCGGACCTCGCCAGCGACCTGCCTGCCGCCCCCGGCGTGCCGTCCGTGCTGCCCGCCGCCGTCCCGACCACGATCCCGGCCGAGGCGCCCGGTGATCTGCCGGTCCACTTCGGCGCCGAGCTGCCGCAGGGCCTGCCGCAGCTGCCGGTCGCGAACCCGCTGCCCGAGGTGACCAACCACGTCGAGCACGCGCTGACCACCGACCCGGTCAAGGAGATCGTGTCCGTGACCGACAGCCCGCTGGCCGACGCGATCGGCCCGCTGAACCACGCGCCGCTGCCCGAGGCCGCTGACCTCGACAACCTGCACGGCGATCTGCCCCTGGGTCACTGACCGGTAGCCGCAACGGCGCGGCTACCACTCACCGACGGAGCGGCGGGGTTCGTCTCAGAACGGACCCCGCCGCTTCACGTTTTGGTCACGACACGGCACACTCCTCCGCGTGCTTGCACCGCCCTGGCTCGACGTACTGGACGACACCGCCCACGTCTGCGCCACCCAACGGCGTCCGGATCTGGTCGATCGCATCCGCAGACGCAGAGCCCAGCTGCTCGACGAGCAGCTGCGGGTGGTCGTGATCGGCGAGTCCGGCCAGGGCAAGAGCCAGCTGGTGAACGCCCTGGTCAACGCGCCGGTGTGCGCGGTCGGCGAGGACGCGACGACCACCGTCCCGGCCGTCGTCACGCACGCCGAGACCCCCACCGCGGCCGTCGTCACGGCCGGTCCGCGGGCCATCGAAGGTCCCGCCCGGCAGCCGGTCCCGGTCGAGTCGGTCACCGGGCAGGCCAATCGGGAAGCGGTCGCCGTGAGCGGTCCACCGGTCGTGCGGGCCGAGGTCGGCCTGCCCCGCGCGCTGCTGTCCGGCGGCCTGGCGCTGGTCGACACACCGGCGCGGGCGGCCATGGAGACCGTCGACTCGGCGGACGCCGTGCTGATGGCCACCGACGCCACGAGCGAGCTGTCGGCGTCGGAGATCCAGCTGCTCGAACAGGTCGTCCGGCTGTGCCCGACCGTGCTCGTGGTGCTCACCAAGATCGATCTGGTCCCGGGCTGGCGGGCGGTGGCGCAGCGCAACCGCAACCGCCTCGACCAGCGCGGGCTGATGGCGTCGCTGGTCCCGGTTTCGGCGGCGCTGCGGCTGGCCGCGGCGAAAACCGGCGACCAGGCGCTCAACGCCGAGTCCGGGTTCGGCGAGCTGGTCAAGTGCCTGCACCAGGACCTCCCCGGCCAGGCGGACCTGCTGGCGCGCCGCTCGGTCGCCGCGCTGAGCACCACCACCGTCGAGGCCCTGCAGAACTCCCTGACCGAGGAGTACGCCGCGACGCAGCAGCCGGACAACGGCGACGCGGTCGCCCGCTGGCACGCCGCGGGACGACGTCTGGAGAGGCTGCAGCGGGACGCGAACCGGTGGCAGACGCTGCTGTCCGACGAGGTGTCCGACCTGATCTCGGACGTCGAGTTCGACCTGCGCGACCGGACCCGCAAGATCCTGGTCGAGGTCGACGAGTACTTCGAGACCGCGGACCCGGCGAAGACGTGGCCCGAGTTCGAGGAGTGGCTGCGGGATAACCTCACCACGGTCGCCGAGACGAACTCCGAATGGCTGCTCGACCGGTTCGAGTGGATCGCGCGCAAGATCGCGCGGCAGGTCGCTCCGCACCGCGAAGACGCGCTGCCCGACTCGCTGCCGCGCGAGGTGCCCGGTGACGCGGTCGGGGACCTGCGGATGCCGCGGGTCGAGCGGTTCAGCGTCGGGCAGAAGCTCTTCGTCGGCATGCGCGGGTCCTACAGCGGCCTGCTGATGTTCGGTCTCGCGACCACCATCGCCGGCCTGCCGCTGATCAACCCGATCTCGCTCGGCGCGGGCGCGGCCTTCGGCGCGAAGAGCGTGTTCGAGGAGCGCGGCAACCGGCTCAAGCGGCGCCAGCACGCCGCGAAGACCGCCGCGCACCGGTACGTGGACGACTTCTTCCTGCGCTACGGCAAGCACAGCAAGGACACCGCGCGGCAGATCCACCGCGCGCTGCGCGACCGGCTCAACGGGGTCGCCGACGAGCTGCGTGGCGAGATCACCGAAACCGCGAAGACGTTCAAGCAGGCCATCGACGACGACACCACCCGTCGCACGGTCCGGGCGAACGAGATCCGGCGGATGATGGACGAGCTGAACGTGCTGCGCCGCCGGGCCCAGGCGCTGGCCACGCCCGCGCAGCTGCCGACCCAGCGGGGGATCAGCGCGTGAGCCTGGCCGCGAGGACGCGCGGGGTCCTGCAGGAGGCGCTGGAGGTCTACCAGGACAGCCCGCGGGCGACGAGCTGGTTGCAGCGCCAGCTGACCCGGTTCGACGACCCGCTCCGGCTGGCGGTGGTGGGGCCGCGCGGCTCGGGCCGGTCGACGCTGGTCGCCGCGCTGGCCGGTGAGCCACCGCAGGGTGAGATGACGTGGTTCCGGACCTCGCCGGGCCGCTCACCGGACGAGCTGATGCTGATGGACACGCCGGCGATCGACGGCGGTGCGGCGCCGAGCACGATCGAGGGGATCTGCATGGACGCCGACGCGGTCCTCTACCTCGTGCGGCGCCCGTCCGAGGCCGATTTGTCGTTCCTGCACACGCTGCAGGACCACCCGGTCGCGCGAGCGGCGGCCGTGAACGCGCTGGTCGTGCTGTCGCGGGCGGACGAGCTGGGTGGCGGCCGGGTGGACGCCGTGATCTCGGCCCGGCAGGTCGCGCGCCGCTACCGGGTGGCGCCCGAGGTGGCCGGGCTGTGCCAGGACGTCGTGCCGGTGGCCGGGCTGCTGGCCGCGGCGGCGCGCACGCTGACCGAGCCGGAGTTCGCCGTGCTGCGCGCGCTCGCGGCCGTGCCACGGGAGGAGCTGGAGCCGCGGTTGCTGTCGGCGGACCGGTTCGCGGCGGCGGAGTTCCCGGCGCCGGTGGCCGCGTCCGACCGCGCCGCGTTGCTCGCCCGGTTCGGGATCTTCGGCGTGCGGCTGGCGTTGACGTTGATCCGCCGCGGCGCGGACACGTTGCCGGCGCTGGCCGGTCAGCTCGGGCCGCGCAGCGGCCTGGCCGACCTGCGCGAGGCGATCGACGGGTACTTCGTGGCGCGGCGGGACGCGCTCAAGGCGCGGTCGGCGTTGATCGGGCTGGAAGTGGTGCTGCGCATGGAACCGCGCCCGGCCGCGGCCGGGTTGGCGACCGAACTGGAACGGTTGCTGGCCGGTGCCCACGATTTCCGGGAGCTGCGGCTGGTGGCCGCGCTGCAAACCGGACGGACGTCTTTTTCGGCGGACCTGAAGGCGGAAGCCCTGCGGTTGATCGGTGCCGCGGGAACGTCGCGGACCGAGCGGCTGGGGGCGGAGCCGGTGCTGCTCGCCGTGCGGCGGTGGCGGGACCAGGCGGAGAACCCGGAGCTGAGCGCCGGGGAGCGTCGCGCCGCGGCAGTCGTGTTGCGCAGCTGCGAAGCGATGGCGAACGGGACGATTTGACGCCGTTCGTCACATGGCCGTGGGCTCGCCCGGGTCGACGAGCCCGGCCGGTTCAGTCCTCGGTGGAGTCGGCGGGCTTGAGGTAGGCGGTGCCGCCGGTCGGCATGCGACGGAAGAAATCCACCCGGGTGATCGGCTGACCGTAAGGCTGACGGCCGAGGCCGGGATTCGGGGAAACGATCCCGTTCTCCGGTCGGGGCACCATCGTTTCGCCGGGCCGGTTTTCGTGTCTCCGGCGAGGGTCCCACTGCACTGACATCAGTTTCCTTCCGACGCGTGTGTTCCGTCCGAAGAGGACAGTACTCCCCCGCGCGGGGTGGCACGAACCAAGGTCGCCTCCACCAGCGCGCCGAGTACAGCCGCACGTTCGGCACCGATTTCCGGCAGGGACTTCCCCGCCGGAGCCTGCGCAATCTCGACGACCAGATCGGCCGCTTCCCCGTCGAGCCAGTGCAATTCCGGTGGGTTGCCGGGACGCCCGGCGAGCACCCGGCCGGTGGCCTCCATCCGGGCGAGCCGCAGCAGCGGATCCAGCGCGTAGTGGCCGGCGGGCACCGGACGGGTGACCGGAGGCAGTTGTTCGGGTCCGGTCCCATCACACATCAAGGTGTGCAGGAGCCACTTGGCGTCGAATTCCAGCGCGTCCTCTTCGCCGAGCAGCCAGCGACCGATTTCGGTGGCGCGCTCACGGGCGCGGGACAGCAGGGAATCCGGGCCGAGTTCCGTGGTTTCCCCGCGCCGGGCGACGTCCTCGGCGAACTGGGCGAGACAGGTGTAGGCGTGGAACGCGGCCATGACCTGCTCCACCGGCCACCCGGCCGACGACCAGGACGGCCGGAAGACCCGCCCCTCCGCCACATCGGCGCCGAGGAAGTTCCGCGTGATCGCGAAGTCGAAGAGCTTGACGTGCGCGCCCTCGTGGATGATCGCCTCGGCCACCTCGTACACCGACGACGGCCGGTCGATCAGGATGAGCCCCGGGAACAGCCGCGACGACGCGGAGATCAGCCCGCCGGAGGTCGCGGGATCGAGGATCACGAGCAGGCCGACGTGCGCCAGCAGGTCGTCGGCCAGCGCCGGGCTGACCTCGCGGACCTTGCGCAGGCCGGCCACGACCGTGGCCAGGGCTTCGCCGTCGCCGGTCAGCAGCCGCGGCGGGCGGCAGCCGGGCAGGCTCTGCGTCTGGATCACCCGCATGGCTTCAGCCAGGCGCTCGTTGGCGTCGGCTCCGGTGGCGACCCGGATCGCGATCGGCCCCGCGGGTAGTTCGGTCGTGATGGGGCCGAGGTCGTCGTCGGTGTCGGTGTCGGTGAAGGGCAGCCGTCCGGCCAGCGCCTCACCGATCCGGAACCGGAACAGCGGGTTGTCCAGCTGCGCCACCGAGACCGGTGGGTGGCCCGGCGACAGAAGTTCGAGGCCCATTCGGTAGAGCGCGCGACGTTCCTCGATCACCGCGTGCGCGGGCGCCAGTGCCGCATGAACGGCCGTGGCATCCGGCCAGGCAGATCTGGAATGCATCCGTGCGTGCGGCTTCCACTAGGAGGGAACAGCCTTGGACCGCGCGAGAGTACAACTCGGGCGACCGGCCCCCACGCCGGGGGCGGCTGTCAGACAACAGACGGGCGCCGCCCCCTGGTTCCGCTCCTACACGCCGGAGCCGAGGAACGAAACGATCTGCACGAACCCCAGAACCGCCAGGACGAAGCCCGCCGTCAGGGTCATCACGATGACGGTCCGCCACCCGATGATGGTCACCCCGAGAGCCACCAAGAAAATCACAGCGAACAGAGATTCCGAGTTCATTGCGAACACCTCCTCACTGGCCGAGGTGGCAACCCGGCTGGTGGCCGGCCGCTCACCTGCTGTCGGCAGTTGTATGATCTCGTTGCTGTCGGTTGTCTGTCAAGTGACGACACTTGACAGACAACTTGCGTCTGGCATCAGTTTGGAGTTATGGTTCTCCGAGGCTCGGGGAACCCAAGAGCGCGAAGAGGTTGACGATGGATGACGAGAGCTGGGCTCTCTCACCGAACACGCGCAAGCCGCTGCCCGAACTGATCGAGGACAAGATCAGGTCGCTGATCAGGAGTGGCAAGTTCAAGGCGGGTGACCGGCTGCCCACCGAACCGGAACTGGCCCAGCGGATGGCGGTGGCGCGCAGTTCGCTCCGCACCGCCCTGCAACGGCTCCAGCTCCAGGGCGTGGTCGAGGTGATGCGGGGCCGCGGCTGGTACGTCCGGTCGACCGACGTGTCCGACCACGACGAGCCGCTGGTGTTCGACCGGCGCGTGAGCGACGCGGACCTGATGGAGGTCCGGATCGCGCTGGAGGCGACCGCGGCGAGCCTGGCCGCGACCCGGGCGACGGCGGGCGAGCTGGACGACATCGCGAAGCTGGCGAAGCTGCACCAGTCCGCGTCCATCGACGACAGGGACGAGCTGCTGCAGACCGACGAGGACTTCCACGCGGCGGTCGTGCGGGCGAGCCACAACGAGCTGCTCGACCAGCTGTACCGGTCGCTGGTTCCGCAGCTGCGCGGCTACCGGCGCAACAGCTACAGCAGCTCCGAGGTGCACGTCCGCTCCGCCAACGACCACCACCAGGTCACCTGGTTCCTCAAGCGCCGCGACGAGGGCGGCGCCCGCGCGGCGATGGCCACGCACCTGCTCGGTCTGTACAGCGACCTGGTCGCCCAGACCGGCGCTCCGCCGGACGAGCGGGCCACGCTCACGACGTACGCGCTGGAGGACGAGCCGCGCTGGCACCGGGAGTGAATTAAGCCTATCGGACGCTTTCGCTGCGACAGCCTCTCCGCCGATCATGGTTTCTCTCGAACCGGGCGGAGAGGCTGTGACAGCTGGGGAGAAACAGCGGCCTGGTCTGGATGCGCGCCCGAAACCCCGTCCTGGTGTCCTGCGTGTCGCGTTCGGTTTGGTGCTCGCCGGGGTCGCCGCGCTGCTGACGGTCGTGTCCTGGCAGTCGGGCCCCGGCTGGCCGACCGCCCTGCACGACGTGCTGGAGGCGGTGTTTCCGCTGGTCATCGTGGTGGGCGCGGGGATCGGCGGGTACGAGCTGTTCGTGCACCCGTGGCTGGTGAGCGAGATGGCGCGCATCTCCGGTCCGCGGATCGTCGAAGCACTGCTCCCCCAGCAGGTCATGGAGACCTTCCTGCACTCGATCTACGGCGACAACGAGGCCAACCGCGATGTGGTGACCGGCGTGCTGGGCGGGGAGGGGCTGCGTCCGCTCGGCGGGGACCTGACGATCAGCACCCACACCGGGGTGACGTTCGAGCTGAGCGCGGTGGACCACGAGATCTACCACCTGACTACCGCGGTGACGTACAGCTTCAAGAAGAACGTGCACGTCGACCGGTTCATCATCTTCGCGACGTGCAACGCGCTGCTGCGGGACTCGATCAGCGCCGGGTGCCAGCTGCCGCTGTTCGAGCTGTGGTTCGTGCCGGACAGCTCGCTGTTCGAAAGCTCGGTGGACGACATGTTGCCGTCCGTGCGCCTGCGGATCGAGTACCTCGACGGCGAGGGCAGGCACCGCGTGGCGTCCTCGAGCAGGCTTGAACTGCGCGAGGTGAAGTACCAGCAGTGGGCCGACTACCTGACGTTCTTCCGCACCAACATGGGCCCGCTCCCCCGGCAGAACACGCTCGACCACCTCGCCGACCTGCGCATCTTCGAGTGCGACCTGTCCGACATCGCCGGCGACGACCACACGGTGGCCGCGATCGAGCGCCTGTCGATGCGGGCGACCGCGCTGCAACGCATCGACGATGGTTATTGCTACTGGCAGGCGCCGTACCCGTGCTACGTCGAGCGGATCTCCATGTCGACCAAGGAGCTGGACCTCGACGGCGGGGACGCGTTCGAGTTCCGGGTGGTGCCGTTCACGTTCCGGTCGAACACGGCGTCGGCGCGGTGGCTGAAGCCGGAGGAGCTGAGCGACCTGGACGTGCGGTCCTGGCTGCTGCCGGGCCACGGGGTGGCGCTGCTGTGGCGGCCGGCGAAATGAGCCGCGGGGGAACGTCCTGTGCTCAGGCCGGTTTGCGTGCCTCCACCAGCACCCGCGAGGCGTGTGCGACGAACGGGCCCCGCTCGGTGATCTGGTCGTGCAGCTCGCGTAGCCGGTCGCGGTAGGTCTCGACCGTGAAGCCGGGCACCATCCACACCACCTTGCGGAGGAAGTAGATCACCGCGCCGACGTCGAAGAACTCCATCCGGAGCCGCTCGTGCCGCTGGTCCACGACCCGCAGGCCGGCGGCCTCCGCCGCGGCGCGTTCGTCGTCCGGGTGCCGCAGCCGGTGCGTTCGCCGGTCCAGGGGGCCCAGGAAGTACTCGACGAGTTCGAAGGCGCTGGCCGGTCCGACGTGCTGAGCGAAGTACGTGCCACCCGGCCGCAGGACCCGGCTGATCTCGTCCCACCACGGCGCCACCGGATGCCTGCTGGTGACGAGGTCGAAGACGGCTTCGGCGAACGGCAGCGGCGGCGACTCGCCCTGGGCGACGACGTGCACGCCACGGGGGCGGAGGAGCCCGGCGGCCTTGGCGAGGTTCGGCGGCCACGACTCGGTGGCCACCATCAGCGGCGGGAAGGTGGCCCGCGCCCCGGCCAGCACCTCGCCACCGCCGGTCTCCAGGTCCAGTGCCGCGTCGACACCGGCCAGCCGCTGCCCCAGCAGCCGCTGGTAGCCCCAGGACGGTCGTTGCTCGGTCGCCCGCCCGTCGAGCCAGGAGAAGTCCCAGCCCTCGACGGGCGCCGATTCCGCCTCGCGCACCAGTTCGGCGAAGGAGCGCACGGCACCGCCTTTCCGGTCGACTGTGGTCGGCCCAGCTGCCGATCGTCCCTTTCCTGGCAGACGGCCGGCAGACGGCGCGCGCGAGTTTCGCTCAGCCGAGGAACGACTCCGGAAGGTCGCCTCACGGGGCGGTTGCCGGGCGAGTGCGTCTGCCCCGCCCGGCATCCGCCCTGGTCAACGGCGCGGAAGCGGAGGGATTTGAACCCCCGGTCGGTTTCCCGACGCTCGCTTTCAAGGCGAGTGCATTCGGCCGCTCTGCCACGCTTCCCTGGGCCTCAGGGTAGCGGCTCAGCCGCCCAGGCCCTCGAGGTGTTCGTCGACCCGGGAGAAGACCCTGGCGAGCACCGCCTGCTCCTCGGGGGTCATCAGATCGATCAGGTGGGCCCGGACGCCCTCGACGTGCGTCGGCGCGGCTTCTTTCAGCAGGGCCTCTCCGCCGGGGGTCAGTTCGGCCACCACGCCGCGCTTGTCGTCCGGGTCGGGTGCCCGCCGGGCCAGGCCGGCGGCTTCCATGCGCGCTATCTGGTGCGACAGGCGGCTCTTCGTGGAACCGATCATGGCCGCCAGCTCCGACATCCGCATCCGCCGCTCCGGCGCCATCTCCAGGCACACGAGGACCTCGTAGTCGGTCAGCGACACGTCGTGCGCGGCCGCCAGTTCGCGGTGCAGCCGCTGGCGGAGCCGCAGCGTGGCGACGACGTACGCGCGCCACGCCGACATCTCCGGCTCGCTCAGCCAGCGCACCTCAGCCATGTACCGAACAGTAGCCCGGAACCGCGATTACCAACCAACGAGGGACGACGCTCCGGTTGAGGATTCGCCCGCGCAGGCGCATGCTTGAGGGCAACGGCGGATCGGTCACCGGTCCAGGGACGCACTACCCGGGTGCGGTCCATCGAGCCGTCCGCCGGGAGAGGGTCAGGTGGTTCAATGACGAGAAGTTCCTCGCGGTTGACTACCGGATACAGCTGTGGACCCACAGCCGGGATGCGGTGAACCCAGTCCGGCTGTGACTGTGAGCAGCAACGGGTTTCCATCTCGATGCGCCTCGACCATCGCTTGCGCACCACGGCGATTTCGAGCCTGCCTCAGTGCGGTCTCCGTGTCCGCACAGCAGAGCTCCTCGCCGGCCCGCGACGTGGTCAGCCGCTGATTACAATTGACAACCTCGGTAATCCTGGGTGCGGACTCGCGGAGTCCGCACCCAGGCTTGTGTGAGGGAGACGCGGTGAGGTTTGACGAAGGCGCCGGGCTGGACACGTCCGAGGTCGACGACCTCCGCGGCGGCGGTGGGGGCATCGGGAGCCGGGTCGCGCTCGGCGGCGGTGGGCTCGGCGTCGTCGGCGTGATCATCTACTTCGTGCTCTCCCAGATCGGCGGGGTCAGCCCGAGCGGCGTGGGCGGCCTGGGCGAACTCGGCTCCGGCGAGCAGGTCAGCAACGGCTCGCTGGCGCAGGAATGCCGCACCGGCGCGGACGCCAATTCCAATCACGACTGCGCGATCGTCGCCATCGTGAACTCCATCCAGGACTACTGGAGCGACCAGTTCGCCCGCTCCGGCCGCACGTACCGCGCCGCGCAGACGAACTTCTTCAGCGGCGGCGTGCGCACCGGGTGCGGCAGCGCGACCTCCGACGTCGGCCCGTTCTACTGCCCGGCCGACTCCGAGGTCTACATCGACCTGTCCTTCTACGACGAACTGCGCACCCGGTTCGGCGCGGAGGGCGGCACGTTCGCCGAGGCGTACGTGCTGGCGCACGAGTACGGCCACCACGTGCAGAACCAGCTCGGCACGTCCCGCCGGGTCGGCAACGAGACGGGGCCGACCTCGGGTTCGGTGCGGCTCGAACTGCAGGCCGACTGCTACGCCGGGGTGTGGGCCAACCACGCGACGACCACGCCGTCGTCGACCGGGCGGCCGCTGATCAGTGAGATCACGCAGGACGACATCGACCGCGCGCTGGACACCGCGTCCCGCATCGGCGACGACTACATCCAGTCCCACCTCGGCGGCGGGCAGGTGGACGAATCGCAGTTCTCGCACGGCACGTCGGCCCAGCGGGAGCGGTGGTTCACGACGGGGCTCCAGACCGGCGACCCGGCGCGGTGCGACACCTTCGGAACGAACAACCTCGGGTGACGCGCGTGGACCGTTCGTGCGGGGGTGAGTGGACCGTTCGTGCGGGAGCGAGCGGGACTTTCGTGCGGGAGTGAGTGGGACTTTCACGCGGTGGGCAGACCTTTTGCGGCGGGTGGGCCACTCGCGCGTCAGCGGGTGGGATTTTCGTGGACCGGCGAATGGGCATCTCGTAGTTCCGCGAACACGAATCTCGCGGTGTGAACCACCGCCGTGCCGGTGGGCCACTCGCGCGCGACCGAGTGGGCCACTCGCGCGTCAGCGAGTGGGACTTTCGTGGGAGACAAGCCGCCGCAGAGGAGAACGCTCGCGCTCGGCGGGTGCATGAGGGAATCGCCATCGAGGCAGGCCAGCGCAGGCGGGCAACGCGAGCAAGCAGCGCAGGGTGCAAGCAGCCCGGCAGGTGAGAGGTACTCCGGGTGGGCGCCGCCCGTGGAGTGGCGCCCACCCGAGAACCTCAAGCCACCGCCAGCTCCGCCGCCTTGGTCACCGCCGGGGTGCGGTGTGGCTTCACCGCCGCCGTGCCGGGCTTGACTCCGTTCACGGACTCCGTGCTCAGCGCGAACCTGCCCAGCGTCCACGCGACCGCGTCCGCGTTGCGGTCCAGCGCCACCCGGTCGACGTTCCCCAGGTTGTCGCACGCCTGGTGGTAGCACGGGTCGTACGCGACACCCGCCTGGCCGCCCCATTTCGCCGCCTGCTCCGGCGTCTTCACGCCCTCCGCGCCCGTGAACAGGCCACCTGCGGGGATCCCGACCGCGATGAACTCGCCGTAATCCGACCGGCCGTCGAAGTCCTTGCCCTCCGTCGGCACGCCGCGACCATTCAAATACCCAGCCAACTCGGCCTCGATCTGCGCCGAACCGTACGGGCCCGGGCCGGCGCCCACACCGTCGGAATTGTCGCCGTCATAAGCGAAGTACCCCGCGTTCGGCGAACCGATCATGTCGAAATTCAGGTACAACGCGATGTCCAGCTGCTGCTCGAAACTCAGCGAATCCACGTAGTACGTCGAGCCGACCAGCCCGAACTCCTCCGCGCTCCACCACCCGAACCGCACCGCGTTCTCCACCTTCGGCTTTCCGCCGAGCTGCAACGCGATCTCCAGCAATGCCGCCGAACCCGTGCCGTTGTCGTTGATGCCCGGCCCCTCCGGCACGCTGTCCAGGTGCGCGCCGGCCATCACGACGTTGTCCTTGCGACCGGTCTTCGTCTCGGCGATCACGTTGTAGGACGTGCGCTCCTCCCGGAACTCGCGCAGGTCCAGCGTCACCGTGGCACCGTTCAGCCCGGACAGCGCCTGCCCGTCCGCCTGGGAAATGCCACCCGTCGGGATGCGCGCGGCCGCCGGGTCACCGAGGGTGCCGTTCAGCGGACCGGCCACGTTGTTGTAGATGACCGCGCCGATCGCGCCCGCGTCCGCCGCGGCCGCCTGCTTCTGCGCGAACGGGCAGGCGCCGCGCGGCACCAGGACGATCTTGCCCGCGACACCGGCGTAATCCGACGCCTCACAACCGGGCGTGGCGTCCACCGGGACCACGGCCAGCGGCGCGGTGATCCCGCCCGCCGGCGTCGACGCCGAATACGTCATCACGGTGATCGGCACGTCGGCGCCGTTCACCGTCAGCTTTTCCGCGATCGTTTCCGTGTAGGTGAACGGGAACTCCTGCCGCGTCACCGAATACCCGGCGGCTTCCAGCTTGCCGGCGATGTACTCGGCGGACTCGGCGTGCCCGCCGGTTCCGGCGGCGCGGTTGCCGTCGTTGCGGTCGGCGATGCGTTGCAACGCGATCAGGTGCCGGTTGATGGCACCCACGTCGGTTTTCGCGACGAGCTGGTCGGGTAGCGGGGACGGGGCTGCGATCGCGGCCGGGGTGGCGGCCGTCGCGAATGCGGCGGTCAGCACCAGGGCGGCAAAGGGTCTCTTTGGCCGAAGTGACATGAGGAGTCACTGTTGTCCCGATTCGCGCCGAGGTCAATCGTGCATTCGGTGTACCCCGGCAATAGGGTCGGGCACATGCATGCGATCAAGCTCCGTGAACCCGGCGGCCCGGACAACCTCGAGTGGGCCGAGGTCCCCGATCCGCGGCCCGGCCCCGGTGAGGTGCTCCTCGACGTCGCCGCGAGCGCGGTGAACCGGGCCGATCTGCTGCAGCGCCAGGGCAACTACCCGCCGCCGCCCGGGGCGAGCGACATCCTCGGGCTCGAGTGCTCGGGCACGGTCGCCCAGCTGGGCGAGGGCGTCGACGGCTGGCAGGTCGGCGACGAGGTGTGCGCGCTGCTCGCCGGCGGCGGTTACGCCGAACGCGTCGTCGTGCCCGCCGGGCAGCTGCTGCCCGTCCCCGGTGAGGTCGACCTCATCACCAGCGCCGGCCTGCCCGAGGTCGCCTGCACCGTGTGGTCGAACGTGGTCATGCACGCGCACCTGGCCGAGGGCGAGGTGCTGCTCGTGCACGGCGGCGCCGGTGGCATCGGCACCCACGCGATCCAGGTCGGCAAGGCACTGGGCGCGACGGTCGCGGTCACCGCGGGCTCGGCCGACCGGCTGGACCGCTGCCGCCAGCTCGGCGCGGACCTCGCGATCGACTACAAGGAGCAGGACTTCGTCGAGGTGTTGCGCGACGAGACCGGCGGCGCCGACGTCATCCTCGACAACATGGGCGCGAAGTACCTGGACCGCAACGTCAGCGCCCTGAAGACCGGCGGCCGCCTGGTGATCATCGGGATGCAGGGCGGCGTCAAGGGCGAGCTGAACATCGGCAAGCTGATGGCCAAGCGCGCCAGCGTCGCCGGGACCACGCTGCGGGCGCGGCCGGTGGACGACAAGGCCCGGATCGTCGCCGACGTGCGGGAACGGCTGTGGCCGCTGGTCGCCGAGGGCACGGTCCGGCCGGTGATCGGTCAGGTCGTGCCGATGTCCGAGGCCGCCAAGGCGCACCAGGCCCTCGAGGAGGGCGGCGTGTTCGGCAAGGTACTGCTCTCGGTCCGCGGCTAGCTGTGCTGCCCGGGGAGGTTGTGAACGTGGGGACGCGTAGTTGATGATCTTGAAATGAGGGGGGACCTCCGCCGAACCCCGACACGTACGGAGCGGCGGATCATCAAGGTGCGGGTGCTGCGCCGGTGGGGGCCGGCGCGCATCGCTGCCTTGCTGGCGCCGCGCCACCGGCAACCAGCACCGCAAGGTCACCACCAGCGCCCGCTCCCCCGGCAAACCGCAGATCGGCTACAGCTGTCTGCACAACGCCGCGGACGATCACTCCCGGCTGCGCCCCTGTCGGCCGCAAACCAGCGGCAAAGTAGAGCGCTTCAACCGCACCCTGCTCGACGAATGGGCCTACGCCCGGCCCTACCACTCAGAAGACCAACGGCGCGCCGCCTTGCCACACTTTCTCCACGACTACAACCATCACCGACACCACCCCAGCATCGGCGGCCCATCCACCACCCGCGTACCCAACCTCAGACAGAACAGCTAGCGCAGCTCGTCCAGTACCCGCACCAGCTGGTTGACCTCGAAGACGTTGGAGTAGTGGGCGAGCGCTATCCGCACCGCGCCGCCTACCTCTCCGACGCCGAGCGCGGCGAACACGCCGCTGGTGCCGAGGTCGGCGAACGCGCACAGGCCCTGCGCGGCCAGGTACTCCGCGACCTCCGGCGCCTTCTTGCCCATGACCGTGAACGCCAGCGCGGGGATGCGACGCATCGCGTCGCCGATGACCATGACGTGCCGCAGCGCGCGCAGTTCCGTGCTGAGCTGGGCGAGCAGCCCGGCGTGGTACGACTTCGCCGAGCCGAGCGACGTCACCAGCCGCTCGCGGCGGGAGCCGGTGGCCGCGTCGTCCAGGCCGGCGAGGTAGTCGATGGACGCGATCAGCCCGGCCAGCAGCGGATACGCGTGCGGGCCCAGCTCCAGCCGGGCCGGGCCGCGGGCGCCCGGGTCGAGCGACGTGGACGGCAGTCGTTCCAGCAGGTCGGGGTCGCGGAAGACGAGCGCGCCGACGGCCGGGCCGCCCCAGGCCTGCGCGGACACCACGAGCACGTCCGCGCCGAGGGCGTTCATGTCGAGCGGCAGGAACGGCGCCGCGGCGGTGGCGTCGACGACCACCAGCGCGCCGACGCGCTTGGCGAACTCGGCGATCGTCGGCACGTCGGGCCGGGTGCCGACCGAGCCGGAGGCGGCGGTGACGGCGACGGCTTTCGTGCGGGCGTTGACCAGGTTCTCGTACTGCCAGGCCGGCAGCTCGCAGTTCTCGATGTCGATCTCGGCCCAGCGCACGACCGCGCCCACGCGTTTCGCGCCGTGTGTCCAGGGCGCGATGTTGGTCTGCTCGTCCAGGCGCGAGACCACCACCTCGTCGCCCAGGGTCCAGCGCTCCGAAAGCACGTCGACAAGTCGACGCAGCAGCACCGCCGCGCTCGAACCGAGCACGACACCGGCCGGATCGGCACCGACGAGATCGGCCACCGCCCGCCTGGCCGCGGTCACGATGCTCTCCGCGCGCTGGGACGCCGGGAACGCGCCACCCGGGCCGGAGACCGGGGCACGCATCGCCGTCGACACGGCCGAGGCCACCTGTTCGGGTACCAGCATTCCGGCAGGGCCGTCGAAGTGGATCCAGCCGTCACCCAGCGCGGGGAACAACCCACGAATTCGAGCGACGTCGAACGCCATGGACAACACCGTACGGAGGGGTAGTTTCGCAATGCGTCCGGGGTTGGGCTGTCGCCGACCGCGGGCGTGCGCGACCGCTAGGCTCGAACACAGCGGCGTTGCCGGACCAGCCAGGATGGAGCAATGACGGAACCGAGGTTTTCCGAGTCACCCTCGCCCGACGAGCAGCCGCACCGCGTGGTCGTGGTGGGGCCGGACGGCTCGCCGGTGGGGACGGCGCGAATCCCGAACAAGGACGACGAGCAGCAGGAATCGGTCGGTGACCTCGTCGAAGAGCCGGCGAAGGTCATGCGGATCGGCACGATGATCAAGCAGCTGCTGGAGGAGGTGCGGGCCGCGCCGCTGGACGACGCGAGCCGCGACCGGCTGCGCGAGATCCACCAGACGTCCGTGAAGGAGCTGGAGCAGGCGCTGGCGCCGGAGCTGCAGAGCGAGCTGGAGCGGCTGGTCAAGCCGTTCACCGACGGCACCACCCCGTCGGACGCCGAGCTGCGCATCGCCCAGGCTCAGCTCGTCGGCTGGCTGGAGGGCCTGTTCCACGGCATCCAGACGGCGCTGTTCGCGCAGCAGATGGCCGCGCGGGTGCAGCTGGAGCAGATGCGCCGCGGGCTGCCCGCCGGGCGCGGCGGCCAGGAGGGCCAGGCGCCGGGGATCAGCGGGACGGGTCAGTACCTGTGAGTGCCGGCGCGCGAGTGTGGGACTCGCGCGCCGGAACGCAGAACTCGGCGCGCTGAGCGTGGGACTCGCGCGCGGGAGCGTGGGACTCGCGTCAGCGGGCGCGGGGGCAGACCACCACGTCGTCGTTCGTGAGGGGCCGTGAGCAGTCGAACCGGGTGTCGATCAGGCCCGGTGGCAGCTCAGCGGCGTCGATCCACAGCGGCTGGATCACGACGTACGCCACGGACGGATCGGACAGGCAGGCGGCGTTCTCCGCGTAGCTCGCCGTGGCCCGCAGCGACGGCAGGTACGTGCCGCGCCGCAGGTAGGCCGGCGACGGGTAGCGGCACGGCGTCGGGTTGCCCATGAAGTAGGCGATGTCGCCGAAGGCCAGGTAGACCACCGGGGTGTCGGCGCCGATGCGGTCCCGGACGGCCAGCATCTCCTCGGTGAACTTGTGCTCGATCGCCACCCGGCCGGCGTTGGTGTAGTCGGCGTGGACGCCGTCGAACGAGTACGGCGTCGTCGGCAGGATGGGCACCGTCAGCGCGAGCACCCCGACCAGCACCGGCACCGACAGCAGCTGCCGCCCGCCGCGGCCGGGCTCGACCGCGCAGGCCAGCATCGCCACGACCACCAGGCCGGCGAGCAGCCCGTACGCGAGCGCGCCGTGGCCGGAGCGCCAGTCGAACGACGCGCCCAGGCACACCCGCGCGGCGAACAGGACCACGACCGTCGCCCCGACCAGCGTCCACGGCGGCCGCCCGTGCACCAGCGTCCAGCGCGCCGCGGCCAGCGCCCACAACCCGGCGGCCAACGGGACCCACGCGGCCAGGTGGTACTGGAACCACTGCCCCTGGATCACCGCCGCGCCCAGCACGAGGGCCAGCGCGAGCACCGTGAGGACCGGCCAGGCCCACCGCCGCCGCGACACCCGCACCAGCACCACCAGGCTCGCCGGCAGCAGCGCGACCAGCGGCACGAGCATGGCTTCGTTGGCCGCGAACTTCACCACCGCGCCGAAGTCCCGGACCGCACCCTCGTCGAGCAGCCACGCCTCGCGCAGCCAGCGCCATTCGCGCGGCGCGAGCAGGCTCAGCCCGAACAACGCGAACCCGGACACCACGGCGGTGACCCCGGCGACCAGGGCGCGCCGCCGGTCCAGCACGGCGATCACGCCGAGCGCGATCAACGCGGTCGGCAGGGTCGTGTACTTGACCAGCACCGCCAGCGCCAGCAGCAGCCCGCCGAGCACGCTGGACGTCCGCAGCGCGGCCCCGATCGCGGCCACGCCGAACAGGGCCGCGACCCACTCCGGCTGCAGGAAGTCCCAGTTCGGCGCCAGCGCCAGGGCCAGCCCGACCGCCGCGGCCACCGCGGACGCCTCCCCCGACGGCAGCCGCTGCCGCAGCCCGGCCCGCAGCCACCAGGCCGCACCGGCGACGAAGGCCAGCGCGACCAGCCGGATCAGCCCCTCACCGACGCCGACCGAACCGACGTCGAACACGCTCAGTCCCTCGGCCAACCAGCGGTAGGCCAGCGGCCGGTGCACGAACGTCCCGGTCGCGCCGAACGGGCTGACGTCCAACCCGCCCAGCACGTAGCGGACGTCGTGGCCGAGCCCGATCCAGGAGGCGGTCAGCGCCACCGGCAGCGCCGCGACCGCCGCCCACACCCATCCCCGGATCGGTTTGCGACGTGCCCGTTCGCGGACGGGATGGGTGGCCGTCATCTACTCGCCCGCTCTCTCGACGCGCACCGACAGCGCCTCCTCGAGCCGCGCCAGCCGCTCCTCGTACCTGGCCACCGCGGACAGCCGCGCCCGGACGCGCGCGTGCTCGGCGCGGACCTCCTCGACCGCCGAGACCGGCGCGCTGCCGTCGGTGACCGGGCGCTCCAGCCCGGCCAGCCTGCTGTCCAGCCCGGCCACGTGCGCGGCCAGGCGGCGCAGCTCGTCGTCGTGCCAGCGGTGGTGGCCGGCCAGCTCGTCGCAGCGGCCGGTCACCCCGTCCCGCAGCTCACGCAGCTCGCCGCGCAGCCCGTCCAGCTCCGCGTGCAGGTGGTCGAGCCGCGGCCCGAACCGCTCGTCGGTGACCTGCTCGATCCGCCACCGCAGCCGCTTCCACACCGGGAAGCCGGCGGCCTTGACCAGTTTCTTCGCGGCGTTCACGGCACCACCTCGATTCGGCCCGCGTCGCGCCACGAGCGCAGCAACGCGGATTCGGCGTGCAACCGGTGGTCCCCGGTCACCTTCACGTCCTCGCCCCAGGCGTGGGCGAACGAAGTCTGCTCCGGCTCGTCGACGATCGAGAACCCGGCCAGCCGGATCTTCGCCGCGGGGAACAGGGTCACGGCCAGGTACGCGGTCAGCGTGCCGGTGGTCGCCCAGGTCGCCGACGCGGTGTCCAGCCCGAGAGCCCGGCTCAGCGGCACCACGTAGGGGCGGTTCGGGATCGGCACGAAGCCCAGGTCGGCCGGCCACCAGTCCGGGATGTTCGCCGGCTCCCAGTGCATCCGCCCCGGCTCGGCCAGCAGGTACAGGCGCGAGGTGTAGTCGGCGAAGGTGTGCGGGCTGGCCACGACGCCCCGGTGCAGCACCACGACGTCGGTCCGGCGCCCGTAGCCCGGCTCGCCCCCGGGCTCGTCGAGCGCGAACGTGGTCATCCGCACGACCAGGTCGCTGTCGTCGATCGACGCGGCCCGCTCCCGCGACGGCGGCATCGGCGCGTTCCCGACCACGGTCAGGGTTTCCACGCGCCCGCCGCGGCCGTAGGCGGTCAGCAGGTCGCGGAGCGTGTCCCGCTCCGTCCCGACCGCGGCCGTCTCGGAGACGGTCTCGGCGAGGTACACGGCAATCACCCTTCGTCGTCGAGGCGACGACTCTAGCTACGTTCGCCGGAGTCGGCGACGCGGAGCCTCTTCACCTGGGAAGACCCGCTTGACCCCGTCGCCGAGGGCGGTTTCCACGGCCCGGATGTCCCGCACCAGCCGGCGCAGCCCGTCCGGCTCCAGCGAGGCGGCCTGATCCGATCCCCACATCGTGCGGTCCAGCGTCACGTGCCGCTCCACCACGCACGCCCCCAGCGCGACGGCGGCGATCGAGACCTGCAGGCCGCGCTCGTGCCCGGAGTAGCCCACCGGCACGCCGAAGCGCTCGGCGAGCGTGTGGATCGTGCGCAGGTTCGCCTCCTCCGGCGGGCACGGGTAGGTCGAGGTGGCGTGCAGCAGCACCAGCCGGTCGGTGCCCAGCAGCTCGACCGCCGCGTCGATCTCGGCCATCGTGGACATGCCGGTGGACAGGATCACCGGGCGGCCGGTGTCGCGCAGCGCGGTGAGCAGCTCGCGGTCGGTCACCGAGGCGGACGCGACCTTGTGGCACACCACGTCGAACTTCTCCAGGAAGTCCACGCTCGGCACGTCCCACGGCGAGGCGAACCAGGCGATGCCCTGCTCGGCGCAGTACCGGTCGATCTCCTGGTACTCGTCGAGCCCGAACTCGACCCGGTGCCGGTAGTCGAGGTAGGTCATCTCGCCCCACGGCGTCTCGCGGCGCGTGTCGCGCATGTCCGGCGGGGTCGCGATCTCCGGGGTCCGCTTCTGGAACTTCACCGCGTCCGCGCCCACCCGCGCCGCGATCTCGATCAGCCGCTTGGCGATGTCCACGTCGCCGTTGTGGTTGATCCCGATCTCCGCGACCGTGTAGACGGGCCGGCCGGGACCGACCTCGCGGTCCCCGATCCGCACGGCACTCACCGGTTGTTCCTCCGTTCGACGGCGTCCAGGACCAGGTCGGTCAGCTCGCGCACCGCACCCGCGCCTCCCGGCCGGGTCAGCACGAGCAGGGCGGCGCGGCGGACCTCCGGCAGCGCGTCGGCGACCGCGACCGGCCAGCCCACCAGGGCCATGCACTCCAGGTCGCGCAGGTCGTTGCCGACGTAGGCGACGCGCGCCGGGTCGAGCCGCTGCTCGGCGAGCCAGGTCTTGAGCACGGCGGCCTTGTCCCCCACCCCGTGCAGCACCGCCGCGCCGAGCTTGCGGGCCCGCGCGGCGACCACCGGGTTCTGCTCGACCGACAGGATCATCAGCGGGATCCCGGCCGCCTTGAGCCGCGCCGCGCCCGCCCCGTCGGAACGGCTGACCACGACCCCCTCGCTGCCGTCCTGCAGGACGATCGCGGTGTCGTCGGTGTGCACCCCGTCGAAGTCGGTGACCACGGCGTCCACGTCGATGCCGGTGTGCGGCGGCGGGTCGATGACGGCGGCCAGCGCGCGGGCGATCGCCAGGTCCTCCGGGGTGTCGATCTCCACGGCGTGCTCGGCGGGGGTCTCCACCAGGCCGATCCGGCCGAAGAAACGGTGGCCGGCGGTGCGGAAGCCGGGCACGCGCATGCCGTAGACGGCACCGGTCTCGCGGTACTCCGGCTCGCGGTCCTGCCGTCGCGGCCGGAACGAGGCGTCGTGGTTGACCGCCAGCGCGCCGCCCGTGGTGTCCCGGCGCCACAGGAACTCGTGCACCCGCACCGCGGTGAACGCGCAGTCCCAGCCGCCGTCGACGATCAGCGAGATCACGTTGTCCACGGTCTCCGGCGCGATGAACGGCGAGGTGCACTGCACCAGCAGCACCACGTCCGGTTCGCCGTCGGCCGTGTCGCGCATCTCGTCCAGCACGTGGCGGAGGACGGCCTCGGAGCTGACCGAGTCGCCGGACAGCTCCGGCGGGCGGGGCAGGACCGTGGCGCCACCGGCCCTGGCGACGGCGCTGATGTCGCCACTGTCCGTGCTCACCACGACCTGGTCGACGCGGGCCGCGGCGGCCAGCGACCGGATCGCCCTGGCGATCAGCGGGGCGTCGCCGACCTGCGCGAGGTTCTTGCCCGGTACGCCCTTGGAGCCGCCCCTGGCCGGGACGACCGCCAGCACGCGGGTCTTCGGGGTCTCAGGCACGGGGGCGAGGGTACGTGACGATCCTGTGCACGCTGCCGTCACGCGCGGTTGCACAGCGTGATTTCCGGCGATGATCAGCCAAACCGGACGTCTCCGCCCTGCCCGGAGTGCGTGTGTCCCGCTCGCTACGCTAGGTCCCGTGCAAGCCACCAGCACGGTCCAGCAGACCAGCGACGATCTCGCCCGCGCGGCTGAGCTTCCGCCGTTGTCGGACAGCCGCACGTTCGGGCGCGCGTTCGGCGACATCAAGGAAGGCCTCCGCCAGCGCGAACTGTGGAGCCACCTCGGCTGGCAGGACATCAAGCAGCGCTACCGCCGGTCGGTGATCGGGCCGTTCTGGATCACCATCAGCCAGGGCGTCATCGCGCTCGGCCTCGGCCTGCTGTACTCGCAGCTGTTCAACATGCACATCCAGACGTTCCTGCCCTACATCAGCGCGGGTTTCATCGTCTGGGCCTTCATCAGCGGCTGCCTGACCGAGGGCATGGAGACCTTCATCGCCAACGAGGGCCTGATCAAGCAGATCCGCGCGCCGTTGACCGTCTACGCGCTGCGCACGGTGTGGCGGCAGACGCTGATGTTCGCGCACAACCTGATCGTCATCGTGGTCGTGGTCGGCATCTTCTTCGGCAGCCTGAACCAGGACTACGCGCTGTCGCAGAACGGGTTGTGCACGCCGGACAACATCTGCCACCCCGGCCTGGGCTGGTACACGCTCACCGCGATCCCGGCGTTCTTCCTGCTGGCGTTCAACGGCGTCTGGGTCACGCTGCTGCTGGGCATCATCTCCACCCGCTACCGGGACATCCCGCAGGTGATCAACTCGCTGATCCAGCTGCTGTTCTACCTGACCCCGATCGTGTGGCCGATCGACCAGCTCAAGAGCGGCCAGCGCGAGGGCGTCAGCTGGGCCGAGCCGATCATCCACCTCAACCCCATCTACCACTTCGTCCAGATCCTGCGCGCGCCGCTGATCGGGCAGGCCGTCAGCCCGTGGAGCTGGGTCGCCGTGGGTGGCATCACGATCGTGGGCTGGCTGCTCGCGCTCGTCGCCATGCGCAACTACCGGTCCCGCGTCTCCTACTGGGTGTGAGAACGACCAATGGTCAGCATTGATGTGCAGAACGCGTACGTCGACTTCCCGATCTTCGACGCCAAGACGCGCTCGCTGAAGAAGAAGGTCCTCGGCAAGGTCGGCGGCAAGATCGGCACCGAATCGAAGGTGCCGATCATCGAGGCGCTGCAGGACATCACCCTGTCGCTGCGCGAGGGCGACCGCGTCGGGCTGGTCGGCCACAACGGCGCCGGCAAGTCGACCCTGCTGCGGCTGCTGTCGGGCATCTACGAGCCCACCCGCGGTCTCGCGCGGGTCGAGGGCAAGGTCGCGCCGGTGTTCGACCTGGGTGTCGGCATGGACCCGGAGATCTCCGGCTACGAGAACATCATGATCCGCGGCCTGTTCCTCGGCATGACGCGCAAGCAGATGGAGAAGCGGGTCGACGACATCGCCGAGTTCACCGAGCTGGGCGACTACCTGCAGATGCCGCTGCGCACCTACTCGACCGGTATGCGGGTGCGGCTCGCGCTGGGCGTGGTGACCACGATCGACCCGGAGATCCTGATCCTGGACGAGGGCATCGGCGCGGTCGACGCGGCGTTCCTCAACAAGGCGCGGGACCGGCTGGTGGATCTGGTGAACCGCTCCGGCATGTTGGTCTTCGCCTCGCACGCCGACGACCTACTCTTGGAGCTGTGCACGACGGCCATCTGGATGGACGAGGGCCGGATGAAGATGCGGGGCGGCCTGCGCGAAGTGCTCACCGCGTACAAGGGCCGGGACCCGTTCGAGAACATCAGCGCGGAAGCCGCGCAGCGGATCGACGCCGCGCCGGCGGTACAGGGCGGGGAGTGACATGAGCGGTCCGGAGCAGGCTCCGATGCGACCGGGCGGCGTGGCGGCGGTGGTCGTCACGCGGCACCGCCGTGAGCTGCTCGCGGACTCGTTGAAGATCATCGCCGCGCAGACCCGGCCGGTGGACCACCTGGTGGTCGTGGACAACGGTCCCGACCAGTCGGCGCGCGACGTCGTGGAGTCGTTCCCGGGGCAGTACACGTACCTGCCGTCGCACCACAACCTCGGTGGCGCGGGCGGGTTCGCGCTCGGGATGCTGCACGCGCTCGCGCTGGGCGCCGACTGGGTGTGGCTGGCCGACGACGACGGCCGCCCGGCGGACGAGACGGTGCTGGCGGTGCTCCTGGAGGAGGCCGAGAAGCGCGGGCTGGCCGAGGTTTCGCCGATGGTCACGAACATCAACGCGCCGGAGAAGCTGGCGTTCCCGCTGCGGCGCGGGCTGACGTGGAAGCGCTCCTCGGCCGAGCTGGGCACCGACTTCCTGCCCGGAATCGCGTCGCTGTTCAACGGTGCGTTGTTCCGGGCGTCCACTTTGGATGTGGTCGGCGTGCCGGACCTGCGGCTGTTCGTGCGCGGCGACGAGGTCGAGGTGCACCGGCGGCTGGTCCGCTCCGGTCTGCCGTTCGGCACGTCGCTGCGCGTGTCGTACCTGCACCCGGACGGCTCGGACGAGTTCAAGCCGATGCTCGGCGGGCGGTTCCACGCGCAGGACCCGGAGAACGAGGTCAAGCGCTACTACACCTACCGCAACCGCGGGTACCTGCTGTCCCAGCCCGGCATGCGGAAGATCGGGGCACTGGAGATCCTGCGGTTCGGGTTGTACTTCGTGGGCGTGAAGCGGGATCCCGCCGGGTTCGTGCAGTGGCTGAAGCTGGTGCGGCAGGGACAGCGGGAGCGGTTCTTCCGCTACTGAGCGCTTGCGCTGTCGGCGAACTTCGTTGCCGGCAAGATCGGTGGCTGGTGTGCTGGGTGCATGGCCGATGAGAAACCCGCGCTCGTCCTGCACCTCGCGACCGGTGGCGAGCCGCTGCTGTTCGCCCTGCCGCCCGAGGACGTCGACGAGCTGGAAAAGGACCTGCACCTGCACCTGGAACACGGCTCGGTGCAGACCGTGCGGACGAAGGAAGGCTCCCGGGTCACCGTGAACTTCGCGCACGTGGCCGTGGCCTACATCGACGATCTGCAGCGGAAGAACAAGGTGTTCGGGTTGCACTGAGCCGACCGACCAGCGCCCGACCGGCAGTCCGGCCTTGAGCGGCGGTCCCGGTTCGAGCGGCGATTCGCCCCGGGCGGCCGGCCGGGCAACGATCCCGCGCGGGCGGCGGCCCGGCTCGCGCGAGGGTTCGCCCGGGTGGTCGCCTCGGGCAACGGCCCAGGCCGGGCGGCGGCCCCCACGCGGAGCGGCGGTTCCCCGGGGATGGCCGCCTGCGTGGCTCATGCCTGGCGGATCACCCTCGTGACGAGGCTGCTCGGCACCGCCAGCCATCGTTGGGACAGCGGCCACGCCCAGGACGGTTGGTGAACGCCACCCAGGCCGGTCGCCAACTCGACGAAAAACCGGCCCTGCCGCCGAAGCAGCAGGGCCGGCTCGAAACCACGAAGCCTCAGAGCCGGTACAGGCGCTTCCAGTTCTCGCGGCTGGTCAGTTGCGGCAGGGCGCGCTTGTACTGCGCCTGCACCGCGTGGCCCTCCTTGCGCAGCCGGTTCAGGGTCTTCACCGCGCGCTTGCCCAGCTCGAACATCCGTTCCCGGTCGTACTTGCGCACCCGGACGCCCTCCTGGGACGCGTCGGTCACGACCGCCGTGTCGAAGAGCGCCACGTGCCACCAGTGGGCCTCGTCGTTGGGCACGGCTCCCAGCGCGAAACGGGAGCGGCCGCGCAGCCGGTCGACGATTCGCTTCACCAGGATCAGCCGCTGCAGCGCGGGCCGCGGCGCGGTGTTGATGATTCCGATGTCGTTCGACGCGATGCCGGGGACCTCCGTCGCGTCGTGGCGCTTCGTCTCCGGGTACTGGGCCCGGATCGCCCGGATCTCCTGCATCGCGGCGACACCGCCGTCCTCCAGGATCGACGGGCCCTCCAGGAAGTCCTCGACCGCCTTGATCAGCGTGTGCGTCAGCCCGTACTGCATCCCCAGCAGGTACCGCACCACCTGCGCCATCAGCGTCCGGCACACCACGTTCAGGTTGAAATCACTGTGCAGCGCCGCGGTGATGATCGAGTTGCGCAGGTTGAAGTACCGGTGCCACTCGTCCCAGTCCTTCCAGTGGAAGTCGGCGTGCCAGACGCCGGCGCCGGGCAGCGTGACCGTCGGGAAGCCGTGCGCCCGCGCGCGGTAGCTGTACTCCGCGTCGTCCCACTGGAAGAAGAACGGCATCGGGTACCTGACGGCCTTGACCACCTCGTACGGGATCAGGCACGACCACCAGCCGTTGTACCCCGCGTCCAGGCGCCGGTCCTGGCGGTTCGGCTTGCCGGTCTCCTCGTCCACGCCCAGCAGGTCCGCCGTGTGCAGGCTGTGCTCCACCGGCACACCCGGCTCCAGCGTGTTCAGCCGCGCGTACTCCGCTCCCACGTGCAGCTGGTGCGGGTGCAGCAGGTTCAGCATCTGCCCGCCGACGATGACCGGGTTCGCGGCCAGGTTCGAAAACGCCGTCATCCGGACCACCAGGTCCGGCTCCAGCAGCACGTCGTCGTCCATGAACAGGACGTTCGCGTGCTCGGTCTCGGTGTGCCCGGCCACCTCGTACAGACCGCGGGTGAAGCCGCCCGCGCCGCCCAGGTTCGGCTGGGTGATGTAGTGCAGCTTGTCGCCCAGATCGGCCGCGACCTGCGCGAACCCGTCCCGCGAGTCCACCCGGTCGGTGCCCTGGTCGGCGACGTAGATCGCGTCCAGCGTGTCCAGCGACTGCAGGTCACCGGCCAGCGCCCGCAGGTTCTTCAGGCAGTCGTCGGCGCGGTTCATCGTGCAGATGGTCACCGCGGTCGGCCGGATCTTCTCCGGTGGCTCGACGGTCCACCGCACCCGCTCGACGGTCAGCCGCTGCCCCGCCTGGGTCTCCAGGTCCAGCCACAGCGCGCCGCCGTCGTAGAACTTGTCGATCTTCACGTCGAACTCGACCGACGCCTGGTCGGCCCCCTCGACCTCGCGCGCCTCGATCGTGCGCGGCTCGCCCTCGATGTCGGACGCGCGCACCGCGAGCTGGCCGGCGCCGCTCACGACGGCCTCGACGCGGACCTGGCGCACCTTCGTCCAGCGCTGCCAGTAGCTGGCCGGGAACCGGCCGAAGTAGGTGTTGCCGGACACGCGCGCCGACGGCTCCAGCGTCACGCCGTCGCGGCCGCGGTTCACCACGCCCTCGAGCACCTCGGAGTAGAGGTCCTTGGACACGATGGGCGACGGCCCGGCGTAGAGCCCGCGCTGCGCGGTCAGGCGGCCCTGCGGAACGTGTTCGGCGAACGTGGTCTGGTCCTGCGCCGCCTGGGCTCCGTTGGTCTTCGCCTCAGCGGGGGCAGGCTGTCCCGCGGCAGTCTTGCCGGCCATCAGTTCTCAGTCCTCCAGGGGAATCCGACTCGCGACCGCCAAGTTACACGGGTCACCTGTGAACGAATCACGAGCCGGACTCCGGCGAAACATCGGTCACACCCGGTTCCCGGAACACAACCCACTTGAGCATCACGAAGTTGATGGCGGTCGCGGTGCCCTGCGAGATCACCCACGCGACGGTCGGCTTGAACGCGAACTCGCCGAGCACGTGCAGCATCAGCGCGTTCACGCCGACCGCGACGAAGAATGTGACGCCGTACAGCAGGACGAAGCTGCCGATCTGCCCCTTGCCGCCCTTGCGGCCGCCGGAGAACGTGAACTTCCGGTTAAGGAAAAATGCGGTCGTCGTACCGATGATGAAACTGATCGCGCGGGCGACCGTGTCCCACGGAGCGTAATCGAGACCCAGCGCTCGCAACCCGGTGTAGGTACCGAGATCGAGCACCGCGCAAAATCCGCCGATCAGCGCGAATCGCACCAACTGGCCGAGCAGGCCCGGCGTCGCCTTCGCGGTCACTGCCTGCTCCTGCGGTTCCGTAGACACCACTGCACTACCTCACCAGCGTGCGATTTCCAGGACCGGAAAAGTGTAGAAGCGCCTCGGTCAAAGCCGCCCCTCGGGGATGGTTACCCTGGTCCGGGTGAACACGACACCGCATACCGAGCGGCGGACACTCACCGGGTGGGGTCGCACCGCCCCGACCGTCGCAGACGTGCTGACCACACCGGACGTGGAGACGATCGCCCGCGCGGTGGCGCAGGCCGGCGAGCGCGGCGTGATCGCCCGCGGGCTCGGCCGCTCCTACGGGGACCCGGCGCAGAACGCCGGTGGACTCGTCATCGACATGACCGCCCTGAACACGATCCACTCGATCGACCCGGACACCGGCGAGGTCGACCTGGACGCCGGGGTGAGCCTCGACCAGCTGATGAAGGCCGCGCTGCCGCACGGCCTGTGGGTCCCGGTGCTGCCCGGAACGCGCCAGGTGACCATCGGTGGCGCGATCGCCAACGACATCCACGGCAAGAACCACCACAGCGCGGGCAGCTTCGGCAACCACGTGCTGTCGATGGACCTGGTCACCGCGGACGGCCGGATCCGCACGCTGACCCCGGAGGGCCCCGAGTCGGAGCTGTTCTGGGCGACGGTCGCGGGCATCGGCCTGACCGGCATCATCGTGCGCGCGAAGATCCGGATGAAGAAGACCGAGAGCGCCTACTTCATCGTCGACGCCGACCGCACGTCGAGCCTGGACGAGACGCTGGAGCTGTTCAGCAACGGCTCCGACCTCAACTACGACTACTCGATGTCGGTGCCGGACCTCATCAACTCCGACAGCCGTCTCGGCCGGGCCACGTTCTCCCGCGGCTCGCTGGCCAAGCTGGACCAGCTGCCGCCGAAGCTGCGGGCCGATCCGCTGAAGTTCGACGCGCCGCAGCTGATGACGCTGCCCGACGTCTTCCCCAACGGCCTGGGCAACAAGCTCACCTTCGGGATGCTGAACAACATCTGGCAGCGCACGGTGCCGAAGAAGGGCGCGCGCGGCAAGATCCAGAACCTGACGCAGTTCTACCACCCGCTGGACATGCTCAGCGAGTGGAACCGCGCCTACGGCTCCAAGGGTTTCCTGCAGTACCAGTTCTCCGTGCCGTTCGGCCGGGAGAACGAGCTGAAGGAGCTGTGCCGCAAGATCGCCGGGTCCGGGCACTACTCGTTCCTGAACGTGTTCAAGCGGATGGGCGAGGGCAACCGGGCGCCGCTGTCCTGGCCGTCGCCGGGCTGGATGCTGTCCGTGGACTTCCCGATCAAGGACGGCCTGGGCCGCTTCTGCACCGAACTCGACGAAGACGTCCTGGCGGCCGGTGGCCGGCTGTACACGGCGAAGGACTCGCGCACCACGCCGGAGACCTTCGCGAAGATGTACCCCCGGCTGGAGGAGTGGCGCAAGATCCGCCAGTCGGTCGACCCCGAGGGCGTGTTCGCGTCCGACATGAGCCGGAGGCTTGAACTGTGATCGACGCTGTTGGCAACCCCCAGTCCCTGCTGCTGCTCGGCGGCACCTCGGACATCGCGCTGGCCATCGCGCAGAAGTACCTCGCGGACGCGCCCGAACTGCGTGTCGTGCTCGCGGCGCGGGCGTCCGAGCGGCGCAAGCTGGCCGCGGAGAAGCTGCGCGCGGCCGGCGCCACGGTGTCCGAAGTGGACTTCGACGCGAAGGACACCGCGTCCCACCCGGCGGTGCTGGACCAGGCGTTCTCGGCCGGGGACATCGACGTGGCCGTGGTGGCGTTCGGCCTGCTCGGCGACAACGAGGAGGCGTGGCAGAACCACGCCACCGCGGTCGAGCTGGCGACGGTGAACTACACGGCGGCGGTGTCGGTCGGCGTGGCGCTGGCGGACAAGCTGAAGAAGCAGGGCCACGGCTCGGTGATCGCACTGTCCTCTGTGGCCGGTGAGCGCGTGCGGCGGTCGAACTTCGTGTACGGCTCGACCAAGGCCGGGTTCGACGGGTTCTACCTGGGCCTGGGCGAGGCGCTGGCGCCGTTCGGGGTCAAGGTGACGGTCGTGCGGCCGGGCCAGGTCAAGACGAAGATGACCGAGGGCCTGGGCAAGGCGCCGCTGGAGCAGACCGCCGAGCAGGTCGCCGAAATCGCCGTGGACGCGGCGCGCAAGGGCAAGGACCTGGTGTGGGCGCCCGCGCAGTTCCGCGCGGTGATGTCGATCCTGCGGCACGTGCCGCGGCCGATCTTCCGCAAGCTGCCGATCTGATCGTTTCCCACGGCAACGCCCCGGGCGCCGCGATGGCCCCCGGGGCGTTGCCGCGTTCAGGGTCGGCCTGGGCGGGCACCCGGCGCCCAGGCCGGTGATGCGTGCGCTCGCGCTGGCCGGGGTTCTATTGGCTCAGCCAGTACCCGTACGACGTGTAGTCCGGGTACGGGTTCAGCAGCGGGCGCGGCTGCTGGATCTCGATGTGCGCCGACGGGTCCGTGATCAGCTCCGCGGGGATCGTGAAGCTGTACGTCGACCACACGCCGTCCCGCTCGTCGCGGGTCCACACGCCCGCCTCCACGCCGTTGACCAGCACCCGCATGTCGAACACCGTGCCGTGCATCGCGGTGCGGGAGGTGATCGTCAGGGGGCGGCCGGGGACCAGGTTGTGCGCCGTGAACGCCTCGCCGCCCACGATGGGGCGGGCGCTGTCGATCACGTCGCCGACCCGGGCCAGCGTCGTCCACGGCTGCGTGCCCACCTGGGCCAGCACCGGCTCGTACCCGTGCTCGCCCTCGCTGCGCAGGTCGCCCACGTTCACGTAGTCCCGCAGCTCACCGGGCACCGCCTGCTCGTCACCGCTGCCGGCCAGCGACCAGTCCGCCTCGTAGACGTTCAGCCACCGGAACGGCACGATCAAGCGCCCGCCGAGGTCCGGCTGCGCCTGCACCTCGAAGCTCATCTCCACCGGCGTCCGCAGCACCCCGACGTTCTTCAGCAGCTCCATCGACGGCCCCGGGGCCGGGTCGTACACCGCGAAGTAGGCCGGCCGCTCCGCCGCGGGCAGGTGCTTCAGCGCCTCGTACAGCGAGCCCGTGCCGTTGTTCGACGGTGCCGCGAACCCGTTGGTGCCCAACCCGATCAGGTCCAGCACCCGGTGCTCACTGAAGTACGCGACCGCGCCGACGTCCTTCACCGCGACGATCGCCTCCGGCGGCAGGTTACCGCGCACCCACTGCGCCACCGACACGTCGGTGTCGCGGATCGCCGCCGTCGCCCGCCCGAAGCGGACCGACCAGCTCGGCAGCGTCGCCAGCGACAGCACCAGCACCACCACCAGCGCGCCGTGCAGCGAGATGCGCCGGGCCCGCTCGCGTGCGGCGATCCGGCTCAGCCCGTACACGCCGATCACCACGAACAGGACGAACACCGGCATGAACGGCTGCACGTACCGCAGCTCGTGCACCAGCGCGGTGTTCAAAGTGGACACCGAAACCAGGATCAGCACCAGGCCGGCCGCCAGCGCGTACAGCATCGGCCGCCACGCCGGCCGGGTCAGGAACACGTAGACCATCCCCGCCGCGAACACCAGTAGCGCGCCCGGGAACGCGAAGTCCTGCCCGTCGAACCCCAGGAAGATGCTCAGGAACCCGCGCACGTTCGCCATCGTGCGGTCGGTGAACTCGCCGAGCCAGAACACCGGCCGGTCGTGCAGGAACGACTTCGACTGGATGCCGTTCGCCGACGCGGTGCCGGTCGCGATCTTGTAGAACAGCAGCTGGGCCGCGCCGACCGCGATCGGCAGCAGTGTCCACAGCGCCCGCAGCACCGTCCGGCGCGGACGCGTCATGTGCCGGTGCGCCCACACCGTCCACAGTGCCGCGAACGCGAGCGCCACGGCCAGGATCAGGCCCTCGGTGCGCACGAGCGCCAGCAGGCCGCCCAGCACCGGCGTCCACCGGAACCGCGCCCACGGCTGCTCGGTCACGAACGCCAGCAGCGTCGCGACCACCAGCAGCATGACCAGGCCGACCTCCATGCCGCTGGCCGAACCCCACGCCAGCGGGCCGCTCAGCGCGACCAGGACACCCGACCACACACCGACCGAACGCGCCACCAGCTTCGTGCCCAGCACGGTCACCAGCCCGGCCGCCACCGCGAAGCACAGGATGCCGAAGCCGACCGCGAACGCCAGGAAGTACGTGCCGTGGACCCCCACCGCGTACGCGGCGCCGAGCACCAGCGCGTACAGCAGGCTGCTGGCCCCGGCGCTGATCTCGTCGCCGGTGTTGAACTGGAAGAAGTGCCCCAGGCCCAGCTGACGCCCGTACTGCAGGTGGATGTAGACGTCGTCGAGCGGCGCGATCAGCTTGCCCTGGTTCCAGGCCAGGCCACTCGCGACGAACACGACGCCGACCAGCGCGGCCAGCGCTCCGGTGAGCCAGAAGGCACGATCACCGGGCGGTACGCGGCGGGGCCGGTGAGTGGTGCGGTCGACCTCGTCCGAACGGTCCAGAACTCGTGTCACTTCACGCACACGCCCGGCCCGGGTTCCGTGGTTGCCTCATCGGGCCAGGCTATCCCGCGACTCGCGCCACTGGTCGAACAGCAGGTCCCGGTGCAGCTCGTGGTAACGCGCCAGGTCGAAGATGTGCACCGTCTTGGACCAGCGGCCGTCCGGGCCGGGGCGGAACCCGTCCGCGTCGGCGCGCTCGAAATCGCTGCCCAGGTAGTGGACGCCGACCGAACCGTCCATAGTGATCCCGGCCACCTCGCAGGAGTAGCCGAGGTACTCCGCGCGCGTGCTCACCTCGGCGACCCGGCCGCCCTCGGTCTCCAGCACCCCGGACCGCGGGCGGCCCGCGACGACCGCCGCCTGGCCGTTGGGCCAGCCGCCGTGCAGCGGGATCCCCTCGACCGGCCGCGCGAACCGCGCCGCGCGCCACCGCGTGAACAACAGGTCGTTCTGCCGTTCCGCGTAGTCGCGGAGATCACGCATGTCGACGGTCTTGTAGTACTCGTAGGAGTTCTCCTGCACGAAACCGTTGATCGTGGCCCATTCGTTATCCCATTCGGCATCCAGCACGCGCGCGGTGCCGTTGTCGAATGCCGCGTCGACCATCACGCGGTGGTCCCGGTAGCTGGCGTAGACCTGCACCGAGAAAACGCGTTCACACATCTCCACCGGAACCGCGCCGGCGAGTTCCTGGCGCGGGAACGGCGCCGGTCTCGCGTCGCTCACCTGCGGGAAGTGCACGTAGTTTTCGCCCGCCGCATACGAAACCGGGTAGGACACGCCGTCCACGACGGCGATCGTGCCGGTGCGGTACAGGGGGTAGGTCACGCCGGTGCCCCCTCTGCGTTTTCGGCCAACTGGTGTGTGCGGAGCAGTTTACGAGAAACTCACACATTCAGCTAATCGGTGGCGCAGATGAGTCCACGATCACCGCGAACGGTCCGACATCGCGGCGGGCGAACTCGGACGCGGTGAACAGTTCCGGCGCGAATTCGACCTCGTCCACGCGGATCGGCACGGCGCGCGGGAACGTGTCGGACACGACCGGCGCGAGCAGTTTCCCGTCGTCGGCGCGGCGCAGCACGAAGACGTTGGGCGCCTCGTGCGGGTTCGCCCGCAGCCGCGCGAGCAGGTCGGCCGAGTCCCGGGCGGTCGCCCAGGACCGGATCTCCTCGTTGCGCTGCGTGTAGCCGGCCAGCGGGTTCGCGTAGTGCGGCGTGGTCTGCTGGAAGCCCCAGTAGGGCTGGAACGACAGCAGCCGGTCGTGCGCCGAGAAGACGATGTTGCCGCTCGCCGGGCGTCCGGTCAGCTCGGCGATGGTGCTGATCAGCTCGGGCGTCCAGTACCCGTCGTGCTTCGGGTCGTGCCCGAAGCTGGCGGTCCAGCCGTCCGGGTAGTAGTCGGACTCGGCGGTGTCCACCGCGTCCTTCATGGACGTGCCGACGACCGTCTGGGACACCGAAACCGCGCCGAGCACGGCCAGCACGAACGCCACCGTCCGCACCGGGCGGACCCGGCCGATCAGCTTCGGCAGCACCCGCACCAGTTCGGCCAGCGCGAACACCCCGGCGACCGCGAGGACCACGTCGATGGTCACGATGAACCGGAACGACAGCAGCGTGGTGCGGACCAGCAGCGCGAGGTTCGACAACGCGAACCAGACGTAGACCAGCGCGGTCAGCACGAGCATCACGAACGCCACCGGGTCGCGGCGCGCGCGCAGCACCAGCCAGACCAGCCCGGCCAGGCACAGCAGGCCGAACGCGCTCGCCGAGGTGAACGGCATCGGGAAGTAGGCGCTGATCTCCGGCAGGAAGTGCGCGGCGACGTTCGGCTTGCCCAGCCCGCCGGCCAGGATGAACGGACCCCAGGTGATCAGGGCCAGCATCGCGGTGATCACGCCGACGACGACCAGGCGCAGCAGCAGTCGCTTGAGCACCGGCCCGACCGGCTGGCCCGCGCGGACGTCCAGCGCGAGCACGGCCAGCGCCAGCACCACCACGGCCAGCACGCCGAACGCGACGTGCAGCGTGTAGGTGACCGCAGAGAAGCCCAGGTAGACGCCGATCAGCACGAGCGTCCAGGCCGGTACCCGCTCACGGGAGCGCAGCGCGTGCCAGGCCAGCAGCATGATCGGCGGCAGCCAGGCGGTGGTCGGCCAGGCGTAGGGCTCCTCGGGGCCGAGCGCGACGAACCCGGCCAGCACCGTGGCGACCGACGCCAGCAGCGCCATCCGGCGCCGCGCGACCAGGCTCCACAGCACGAACGCGACCACCCCGGACACCGCGGCCCAGGTGATGGAGTACGGCTTGTAGGCGGCCCAGCCCTCCAGGCCGAGCAGGTTCGCGAAGCGCCCGCCCAGCCAGAACCAGCCGCCCGGGTAGTAGGCGGCCAGGCCGTGGTAGTTCACGTCGGCCAGCCCGGCCGTGTCGGTCAAGCGCTCCATGTACTGCAGGCGGAACGTGTTGTCCACGCTGGAGCCGCCGAGGAAGAACCGGGTGCCCTGCAGCGGGATCGCCAGCAGCAGGGTGGACAGCGCGGTCAGCGCCGCCCAGCTGCCGCCCAGGCGCACCCACAACGGCCAGCGGGCCGCGCCGCTGTAGACCAGCGACCCGAACAACACGACGACGATCACCGCGACGGCCAGGTTGACCAGCGCGTCCGGCACGTACGTGCCCGGGTCGACACCCAGCTTGTTCGAGCCGAACTGGAGCACCAGGCTGAGCACGACCGCCGCGACCGTGCCCAGCACGAGCTCGGCCAGGGTGCGGCCGAGTCCGAGCCGGGTCAACGGGCGGTGGGGTGCGGGTTCGATCGACGTGCCGCCGCCGGGCCGGGCCAACGTGGTCGTCACAGGTAGAACGTCATCCCGAGGGTGGCGACCCACAGCACGCCCAGGACCTGCAGGATGCGGTCCTTGAGCACGATCTCGTCGGGCGCGCCCGCGGTGCCGCCGTCCACGTCGACCGCGTACCGCAGCACGGCGATCACGAACGGCACCATGGAGATGACCGGCCACACCGACTGGTCGGCGCCCTCACGCAGCTCGAACGCCCACAGCGAGTACGACATGATCAGGATCGCCGCGGCGGTCGCCCACACGAAACGCAGGTAGCTGGCCGAGTACTTCTTCAGCGACGAGCGGATCTTCGCCCCGGTGCGCTCGAAGAGCATGATCTCGGCGTACCGCTTGCCCGCCACCATGAACAGCGAACCGAACGCGGTGACCAGCAGGAACCACTGCGACAGCGCGATGCCCGCGGCCACACCACCGGCGATCGAGCGCATCAGGAAGCCCGATCCGACGATCGCCAGGTCGATCACCGGCTGGTGCTTGAGACCGAAGCAGTAGCCCAGCTGGACCGCCTCGTACACCCCCAGCACGATGGCCAGTTCCGGGCTCGCCAGGAACGACAGCGCCAGGCCCGCGCCGAAGAACAGCACCGCGGCCGCGTACGCGACCGGCACCGGCACGATCCCGGCCGCGATCGGCCGGTTCCGCTTCGTCGGGTGCGCCTTGTCGGCCTCCACGTCGACCGCGTCGTTGATCAGGTACACCGACGACGCGACCAGGCTGAACGCCACGAACGCGATGACCGCGTCGAGCAGCACCGAGCCGTTGGTGATCTGGGCCGCGGTGAACGGCGCGACGAAGACCAGGACGTTCTTCGCCCACTGCTTCGGCCGCGCGGTCTTGGCGACGCCGACGACCATGTGCACCGGGCCGCGCTTGACCGCCGGAGCCGGCTCCGCCGTCTCCACCGTCTTCGCTTCGGCCGTTTCGCTGGTTTCGTCCACGATCTCGGCTTCCGCGGCGTTGTTCACTGATTTGGTCACGGGTGGTTCCCTACCCCTTTTTGCGGATTTTCCTGCGCAGCAGACCTCCGACCACACCACCGAGCGCGGCGCCGGCGAGCACATCGGTCGGGTAGTGGACCCCCAACACGAGCCGGGACGCCAACATCGGCGGGACGAGCGCGGGAACCAGGTTACGCCCGGTCAATCCCGAGTAGAGCACCGCCGCCGCCGTAGTGGACGTGGCGTGCGAGGACGGGAAGCTCAGCCGGCTCGGCGTGCCCACCAGGACCTCGACGCTCGGGTCCTGCGGGCGGGGCCGCCGGACCACGCGCTTCACCGCGATCGACGCGCCGTGCGCGCCGACCACACCGGCGGCCGCGACCAGCCAGTCCTTGCGGCGCTCGCGGTCCACCGCCGCGCCCACGAGACCGGCGGCGAACCACCCGATCGCGTGCTCACCGAAGTGGGACAGGCCACGCGCGGCCTTCACGGTCGCCGGGCGCTTGAGCACGCCCTGGACCTTGGCGAGCACCTGGATCTCGGCGGCGCGCTCCGGCTTCTTCTCAAGCATCGATGCTCCCGTCCAGGGGGGCGCCGTCGGTCAGGTGCGGGGCGATCTTGTTGTCGAACACCGACAGCGCCGAACCGATGGCCATGTGCATGTCCAGGTACTTGTAGGTGCCCAGGCGGCCGCCGAACAGCACGTTGCGCTCGCGCGCCTCGGCCTTCGCCAGCTCGCGGTAACGCTCGAGCTTCGCGCGGTCGTCCGGGGTGTTGATCGGGTAGTACGGCTCGTCGTCCTCGTTGGCGAAACGCGAGTACTCGCGGACGATGACCGTCTTGTCCTTCGGGTAGTCCCGCTCCGGGTGGAAGTGGCGGAACTCGTGGATCCGCGTGAACGGGACGTCCTCGTCGTTGTAGTTCATGACCGAGGTGCCCTGGTAGTCCCCGGTGGGGACGACCTCCTGCTCGAAGTCCAGCGTGCGCCAGCCCAGGCGGCCCTCGGAGTAGCCGAAGTAGTGGTCGAGCGGGCCGGTGTAGACGGTCGGCGTGCCCGCCGGGATGTGCTCGCGGACGTCGAAGTAGTCGGTGTTCAGGCGGACCTCGATCAGCTCGTGGTCGGCCATCCGCTCCAGCCACGCGGTGTAGCCGTCGACCGGCAGGCCCTCGTAGGTGTCGTTGAAGTACCGGTTGTCGAAGGTGTAGCGCACCGGCAGCCGGGTGATGTTGGCCGCGGGCAGCTCCTTCGGGTCGGTCTGCCACTGCTTCGCCGTGTAACCGCGGAAGAACGCCTCGTACAGGGGGCGGCCGATGAGCGAGATGGCCTTCTCTTCGAAGTTCTGCGCGTTGGCGGTGTCGATCTCGCTGGCCTGCTTGGCGATCAGCTCACGAGCCTCGTCCGGCGTGTGCGACTTGCCGAAGAACTGGTTGATCAACGCGAGGTTCATCGGCAGCGGGTAGACCTGGCCCTGGTACTTGCCGAACACCCGGTGCTGGTAGTTCGTGAACTCGGTGAACTGGTTGACGTAGTCCCAGACCCGCTTGTTCGAGGTGTGGAACAGGTGCGCGCCGTAGCGGTGCACCTCGATCCCGGTCTCCGGCTCGGCCTCGGAGTAGGCGTTGCCCCCCAGGTGGGAGCGCCGTTCCAGCACGAGCACGCGCTTGCCCAGCTGGCTCGCCGCCCGCTCGGCGACCGTCAGCCCGAAGAAGCCGGAGCCGACGACGACCAGGTCGTACCCGGCGAAATCGGCGTCGGTGACGTCAGTGTTGCTCGTGTGCTCGCTCACGGGAAGCGAGGGTACCGACGCTACTGAGGGCGACCGCACCCACATTCACTATTGCGCCTCGCGCAGGCCCGGCAGCACGTCGGCGACCACTTCCTCGAGCACCGACTCGCGCCCGGCGTACGGGCCGGACGAACGCGGCCAGTGCACGACGACGTCGGTGAAACCCAGCTCGGCGGCGCGGCCGGCCGCGTCGGTGAACGCCTGTGCGCTGACCAGGGAGAACACCGGCGCGGCGTCCAGGCTGAGGTAGCGGTGCACGTCCTCGCCGGCCCGGCCGGAGTCGGCCAGCACCTGGTCGAAGCGCCGCGACAGCTCGGTCACGCCGCGCCACCACTCGTCGAGCGTCTCGGCCCGGGGGCCGGTCGTCACCCAGCCGCCACCGTAAGTTGCGGCAACCTTCATCGCGCGCGGCCCGTTGGCCGCGATCAGGAACGGAATGCGCGGCCGCTGGACGCAACCGGGCAGGTTCCGCGCGCCGCGGGCGGCGTAGTACGTGCCGGTGTAGTCGAACCCGTCGGTGATGAGCAGGCCGTCCAGGGCCTCGACGAACTCGGCGAACCGGTCGGAACGCTGCCGCGGGGTGAGTTCCGCTTCGCCCAGCACGCCGGTGTCGTAGCCCAGGCCGCCCGCGCCGATGCCCAGGACGAGACGGCCGTCGGAGACGTCGTCGAGGGTGATCAGCTCGCGGGCGAACGGCACCGGGTGGCGGAAGTTGGGCGAGGCGACGAACGTGCCGAGGCGGATGGTGGAGGTGACCATGGCCGCGGCGGTCAGCGTGGGCACCGCGGAGAACCACGGGCCGTCGACCAGCGTTCGCCAGCCGAGGTGGTCGTAGGTCCAGGCGTGGTCGAAGCCGTACTCCTCGGCGGCCCGCCACTTCGGCTCGGCCGCCCACCACCGGTCCTCGGGAAGAATCACGATGCCAACGCGCACCGGCCCACGCTATCGGTCAGCACCGACAATCCGTCGCCCCGCACCCCAAGGGACAATGGGGGTGTGGAGAAACCCCTGCTGATCGCGTCGGATGTGGACGGCACCCTGCTCGACCCGATGGAACGGATGTCCCCCCGCACCGCCGCCGTGCTGCGCCGCGCCGCCGAGGCGGGGGTTCCGATCGTGCTCGCCACCGGCCGCCCGCCGCGCTGGATCCCGGCGGTGGCGCAGGCCGGCGGCCTGACCGGTTACGCGGTGTGCGCGAACGGCGCCGTGCTGTACGACATCGGCAACGACGAGGTGGTCAGCGTGCACGGCGCGCTGGAGCCGATGATGCTCCACGACGCCGTCGACGAGCTGACCAAGGCGCTGCCCGGCGCCGGGTTCGCCGCCGAACGGGTCGGGCGGCGCGCGCTCGACCCGGACGTGCAGCACCTGGTGATCGAGCACGGCTACCGCAACCCGTGGGGCGACGGTGAGGGCGTGCCGGTGTCGCGCGCCGAGATCGTCGGGCGGCCGGCGGTGAAACTGCTGGTCAGCCACCCGGACATGACCTCGGACGAGATGGCGCGCGCGGCCGGGGCGGTGCTCGACGAGTCGGTGGACATCACGTTCTCCGCCAGCGGCGGGCTGATCGAGATCGCCGCGCACGGCATCACGAAGGCGACCGGGCTGGCCGAGGTGGCCGAGCGGTTCGACGTGCCGGTCGAGCGGATCATCGCGTTCGGGGACATGCCCAACGACGTGGAGATGCTGAAGTGGGCCGGCCACGGCGTGGCGATGGCGAACGCGCACCCGGAGGTCCTGGCCGTGGCGGACGAGGTGACGAGCCCGAACAGCGAGGACGGCGTCGCGCAGGTGCTGGAGCGCTGGTTCTAGGGACAGGGCACGTAGGTCAGCCGCTGGTCGGACATCAGCTGGGTCAGCAGGCGCGACTCGCTGTCGGTGCGGAGGTACAACGTCAGCCAGCCCAGGCCGGTGCGCTGGAAGGTGGCCACCTCGTAGCGCTGCGCGTACTTCTCCGCTATCCCGCAGTCCTGCTCCGGTGAATACCAGGCCAGCGGCGCGGCGAGCACCGGCAGGCCGAAGATCGCGACCGGGGCGTAGGCGTCCGCCGGCTCGGATGCGGTGATGCCGGTGATGCCGGTGATCATCATCCGGGAGCCGGCGCGGTAGGCCAGCGCGGCGCTGCCGAACGTGTCGATGGTCGAGCCGGCCGGCAGGCGGTCACCCAGCCAGCGGCCGATCTCCGTGGTCTGCGCGAGCCGCTCGCGGTCGAGGTGCACCACCTGCTGCGCCGCGACCGCCACCGGCACGCTGACCGCGCACAGCGCGAGCGCGACCACCGGCACGACGCGCCGCTCAGCGAGGCTGCGGCGCGGCCGGGGCGACGGGCGGTCGTGACGCACGCCCAGCCTGGCGGACACCACCGCCGCCCCGACCGCGGCCAGCGCGCACAGCAGGAACCCGTACGGCAGGTGGGCCGACGCGGGCCACCCCGCCCTGGCGTGCCCGTAGTAGGTGGCCTCCCACGCCCACCACGGCACGAGGAACACCAGCGCGCCCAGCAGGTACCCGGCCGGGCCCCACCAGCTCGACCGGCGCCGCACCGCGGCGGTCACCAGCCAGGCCTCGCCGAGCAACGCGAGCACCGCACCGTCGGAGCGGGTCATCACGGCCAGCGCGGCGAGCACCCCGGCGACCAGCGGGTGGCCGGTGACCAGTGCCAGGCACACGGCCAGCACGAGCAGGACGAACAACGCCGTCTCGGTGCCGGCCAGACCGCGGGCGGCCAGGATGCTCGCGCCCGCGGTCAGCAGCGCGGCGACCACCCCGGCCCCACCGGCGAACCGCTTCGCCAGCAGGTACGCCAGCACCACGCAGCCCAGCGCGCACGCGATGCCGAGCCCGACCGCGCCGCCGACGATGTCCGCGCCGAACATCGCCCGCGGCAACGTGACCAGCACCAGCCACAGGAAGTTCGGCACGCCCTGGGTCCGCTCGCCGATCGTGTAGACCGCGCCGTAGCCCTCGGCCATGTTGCGGGCGTAGCGGAAGGTGACGAACGCGTCGTCCGGCACGGTGGCCACGACGAGCTGCAGGACCAGGGCGAACACCAGCGCGAGCAGCAGGATCCAGCCCCGCCGGGCGCGCTGGGTCGCCACCCGCGGCCACACCGCGGTGACCACCCCCGCCAGCGCCAGCCACGCGGCGACCAGGGCACCAGGCACTTCTCACCCTCCGTGACGCCGCTCCACCCTTGCCGTAAGTATCGTTCTCGCGCACGAATTGTTTCGTCTCCGAGACTTTTGGCGGACCCGTTGCCGACTCCCCTGAGCGCCTCCGGCGCCGCCGCGGTGATCGCGGTGTACCTGCTGGTGCTGTTCGCGCCCGGCCTGCTGATCGGCGCGCTCGCCGGTGCCCGCGGATGGCTGCTCGCCGGGCTGGCGCCGGTGCTGACCTACTTCGCGGCGGGGCTGGCCGGGCCGTGGTTCGCGCAGGCCGGGATCCCGTTCAACCTGCCGAGTTTCCTGGCGGCGGTGGCTGTGCTGGCCGGGATCGCGTGGGTGGCGGGGCGGGGGCGGGTCGCGGTCGAGGGTGTGTGGGACCGGCGTGGGCATGTCGCGGTCGGGTTGTGCCTGCTGGCCGGTGGGGCGGTCGGGGCGCGGACCGTGCTCACCGGGATCGGGCGGCTCAACGCCGTGCCGCAGGGCTACGACGCGGTGTACCACGGCAACGGCATCCGCTACCTCGCCGAGACCGGCGACGGCAGCCTGGTGGGCACCGGCACGGTCAACTGGTACCCCAACGGGTCGTTCTACCCGAACGCCTACCACCTGGTCGGCTCGCTCGTGTACCGGCTGACCGGCGCGGAGATCCCGGCGGTGCTGAACGCGAACACCGTGCTGCTGCCGGGGTTGCTGGCGTTGTCGCTGGTGGTGCTGGTGCGGTGGTTCCGGGGCCGGGCGGTGACGGCCGGGGCGGTGGCGCTGGTGTGCGTGGCGCCGGTGACGCTGCTGTACGAGGCGCTGAACTTCGGCCCGCTGCTGCCGTTCCTGCTGGGGATCGCGCTGACCCCGCTGGTCGCGGTCGTGCTCGACGGCTACCTGCGGCGGCCGGCGTTCGACACCGGGTTCCTGCTGGTCGCGGTGGCGGTCGGGCTGCTGACCATCCACTCGTCGACCCTGTTCGGCGGCCTGTTGTTCGCGTTGCCGCTGCTGGTGGCGCACCGACGGACGCTGTGGCGGCTGTGGCCGATCGCGGTGGCCGGGTTGCTGCTGGGGTGGCTGCAGCTGTTCGGGGCGATCGGGCTGGCCGCCGGGCCGCTGCCGTACAACGGCTGGCCGACGGCGGCGTCGACGAACACGGCGGTCGGGATGCTGCTGACCTTCGAGCACGTGGCGCCGCATCCGCAGCTGTGGTTGTCGGCGGCACTGCTGGTGGGGATCGTGCTGTGGCAACGGCTGGGCCCGCTGCGGTGGGTGGCGGCGACGGCGTTGCTGTTCGGGGTGTTCGCGGTGGCGGTGCTGTCGTCGGGGCATCCGCTGGTCAAGGCCGTGTCGCGGCCGTGGTGGAACGACCCGTACCGGTTCCTGGTGATGGCGGCGGTCCCCTGCTGCCTGCTGGCCGCGCACGGGCTGGCGGAGGTCCAGCGGTGGCTGCGGAACTTCGCGCCGCGCTGGGCGTGGGTGGCTGGAGTGGTGACGCTGGCGGGCTTCGCGGTGGCGACGAACGGCCTGTACTCGACGTCGAACGCGGCGATCGTGCGGCCGGGCTACCCGTCGACCGGCGACATCCCGCTCAACACCGGTGAGGCGCAGGCGATGCTGGAGCTGGGGCGGCTCGCCTCCCCCGGCGACTGGGCGGTGAACGACCGCTCCGACGGGACGGCCTGGACCTACGCGCTGAGCGGCGTGCGCACCACGGCGGGCCACTTCGACCCGGCCCTGCCGCCCGCGGACTACGTGCTGCTCGCGGGACACTTCCGGGAATACGCGACGAACGCCGCGGTGCGGGACGCGGTGGCGCGGTTGAACATCCGGTGGGTGATCCTCGGCCACGGCGGCTACCCGCGCACCGCGGTGCGGCCGGCGGGCCTGCTGGACCTGGACGGGCTGCCGTTCCTGCGCGTGGCCTACCGCAACGCGGACGCGGTGGTGTACCAGCTGGTGCGCTGAACGCGGAACTCAGGGCCTGGAACGTGGAACTCGCGGTCTCAAGCGTGGAACTCGCGGTCTCAAGCGTGGAACTCGCGGTCTCAAGCGTGGGACTCGCGCGGCTGAGCGTGGGACTCGCGGGTGGGGAGGGTGGCGGCCAGTGCGGTCAGCAGGTCGGCCACCGTGAACATCACCCGGGACACCAGGGCGAACGCCAGCGCCTGACCGGCCGAGAAACCGGCCGTGCCGAGCAGCGCCACCAGCACGGCCTCGCGCACACCGGCGCCGCTGGGCAGCAGGAACGCGAACGTGCCCGCGGTCATCGCGATCGCCATCGCGCCGACGCACGTCCAGAGGTTCAGCGAGGGCGCCAGCAGCCACAGGTGCAGCCCCTGCAGCGTCCAGGCCAGCACCGAGGCCGCGAACGCCCGCGCGATCGACGCGAACCCCAGCGGGCGGGGCAGCGGATCGCGGCGCAGCAGGCGCAGCGCCAGGCCGGTGCCCCACGCCAGGACCCGCGGGTGCAACGCCACCAGCCCGGCAGGCAGCAGCACCAGCAACCACACCGCGGGCCCGGCGACCGGCAGCGCCAGCGCGGACAACAGCAGCGCCGCGACCAGGCCGATGCCGAACTGCACCAGGGAACCGGTGAAGATCCGCGCCCGGGACACGCCCGCCTTGCGGCCCAGCTCCATCTGCAGCAGGTACGCCCACACCGAACCGGGCACGTACTTCCCCAGCTGCCCGACCAGGCAGATTCGCGCGCCGCGCCGGTAGCCGACCCGGTCGCCGAGGCCGTCGACCACCGTCTGCCAGCCGTAGGTCGACACCGTGATGCTCGCGACCAGCGCGGCCAGGCTGAGCACGGCCCACGGCCAGGCGATCGACCGCAGGGCCCGCCAGAACTCCGTCCAGTCGCCGGCCAGCACCCGCACCACGAACGCCGCGACGACCGCGAGCGCCACCCAGCGGGCGACGTCCAGGAGTCGTTTCACGAGGTCAGACGGTAACAGTGACGATCCTGGTGAATTCCGCGAGTAGGTCGTAGCCGTCCCACACCGGCGCGAACTGCAACGCCGAACCGAAGGGCACCAACCGGTCCACGCCGGGCAGTTTCCGCGCGAAATCGGTCAGCTCCGCGCGGGAAAAACCGAAATGAGTGATGGTCTGGTCGCGCCGGACGACTTTCGGTACCAGTTCGTCCAAACTGGACACCCTCGATTGGGTGACAACCCCCGCGCCGAGCCAATCGCGGACCACGTCGGGTGTTTCGAGGGTGGTCAGGGCCGGACCGTCGAAGGCGATCCGGGTCGCCACGCCGTCGGCCGCCACACCGTAGGCGCCGACCCGGTTCTGCACCGCCATCGCGGGCTCCGGCGCCGGCGCGATCGAGGCCAGCAACGACCGGAACTCCGCCGCGGGCGGGCCGCCGACCCAGTACACGCCGCGCGGGGACGCGCACGCGGCCTGGTCGAACCAGAACACGTCGTTGCGGAACCCCTCGACCGCCGCCCGGCGCTCGTCCGCCGACGCGCGCGCCCAGCCGGCCGCCGAGATCACCGCGAACGACGAGCGATCCGGGAACGTCAGGTCCCGCGCGTGCGGCGCCAGCTCGAACCTCCGCAACGCGCGCACCGTCGCGTCGCCGCCCCAGAGCACCCGCAGGTCCGCCGCCGCCGACAACGCCGCCGTCACCGCGTCGTCGCGGTCGTAGGTGACGATCCGCTGCGACGCGGCCACCACGGGGTCCACATCGGACAACGCGTCCAGCACCGCGGCCGAGGCGCCCGCGGACCGGGGCGACAGGCGCACGACGTTCCGGTTGCCCGCCAGCGCGGACAGCGCCCACGAGTACACGAAGATGGTGTCCACATTGGCCGGTGGCACGTGGAACACCAGGCCACGCGGCAACCGCAGCTCGTCCCCGTCCAGCCGGGCCAGCGCGCGCCGGATCTCGCCCCGCCGCAGGAAGAACCCCAGTGAGGCCAGCTCCGGGTACGCGCGAGCCACCGCCGGGGCGAGCAGCGCGCGGGCGAACCGGACCAGGAAGTCCACGACCCGCTCGTCCCCCACCTCCAGCGCGGGCGCCGAGCGCACCTCGTCCAGCAGGCGGTCCACCTCGACCGGCCCCGCGGCCGGGAAGAGCTGCCTCATGCGGCCCGCGCCTGGAACGTGTCCGAGCAGCCCCGCGCCTCCGCCTTCGGCAGCCGGCCGAGCACCGAGAACCGCTTGCCCGGCCGCTCGCCGTCGTCGATCCCGTGGCACACGCCGAGGTCCTCGGTCAGCAGCACGTGCCCCGGGTAGGACCGCGGCAGCGTGCTCACCACCTCGATCACGCCCGGCACCCCCACCGGCTGCTCGGCGAAGGTCACCGGATCGCGGATGATCACGTCGGCGAACTCCGGGCAGTACAGGCCGTCCCCGGCCGCGCCCTCGACGAACACCGTGCCGATCTGCTCGACCATCCCGTAGTAGTTGTGGATCCGCCGCAGCCCGGTGTCCTCGGCGAAGGCGCGGCGGAACGTCGCGTTGTCCACCGCCTGGTCGGCGAGCTTCTTCCAGCCGCCGGAGTGCAGCAGGATCCCGTTGGACAGGTCGAACCCGTGCTCGCGCGCCATCCGGTACAGGTACCGCCACACCATGAAGGTGAACCCGAAGACCAGGAACGGCTCGCCGCCGTGGCGCGCCAGGAACCCGCGCACCGCCTCGACGTCCGGCACGTCGTGCTCGTCGAGGACGTAGACGTGCTTGCGCCCGAAGTTCGCCATGCCCAGCACCCCGGCGCCGCGCGCGGAGAACGTGCGGCGGTCCTTGATCACGCCGATCGTGTCGACCACCAGCATCGGCAGCCGCTGCGGGCCCAGGACCGTCCGCAGCGTCTCCGCCAGGTGCTTCGTCTGCGCGGCCGCGGCTTCGCGGTCCAGGAAGATCCGCGACGGCTCGCCGGTGGTCCCCGACGACGTGAGCACCTTGAACACCGCCTCGTCCGGGATGCTCTTGAGCGCGTGCGTCTTGAACAACCGGACCGGCAGCCACGGCAGGTCGGCCACGCTGTCGAACGACGACCCGGCACCGAGCGCGGACAGGATCCGGTCGTACTCCGGGCAGCGCGCCCGGTGGTGCGCGGTGAGCGCGGTCAGCTCGGCGAGCAGGCTCATACCCGCTCCGCCAGCGCCTGGTAGTCGATCTTCCCGCTGGCCAGCAGCGGGATCGTGTCGATCGAGCGGACGTCGAACCCGGACGCGTGCAGGTGCAGCCGGTCGGACAGCGCGCGGGACGCGGCCTTGCACGTCTCCGCCGGAACGCCCTCGGCGAACAACACGACCTTGTCGTCGGCGGGCACCGCGGCCACGATGTCGATGCCCAGCCCGGTCGCGCGGGTGGCCGCCTCCAGGTCGTCGAGGCTGATCCGGTTGCCGAACACCTTGCCGATCCGCTTGAGCCGTCCGGTGACGAACAGGAACCCCTCCTCGTCGAGGTAACCGAGGTCACCGGTGGGCAGCACACCGCCGCACTCGTCGCCCAGCGCGAGCTGCTCGGCGGTCGAGGCGTAGCCCATCATCACGTTCGGCCCGCGGTAGACGATCTCGCCGCTGATCTTGGGGTGCGTGGTGTCGCCGCCGTCCGGGCGGCGGATGGCGAACTGCCCGCCGGGCAGCGCGGGCCCGACCGAGCCGATCTTCTCGGCGAGCCGCTCGGACGGCATGATCGCCATCCGCGGCGCGGCCTCGGTCTGGCCGTACATCACGAACATCCGCCCGCCGGCCGAGCGCATGAGCGTGTCGAACTCGGCGATCAGCTCGGGCCGCATCCGCCCGCCGGCCTGGGTCAGCGTGTGCACGCCGGGATTGGCGGACGGGTCGAACTTCAGCCGCCGCAGCATCTCGTAGTGGTAGGGCACCCCGGCGACCGACGTGCACTCGTGCGCGGCCACGGCGTCCCAGAACCCGCGGCCGAGGATGCCCTCCCGCTCGACGACGACGGTCGCGCCGCGGACCAGGTGCGAGTTGAGCACGGACAGGCCGTAGCTGTAGTGCAGCGGCAACGTGGTGGGGGCGACCTCGCGCTCGTCGATGCCGAGCACGTCGGCGATCGCGTGCGCGTTGGTCAGGATCGCGGTGCGGGACAACCGGACCAGCTTCGGGTTGCCGGTCGAACCGCTGGTCGGCAGCAGCACGGCGAGGTCGGGGTGCGGGCGGATACCACCGGGGTCGAGGCGCAGCCAGTGCCCGTCCGCGGTCCGGTACCCGGACGGCGGTTCCGCCGCGGGCGCGCCGAGCACGGCCGCCGGGCAGAACCGCTCGATCAGGCCGGCCAGCACCGGGACGAACACCTCCGGGTCGATCAGCGCCACCGCCCGCCCGGCCCGCACCGCCGCGACGTAGGTGAGCACGCTGTCCAGGTCGACGCCGGTGCGGGCGAACAACACGCCGTCCGGCAGCGCCGCGAGTTCCTCGGCCCGCCGCTCGACCTCGCCGGTCAGCGCCGCGCCGCCCAGTTCCGCGCCGGTTTCCGCGTCGACGAGCCGCGCGCCGGGAGCCAGCAGGGTCACAGCACCATCCCTCCGTCGACGCCGAGCACCTGACCGGTCACGTAGGACGCCTCGTCGCCGGCGAGGAACGCGATCGCGTTCGCGACCTCCTCGGCGCGGCCGCGGCGCCCCAGCGCGGTGTCCGGATCGGCGAGCCCGGCGGTCATCTCGGTGTCGATCACGCCCGGCGCCACGGCGTTGACCCGGATGCCGAACCGGCCCAGCTCCTTCGCCGCGCTCTTCGCGATGTTCGCGACCGCCGCCTTCGACGCCGCGTAGACCGTCTGACCGGCGGCGCCGCGCTCGCCGACGACCGAGGCCAGCACCACGATGGCGCCCGAGCGGGCGCGGGTCATCGCCCGCGCCGCCGCCTGCACCGTGTGGATCGTGCCCGCCACGTTCGTCGACAGGACCGCCTCGACGTCGCCGACCATGCCCAGCACGCCCTCGGCGTAGATCCCGGCGTCGCCGGGCAGCACGTCGAGCCGGCCGCGCTCCTTGGCGGCGGCGCGGACGACGGACGACACGGCCTTCGCGTCGGTGACGTCGAGGGCGACCCCGGTGACCTGCCCGGGGACCGACGCCGCGACCTCCTTCGCGCGTGCCTCGTCGCGTCCGGTGAGCACCACCGCCGCGCCGGCCGCGGCGAGCGCGCGCACGGTCGCCAGTCCGATGCCGCGGGTGCCGCCGGTGACCAGCGCGACCCGCCCGCGCAGGTCAGGCACCCGCCAGCTCCGCCACCAGCTTCCGCGCGACCTGGAAGCTGCTCAAGTCGATCACCTGGTCGGTCTCCAGCTCGATGTCGAACTCGTCCTCGATGGCGGCGACCAGGCTCATGTGGCCGACCGAGTCCCAGGCCTCGATCCCGCGGTAGGTCAGGGCGTCCACGTCGACGTCGCCGCCGAGGTCGAGCGCTTCGGTGAAAACCTTGCGCAGCCGGGTCTCGATGTCCACGTCTAGTCCTTCCGGTCGTTCCACGCCTGCACCAAAGTAGAGACGCCGCCGGGGAGCCGGTCCAGCAGCCCATCGGGTGGAATCGGCCCGGCCCCCTTGAGCCACGGCTCCAGCGCGGCGATCTGCCGCTCGTCGAGGCCGAGCCGGGTCAGGCCGACCACGTTCAGGCCGGTCACGCGCGCCGGGTTGCCGACGGCGACGGTGAACGCGCCGACCTCGCGGCGCACCGCGGATCCCATGCCCACCATGGCGCCCGGGCCGATCCGCACGTGCTGGTGCACGATCGCGCCCATGCCGAGGTTGGCGCGCGACCAGATCGCCGTGTGCCCGCCGAGCACGACGTTCGACGCGAGCGTGACGTGGTCGCCGATCTCGCAGTCGTGCGCGACGTGACTGCCGCGCAGGTAGTACCCGTTGTCACCCAGACGTGTGCTGCGCCGGGTGCCCTGGTGGACGCTCACGTACTCGCGGATCCGGTTGCCGCTGCCGATCCGCACCCCCGCGCCGACCGGTTCGTCCTCCCACGACACGGGATGCGGACCGGTGCGGTCCTCGGCCGGAGTGCCGATCGTGACGTGTGGACCGATCCAGTTGCCGTCCCCGATCACCAGCGGCCCGGCGAGCACGGCGTAGGGTCCGACGACGTTGCCGTCGCCGAGTTCGACTCCGGGCCCGAGTACCGCAGTCGGGTGGATGCGGTTTACCACGCGAGATCCATTCGTACAGTCTTACGGACGCCTGAGCCGATCACAGTAAAGGAACGCCGCGCCCATGATCCCCATCACCGCGGTCGACGTCCGCGACGCCGAATCCCTCGTGGTGGAGGTGCTGCGGTCGGGGACGCTCGCGCAGGGCCCGATGGTCGCCCGCTTCGAGGACGCCTTAGCCCGCGCCGCCGGCACCGCGCACGCGGTCGCCGTGAACAGCGGATCCGCCGCGCTCACCGCCACGCTGCGGGCGCTCGGGCTGGGCCCCGGCGACGAGGTGATCACCTCGCCGTTCACCTTCGTCGCGACGCTCAACGCGATCCTGGCGACGGGCGCGACGGTCCGGTTCGCCGACATCACCCGCGAGGACTTCGCCGTCGACCCGGACGCGGTCGCGGCCGAGATCACCCCGGACACCCGGGCGATCCTCCCGGTGCACCTCTACGGCCAGACCGCCGACCTGGGCAAGCTCGCCCCGCTCGCCGAGGAGCACGAGCTGTACCTGGTGGAGGACGCCGCGCAGGCGGTCGGGGCGACCTTCGCCGGACGGCCGGCCGGATCGTTCGGCGTGGGCTGTTTCTCGTTGTACGCCACCAAGAACGTGACCACCGGCGAGGGCGGCGTCATCACCACCGACGACGCCGAGCTGGCCGACCGCCTGCGCGTGCTGCGCAACCAGGGCATGCGGACGCGCTACTCCTACGAGGTGCCCGGGCACAACTACCGGATGTCCGAGCTGCACGCCGCCGTCGGCATCCCGCAACTGGACAAACTGGACGAACTGATCGCGGCCCGGCGGCGCAACGCGCGGCAGCTGTCCGTCGGCCTCGCCGGGACGCCCGGGCTGGCGGTGCCCGCCGAGCTGCCCGGCCGTGAGCACGTGTGGCACCAGTACAGCGTGCTGATCGGCCCGCACGCGATGCTCGCCCGCGACGAGCTGGTCGCCGAGTTGGCCGCGCGCGGCATCGGGACCGGCGTGTACTACCCGAAGCTGGTCTTCGACCACGACTGCTTCCGGGAGCACCCGCAGATCCCGGCGGTGTCCCGGCAGGACTTCCCGGTGGCGCTGAAGGTCACCGAGGAAGTCCTGTCGCTGCCCGTGCACCCCGGGCTGTCCGAGGCCGACGTGGACACCATCGTGCGCGAGGTGCGAGAGGCGCTCGGCGCGTGAGATACCGCGTCGCGCTGGTCGGCACCGGCAACATGGGGTCGCTGCACGCGCGTGTGCTGTCCCGCCACGACCGCGTCGACCTGGTCCGGGTGGTCGAGCCGCGCGCCGCGGCCGGGCCGACCGGCGCCGAGCGGTACGGCACCGCCTGGACCCCCGAGCTGGGTTCGCTGTCCGATGTGGACGCCGTGGTGCTGGCGTCGGCCACCGAGACGCACCACGAGCTGGCGCTGGAGATCCTGGGCCAGGGCAAGCCGCTGCTGGTGGAGAAGCCGGTCGCGAACAGCCTCGCCGCGACCGAGGAGGTCATCGCGCTGTCGGTCGCCAGGGGCGTGCCGCTGATGTGCGGGTTCGTCGAGCGGTTCAACCCCGCCGTGCTGACCGCGCGGGCGCTGGCGACCCGGCCGGTGCACCTGATGGCCCGCAGGCACGGGCCGTACGCGCCGCGCGTCCGCACCGGGGTGGCGTGGGACCTGCTCGTGCACGACGTCGACATCGCCATCCAGTTCTTCGGCGCGGAACCGGAGCGGATCACGTCCGGCACCGGGTACTTCCACCCCGAGTCCGCCGACGGCGCGGAGGACGCGGTGGAAGCGGTGTTGTCCTTCCCGGCCGGGTTGGCGACGGTGTCCGCGTCCCGCGTCGGGCAACGGAAGGTGCGGTCGCTGGTGATTTCCGAACTCGACCGGCTCATCGAACTCGACCTGCTGCGCCGGGACGTCACCCTGTACCGGCACGTGTCGCACGACGCGGTCACCCCGGACGGGCTCGGCTACCGGCAGCAGGCCGTGATCGAGATCCCCGAGCTGGTCTCGGCCGCGGAACCGCTGGCCGCGCAGCTGGACCACTTCCTGGCCCTGCTCGACGGCCGGGTGGACGTGGACGCCGAACGCGCCTCGATCCGGCCCGCGCACCGCGTGGTCGCGACGGTGCTGGAGCAAGCTTCAGCCCCGGACAGCCGGCTCCTCCACAGTGGACAGCAGTAGCAGGCCGAGCACCGGCAGCGCGATCAGCGGCAGGAGCGCGGTCCGCAGCGACGTGGCGTCCGCCAGGCTGCCCAGGACCGGGCTGGCGAGCCCGCCGACGCTGACCGTGAGGCCGAGCGTGATGCCGCTCGCGGTGCCCATCCGGCTCGGCAGGTAGTCCTGGCCCAGCGTGACGTGCAGCGAGAACGGCACGTACAGCCCGGCGGACGTGCCCGCGACGAACAGGTACAGCAGCGGCCCCGGCACGAGCACCACCCCGGCCACCGACAACGTGGTGAGCGCGTAGGACCACCGCACGACGGGGATCCGGCCGAAGCACGCGGCCAGTCGCCCGCCGGCCACCGTGCCGATCGCGCCGCCGACGTAGAGCACGAACAACGCGACCGTGCCCGCCAGGCTGCCGCCGCCGGTGCGTTGCTGCGCGTACAGCGAGACGAACGTGCTCAGTCCGATGAAGACGATCGAGCGGCACACGATGGCGCCGGACAGCTTCGCGAAGGACGCCCAGTCGTTCCGGCCGGTCCCCTCGCGCGCCTGCGCCGTGGTACCGGAGATCCGGCGGAGGGCGGCCGCGCACAACACGGCTCCCGCGGCCGCGGGCAGGGCCAGCAGCGGCGACCACGCCAGCCCACTCGTCGCCACGACGGCCGCGACGAGCAGGGGCGCGGTCGCGAAGCCGACGTTGCCGCCGAGGGAGAACCAGCCCATCGCGGTGTGGCTGCCCCGGCTCGCGATCCGGGCCACGCGGGCGGCTTCCGGGTGGTAGGCGGCGACCCCGATCCCGGAAACGGCCACGGCCGCCACGGTGAGCGCGTAGGAACCGCCGACCCCGGCGAACGCGAGGCCGAGCCCGCTGGTGAGGGCGCTGACCGGAAGCAGCCACGGCATGGACCAGCGGTCGGCGAGCGCGCCGAACAGCGGTTGCACGACCGAGGACAGCAGGGACGCGGCCAGCACGATGCCGGAGACGGCGGCGTAGGTGTAGGCGCGCTCGGCGACGAAGAACGGCACGAGCGCGGCCACCGCGCCCTGGTAGACGTCGACGCACGCGTGCCCGACCGCGAGCAGGGGGATCGTTCGCACCGGCCCATGGTCGCGGCGGCGAGGGCTGGCGCGCTTCCGTTAATCTGCCAGATGATGCCGCAAACCCGCCACCTACCGCACGCGCCCACCCGGACCCAGGTCCTGGCGGCGGGCGAGCGCATCGACGCGCACCGCCACGACGACCACCAGATCGTCTACGCGCGCTCCGGCGTCCTCGCGGTCACCACGGACGCGGGCACCTGGTTCGCGCCCGGCACGCGGGCGATCTGGGTGCCGGCCGGCCGCGTCCACGCCCACCTCGCCACCGGCCGCACCGATCTGCACCTGCTCGGCCTGCCCGCGGACACCAACCCGCTCGGCCTGGACGAGCCGGCGGTCCTCACCGTGAACCCGCTGCTGCGCGAGCTGATCCTGGCCGCCACCCGCTCCCCCGGCGACGGTTCCGCTGAGGGCCGGCGGCTGCGGGCGGTGCTGCTGGACCAGCTGCGGGCGGCACCGCGGGAGCCGGCCCAGCTGCCGACGCCGTCGGACCCGCGGCTGGTGGCGGTGTGCGAGCTGCTGCACGCCGACTGCGCGGACCAGCGCACGCTGGCGCAGCTCGGCGCCGCCACCGGCGCGAGCGAACGCACCCTCAGCCGCCTGTTCGCCGGCGAGCTGGGCATGTCGTTCACCAGGTGGCGCACCCAGCTGCGGCTCTACCACGCACTACGCCTGCTGGCCGAGGACGTCCCGGTGACGACGGTCGCGCACCGTTGCGGCTGGTCGTCGGCGAGCGCGTTCATCGACGTGTTCCGCCGCGCCTACGGCCACACGCCGGGGCGCACCGCCGCTGACGCCTCAGTCGATGCAGAACTCGTTGCCCTCGACGTCCAGCATCGGGATGCACGACTCGTTGAACTCGTCGGCGAGCAGCACCTGCACGCAGGTCGCGCCGAGCGCTTCCAGCCGCTCGCGCTCGGCCTGGAGCGCGGCGAGGCGCTCCTCGCCCACCAGGCCCGTGCCGACGCGCACGTCGAGGTGCACCCGGTTCTTGACGACCTTGCCTTCGGGAACGCGCTGGAAGAACAGCCGCGGCCCCACCCCGGTGGGGTCGACGCAGGCGAACGCCGCGCCCTGGCGGTCCGGCGGCAGGGAGCGATCGAACTCCTCCCAGGAGGCGAACCCCTTCGGCGGCGGCGGGATGACGTAACCCAGCACCTCACACCAGAAGCGGGCGACGCGCTCGGGCTCCGCGCAGTCGAAGGTGACCTGGAACTGTTTGACCGACGCCATGCGCTCACCCTAGCCGCGGCTCACTCGACCGGGCGATACCCCTCCCGCGCGGCCCGCACCCGGGCGGCTTCCGCCTCGATGAACTCCTCGTCGTAGCGCTGGAAGATCCGCGCCGGGTTGCCGGCCACCAGGCAGCGGTCCGGGACGTCCTTGGCGACCAGCGACATCGGTTGCACCGTGACGAAATCGCCGATCGTGACGCCCGGCATGACCACCACCATGCTGCCGATGAAGCAGCCCTTGCCGATCCGCACCGGTTTGCGTTCGATCAGGTCGCTGCCCGGCCGGTTGTCCAGCATCATGTTCGCCAGCCAGCTGGAGTGCGTGAACACCAGCGTGCCCACCCCGATGCTGGTGTGCTCGCCGATCGTCAGGCCACCGCTGGCGTCCAGCGCCGCGCCCTCGCCGATCCAGCAGTGTTCGCCGATCTCCAGCCGCTCCGGGTCGATGATCTTCGCGCGCTCCCGGATGCGCGTGGTGTCCGGCAGGCCGAACAGGCGGGCGCGTTCGGAGTCGTTCAGGTACTGCCCGACGACCTCGGTCAGGATCCGCGGCCGCAACCGGTTGCTGCGCTCGTCGTCGAAGAACATCACCGGCCCGCCATCTTCGCCAGCACCCGCAGGTGCTCGGCCGCGACCACGTCGAGCGCGAAGTTGTTGCGCACCAGCGCCTGCTGCCGGGCGGCCAGTGCCCGGCGCTTGCCCGGCTTGTCCAGCAGCTCGATCACGTTCGCCGCGACCGCCTCGGCGTCGTCGGGTTCGACGAGCAGGACGTTCCACCCGTTGCGCAGTTCGACGCCCGGGTAGTTGTCCTCGCCGACGGACGCGATCGTCGCGGTGCCGGCCGCCATCGCCTCCAGCGACGCCGTGCCGCAGCCGCCGTTGAGGTCGTGCGCCACGAGGTCCGCCGCCGCCAGGTAGGACGGCACGTCGTCTTTGGGCACCGCGCCGGTGACCACGAACGCGTCCGCGACGCCGAGTTCCCTGGCGCGCTTGAGGAACGCGTCGTGGTAGACCCGGCCGACCACCAGCACCCTGACGTCCGGGTGCCGCGCCAGGATCGCCGGCATCGCCTCGACCAGCGGCAGCCGGTTCCGCAGCGGGATGACGTGCCCGAGCGACACGATCAGCGGCCCGTCGACGCCGTGCTCGGCGCGGATGTCCTTCCGTGGCGCGGAATCCAGGTGCTCGGTGTCCACGGGGATCGGGAAGAACTCCGGATCGGTCACGCCGTACCGCCGCGCGCAGTAGTCCAGGCCCAGCTTGTCCAGGATGACGAACCGCGGCGCGATCCGGTTCAGGTTCGGCCGCACGAGTGCGGCGTCCAGCAGCCGGAACAGCCGGTCGTACCGGCGCCGTTCGCTGACCAGGAGCGTGTGGATGGTCAGCAGCGACGGCAGCCCCCGCCGCCGCGCGTACCGCCCGGCCAGCCAGGTGAGGTCGAAGAACTGGCCGTGCAGGTGCAGCGCGTCCGGACGGAACTCGTCCAGCAGGCGCCGCAACCGCCGCCGGGTCCGCAGGTGCGGTGTCACGAAGCTGAGGTCGAAGTCGATCGACCACCCGAGCCGCGGCATCCGCACCGCGGGCAGCCGCACGACGCGGTAGCCGTCACGCTCCTCGGTCTCCGGCGCGTCGGCGTAGGCCGCGGTGATCGCCAGCACCTCGTGCCCCTCGGCCGCGTACCGCTGGGCCAGCGACGCCGCCATGTGCGCGCTGCCGCCGACCCGGGGCGGGAAGAAGTTGTTGACCACGGCGATCCGCAGCGGCCGGTGCGCGCCCGGCCCGGCGACGGGCGCGCTCACCGGTAGCTCTCGACGAGGTCGCGCATGCCCTGCTCGACGGAGATCTCCGGCGTCCAGCCGAGCACCTCGCGGGCGCGGGTGATGTCCGCGGCCCGGCGCGAGACCAGCACGTCGCGGGGGTTGAACTCGGGCTCGACGTCCACCCCGACGGCGTCGATGAGGATCTTCGCCAGCGCCGCGATCGAGGTGTCGATGCCGGTGCCGATGTTGACCGGCAGGTTCGCCGTCACCGACTCCAGCGCCAGCACCACGGCCCGCGCGAGGTCGCTGACGTGCACGAAGTCCATCGACTGCGCGCCCCGGCCGTCGATCACCGGCGGCTTGCCCGCCCGCAGCCGCTGGATGAAGTGGTTGATCACCGACGTGTAGTACGCCTCGATCCGCTGCCCCGGCCCGTAGACGTTGAAGAACCGCAACGCGATCCAGGACAAGCCCTTCTGCCGCTGGTAGAACCGCAGCAGGTCCTCCCCCGCGCGCTTGCTGATGCAGTACGGCGTGAGCGGGTCGAGCCGGTCGTCCTCGTGCATCGGCAGCTTCTCCGGCTCGCCGTACACCGAGGCCGACGACGCGAACACGACCCGGTCCACGCCCTCGTCCGCGGCGGCGGCGAACACGTTGTGGTTGCCGGTCATGTTGATGTCGATCGACTCGTGCGGGTCGGCGATGGACTTGTTGATCGACACCGTGGCGAAGTGGATGACGTGCGTGCACCCGCGCATCGCCTCGCGCACCGCGCCGCCGTAGCGGACGTCGGCCTCGACCAGTTCGACGCCGCCACCCGCCACGAACCCGGACACGCGGTCGCGGTCGCCGCGGGTCATGTTGTCGAAGATCCGCACCTCGTAGCCGCGCTCGCGCAGCAGCGGGACGGTGTGCGCGGCGATGAACCCGGCACCCCCGGTGAGCAGGACTCGCACTACAGCTCTCCTACGACTTCTCGGACGGATTCGATGACCCGCGCGACCTGCTCGTCGGTCAGATCGGCGTGCATGGGGAGAGCCAGGTGGCGGCGGAACAACTCCGCCGACACCGGGCACGGCTCCTGCGGCCCGTACACCGGCTGCAGGTGCGAGGCGTAGGTGCCGAACGTGCACTGGATGCCGCGGGCGCGCAGCTTCGCAATGGCTTCGTCGCGGCCGCGGTCGAGCCGCAGCAGGTACGCCTGCCACGGGTGCTCGCGGCCGGGCAGTTCCGCCGGCGTGGAGACGCCGGGCAGGCCGGCGAAGGCGTCCGAGTACCGCTTGGCGACCGCGCGCCGCGCCGCCAGCAGTCGCGGCAACCGGTCCAGCTGCACACGCAGGATCGCGGCCTGGACGTCGGAGAGCCGGAAGTTCCAGCCCAGCTCGTCGAACTCCGGCACCGCGAGCGCCCCTTCGCGGGAGAGTGCGGGCGCGATGCCGTAGGTGTGCAGCTTGCGGGCGTGCTCGATCAGGTCCGCGCGGTCGGAGACCAGCGCGCCGCCCTCACCGGCGGTGATGCCCTTGCGGCCGTGGAAGGAGAACGCGGTCAGGTCGGCCAGGCTGCCCGCCGGGCGGCCGCGGTGGGTGGCGCCTGCCGCGCAGGCGGCGTCGGCGAACAGCCACAGCCCGTGCCGGTCGGCGATCGCCCGGTACTCGTCGTACTCGCCGGGCTGGCCGGCCACGTCCACCGGGATGATCCCGACCGTGCGGTGCGTGACGAGGGCTTCGACGGCGGCGGGGTCGGCCGCGAACGAGTCGGGCCGGACGTCGGCGAACACCGGGGTCGCGCCCGCCTGCACGACGGCGTGGCCGGTGGCCGGGAAGGTGTAGTCGCCGACGATCACCTCGTCGCCGGGCCGGACGCCGAGCACGCGCAGCCCGAGGAACAGGGCGGCGCCGCAGCTGCTGGTCGCCAGGGCGTGGGCGGTGCCGGTGGCGGCGGCGAGGCGCTCCTCGAACCGGCGGCAGGCGGGGCCGGCGCCGGCGAGCCAGCCCGACGCGAACACCTCGGCCACCGCGGCGAGCTCCTCCTCGCCGACCGTGGGACGGCCGAGCGGAACGGGTTCGGGCATCGGGCTCCTTCTCGTCGAGCGCGCAGTCTAAGCACGAGGCCCGTCACTCGATCGGGCGAACGCCCTGGTTGACGGCGTATACGCTGGGCGCGTGGTGAACCGGGTTGTCGTCGTCGGCGGCGGAATCATCGGCCTCGCGACCGCGTGGGAGCTGACCCGCCGCGGGTCCGCGGTGACCGTGCTGGAGAAGGAAGACCGGTGGGCCGCCCACCAGACCGGGCACAACTCCAACGTCGTGCACGCCGGGTTGTACTACCGGCCGGGCTCGGCGAAGGCGCGGATGTCCGTGGCGGGCAACCGGTCCATTGTGGAATTCGCCCGGGAGCACGGGGTGCCGGTCGAGGTGTGCGGCAAGCTCGTGGTGGCGACCAGCGACGCCGAACTGCCCGCGCTGGGCGTGCTCGCGCAGCGGGCCGAGGCCAACGGCGTGCCGGCGAAGCTGATCAGCGCGGCGGAGGCGCGCGAGTACGAGCCCGAGGTCTCCTGCGTGCGGGCGCTGCGGGTGGAGTCGACGGCGATCATCGACTTCCCGCGGGTGTGCACCGCGCTGGTCCGGCTGCTCACCGAGCACGGCGCCGACCTGCGGCTGGGCACGGCGGCCCGCGGCATCCGGCCGGGTTCGGCGGCGAACGTGGAGGTCGCCACCGGGGACGAGGTGCTGCGCGCGGACGCGCTGGTCAATTGCGCGGGCCTGCAGTCCGACCGGGTCGCGGAGCTGGCCGGGCTGCGCCCGAGCGCGCGGATCGTCCCGTTCCGCGGCGAGTACTACGAGCTGACGCCGCAGCGGCGGCACCTGGTGCGCGGGCTGATCTACCCGGTGCCCGACCCCGCGCTGCCGTTCCTGGGCGTGCACCTGACGCGGATGCTCGACGGCAGCGTGCACGCCGGGCCGAACGCGGTGCTGGCGCTGCGGCGGGAGGGCTACCGGTGGCGCGACGTGTCGCCGTCGGACCTCGCCGACGTGGCCCGTTTCCCCGGCTCGTGGCGGCTGGCGCGGAAGTGGGCGTACCCGACCGGGCTGGAGGAGGTGCGGCGGTCGCTGTCGAAGCGCCGGTTCGCGGCCAGCCTCGCGCGGCTGGTCCCGGCGGTCGGCCCGGACGACATCGTCCGCCACGGCTCCGGCGTGCGGGCCCAGGCGCTGCGCCCGGACGGCTCACTGGTGGACGACTTCCTCATCGAGACCGCGCCGCACCAGGTGCACGTGCTGAACGCCCCGTCCCCGGCGGCGACGAGCGCACTGGAGATCGCGAAGTACGTGGCCGACCAGGTCGGTTGAGCAGCCCCTGCCAGGATGATCGGATGACCGACAGACCTGGCGCCACGCGGCGCACCAGAGGCATCCCGTGGTGGGTGTTCGTCCTCTCGCTCGTGCTCGCCGCCGGCGCCGGCGTCGGGATCGGCGCGCTCCTGTGGGCGGGCGACTCGCCCGCGGACCGGATGGCCAAGGAGGCGCACGACCGCTGCGTCCACGAGATCACCGTGAACTTCACCGGGCGGAACCCGGACCCGGCGATGACGGCGGCCGCGGACCGGCTGCGCGGCGACGCCCGGTTCGCGAGCGTCCGCACCCGGACCCAGCAGGAGACGTGGGCGGAGTTCCAGCGGACCTTCGCCGACCGGCCGGACCTGCTGGACAAGGCCCGGCCGGAGGCGCTGCCCGCGTCCCTGATCCTGATGACGCGCGCGGACACCACCGCCGAGCAGGTGGCCCCGGCGGTTCGGCAGCAGTTCCCGGACGCCGAGGTCCTGGCGACCGGCTCCTGCGCGCCCTAGCGCTGCGGCAGGTGCTTGGCGACCACCGGCGCCGCGCGCTCGGCCACCACGCAGGACTTGGTCTCGTCGCCCAGGTTCTGGCCCGTGATCACCACGAACTCCGTCTCGCCGAGCTTCACGGCCAGGTTGCACAGCCAGTCGCCCATGATCGAGGAGTAGTGCTGCCAGGTGATGCCGCCCAGCTGCTTCTCGCCGACCGGCTGCGCGGCGAAGTACTCCTCCATCGTCTGGTCGGTGCCGTAGTAGGCCTGCAGCGAGTCGTCGAGGCCCGCGTCCGGGTCCAGCGACCGCCAGTCGCAGCCCGGCGGCACCCGTTGCCTGGGCTGCGCGGGGATCGGGGTGCCCGGACCGAGCCCCAGCTCGGCGGCCTCGTCGGTGGTCAGCAGCGTGCACGGGTCGGTCGAGCTGGCCGGCGCCACCGTGATCCGCCCGGGAGCCGGCTGCGGTGTCCCGCTGACCGTGGTCGTGCACGCACCGGCCAGGCCGGCCGCGGCCACCACCGCGGCGATCCGCCACCTCACTGAAAGCCTCCCCTGCGCAGGTTTAACCGCTCGGTAACTCGCGGCGTCATCGGTTTTCCCACGCCGAACCTAGCCTGGCCACCGCTGCCGGGAGAGGGGAACGCCGCGATGACAGCCGATCCGTTCGAGATCACCCTGCCGGTCCAGACCGGGATCGGTGTGGTCGCGCCGTTCGACTTCGCCCTCGACCGCGAGCTGTGGCGCTGGGTGCCCGACCACGCGTGCCTGCACACCACGCGCCTGCCCTACCTGCCCGAGCCGGTGACCGTGCAGCTCGCCGAGGCGCTGGCCAACCCGCACGGCGTCCGCCGCGCCACCACCGACCTGCTCGTCCCGGAACCCGAGGTCGTCGCCTACTCGTGCACGTCCGGCAGCTTCGTCGGTGGCGCCGCGGGTGAGGCCGCGCTGGTCGCAGCGATGCTCGACGCCGGCGCGCCGCGCGCGATCACCACCTCCGGCGCGATGGTGAGCGCGCTGGAGACGCTGGGCGCGCGCCGGGTCGCCGTCGTCACGCCCTACGTGGACGCGGTGACGGACCGGCTGGTGTCGTTCCTCGCCGAGTACGGGATCACCACCACCGCGAGCGTCGGGCTCGGCATGCTCGGCGAGATCTGGAAGACGACCTACACCCACGTGCTCGCCGCGGTCGCCGAACTGGACACCACCGGCGCCGACGCGTTGTTCGTGAGCTGCACGAACGTGCCCACCTACGACGTGATCGAGCCGCTGCGGCAGCGCCTGGGCATCCCCGTGCTGACCGCGAACCAGGTGACCATGTGGTCGGCTCTGCGTGCCGCCGGCGTGCCCGTCGGGTGGGACCTGGGGGCGCCGGCCCGGCTGCCGACCGGGTAGGGCGAAACCCGCTGGTCGGGCTCGTTACGCTGGAGCGCATCCGTACCGGCTCGTACCTGGAGTACTGATGCACGACCCCCGCCAGCTGCTCGACCCCGAGGTGGACGCGGCCGCCAAGCTGCGCCGCCGCGGGTATGTGCTCGACACCGACCACCTGGGCAAGCTGGTGAGCAGGCGGTCCTCCGTCATCAGCGAGGGCGACCAGGCGCGGGCCGAGTCGAAGAAGGCCGCGGCCGAGGTCGGCGCCGCCGCCAAGCGCGGTGAGGACGTCACCGAGCTGCGCGAGCGCGCCCGCGAGCTGAAGAACCGGATCACCCGGCTCGAGGAGGAGCAGCGGGAGGTCGAGGCGGAGCTGCACGAGTTCCTGCTCGGCATCCCGAACATCCCGCTCGACGAGATCCCGGACGGCGCGACCGAGGAATTCGCCGAAGAGGTGCGCCGCGTCGGCACGCCACCGGAGTTCGACTTCGCGCCGCTGGACCACGTGGACCTCGGCGAGCGCGCCGGCATCCTCGACCTGGGCCGCGCGACCAAGCTGTCCGGCCCGCGGTTCGCGGTGTTCAAGGGCGCCGGATCGCGTCTGCAGCGCGCGCTGGCGCAGTTCTTCCTCGACGTGCACACCGGCGAGCACGGCTACACCGAGTTCAGCCTGCCCGCGCTGGTCACCCGGCAGACGATGACCGGCACCGGTCAGCTGCCGAAGTTCGAGGAGGACCTGTTCCGCACCGGCGTGGCCGACCGGGAGCTGTTCCTCATCCCGACCGCCGAGGTGCCGCTGGTCAACCTGCACGCGGGCGAGATCCTGCAGCTGGAGGACCTGCCGCTGCGCTACACCGCGCACACCCCGTGCTTCCGCTCGGAGGCCGGCTCGTACGGCAAGGACACCCGCGGGCTGATCCGGCAGCACGAGTTCTCGAAGGTCGAGCTGGTGCAGTTCGTCGAGGAGGAGCGTTCGCGCGAGGCGCTGGACGAGATCCTGTCGCACGCCGAGGCGCCGCTGCGGAAGCTCGGCCTGCCGTACCGGGTGATCAAGCTCGCGGCCGGGGACACCGGGTTCTCCGCGCAGATCACCTTCGACGTCGAGGTGTGGCTGCCCAGCCAGGGCACCTACCGGGAGATTTCGAGCGCGTCGGACACCGGCACGTTCCAGGCCCGGCGGGCGAACATCCGCGGCAAGGGCAAGGACGGCAAGCGGGCGCAGATCGCGACGCTGAACGCGTCCGGGCTGCCGATCGGGCGGACGCTGGTGGCGGTGGTGGAGAACAACCAGCAGGCCGACGGCTCGATCCGGATCCCCGAGGCGCTGGTGCCCTACACCGGGTTCGCGGTCATCAACCCGGACGGCAGCACGGCCTAGAGCAGCCGCGCCGTCTCGTCGCGGAGGCGGCGGGCCAGGTCGAGGGCGACCAGCGGAGGAACTCGGCCTGGCCGCGCGATCGGTCACCCCGGCGGGGCATCGGGCCCTCGCGGCCGGAACCGCCGCCGGGAACGAAATCCTGTCCAGGATCCGCGGTCGCCTCGATCCGGATGACCTGTCCACACTGGACGCTCTACTGCAGGTCGTCGAAGTGGCGGCCACCGACGTGCGGGGGACCCTCACGTGAGTGATCCCCGATGGTGTCAGTTTCGCACCCCCACCGAGCCGTCTACACCCATGACGGCTCGACAACGGGGAAGGAGCAAGCCATGACTGGCACCATGCGACCGGAAGAGCTCATGGAAAACGCGGTGGTGGACTCGCACGGCCGCAAGATCGGGAAGGTCGGCACGGTCTACGTCGCCGACGACACGCAGGAACCGGAGTGGGTCACTGTCCGCACCGGGATGTTCGGGCACAAGGAGAGCTTCGTGCCGCTCCAGGGCGCCACGATGGACCGGGACGGCCTGCACGTGCGCGTCACCAAGGAAAAGGTGTCCGAGGCGCCGCAGACCGACGGTGACCGGCACCTGTCCGAACAGGAATCCGCCGAGCTGTACCGCTTCTACGACATGCCGGCGCCGCGCGGCAGCCAGGAGAACCGCGGCGGCCGCACCCGGCCGCAGCCGGGCAAGCGCGGCACGGCGGGTGAGTCGATGACCCGCTCGGAGGAGCGGCTCAACGTCGGCACCGAGCGCGTCGAGACCGGCCGGGTCCGGCTGCGCAAGTACACCGTCACCGAGGAGCAGCAGGTCAAGGTGCCGGTGACGCACGAGGAGGTCCGGCTGGAACGCGAGCCGATCACCGACGGCGACCGCACCGGCGCGCGCATCGCCGACGAGGAGCAGGAGATCACCCTGCACGAGGAGCGGCCGAAGGTCGAGAAGGAGACCGTGCCGGTGGAGAAGGTGCGGCTGGCCAAGGAAACCGTGCGTGACGAGGAGACCGTGTCCGGCCAGGTGCGCAAGGAGCGCATCGAGATGGAGGACGACACCAAGCGGCGCAAGAACCGCTGACCCGGGCTGGGTTCCCCGGTGCCGCGCATCCCGTGCGCGGCACCGGGGCTTCCGCTACGGGAACGCGCGCGAGCCGAGCTGTTCACCGGGGTTGACCTCGCGGCGCTGAACCCCGTGCCGGTCAGCCCCGCACGAACCGGGCGATGATGCGGCCCAGCTCCTCGCCCTGGTCCTCCTGCAGGAAGTGGCCCGCGTTCTCCAGCGTCCGGTGGTCCTGACCGGCCGCGCCCTTCAGCTCGCGTTGCAGGACCGCGGCCGCCGGGCCGGTGATGGGGTCGCTGTCCCCGAACGCGCACAGGACCGGGGTGTCCAGTTCGGACAGCACGGACCAGGCGCGGCGGTTCGCCTCGCTCGCCGGGTCGTCCGGTGTGGTCGGGACCAGTCCGGGCATCGCCCGCGGGCCGGCCTTGTACATCTCGTTGGGGAAGGGCGCGTCGTAGGCGGCGCGTTCCGCGTCGCTCAGCTTGGTGCGGCAGCCGGACTGCACGAACCGGCCGATGTCGAGCACCGGCGCCTTCTGCACGGCGTTGCGGAAGGCGAGCCACTCGTCCGGCATCGCCTGGTCGCCGGTCGGCAGGAGCGTGTTGGCCGCGACCACGCGCGCGAACCGGTCCGGGTTCTCGGCGACGACCCGCAGCCCGATCAGGCCGCCCCAGTCCTGGCCGACCAGCGTGACGTTCCGCAGGTCGAGGGCGTCGAACGCGAACGAGCGGATCCACTCGACGTGCCGCGCGTAGGTGTGGTCGGCGACGTCGACCGGTTTGTCGGAGCGGCCGAAGCCGATCAGGTCGGGCGCGATCGCCCTGATCCCGGCCTCGGCCAGGATCGGCAGCACCTTGCGGTAGAGGAACGACCAGCTCGGCTCGCCGTGCAGGAGCAGCACGACGGGACCGTCGAACGGGCCGGCCTCCACGTAGGAGATCCGGACGATGCCGTCCTGCTCGTTCTCCAGGTCGCAGTACAGCGGTGGGTAGTCGAAGTCGGGGAGGTCGGTGAACCGGTCTTCGGGAGTCCTCAGCAGGCGCACACCACCCACCCTAGGGGCTTCGCGTCAGCTGATCGAGACCGCGACGACGAGACCCAGCGCCAGGTGCGCGGCCGCGACCACGATGCTGGCCGGCGCGAACACCTCGCTCTGGATGGTCCCCTTCACGTCGATCCGGGTCGACCACTCCAGCAGCCGCACCGCCAGGACCTGCACCACGATCCCGAGCAGGCCGTAGACCAGCGAGGTGATCAGGCCCTCGGTGAGGTCGCTGGCCGAGTTGAAGATCGCGATCACCACGATGAACGCCATCGACAGCATCCCGGACGCCGTGACGATCACCGCGTTCGGCAGGCCGCGGCGCACCAGGTCGGACAGCTTGCCGGGGGTCGTCCAGTCGATCGCGTAGAACCCGACCAGCATCAGCAGCAGCCCGATGACGCCGTACAGCAGGATCGCACCGATCCCGCGCACGAGATCGGAACCGAACGTCTCGGCCAGCGCGAGGGTGTGGGTCACGGGGTCTCCCAGTCAGATGGTGTGGCAGTCAGATGGTGTGGATGCTCGGGTGGTTTATCACGATTGCGGGATGCGGTGTGGGACGAACGCGGCACCGTCGTCGGTGACCAGGCCGGCCGTCTCCCGGATGCCCAGGCCGGCCGAGGTGTCGCCGACCACCCACGCGCCCAGCGCCGGGCGGAACCCGTCGAACTCGGGCAGCGGGTCGAACGCCTGGTAGACGTAGCCCTCGGCGCCGTAGACGCCGCCGGTCTCGGTCTCGTAGCCGGGCGCCACGATCTGCACGTTCGCGCCCTCGCGGCCCAGCTTGGGCTTGCGCACGTACTCGGTGAGGATGCCGGGCTGGTCGACGAACGCGGGCAGCAGGTTCGGGTGACCCGGGTAGTTCTCCCACAGGATCGCCAGCAGCGTCTTGTTGGAGAGCAGCATCTTCCACAGCGGCTCGATCCACAGGGTCCGCGGCAGCGACTCGGCGGCGAAGCGGCCGAACTCCTCGTCCACCACCCACTCCCACGGGTACAGCTTGACCACGGTGTTCATCGGCGCCTCTTCGAGGTCGACGAACCGCTTGAGCACCGGGTCCCAGCCGATCTCCTCGATCGCCAGCCCGACGGTGTCCAGGCCGGCCTCGGCCGCGGTCTCCTGCAGGTAGGAGGTGGTGATGTGGTCCTCGCCGGTGGGGTCGGCGCTGGACCAGGTGAAGTACAGCTCGTTGCTGGGCAGCTGGCCGCGGATCTCCTGCCAGCGCTCGACGAGCCGCTCGTGCACCGAGTTCCACTGGTCGTCGTCCGGGAAGACCTCGGTCTTCCAGTGCCACTGCAGCACCGACGCCTCCAGCAGGGACGTCGGCGTGTCGGCGTTGTACTCCAGCAGCTTCGCCGGGCCGCGGCCGTCGTAGCGCAGGTCGAAGCGGCCGTAGACGTGCGGGTCGCGGCGCTTCCACGACTCCGCGATGTGCGGCCACACCCACTCCGGGATGCCGAACTCGCGGTAGCGCTCGGTCAGCACGACGTTGTCGACGGCTTCCAGGCACATCGAGTGCAGCAGCTCGACGTCGGCTTCCAGGCTGAGCACCTCGTCCATCTCCAGGACGTAGTGCACCGACTCGTCCCAGTACGGCCGGTCCAGCCCGGAGCCGTAGCGGGCCGGGGTGCCGAACACGAGCCCCTGTTCTTCGACGATGCGCTGCCAGTCCCGCCGCGGCTCGGCGGTCCCCCTCCGCACCCTAGGACCCCCCGCTCTTGCCGTCGCCGCCGCTGCTCTTGCTGCTGATGCCGAAGCCGCCGCGCTGCACGGTCTTGCCCGACTGGGTCTTGACCGTGGTGTTGCCGGACGGCGCCGTGTAGGTGCCGCCGCGCACGGGCTGGCCGACCGTGCCGGAGCCGCCGTAGTTGTAGCGGTACTGGCTGTACCCACCGCCGGGCAGCGGGATGAACCAGAACCCGCCGACCGGGTTGTAGTACCCGCCGTGGGTGCGGATGTAGTCGTCGTCGCAGTACTCGTCGGGCTGGACCGTGCCGTTGCCGTCGGTGCAGACCGCGCTCACCTCGTCACTGGTGCCCGCGATGTACCAGGTCGCGACGACGGCGACCAGGCCGACGGTGACGCCGCTGCCGATCAGCACCTTGCGGCGGGTGGCGGCCTTCTGCTCCGCCTGGGCGCGCGCCTGTTCGGCGGCGGCCTCCTGGCGGGCCTGTTCCTCCAGCGCCTGCCGCCGGGCGCGTTGCTCGGCCAGCGTCGGCTCGCGCCGTTTGGCCGACGACGGGTCCTGGAACCGCATCGAGCCACGCGGTGGCTGTTCTTCCGGGGGCCGCTGGCCGCCCGCACCGTCTTCTGTCATCGCGCTCACCCTAACCACCCGAGGGGTGTCTCGTCCTGCGGACGCAGGCATTATGGGACGCGATGCTCGGAGATGGAGTGGAAAAGACCACGCTGCGCACCCGCTTGGTGATGGCGGGTGTGTTTCTGGGCGCCATCCTGGCGTTGTCGCTGAGCGTCGCGTTCTCGTGGGGAGGCGCCGTCAGCGGCGGCGGCGAGGTCGAGGAGTCCCCCGAGGCGAAGGCCGCGTTCGCCGCGCCGCCCGGCAGCTGCGTCACCTGGACGATGCCGGACGTGTCGGACATCCACATCGTGCCGTGCACCCAGCCGCACCTGTACGAGGTGACCGGCGTGGTGAACATCGGCGACAAGTACCCGCCGAACGCGCCGGCGCCGACCGTCGACCAGTGGCGGGACATCGCGCTGGAGCGCTGCACCGCGGGTGTGGAGACCTACCTGAACGAGGAGCTGGACCCGTTCGGCCGGTTCACGGTCAGCGCGCTGCGGCCGGGCAACGACGAATGGGCGGACGGTGACCGCGAGATGCGCTGCGTGCTGCAGTGGGCCGCGCCCGGCGGCAAGCTGGAGCCGATCGTCGGCAACGCGGCCGGCCAGTCGCAGTCGGCGGTGTGGGAACCGGGCACGTGCCTCGCGCTGGTGGACAAGACGGTCGGCAACCCGATCGACTGCGCGCAGCCGCACTCCTACGAGATCGTCGCCACGCTGGACCTGAAGACGAAGTTCCCGAACGGCTACCCGTCGCAGAACGACCAGAAGATCTGGCTGGACACCGAGTGCAACAAGGCGGTCCAGGACTACGCGGGCCAGGTCGACCTCGCCGCGCAGAAGCTGATCCTCACCTGGGACATCCGGGAGCAGGAGAGCTGGGACGCCGGGTCGACCCTGGTGAACTGCAAGGTCGGCGCCAAGCTGGCGGACAACAGCGGCCTCGCGCCGGTCACGGGCAGCATCCGCAAGGCGGCCCCGCCCGCCGCGCCCCCGTCGAGCCCGGGCAGGTAGCCGCGTGCCGGTGGAGATGTCGAAGGCCCGGTTCGAGGAACTGGTCGCCGACGCGCTGGACGAGGTGCCGGAGGAACTGGCCGGCGCGATGGACAACGTGGTCGTGCTGGTGGAGGACCACAACGACGAGGCGCCGGACATCCTCGGCCTCTACCACGGCGTGGCGCTGACCGAGCGGACCAGCGACTACGGCGGCGTGCTGCCCGACCGGATCTCGATCTACCGGACGCCGATCCTGGCCATGTGCGACTCGGAGGAACAGGTGGTGGAGGAGGTGCTGATCACGGTGGTGCACGAAATCGCACACCACTTCGGCATCGACGACAGCCGCCTGCACGAACTCGGCTGGGGCTAACGCCCCCTCGGCAGAGGTGACCCAACAGGGTGGGCCTCGCTCGCGTTCTCCCCGTCGCATGGCTGCCACCGAGCGCCGAAAACAGGCCCTGTCCAGGGCGCGCAGCGTTCACTTCACCCTGGACAGGGCCTGTTTTCGGTGCTTCCCTGCGGCCGGGCCACGGGGAGAACGCGAGCCCAGGCCCACCCGCACCCAGCGCAACAGGCAAAACCAAGCCGACACCCCCGGCGACCCGGCCCCTCCTCCCCAGAGCTTGCCCGCCGGCGAGGCTCTTTTTCTTTCACCCTCCGGTAAGCACCCCCCAGATCAGCTCGACTGATCGCCACCCTCCGTGGCAGCATTCGGAAGCACAGGGCAATCGAAGCGCCACCGAGGGTGATCATGAAGGACAGATGCCGGACCGACGGCTGAGCTGGCTCCTGGCGGCCAACGCGGTGGGCAACCTCGCCGACGGGATCGGCAAGGTCGCCTTTCCGCTGCTGGCCGCGACCCTCACGCGCGACCCCGTGCAGATCGGCGCGTTGTCCGCGACCCAGTTCCTGCCGTGGCTGCTCTTCGGCGTGTTCGCGGGCACCCTCGCCGACCGCGTGGACCGCAAGCGCGCCGTGCTGCTCGCCAACGTCGCGCGTGCGGTGGTCGTCGGGCTGACCGCTCTGCTCGTGCACACCGGGTCGCTGTCGATCTGGCTCGTCTACGTCGCCGCGTTGCTGCTGGGCGCGGCCGAGACCGTGGCGGAGAGCGCCGGCAACGCGATGATCCCGGCGCTGGCCCGGCCGGACCAGCTGGAGAGCGCGAACAGCAAGTTCCAGGCCGCCGAGATCCTCGGCCAGACCTTCCTGGGCGGCCCCGTCGGCAGCCTCACCTTCGCGGTGTTCGCCGCGTTCCCGTTCCTGCTGAACTCCGCCGGTTTCGCGATCGCCGCGGCGCTGCTCATCGGCCTGGCCGGCAGTTACCGGCCGAAGGCGCCGGCGGAACCGACCCGGCTGCGCACCGACCTGGTCGACGGGTTCAAGTGGCTGATCCACCACCCGCTGCTGTGCCGGCTGGTGATCATCGCCGGCCTGATCAGCTTCACCAGCGAGCTGGCCCAGGCCCAGCTCGTCCTGTACGCGCTGGAGGATCTCGGGCTGAGCGAGGCCGCGTTCGGGCTGTTCACGTTCGTCGGCGGCATCGGCGGGCTGATCGGTGCCGCGGTCGCGCCACGGCTCGTGCGGCGCGCCGGGCGGCGGCCGGTGCTGGTGGCCGGCATCTTCACCGCCGGCGTCGGGTTCGGCGCGATGGGCCTGGTCTCCCAGCCGGTCGCCTCCGCGGCCCTGTTCGGCCTGTTCGCGGCGGCCGTCGTGGCGGTGAACGTGGTGCTGGCGACCGCCCGCCACACCCTGGTGCCCAGCGAGCTGCTCGGCCGGGTCCTCGGCGTGTGGCGGACGGTCGTGTGGGGCGCGATCCCGCTAGGCGCGTTGGCCGGCGGCGCGCTGACGCACCTGCTGGGCAGCGCGAGCGCCACCTTCGCGGTGTCCGGCGGCGCCCAGATCGTGCTGGCCGCCCTCGCCGCGCTGATGCTGTGGCGGTTTTCGATGGACCACGAGCCGGTCAGCTCTTCCTGAGCAGGAACCGCTGCACCTTGCCGCTCGGGGTCTTCGGCAGCTCGTCCACGAAGTGCACCTGACGCGGGTAGGCGTGCGCGGCGAACTTCGTCTTCACCAGCTGCTGCAGCTCCGCCACCAGCGCCTCGCCCGGCTCGGCACCCGGCCGGAGCACGACGAACGCCGCCAGCACCTCGCCGCGCAGCTCGTCCGGCAGGCCGACCACCGCCGCTTCGGCGACGGCGTCGTGCTGCAGCAGCACGCTCTCCACCTCGAACGGCCCGATCCGGTACCCGGCCATGAGGATGACGTCGTCGTCCCGCGAGGCGAAGGTGAAGTAGCCGTCCGGGGACTTCGTGGCGACGTCGCCGGTCAGGTACCAGCGGCCGTCGGCGGAGAACCGCTCCGCCGTGCGGTCCGGCGCGTCGCGGTAGCCGGTGAACCACATCAGCGGGCTGCCCGCCAGGTCGACGGCCACCCGCCCCTGCTCGCCGGGCGGCGCGACCTCGTCGGCGTCGGGGCGCAGCACCTCGGCCAGCGAGCCGGGCAGCGCGCGGCCCATCGACCCGGGCCGCAGCTCGCCCCGGATGTCCGGGTGCCATCCGTTCGCGATCACCATGCCCAGCTCGGTCTGGCCGTAGTGGTCCAGGATCGGCACCCCGAACACCTTTTCGGCCCATTCGATGACGTCCGGGTTGAGCGGCTCGCCCGCCGACGAGCAGTGCCGCAGCCGCAACCCGTCCGGCACCGGCACGTCCGCGTTGCGCAGCGCCCGGTAGACCGTCGGGCCCGCGGTGAAGTTCGTGACGCCGAACCGCTCCAGCACCGCATAGGTCAGCTCCGGGGAGAACCCGGCGTGCAGCAACAGGCTGCGCTGCCCGAGCGCGAGCGGGCCGATGACGGCGTAGTAGAGCCCGTAGGCCCAGCCCGGGTCGGCGGCGTTCCAGAACACGTCCTCGGGCCGGTGGTCCAGGCCGTACTCCTGGTACATGCGGAACGCGGCGATCGCCCGCGCCGGGATCGGCACGCCCTTCGGCGCACCGGTCGTGCCGGACGTGTACAGCTCGACGATCGTCCCGTCGCCGCCCACGGCCACCGGCTCCGGCTGCGGTTCAGCGCGCAGCAGGTCCGCGAAGGCCAGGTCGTCGCCGCTCGCCTCACCGGTGACGATCACCCGCCGCTCACCGGGGACCTGGTCGAGCTTGGCGCGCTGCGACGGGTCGGCGACGACCACCTTCACGCCGCCGACGCGGGTTTCGATCGCGGGCGGCGCGAACGCGGTGAACAGCGGCACCTGCACCGCGCCGAGCCGCCAGATCCCGAGCACGGCGACGACGAACTCGGCCGACTTCGCCATCAGCGTCGCCACCCGGTCGCCGCGGCCGACACCCAGCCCGGCCAGCGCCGCGGCGAAGCGCGCGGAGGCGTCCCGCAGCTCGCCGAACGTGACGTCGCGGCTGGTCAGGTCGGGTTCGATGACCGTGCAGGCCACGTCGCCGGCCGGGTGGTCGTCACACAGCAGCCGCGCCACGCAGGCATCCGGGCGGTCGTAAGGGGACGTCGGTGTCATGGTCCCGATGGTCGTCGCCGCGCCCGGCGCGTGCCACCCCCGGATGGGGATCGCTCCGCATCTGGTGCCCGGTGCCCGTTCGGTGCTGGAATGTCCTATGCGGATCAGCGATGCCGAAGAGCCGCTGGCGGCCCGGCGCCGCCTGGTGCTGGCGGGTGTCGCCGGGTTCGTGGTCGGGGCGGGCATGATCGGCGTGCTGTGGGCGTCCACCACGGCGGTGAGCGGCCCGACCGCGGACGCGAAGGCCGCGTGCGCCGCGCTGTCCAGGGCCCAGCCGCTGCCGGAGGGCCGCGTGGGCCGGGGCACGCTCGAACCGGGCGTGCTGCAGCACATCATGGCGGCCGACGCGCTCGCGTCCGCGGCCGCGGAGGTCAGCTCGACCTACGACGACCTCGCCGACCACATCGACGGCGTCCGGCGGATGGCGCTGAGCCTCAACTTCGCCGACCCGAACGGCCGGCGGCACCTGGCGCAGGCCCGCGAAATCTGCGACACGATCTAGCTACTCGCCGCCACTGCCCTTCTGGATGGTCCGGACGGTGAGCTGGTCGCCGGGGATCTTGTCGCTCGCGCAGCCCGTGGTGGGCAGCTCGACGAACATCGACGCCGTCTCCTGCGGCGGGTAGATCCGCAGGCCGCGCACCGGCTGCGGCTGGCAGGTCACCGTGTCGTAGTTCTGCACGTTGACGAACCCGATCTCGGCGTAGGCGGTGTCGCCCTTGTTCAGCGTGAACGCGCCGCCCTTCTCGCCCTGCCGGACCGCCGCGGGGCCCACCTGGTGCCCGTCCTCCCCGGCGACGTACGAGACGCCCGGGAAGCCCTGGATCACGCACGGGTGGTCACTCACATTGGTGAAGATCAGCGGCCGGTAGACGGTGCCGGCGCCGGCGTCGCCGTGCCCGAGGGTCAGCTTGAGGTCGCTGGACTTGCACAGCGTCTCGCCGGTCTTGGTGCTGGTCGCCGCGTCCGGTTCGGCCGTCGTGGCGGACGTGGACGGGCTGCTCGAGGTGGTGGTCTCGGACGTCGTCGGCGCGGCCGGCTCGGGCTGCGCGTTCTCCGTTCCCGCGGTCCCGCAGCCGGCCAGCGCGGCCGCCAGCGCCGCCGTCGCCACACCCAGTCCGATGCGCGGTGAACTGATTCGAACCACGATCTTTCCCCTCCCTGTGCCGATCGGAGCACTACCCGGGAGACGTGTGGTCCACACGCCTGGTTGCGCCGCGTCACGCGATTTTCCGACCATCCGCCGCAACATGCGGTGAAACTACAACAAGGCGCCCTCGACGACCGGTCGAAACGTCCCCTACATGGGCAAACCGACCCAGTTCAGGCACTGCCAGCCACCGTCGGCGGCGGCCTCCAGCTCGATGATGCCGGTGTTCGGGATCAGGCCCTGATCGGCCAGCTCGGACCGCACATTCGGGGCCAGCCACTCGGCGCCGAGCCGGATCAGCCCGCCGTGCGAGACCAGCACCACGACACCGTCCGATCGGGTGAAGTCGTGACGCTGCGCGAGACCGGCGATCGCACCGGCGAACCGGTCCCGGGCCTGCTCCCCGGTCTCCCCACCGGGCATCGGGACGTGCAGCTCGCCGCGGGTCCAGTGGCTCACCACGGTCAGGTACTGCTCGATGGCCGCCCGGTCGCTGCGGCCCTCCAGGTCGCCGACCACGATCTCGTGCACGCCCTCGACCCGCTCCACCGCCATCCCCAGCGCCTGCGCGAGCGGGACGGCCGTCTGCTGCGCACGGGTGGCGTGCGAGGCGTAGACGCCCTCCACCGGCTCGGTCGCGAGCTTCTCGGCCAGCTGCCGCGCCTGCTCGTGGCCCAGCTCGGTGAGCGGCGGGCCGGGCAGCGCGGTGTCCAGCTTCTTGGCGACGTTGGCCGCGGTCTGCCCGTGCCGCACCAGGTACAGCTTCATGCCTGCTCCCCTCTCTGCACCGCGGCGACCCAGCCGGCGGCGTCGGTGAAATCCTCGTTGCGGGCGGCCGGTTCGACGGTGGCCCGCACGCCGTCGGCGCGGGCGAACGAGCCGAGGAACCGGACGTCGCGGCAGCGGCGGCGCAGCGCGGCGAGCGCGTCGGCGATGCGCGGCTCGGCCACGTGGCCCTCGAAGTCGATGAAGAACCGGTACTCGCCGAAGTTCTGCTTGTTCGGCCGGGCGTCCAGGCGGGTCAGGTTGATGCCGCGGGTCGCGAGTTCGGTGAGCAGCTCGGCGAGCGCGCCGGTGCGGTTGGCGGCCGCGGCGACCAGCGACGTGCGGTCGGCGCCCGTCGGCTCCGGCAGCACCACCGGGGGCCGGCGCATCAGCAGGAACCGCGTGCGGGCGTCCCGGACGTCGGCCACCTCGGTCGCCAGCACCTTGAGCGGGTAGTGCTCGACGGCGACCGGCGCGGTCACGGCGGCGTCGAACTCCCCGGCCTGCACGGCGACCGCGGCCGCCGCGGTCGATCCGGCCGCCACCGCGCGGGCGCCGGGCAGGTTGTCGGCCAGCCACTGGCGCACCTGCGCGAGCGCGTGCGGATGGCTCGCCACGGTACGGATTTCGCCGACGTCGTCGCGCGTGAGGACGCTGAAGTGCACTGGTAGCAAGGCTTCCGCGACACCGATCAGCGGCTCGCCGACGGCGAGGCTGTCCAGCGTCGCGGGAACCGCGCCCTCGACGGAGTTTTCCACCGGCACGCACGCCGCGTCCGCCTCGCCCCGGCGCACCGCGTCGAGCGCGTGCGGGATCGTGTCGGCGGGGACGAGTTCGTCCTCCGCCGTGGTGAACGTGCGGGCGGCCTGCTCGGTGAACGTCCCGACCGGCCCGAAATATGCGATCCGTGACACGCCGACAGGCTACGCACCGCGCCCGCTGCTGGTCTGTTCAGGCGTTCGAGTGCGCCGCCTGGTTACGTGGGGTCGCGTTTTTTGGCATGGTGTAGGGGTGACTGCCGAATCGGGCACCCAACCCACCGGCAAGCGAACGGAGGACCAGGTCGCTCCCGCAACTCCCGCCCTGGTGCTGTGTGCCGTCGACGAACCACTCGCCAGCGCGTGGCGATCCGTTGTGGACACCATGACCGGCTCGGTGCGCGTGCACCGGGGTTCGGTGCTGGACGTGGTCGCCGACGCCGTGGTCAGCCCGGCGAACTCGTTCGGCTGGATGCGCGGCGGGATCGACGCCGTCTACGCGCGCGCGTTCCCGAACGTCGAGCAGAACGTCCGCAGCACGATCCTCGCCTACCACGGCGGTGAACTGCCGGTGGGCAGCGCGGTCGTGGTGCCGACCGGCGAACCCGCGCCGGCGTGGCTGATCAGCGCGCCGACGATGCGGGAACCCGGCGAGCGGCTGCCCGCCGACACGGTCCACCCGTACCTCGCGGCGCGGGCGGTGTTCCTGCAGTGGCGCGACGGGGTGCTCGAACAGGGCGTGGCGGTGCGCGCGGTCGTCGAGACCATCGCGATGCCCGGTCTGGGCACCGGCGTCGGGGGCGTGAGCCCGGAGACGTGCGCCCGCCAGGTGGCGGCGGCCTGGGACGAGGTCTTCCGGCGGAACTAGCACTCCGGCCCTGGTCACGGGCGGTTCCGGGCGCGCGTGTAGAAGGTCACAGCGCATTTACTCGCCGTAAGACCTACCGTTGAAGCTGCGTTACGGAGATGTCGACGCCAGCCCAGCCCACCGACGGGCAAGGAGTGTGGGAATGCCACGGGTACGTGAGCTCAGCCCGTACGTCGAGCTCCACCGGGAGCAGTGGCGGGAGCTGCGTCGCAGCACACCGTTGCCGCTGACTGCCGAGGAGCTGCACGGCCTGCGGGGGCTCGGCGAACAAATCGATCTCACCGAGGTCGCCGAGGTCTACCTGCCGCTGTCCCGCCTGATCAACCTGCAGGTCGCGGCGCGTCAACGCCTGTACGAGGCCACCACGACCTTCCTCGGCGAGGACTGCCGGGGCACCAAGGTGCCGTTCGTGATCGGCATCGCCGGCAGCGTCGCGGTCGGCAAGTCGACCACCGCGCGCATCCTGCGCACCCTGCTCGCCCGCTGGCCGGACCACCCGCGCGTGGACCTGGTGACCACGGACGGCTTCCTGTACCCGAAGGCCGAGCTGGTGCGCCGCGGCATCATGCACCGCAAGGGCTTCCCGGAGAGCTACGACCGCCGCGCGCTGCTGCGGTTCGTCTCCGACGTCAAGTCCGGCGCCGAGTCGGTCAGCGCGCCGGTGTACTCGCACCTGGCCTACGACATCCTGCCCGGCGAGGAGCAGGTGGTGAACCGGCCGGACATCCTCATCATCGAGGGCCTCAACGTGCTGCAGCCCGGCTCGCGGCTGACGGTGTCGGACCTGTTCGACTTCTCCATCTACGTCGACGCGCACATCGAGGACATCGAGCGCTGGTACGTCGAGCGGTTCCTCAAGCTGCGCAGCACGGCGTTCGCGGACCCGGCCTCGCACTTCCACCACTTCGCGACGCTGGACGACGTGGAGGCCCGCGCCGAGGCGCGGCACCTGTGGCGCACGATCAACGAGCCGAACCTGGTGGAGAACATCCTGCCGACCCGCCCCCGCGCGACGCTGGTGCTGCGGAAGGACCCGGACCACAGCATCAACCGGGTCCGCCTGCGCAAGCTGTAGGCACGCCCTCGGCCGAATGGCTGACCCCGCTCGCCGAGCGGTAACCGGTTGGCCGATACCGCGGGCACCCGGCAAAGCTCACCCTGGAGGGCAGGAAATGCGCCCTGACCAGGGAGGAGGCACGCCGATGTTCGCGATCATCTTCACGTGGATCGGTGCCGTGCTCGGTATCGCGGTGCTGCTGGTGATGGCCTTCGGTGCGTTCGTCCTCGATTTCGAAGACGCTCTCGCCGACCGCCGCCGCAAGCGCCGCCTGGACCCGGTGGCAGCGGAGGGCCCGACCGCGGTGCCCTAGTCCGCCGAGCCGGCGTCCAGCTCGTCGAGCGCGGCCACGTAGTCGTCGAGGTCGAACTCCAGGTTGCCGTCCTCGTCGGCGGTGAGGTGCTCCTCCAGGACCGCGGTCAGCTCGGCCAGCACCTCGTCGCGTTCCAGGCCGGACTCGGTCAGGCGCTGGGCGGCGATCCACGTCTCGGCGGGCTCGCCGTCCCACAGCTGGTCGACGACCGTGGTCAGCGCGACCGCCCGCAGCTCCGACTCCTCGTCGTCGAACTCGGCGGCGAACTCGCTCAGCACCAGCATCCGGCGCTGCTCGGGGTCGGACGGGTCCAGCTCGACCTCGTCGTCCTCGGTCTCCACGGTCAGCGACGGCAGCGCGAACTGACGGCGTTCCAGCAGGTCCTGCACGTCCTCCGGGGTCAGGTCCTCGGAACCGGTCAGGTAGGCGTCCAATGCGGACTCCTCCTCCGGGTCGCGGTCGTCCAGCCGGTCCTCGACCGTCTCGACCAGGGCGGTCAGCGTGTCCTCGGGCAGGCCCTGGCGCTCGCCGAACACCCGCGCCCACACCGGCAGCAGCGCGGCCATCGCCGCGTCCTGCTCGTCGGTCAGCTCGATCTGCCCGTCGTCCACGAAGTCCACAAAGGACTCCAGCTTGGCCGGGCCGACGCGCAGCGGGCGCCGCGAGTCGTGCTCCAAGCCGAACTCGATCAGGCGCAGCGCGACCACCCGGGCGTCCTCGGTGTCGCCGACCTCGTCCCCGGCCGCGGCGAAGAACGAGTCGATGACCTCGGCCTGCTCCTCCACCGTCAGCGGCTCCGGCTCCCCGGCCTCGGCCGGCTCCGGCAGCGTCCGCAGGCGGGCCAGCGCGAGCGCGCGGAACCGGACGAAGTCCTCGCCCACCTCGGGCTCGGCCTGCCACTCGGTGCCGGCGAACGCGTCCGCGATCACCTCGTGGGCCTGCTCGGGGCCGATTTCCGCGGACTCGCCCACCGTGCGCAGCTCGGCCAGCACGTCCTGCGGCGACTCGACGATCGCGGCGTCGGTGACCCAGCCGCCGAAGCTGCCGTAGTTGATCGAGACGACCAGGCCGTGGTCGCCGAACGACACCAGCACCGAGCTCTCGTCGCCGTAGACGTCGGTGGCGCGCCAGCACTGGCCGGGCGTGACCTGGTTCAGCCGTGCCGCCCAGGCCGGTTCGGGCAGCCCGAACTTCTCCAGCGCCAGGCCCGCGGCCTCCCGCTGGTCCTCGTCGGTGGCCAGGACGCGCAGCGCGGCCAGCGGCGCCACCAGGCGCTCCGGCTCGGCGGTGTCGGCGGCGAGGTCGATCAGGCCGGCCGCGAGGTCGTCGTCGGCCTCCCACCACTCGCCGAGGATCTCCGAGGTGACCAGCTCGACGCGGGTCGGATCGGCGTCGTTCCCCAGTTCGGCGAAGGCGTTCAGAACCTCGTCGAAGGCGGTCTCCGGCTGCGGCACCTCGGTCATGGCGCACATAGTCGCACCAGCGGCACCCCGGCTCACGCGCGGGACCGGCGTCTCAGTCCGTGGGCAGCGCGATCCGGGCGTTCCGGATTTCGGTGATCAACCGGACCTTGCGCTTGTGCCGTCCGACCAGCTCGGCGAGGTAGGGCGCGAAGTCCGCCGGGCGGCCGACGGTGCGGTAGAGCGCGCGCAGGCGGCGCAGGGCACGGGCGGCCTCGCGGTAGTGCTCGACGGTCCGGCCGCCGATCAGCGACTCGACGTGCTCGCGGTGGACCGCCAGCAGCCCGGCCGCCTCCTCCTGACGCCCGGCCGCCACCAGTGCCTCGATCAACGCCTCCGCGTGCTCCGGCGTCGGCTCGCGGTCGAACTCCGCGCGGCGCAGGCTCAGCACGTCGTCGGCCAGCTCGGCGGCCGCCGGGTCCTGCTTGAGCGCCCGCGCCGCGTAGGTGATCGCCTCGCTCGTGCGGCCGGCGGCGCGCAGGACACGGACGATGCGCAGGCTCGCCTCCATCCGCGGCAGCTGCGTCGACAGGATCGCGACCAGCCCGTCGACGTCGCCGGAGATCTCCACGAGCTGCTCGTGCAAGCGCTCGGCGACCGGCCGCTTGGCCCGGTCGGGGCGGGCCCGGTCCACGTGGGACCGCAGCTGGGCCAGCCCGGTCTCGCCGAGCGGGCCGGCGAACTCGGCCAGGTCGATCTCGGCCCGCCCGTCGAAGGCGACCCCGGCCAGCCAGTCGGCCAGCTCGACCGGGTCCGGCGCCCGCGCCGCGCAGGCCCGCGCGTAGAGGCCCAGTGCGCGGCGCAGCTCGGCGCCGTCGCCCTCGTCGCGGCTGATGCGCTCGACGGTGCGCCGGGCCAGCGGGGCGACGTCGGCGCGGGTGCCGGAGTCGAGCAGCCGCTGCACGGTGTCCAGCACCGGGCCGATCTTCGTGTTCTCCGCCGCGGGCTCCGGCGTCCCGGCTCGCAGTTCGAGGGACCGCCGCAGCTCCGGATCGCGTTCGGCCTGGTCGTGGAGCAGCCCGGCCAGCGTCTCGGTGTCGAGGGAGGACAGGTAGGCGCGGAGATCCGTCACCCCGCACATCCTGGCCTACTCGCGTCGCAGCGCGATCGGCGCGGCACCGCCCGTTTCATGATCGGAATCCGCGTCCTCCTCGGCGAGCAGGTCGCGGAACTCCTCGGTGATCTCGTCCAGCTCCTCCAGCAGCCGCTCGATCGCGGCGGGGCGCAGCCCGGACCGCTCGCCGGCCCAGCGGCCCCACGGCGGCAGGACCTCCGGCAGGGTCTCCAGGAACTCCGCCGGGAAGCCTTCGGCGTCCAGCACGTCCTCCAGCAGGAGGTCGAACTTGCCCGGCCCGACCCGCAGCGGGCGGCCGAAGTCGTCGTCGCAGCCGTAGTCCACGAGGAACCGGACGCAATCGGTGAACCAGCGGTCGTCGCGGACGCCGTCGGCCTCGGCGAGGAAGGCGCGCACCAGCTCGTCCCGCTCGGCCTCGGTGAACGTGGGCGGCTCCACCGGCGGATCGGCGGGCGGCATGGCCCGCAGCCGGGCGGCCAGCAAGGCGCGCAGCGGGGTGAGCGGGTCCTCGGCGATCACGTCCGGCAGCAGGGCCGCCGCGCTGTCGTTGACCGCGACCGCGTCTTCGAGGATGCGGCGCGCCCGCGGCAGCGGGATCCGCTCGGTCACCAGGACCTCGCTGGCCTCCTCGCTCGCGCGCATGCTGTCCACCAGGTCGTCCACCTGGTCGGTGAGGTAGACGTCGCCCAGCCCGCCGCCGCTGAGCTCGACCTCGGCGACCAGCCCGTGGACGTGCCCGGACCGGTCCCCGCGCAGGACCAGGGTGGCGCCGTCGCCGAACACGTCGGCCTGCTGCCAGCACTCGGTGACGGTGAGGTCGCCCAGGTCCCACGGCGGTTCGGGCATGGCGGAGAACGTCTCGGCCGCCGCCCCGGCGCGGGTGCGCTGCTCGTCGGTCAGCGCCAGGTGCTGCAGCATCCGCAGCAGCGCGCGGGCGGCCGGGCTCGGCCGGCGCGCGGCGTCATCGATCAGCGGGAGCACGACGTCGCGACCTTCGTCTGAGGGGTGCCACAGGTCGCCGAGGATCGTCGACGCCATCAGCTCGACCTCGATCGGGTCGCGCTCGGCCAGCGCGTCCTCGGCGTCGGCGAGCACGGTCTTGAGCAGCTGGCGGCGCTCGTCGGAGACGCCGGGCTTCTTCTTGGCGGGCTTGCGCTTCCGGCTGACCGGGCTCATGCGCCCATGGTGGCAGCTTTCCGGCCGGACACCACCTTCGGCACGGCGATGCGGGCGTTGCGGACCTCGACGAGGAGGCGGGTCTTGCGCTTGTGGGTCTCGACCAGGCCGGCCAGGTACTCGCCGAACTCCGGCACCCGGTCCGCGCGCTTGTGCAGGGCGCGCAGCTCGCGCAGCCGCTGGGCCGCCTCGCGGTAGCCGGCCGGGTCCTTGAGCTCGATGAGTTCCTCGACGTGCAGGCGGTAGACCGGGATCGCCGCGGCCGGATCGCGGTCGGCGAGCCGGGCCAGCGCCTGGGTGCGCTCGTCGGGCCAGCGGCCGAGTTCCTCGGCGGCGGCGCGCAGGGCGCGGTAGGTGTCCGGGGACGGGTGGCGGCGGAACTCGGCCCGGCGCAGGGCGAGCACGCCCTCGCGCGGGTGCACGACGGTGCGGGCGGCGTGCGCGATGGCCTCACCGTGGCGGCCGGCGGAGCGCAGCAGGCGGACGATGCGCAACGCGGTGGCCGGGGTGGGCGGCTGGGCGGACAGGATCGCCAGTAGCGCGTCGACGTCGCCGGTGACCTCGGCGAGCTGCTCGGTCAGGCGGCGGGTGGCGTCGGTCTGCGGGGTCTTCGTGAGCGCGGCCTTCAGGTGCGCGAGTCCTTCGTCGCCGAGGGCGGGCGCGAAGTCGGCGAGGTTGATCTCGGGCCAGCCGGGCCGGTCGAGCTGGGTGTCCAGGATCCAGTCGGCCAGCTCGCGCGGGTCGGGGCGGTGGACCGCGCAGGCGCGGGCGTACAGGCCGATCGCGCGGCGCAGCTCGGCGCCGGTGGCGTCGCTGTCGGCCATCCGGCGGGCCAGCGGGGTCAGATCGGCCTGGGTGCCCGCGTCGAGGAGTCGTTGCAGCGTGTCCAGGACGGGGCCGACCTTGCCGTGCGCGACCGCCCGCAGCTCCAGCTCGTGTCGTAACCGCGGGTCACGATCGGCCTGTTCGAGGAGGAGTTCGGCCAGCGTCTCCGCATCGAGAGTGCGCAGATAGGCACGCAGATCCGGGGCCGAGGTCATGCGGACAATCCTGCCGCACCCGATGGGAGGAGAACGTCACCCAACAGCGTCGTCTTCCCTGACGCTGCGTGAGCATCAGCAGGGGCTGAGCCACTGGAAGAAGTAACCGGTCTCGGCGCCACGATCGAGGTCGTCCAGAAGGGGGACGGGCGAGATCTCCGGAACGCTGCGCGGGTACGGGCGCCAGCGGCCCGCGTCGGCGAGGTAGTAGAGCGACCACATCTCGTCGAGGCCGTAGCGGAGCTGGGCGAAGGGCCGTTCGGCCGGCCCGTCGCCCACCCATCCGGCCCGCCGCTCGACGAGGGTCACGATGCGCCCGCGCCAGCGGGACATGACCGTGTACTCGTCGCGCTGACCTGCCGGAACCCGCCGCTCACACCAACGATCGATCTGGCGTTGCTGGAGCTCGGGGATCGGCGACATACCCACAGTGATACCGCAACCCGATCGGGTCGTGCGGCACCGGATACTGCGCCCTGTGACGCTCGACGATCTGCAACGGCGGCTGGCCGAGTTCGCCGCCGCCCGGGACTGGCAACGATTCCACACGCCGAAGAACCTGGTGATGGCCCTGTCCGGCGAGGTGGGCGAGCTGACGGCGCTGTTCCAGTGGCTGACGCCGGCGGAGTCGGCTTCGGTGCTCGAGGACCCGGCCACGCGCGCCGCGGTGCTCGACGAGCTGGCCGACGTGACGATCTACCTCGCCCGGCTGGCCTACGTGCTCGGCGTGGACCTCCTGGAAGCCGCCGAGGCGAAGGTGAACCGCAACGAGTCGCGATTCCCGGTACCGGAGTAGTTACGCCGTAGCAGGGCGGAAGGTTGCCCCGCTATGGCACATGGCACTCGCGGTGCACGTCCCACTCCCGGAAAGCGTGAACCTCGGTAGACCGCACTTCGTCATTCGTTCACGACGGCGGGCGGTTCGGGCGCCGGGATGGCTGTCCCGGCCGACGGACGGGAGGTTTTCGATCATGAGAACTCTGCGGTGTGCTGCCGTTCTGGCGGCGGCTCTGGCATCGGCGGTGCTCGCTTCCGGAGCGGCGTCCGCCGCCCCGCAACCACAACGGGCCGCCGTCGACCTCGACGGCGACGGCACGCCGGACCTGGCGACACTCACCACGACGGGCGACTACACGCAGCGGCTGGAGTTCACCGTGCGCGGCGTGACGACAGCCGTCGACCTGCCCGGGGCTCCCGCGCCGATGCGCGTCACCGACATCGACGGCGACGGCAGGCAGGAGGTGGTCGTGCTCGAGACCGCCGGCGCCAACACGCTCTGGTACGGCGTCTGGGACTACGACGGCACCGGCCCGCGCACTCTGTCCACAACGGACGGTGAGAAGCTGTACCTGTACGAGGGCGGCGGCGTCACGACCCGGCTCGGCTACGAATGCGCCGACAACTCCTCCGGCGGCCGGGACCTCATCACGCTGGCCGCGCTGATGGACGACAACACCTCCGCCATGACCTACAGCGGACAGCGGGTGCTCTACGAGATCCACGACGGGACCGCCCGCGAGGTGACCACCTACACCATCACCTCGGCCCCGCAGGACGATCCGGTACTGCGCACCACGCCGGAATCCTGCGTCTGACGGTGGCGACCTGGCGGGCACCGAGCACCCCGGTGCCCGCCTTCCGCTGACCAGGACGGCGTCGCCGGTGGGTGACTTGGTCGCAGAACCTGTGATATCCACGACCGGTGGATCCCATCGTGCAGACCAGGTCCGGGGCCGTCCGCGGCGTGACCGACGGGGTGGTCAGTTCCTTCAAGGGCATTCCGTTCGCCGGACCGTTGACCGGTGCCGCGCGGTTCCAGGCGCCCACCGGGCCCGAGCCGTGGGACGGGACGCGACCCGCGGACCGGTTTTCGGCCTCGCCGCCGCAGGGGTCGCTGTTTCCCGGCATGCCGTCGGCCTGGCAGCCGGGTGAAGGGGACGACTTCCTCAGCGTCAACGTGTGGACCCCGGACGCCGGTGGCAGCGGTCTGCCCGTCATGGTCTGGATCTACGGCGGCGCCTACCTCATCGGCACCGCGCGGCAGCCCGAGTACGACGGCGCCAACCTCGCCCGCGCCGGGGTGGTCGTCGTGACGTTCAACTACCGCGTCGGCCTCGAGGGGTTCGGCTGGCTGCCCGGGGCGCCCGCCAACCGGGCCTTCCTGGACCAGCTCGCGGCGCTGCGCTGGGTCCAGGACAACATCGCGAACTTCGGCGGCGACCCGGACAACGTGACGATCTTCGGCGAGTCCGCCGGTGGCACGTCCGTCGCGGCGCTGACCGCCTCCGACGCCGGGCGCGGCCTCTTCCGGCGGGCCATCGGGCAGAGCATCGCGCAGGGGTTCCTCTCCGAGAACCGCGTGCGGCGCACCACCGAGCGCATCGCGGCGGCCCTCGGCGTCCCGGCCACGCTCGACGGCTTCGCGCAGGTGCCCTCCGAAGCCATCCACGCCGTGCAGATGGTGCCCGGCGAGATCACGCCGTTCGGCCCCATCGTCGACGGTGAGCTGGTCACCGACCTCCCGTGGCGCACCCTGCGCGCCGAGGTCGACCTGGTCGCCGGCTTCAACCACGACGAGTTCACCCTCTTCGTCGCCGGCCAGGACCTCTCCGGCGCCGACCCCGCCGCCACCGCCGACGCCGTGGGCCTGCCCGCCGGCGCGATCGCCGAGTACCGGGCCGCCCACCCCGGCCTGTCGGACGCCGACCTGCACGTCCTGATCCTGTCCGACCGCACCTTCCGCCTGCCGTCGCTGTGGTCCGCGCAGAACCACCCCGGCCGCAGCTGGTGCTACGAGCTGACCTGGCCGTCGCCCGCGTTCGGCGGGATGCTGCGGTCCTGCCACGCGCTCGACGTTCCGCTGACGTTCGGCAACTTCACCGGCCCGCTCGCCGAAATGCTGCTGGGCAACCCGGCCCCGCCGGAAGCGGACACGTTGTCGAAGGAGATCCGCAAGGCGTGGGTCTCCTTCGCCACGACCGGCGACCCGGGCTGGCCGGAGTACGACAAGGACCACCGGCTCACCCGCATCTGGGACGTGCCGGTCTCGGTGACGAGCGACCCGATAGCGAGTTCGCGACGGATCTGGGAGGCGGCGGCGTGAAGCTCCGGGCCCGGCTCAACCGGACCTGGCCGACGCGCTCGAAGCCGCCGGGGCACGAGCCGCCTTCGACAAGCTCTCCTACAGCCGGCAGCGCCGCATCGCGAAGGCGGTCGAAGACCTCTCCGGCTGACTAGGCTCGGGGTATGGCCATCGAGGTGCTGCTCGTCGACGATCACGAGGTCGTGCGGCGCGGCCTGCGGGAAATGCTGAGCGACGAACCGGACATCGAGGTCGTCGCCGAGGCGGGTAGCGCCGACGAGGCCATCGCGGTGGCCATGCACGTCGAGCCGGACGTGGCCGTCGTCGACGTGCGGCTCGGCGACGGTGACGGCGTCGCGCTGTGCCGGGAGTTGCGGGCGCGGCCGAACCCGCCGTACTGCCTGGTCCTCACCGCGTTCGACGACGAGGAGGCCATGGTCGGCGCGATCATGGCCGGCGCCTCCGGCTACCTGCTGAAACAGGTCCGGGGCCAGGACGTGGTCAACGCCGTGCGCGAGGTCGCCGCCGGCCGGTCCCTGCTCGACCCGGTCACCACCGCCCGCGTGCTCGACAAGCTGCGTCACCCCGCCGACGACGAGCTGGCGCGCCTGACCGACCGGGAACGCACGGTGCTGGAGCTGATCGGCGAGGGCCTGTCCAACCGGGAGATCGCCGAGCGCCTGTTCCTCGCCGAGAAGACCGTGAAGAACCACGTCACGTCGGTGCTGTCCAAGCTGGGCATGCAGCGCCGCACGCAGGCGGTGGCGTGGGTGGCGCGGCGCTCGAAGTAGGTCAGGCCAGCTGGTAGCCGCGGCCCGGCCGGACCAGCGCGGCGGCCAGGCCGACGGCCGCGCCGAGCACGGTGTCCACCAGCCGGTCGGCGGTGACGGCCAGCGTGTCGACCGGCGCCGCCATCGAGCCGAGCAGCAGCACCAGGGGCGTCACGAACACCATCGCGAGCGCGTAGTTGCGGATGACCGTCAGCTCCGCGCCGAGCAGCGCGACCACGATCACCGCGAGCTTCACCGGTTGCGGCAGGTCGAGCGTCAGCAACAACGCGGCCACCAGGACACCGACGACCGTGCCCGACACGCGCTGCACGAAGCGGTGCATCGTGTGCTGCAGGTGCGTGGCCTGCAGCACGGCGGCCGCCGCGACGGTCGCCCAGTACGGGTGCCCGAGGCCGAGCGCGTGCGCGAGCAGACCGGTCGCCAGCACCCCGGCGAACACCTTCACCGCACGCGGCCACTCGGGCGAGGACCGGTCCAGCGCGGCCCGCAGCCCCGTGCGCCACGAGGTCGGCCGGTCGTCGTGGTCGAAGAACAGCCACCCGGACACCGCCACGACCCACGCGCCCAGCGCGCCCGCGGCCGCGACCCCGACCTGTGCGGCGACGCCCGGCCAGCTCACCGGGACGGCCGACGTGGTCCCCGCGGCGAAGACGAACATGAGCCCGCCGGGCGGCCCCGACCGGATACCGTCCGTGAACAGTTTCGCGGCCGCCGCGACCAGGGCGACCATGATCGCGACCGGCACCGGGCCCCAGCCGGCCGCCGACGCCGTCCCCCCGAGGCCGACGGCGGCCGTCAGACCTGCGCCGATCACGGCGAGCAGCCGGGCCCTCACCGGATACGGCTCGAAGCGGGCGTGCACCGCGGTCATCCCGCCGAACGCCGCGGCGGGGGCCAGCTCGGTGTGCCCTGCGGTCACAACCGCGACCAGGACTATGTTCGCCCCGGTCATGGCCCGTAACGCGGACACCAGGGCCCGGTCGGCCGGGCGCAGGTGCCACCAGCCGCGCGGCGAGAGCGCGCGGAAGAGGTCGTGGCGGCCGAAATAATTCACGAGTAAAATACTAACGAACGATTTGCGTGCGAAGGAGCTCAGCGGTGAGTGATCTCGTCGACAGAGTGCGGCAGCAGTGGCAGGACGTGCACCCCGGCCTCGACACGTCCGGGATGGCCGTCGTCGGCCGGGTGCTGCGGCTGGCCTCGCTGATCCGCCGCGCGACCGACGACCTCCTGCTGGCCAACGACCTGAACCGCGCCGAGTTCGACGTGCTGTGCGCGTTGCGGCGCAACGAGGTGCTCAGCCCCGGCCAGATCAGCCGCGAGATGCTGTCCTCCGGTGCGGCGATCACCAAGCGGCTGGACCGGCTGGAACGGCTCGGCCTGGTGTCCCGGACGGCGAGCGAACGCGACCGGCGCGTGGTGCAGGTCCGGCTGACCGAGCGCGGCGTGGAGCTGATCGACCGGCTGCTGCCCGAACACCTCGAAGGCGAGAAGGTCGCGCTGGCGAACCTGGCACCGGAGCAGCAGGCGGAGCTGGCCGGGCTGCTGAAGGTGATGCTGGAGACGGTCGAAGGTGTCGGCTGAGGACGCGCCCTCCGCTCAGCGGCGCACCGGACGCGGCCGCTGAGCGTGGAACTCGCGCGCCCGAGCGTGGAACTCGCGCGCCCGAGCGTGGAACTCGCGCGCCCGAGCGTGGGACTCGCGCGTGGGTGTTAGAGCAACACGGCGCCGTAGTCCGGGGCCTTCTTCACCAGTCCGCTGTCCAGGTGGAACTTCCGCGCGGTGTCGTACGAGGTCTGCTGGACGTCCGGGGACACCGGGATCTCGTGCCGCAGGATGGGCAGCAACGCGTCCAGCGCCGCCGGATCCGTCGACTTCAGGTACTGCCCGAGCAGCTCGCGAGCGCCGGCCGGGTCGCCGTGCACGTCGGCCAGCGCCCGTCCCATCGCCCGCTGGAACGCGGCGAACTCGTCCTTCTTGCGGGCCAGCAGCTTCCGGGTGCTGAACACGCAGCCGTGCAACGCTCCCGTCAGGCTCGGCACGTCCCCGGCCGCCGGCGAGATGTGGATGCGCCCGGCGCCGGCCGCCTCCGCCTGCTGCCCGATCGGCTGGAAGAACGCCAGCGCGTCCACCCGGTCCGACTTGAGGGCACCGATCGCGGACGTCGCGGCGCTGCCCAGGTTCACCAGCGTCGCGTCGGTTTCGGCGTTGCGGCCGATGCTGCCGAACAGGTACTTCACCAGCGCCTCGGTGCCGCTGCCCGGCCCGGTGATGCCGATGTTCTTCCCCACCAGCGCGCGGATCTTCTCCTCCAGCGACCCCGCCTCCGGGAACGACGGCGGCACCACGATGTCCACGTAGTACTCGGTCACCAGGCTCGTCACGATCCGCGTGCCGTCGTCGATCTTGGCCAGGTTGAACGCGTCCGTGATGACCCCGGCGCCGAGGTCGATACTGCCCGACTTGAGCGCCGCCGCCACCTTCGCGCCGGTGCCCAGCCGGGGCCGCTCGCCCAGGGTCAGGCCTTCGGCCGCGAAGTAGCCGCGCTTCTCCGCGATGAACAGCGGGAAGAACGCCGCCGAATCGCTGATCTGGCCGACGTTGAGCACGCCGGAGGGTGTGGTCGACTCACGCGTCGCGCACGCCCCCGCCAGCAGCAGCGGGCTCGCGGCAAGCGCTTTCAGAAACGTCCGCCGGTCACCCATCGATCGGCTTCCAGCGGTTGACGCGACGGCCGATCAGCCCGACCAGGACGTTGAGCAGCCCCGCCACGACGCTCAGCACGACCAGCGTGGCGAACACCCCGGCGGTGTCGAACTGCGCCGCCGCGTCGTTGATCAGGTAACCCAGCCCGCGGTTGGACGCGACCAGCTCCCCGATCACCGCCCCGATCAACGCGTACGGGATCGCCACCTTGAGCCCGGTGAGCACCCCGGTCATCGACGCCGGCAGCACGACCTTGCGTGCGATGTCCCGCCGGTTGCCACCCATCAGGCGCACCGCGTCGACCAGCCCGCGGTCGACCTCGCGCACGCCGGCCGCGGTGTTGAGGAACACCAGGAAGAACACCGTCGCCGCGGCGAGCAGCACCTTCATGTGCATCCCGATGCCGAACCACACGATGAACAGCGGCGCGAGCGCGACCTTCGGGATCGAGTACAGCGCCATCATGAACGGGTCGAGCACGCGGTAGAGCAGGTTCAGCGACGCCAGCACGAACCCGGCGATCGCGCCGGTCACCGCGCCGAGCAGGAACCCGTAGACGATCTCCTGCACGGTGATCCAGGTGTTCGTCCACAGCGTCCCGTCGGCGCTCCACTCGCCGAGCCGCCGGACGATGTCGCTGGGCTTGCTGGTGAACGTGCTGTCGATCCAGCGGTCCGCGGCGATCTGCCACAGCACCAGGAACGCGGCCAGCAACGCGACGCGCAGCGCCCACACCGTGGTCGTGGTGCCGTTGCGCTGCCACCAGGTGCGATCCACACTGACCCGCACGGGCCCGGTTGCGGTGAGGGTCATGCGACGGCCTCCTTCAGGGCTCCGGCGAGTTCCCGGTGCAGCGCCACGAACTCCGGATCCACCCGCAGGTCGTCGGCCGAGCGGGGGCGGGCGAGGGTGATCGGGCGGTCGAGCAGGATCGTGCCGAGCGAACCGAGCACGACGACCCGGTCGCCGAGCAGCAGCGCCTCCTCGATGTCGTGCGTCACGAACACGACGGTCTGGCCGCTGCCCTGCCACAGCCGCAGCAGCTCCTCCTGCAGTTCGGTGCGCAGCTGCGCGTCGAGCGCGCCGAACGGCTCGTCCATCAGCAGGGTTTCCGGCGCGCCTGCCAGCATCCGCGCCAGGCTCGCGCGGCGCCGCATGCCGCCGGACAGCTCACGCGGGTAGTGCTTCTCGAACCCGCTCAGGCCGACGCGCCGCACCAGGTCGAGCGCGGTCTCCCGGCGCGTGCGCGCGTCCACTCCCCTGATCTCCAGCGGCATTTCCACGTTGCGCAGCACGTCCCGCCACGGCATCAGCGTGTCGTGCTGGGTCAGGTAGCCGATGCTCGTGTCCGGCCCGGTGAGCCTGCGGTCGTGGTACCGGATCTCGCCGGTGCTCGGTTCGGTCAGCCCGGCGAGCAGGTTGAGCAGCGTGGACTTGCCGCACCCGCTGCGGCCGAGCAGGGTCACGAAGCTGCCCGGCTCGATGTCGAGGCTGAACTCGCGGAGCGCGACCACAGCCGAGTCGTCCTTGACGAACTGCTTGGTGATCGCGTCCGCGGTGAGGCTCATGCGTCCGCCCCCACCAGGCGGCGGCTGTTCACGACGATCATCGTGTGCACCTCGTCCGCGGTGAAGCCGTACTCCAGCAGCCGGTCCGCGGCCAGCGCCAGGCCGTGCTCGACCGGCGGGTTGAACGGCTGCCCCAGGTCGCTGGAGATCACCGAGTGCTCCGGGCCGGTCGCGCGGATGTTGCCGAGCCAGACGTCCCAGCTCACCTTGCCGGTGTAGGGCGTGGTGAAGCAGCGTTCCAGCAGCGCGCCCTTCTCGGCCAGCGCGCGCTGCCGCTCGATGCCGATGCGCTGCGAGGTGAACTCGGGGTGGGTCACGACGATCCGCCGCACCCCCTCCTCGATCGCGGCGTCGATCACCGCGGCCGACTCGTCCTGGTGCAGGTGTCCGGTCGCGAGCGTCATGTCGTGCTTGGCGACCAGGCTGAGCACCTGGCGGGTCTTCTCCAGCACCTTGCCGTCGGCGTCCAGCACGTCCACCGGGTCCGCGGCCATTCCCGCGGCGGCGAGGTCGGCCTGCACCTGCGCCCACATCGGCGGTTTCGCGCCCTCCGGCTCGCGGGCCTGGCACTGCCGCTGGTTGGCGCTGTCCACGGTGGGCAGCCAGACGAACGTGGCGCCGCCGCGGCCGGCGATCTCGACCGCGATCGGGTTCATGCCGCCGACCGAGGCGTTGAGCGTGATCGCGCCGCGGGCGTCGATGCCGGGGCGGGCCCGGTTGACGACCGCGGCGCGCTCGGCCGTGGGCAGGTAGTGGGATTTCAGGACGAAGCCGGCGAGCCCGGCTTCGGCGAAGCGCTCGGCGAGCGTCAGGTCGTCGATCCGCCGTCGCATCACGTCCGGCGCGACGTGGATGTGCACGTCATAGGCGCCGCGGACGAGGTCTCGGGCACGTTGGGTGGGTACCGGGTGGTCTGCCATGCCGCTCCTTTGCGCCATTTTGCTCGCCAAGATTGTTAACAATTGTGGCGACAGGCGTCAAGGGTACGGCTCAGGACTGTTCGGCTTCGCGCAGCGCCTCGATGACGCTGCTCAGGTGCTTCCGGATCGCCGCCGCCGCGGCGGCCGGGTCGTGGGCGCAGATGGCGTCGATGATCGCCAGGTGCTCGGGCAGCGAGACCGACGGCCGGCCGGGGCGCATGGCCAGCCGGAACTGGTGCCGCACGCTCTGCGCCCGCAGCCGCTCCAGCACCTGGCCCGCCGTGTGCTGACCGGAGATCTCCCGCACCCGGCGGTGCAGCTCCTGGTTCAGCCCCGAGTACCCCATCACGTCCCCGGACGCGACGGCCTTGCGCATCGCCTTGCCGAGGGCCTTCAGCTCGCGGATCTCCTCGCCGGTGACGCGCTCGGCGGCCTTCTCCGCACACAGGCTCTCCACCACCATGCGCACCTCGGAGATCTCGATGGCCTCCTCCAGCGACACGGCCCGCACCCGCGCGCCGCGGTTCTGCACCCGTTCGACCAGGCCTTCGTTGGCGAGTTCGAGCAGCGCGATGCGGACGTTGGCGCGGCTCGCGGCGAACTGCGCGGACAGGTCGGCCTCCACCAGCCGCTGGTTGGGCACGAACTCACCCCGGATGATCGCTTCGCGGATGGCGTCCACCACCGGCTTCTCGACTTCGGCCCGCTCTCCCACGCCCGCTCCCCGCGCTCGGTTTGTTGACAATTTTGTCGTGAACATCGTCTACTCGGAATGGTAGTCGGTTGTCGAGGAGGAGCCCGTTATGACCGTTGTCGCCGTTCTCGGTCTCGGGGAGGCGGGCAGTGAGTTCGCCCGCGACCTGCGGGCGGCCGGAGCCGTGGTGCGCGGGTACGACCCGGTGGTGCCGTCGGAGTTCTCCGCCGAAGCCGACGCCGCCGAGGACGCGGACCTGGTGCTCAGCGTCAACAGCTCGGCCGCCGCGGTCGGCGCGCTGCGGGCCGGCCTGCCGAAGGTCAGTGGCGTCTGGGCCGACCTGAACACCGCCTCCCCCGGCAAGAAGCGTGAGCTCGCCGCGATCGCCGCCGACGCCGGGATCGGCTTCGCCGACGTCGCGATCATGGCCCCCGTCCCCGGCCGCGGACTGCGCGTGCCGATGCTCGCCAGCGGTCCGGCGGCGGACGCGGTGTCGAAGCTGCTGGGCGCGCTCGGCGCGTCGGTCGAGGTGCTGCCCGGCGAGGCGGGGGTGGCGGCGGAGCGGAAGCTGCTGCGGAGCGTGTTCTTCAAGGGCATGTCGGCCGCCGTGGTCGAGGCGCTGGAGGCCGCCCGCGCGGCGGGGGTCGAGGACTGGCTGCGCGGGGTGATCGTCGACGAGCTGACGCGCGCCGACGAGTCCACGGTGGAGCGTCTGGTGACCGGCAGCGTCAAGCACGCCAGGCGCCGCACCGACGAGATGGCCGCCGCCGCGGAGATGCTGGGCGAACTGGGGGTCGCGGCCGACGTGGCGGCGGCGTCCCGCGATCAGCTGGCCCGCTTGTCCAGCGGCAGCTCGAACGCCACCAGCGTGCCCAGGCTCGGCGAGGAGTTGAGGTAGAACTTCCCGCCCGCGCGCTGGGCGCGTTCCTCCAGGTGCCGCAGGCCACGGGTCTGCACGTCCTGCGGCACGCCGGCGCCGTTGTCGCGGACGCGCAGCTTCACCCCGTCGGTGTCGCGCACCAGCGTCACCCTGGTCTCGCTCGCCCCGGAGTGCCGGACCACATTGGACAGTGCCTCGCGCAGCGCGGCGCGGATGTGGTCGGCCCGCTCGGCGGGGATGTCGGCCAGCTCGCCGGACAGCTCCAGCGTGGGCGGGAAGCCGAGCAGCTCCCCCGCGATCCGCACCTCGGCGCGCGCCGACTCGGCCAGGTCGGTGGCCGGCGGTTTCTCCGCCGTCGCGGGCTCCGGGGACCGCAGCTCGCGCACGGTGTGCCGGATCTCCTCGATGGTCTGGTCGAGCTGGTCGATGGCCTCGCCGAGCCGGGTCGCGTCGGTCGAGGCGAACCGCTTGCGCATCCGGCGGCGCACCCGGTCCAGCTGCATGCCCGCCGCGTACAACCGCTGCACGATCACGTCGTGCAGCTCGCGGGCGATGCGCTCGCGCTCCTGGTAGAGCGTGATCCGGTGCCGGTCGTTCGCGGCCTCGGCCAGCGCCAGCACGACGCCGACCTGCGCGGCGAACGCGGTCAGCACCTCGACGGTGGCTTCGTCGAACGGCCGCCCGGACCGCTCCCGGTACACCGCGAGCGCGCCCAGCACCCGCCCGCCGGAGCCGAACGGCGCGGCGGCGAACGGGCCGAACCGGCGCAGCTCGGCCGGCACGTACGGGGCCGTGCGCGGATCGGTGGTCATGTCGTCGGCGACCACCGTGACCCCGCCGCGGGCGACCTGCCCGGCCGCGGACTCGGCGGGCAGCACCACGCCGCGCGGGTCCTCGTTGTGCGTGCCGTAGGCGGCTTCGACGGACACCTTGCCGTCGTCCGCGCGGACCATCACCAGGCACAGGTCGGCCCCGGCCAGCTCGGCGGCCTGGTGCACGACCGAGTCCAGGACCGCGTCGGGGTCGCCGCCGGACAGGGCGGCGGTGGTGATCTCCGTGGCCGCGGACAGCGCGCGGGCGGCGAGGGTGGGTTCCATGAGCAGGGTCAAGCGTAGCCGCCTTCCAGGGCCGGCATCCGCACGCTGACACGCCCGTCACGCACGTCGAGGACGAGGTCGGCCTCGGCCGCCTCCTCGGCGTGGTGGGTGACGTGCACGACCGTACGGCCGGCCAGGGCGGTACGCAGGTTGGCCCGCAGCCGGCGGGCCGTCGGCTCGTCGAGGTGCGCGGTCGGCTCGTCGAGCAGGACGAGGTCCGCCCGCGGGGCCGCGACCAGCGCCCGCGCGACCGCGAGCCGTTGCGCCTGACCGCCGGACAGGCCGCTGCCGGCGTCGCCGAGGACGGTGTCCAGCGGCAGGTCCAGGCAGGCCAGGCGCAGGGCTTCGCGCAGCCGGTCGTCGTCGGCGTGCGGGTCGGCCAGGCGCAGGTTCTCCGCGACCGTCGTCGAAACGAGCTGCGGTTCCTGGGGCGCCCAGGCCACCTCGGCGGCGGTGGTCAGGCGTCCGCGCTGGGCGGGCAGGAACCCGAGCAGCGCGGCGAGCAGGGTCGACTTGCCGGCACCCGACGGGCCGACGACGGCGACGTGCGTGCCCGCCGGGATCCGCAGGTCCACGTCCCGCAGCACGGGGGTGGTCCAGCCGAGGTCGGCGTGCTCGAAGGCGATCGGGCCGTGTGCCACGGGCGGCTGCGGCTGCGAGCGCTCGACGTCGGCGATCCGGTCCATCGACGTGCGCAGCGGGTCCCAGTGCTGGGCCACCGGCGGCAGCATCGCGAGGACCTCGGCCAGGGCCAGCGGCACCAGGGCGAGGACGGGCGCGAGCACGGGGTCGATGCCCGAGCCCGCGGCCAGGCCGACCCCGGCGACCGCGGCCGCCCCGGTGACCAGCGTGATCAAGGCGTCGGCCGCGCCCGCCCCGAACGCCTGCCGCCGGGCCTGGTGAGCCAGCCGGTCGTCGGCGCGCGCGAGGTCTTTCCGGCGGCGGCGGTGCGCGCCGAACGCGATCAGCTCGGCGGCGGCGCCGAACAGGCCGAGCACCTGGGCGCTGACCGTCCGGCGCCCCTCGGCGAGCGCGGTGGTCGCCCGGCGCTCCAGCCGCAGCGCGAGCGCGGGCGCGGCGAGGGCGCCGACCAGCACGGCGGCGGCGAGCACGAGCCCGGCCACCGGCAGCAGGATCGTCTGCACGGCGATCGCCCCGGCCAGCACCAGCACCGCGACCAGCGGCGGGGTCACCACGCGCGGCAGCAGGTCGCGAACGGTGTCGACGTCGGCGACCAGCCGCCGCTGCCCCTCGCCGAACCGCAGGCCGAGCGTGCGGGCGGGGCCGAGCCGGACGAGCCCCCGCCACAGGCGGACCCGCAGCTGCCCGGCGATGCGGAACGCGGCGTCGTGCGTGATCAGCCGCTCCAGGTAGCGCAGCACCGCGCGGCCGAGCCCGAAGGCCCGCACCCCGACGACCGCGACGGTCAGCGTCAGGATCGGCGGCTGGAACGACGCCTTGGCGATGAGCCAGCCCGAGGTCGCGGTCAGCGCCACCCCGGCGAGCAACGCGAGCGCCCCGACCGCGGCGCCGCCGACGAACCGGCGGCTCACCACTCCCCGGAGCGGCTGCGGCTCCGCGGCGTCGGCAACCGTGACGTGCGGCGCGGTCGTCGCCGCGTGTGTGGCCGGCAGGTGGGTTTCCCGGTGGTGCGCGGCCAGGAGGACGGCGGTGCCCAGCGGCAGGGTGGACGCGATGGCGGCCTCGACCAGCGCGGCGTTGGCGGCGTCCTGGTGCGCGGTGGGCTCGTCGAGCAGCAGGAGCCACGCGCCGTGCCGGACGCGCAGCAGCGCCCGCGCGACCGCGACCCGCTGGCGCTGTCCGGTGGACAGTTCGTGGACCGGCGCGTCGGCCAGCCCGGCGAGGTTGAGCTCGATGAGCAGCGCATCGACCTCGACCGGGTCGGGCGGCTGGTCCAGCGCGAGGTCCAGCTCGGCCCGGACGGTGCCGCCGGTGAACGCCGGGTTCTGCGGCACCCACGCGATGTCCCGCCGGAAAGCCGACATGTCGACCTCGCTCAGCGGGACACCGTCGATCAGCACCGTCCCGGCGGACGGCCGCACGAAGCCCAGCAGGACGGCGAGCGTCGTCGACTTGCCAGCGCCACTCGGCGAATCGAGCCGGGTCAGCGTGCCGGGGCGCAGCGTGAACGTCTCGCCGTCCGGCGCGAAGCCCCCGCGCCGCGCCACCCGCAGACCCGCGACCCGCACCTCACCCCGGCCGGGAATCGCGGTGCCCTCCGGCGTGACCGGTTCGGCGAGCACGTCGGTGACGCGGCGGACCGCCTCCACCCCGTCCTCGCTGGCGTGGAAGGCCGCGCCGACCGCCCGCAGCGGCTGGTAGCACTCGGGCGCCAGGATCAGCACGCCGAGCCCGATCGCGAGGGACAGGTCACCGCCCACCAGCCGCACGCCGATGACCACGGCGACCAGCGCGACCGACAGCGTCGCCGCCAGCTCCAGCACGAACGCCGAGGAGAACGCGACCTTCAACGTCTTCAGGGTCGCCCGCCGGTGCTTCTCCGACACCCGCCGCACCGCTTCGGCCTGCGCCTCCGCGCGGCGGAACGCGGCCAAAACCGGCAGCGCGCGCACGAGTTCCAGCAGGTGGCCGGACATCCGCTGCAGCGCGTCGGTCGCGGCCGCCGACCGGTCGGCGGTGTACTTGCCGACGAGGATCGCGAACATCGGCAGCAACGGCACGGTCAGCGCGATGATCACCGCGGACGGCCAGTCCGCGAACAGCACGGCCGCCCCCGCGCCGAGCGGCACCACGGCGGCGGTGACCAGCGCGGGCAGGTACTCGGTGAAGTAGGCGTCCAGCGCGTCCAGGCCCTTGGTGGTCACCGCGGTCAGCTCGCCCGGCCCACGGCGCGCGATCCACTCCGGCCCGAGCCGCAGCGCGTGGTCGACGACCTTGGCCCGTAGCTCCTCCTTGGCCCCCGCCGCGGCCCGCGCGGCGACCACCCGCAGCGCCCACGCGATCAGCGCGCGTCCGACGACCACCCCGCCCAGCGCGACCAGCCGGCCGGCGGTGATGTCGTGCCCGGCGACCACCGCGGCACACACCGAGGCGAGCAGGAAGGCCTGCGCTACCAGCGCCGCGGCGTTGCCGAGCGCGAGCAGCCCGGAGAGGGCGAGCGCCCGGCGCGCCGCCGCGGACAACAAGGGCAGCGCGCCGAGCGGACCCTTTCCCGGACGCGTGGTGTCCGCTGTGGACACCGATGCGGGAAGGACGGAGCGTCCGGGAAAGCTCATGGGGTGTGCACCGGCGGGATGTGGGCGGCGCTGATCCGCTTGCGGAACACCCAGTACGTCCAGCCCTGGTAGACCAGCACGGCGGGGGCGCCGAACGCGCCGACCCAGGTGATCACCTCGAGCGTGTACGGGCTGGACGCGGTTTCCGCGACGGTCAGCGAGTTGGCCGGGTCGAGCGTCGAGGGCAGCACGTCCGGGTAGAGCGACCCGAACAGCGTGACCACGGCCGCGGCGATGGCGACGCCCAGCGCGGCGAAGGCCTGCCCGTCCCGGTCGGCCACCAGCTTGCGCCAGGCGACCACCGCGGCCACCACCGCGACGGCAAGCGCCACGAGTGTCCACAGTGCACCCGACCGCCACTGCACGACCGCCAGCAGGGCGAACAGCGGCAGCAACGCGACCGGCAGCGCGCGGACGGCGAACAGCCGCGCCCGCTCCCGCAGGTCACCCGCGGTCTTGAGCGCCAGGAACGCCGCGCCGTGCACCAGCGCGAACCCGACCACCGCGAGCGCGCCGAGCAGCGTGTCCCAGCGGACCGACTCGAACGCGCCGCCGATCCGGTTGCCGTGCTCGTCCAGCGGCAGGCCGAGGACCGTGGTGGTCAGGATGAGGCCGACGCCCAGCGGCGGGATCCACGAGCCGAGCACGATGACGCGGTCCCAGTTGCGGCGCCAGCGTGCCGAGTCCACCTTGCCGCGGTACTCGAACGCCACCCCGCGGCCGATGAGCGCGAGCAGCACCAGCAGCAGCGGCAGGTAGGTGGCCGAGAACAGTGACGCGTACCAGCTGGGGAAGGCCGCGAACATCGCGCCGGCGGCGACGATCAGCCAGACCTCGTTGCCGTCCCACACCGGGCCGATCGTGTTGATCATGACCCGCCGTTCGGTGTTGTCGCGGCCGAGGACCGGCAGCAGCATGCCGACGCCGAAGTCGAAGCCCTCCAGGAACAGGTACCCCAGCCAGAAGGCGACGATGATGCAGAACCAGATCGTTTCCAGGCTCATGGCCGTCCCCTAGTAGGCGAAGGCAAGTTCGTCCTTGCCCTCGTTGTCGGTCTTCTCGGGCGGGATCACACCGTCGATGCCGCCGCGGACGTACTTGCGGATCAAGAACACCTCCACCACGCCGAGCACGGCGTAGAGGCTGGTCAGCGCGATCAGCGAGGTCCACACCTCACCGGTGGAGATCCGCGACACGGCCTGCGCGGTGAACATCCACACACCGTCCACACCGGACGGGTTGGGCACCACGACGAACGGCTGGCGGCCCATCTCGGTGAAGATCCAGCCCGCACTGTTGCCGATGAACGGCGTCGCGATGCTCAGCAGCGCCAGGCGCGGGAACCACTTCGTGTCCGGGATCCGGTTCTTGCGGGTCAGCCACAGTGCCAGCAATCCGGTGCCCGCTGAGATCGCGCCGAAGCCGATCATGATCCGGAAGCCCCAGTAGGTCACCGGGAGGTTCGGCACGTAGTCGATCGGTTTGCCGGCCAGCTCGCCGAGCTGCGGGTCGTCCGGGTAGTTCGTGCCGTAGCGGGCCTGGTACTCGGTCACCAGGTCCTCGACGCCCTTGACCTCGGTGCTGAAGTCGTTGTGCGCGAGGAAGGACAGCAGCGCGGGCACGTTGAACGTCTTGACGTCCTCGCAGTTCTCCGAGGTGACGTCGCCGATCGCGATGATCGAGAAGCTGGCCGGCTGCTCGGTGTGGCAGAGCGCCTCGGCCGAGGCCATCTTCATCGGCTGCTGCTCGAACATCAGCTTGCCCTGGAAGTCGCCGGTGATCGCCAGCACCGCGAACGCGACGATGCCGGTCCAGCCGCCGAGGCGGATCGACGACCGCCACACCGCGCGGTGCTCGTCGTCGGTCTTGCGCTTGCGCCACAGGTGCCAGGCGGCGATGCCGACCAGGAACGCCGCGGCGACGGAGAACGCGCCGGCGATGGTGTGCGGGATCGCGGCGAGCGCGGTGTTGTTGGTGAGCACCGCCCAGATCGAGTTCAGCGTCGGCCTGCCGTCGACGATCTCGGCGCCGACCGGGTGCTGCATCCACGAGTTCGCGGCGAGGATGAAGTACGCGGAGGCGATCGTGGCCAGCGAGAACGCCCAGGCGCAGGCCAGGTGCACCTTCTTCGGCAGCCGGTCCCAGCCGAAGATCCACAGGCCGAGGAACGTCGACTCGACGAAGAAGGCGACCAGGCCCTCCATCGCCAGTGGCGCCCCGAACACGTCACCGACGAAGCGGGAGTAGGCGTTCCAGTTCATCCCGAACTGGAACTCCTGGACGATGCCGGTCACCACGCCCATGGCGAAGTTGACCAGCAGGAGCTTCCCCCAGAACTTGGTCATCTGGTAGTAGCGCTGCTCACCGGTGCGGACCCAGGCGGTCTGCATCCCCGCGACGAGGACCGACAGTCCGATGGTGAGCGGGACCATGAGGAAGTGGTAGACGGTGGTGATCCCGAACTGCCACCGCGCCAGCTGGAGCACGTCCACGTCATTCAGACTGCTCGCTTCCGTGGTCCGGCATCAGGTCCCGCGGTCCTGATCGTGCCGGGACCAAGGTCCCGGTCACCGACACGGCTTTGACAAGCGGGGCGCTCGTTCCGCATCAAGCGCGGTGACCGGCACCACAGGCCTTGCGAACCACTTCACGAATACCTCGACAACAATCCCCGGTCACCCGCCGCCATCGCCGCGCGACGGGCTATCCGACCAGGATTGACGACCGGTTCTTCCCCAGCTCAAGGCAGGTTTCGGTGCGGCGAAGAAAAAACTGCGCCCGAGCCAGAAGTAATTCTGGCGAACCGAAAACCGGCAATTCGCGAAACCGATCTGCTGGCAATTGCCGGAACTCCCCTTTATCGTTGCAGTGAAAGGGGAGTGGAAATCACCGTGAGTACCGCACTGCTGGCGCTGCTGAGCGCGTACGTGCTCGTCCTGGCCGTGGAGCTGCCGGACAAGACGATGATCGCCACCCTCGTGCTGACCACCCGCTTCCGCGCGTGGCCGGTCCTGCTCGGGGTTTCCCTCGCGTTCGCCGTGCAGTCCACGATCGCGGTGCTGTTCGGCCGGGCGCTCACCCTGCTACCGGACGGCCTGGTCGCGGCGGTCGTCGCGGCGTTGTTCGGGCTCGGGGCCTTCCTGCTGTTGCGCGAGGGCTTCTCCGCGGCCGACGAGAGCGGCGAGGACGCGGCGCGCCAAGGGGTGAAGCCGGTGACGTTCCTGCGCTCCGCGGCCACGTCGTTCGGCGTGCTGTTCGCCGCCGAGTGGGGCGACGCGTCCCAGCTGGCGACCGCCGGGCTGACCGCCCGGTACGGCCACCCGCTGATGGTCGGCGCCGGCTCGCTGCTCGCCCTGATCACGGTCGCCTCGGTCGCGGTGTTCATCGGGCACAAGGTGCGCGGCCGCCTCAAGCCGAAGCTGCTGCAGCGCATCGCCGGGTTCGCGTTCGCGGTGTTCGCCCTGCTGGCGGTCGTGCAGGCCTTCGCCTAGGTCGTCAGCGCGATCGTCGCCCGGCGGACCGCGGGCCAGTACGTCCGCCGGGCTCGCGCAACAGCAACGGGCACGTCCGCGGCTACCTGGTGGTGCGCGGCGAACGCATCGCCGCGACCCGATCCGGACCACGAGGCCGAGCACCGGCAGTACGAGGCGGCGGCCGCCGAATACCGCCGCGCGCGTTAACCGCCGCGCAGCGCCTCGGCGACCGCGGCGGCGGCGTCCACCACCTGGGGGCCCACGGTTTCGGCGTTGAGCGGGCCCAGCGCGATCACGCCGACGACCGCCCGCAGGCCCGGCACGCCGCGCACCGGCGCGGCGACGCCCGAGGTCCCGCGCTGGGGTTCGCCGGTGACCGCCGCCCAGCCCCGGCTCCCGCGACGCAGGGTCAGCGCCTTGCCCGCGGCGCCGACACCGATCGGGTGGCGGGCGCCGACCCGGTAGGACACGTGGAAGTCGGTCCACGAGGGCTCGACCGTCACCACCGATTCGACCAGGTCACCCTCGGCGATCGACAGGTGCGCGGTCGCGCCGGCCTTCTCCGCCAGCTCGCGCAGCGCCGGACGCGCGGCTTCCCGCAGCTGCGGGACCACTTGCCCGGCCAGCCGCAGCACGCCGATGCCCAGCCGGACCTTGCTGCCGTCGCGCCACACCAGCCCACGCGCGGCCAGCGGCACCAGCAACCGGTAGACGGCGGCGCGGCTGGCGCCGATCGCGGCGGCCAGCTCGGAGATCGTGGCCGCGTCGCCGTCGGCGTCGGCCACGGCCTGCAGCAACGCCAGGCCGCGGTCGAGGGTCAGCGAGCCTTCGGCGCTCACTACAGCAGGCCGAGCGCCTCGAGGTCGGCGACCGGTGCCTCGAAGCTGTCGCAGGCGTAGGACGCGAAGAGCGCGCGCACGGCCTTCGCGGCCGGTTCGGACAGCGACTTCGCCTCCGCGGCGAGGGCCTCGCCGTCGGTGGAGGCGAGCGCGTCGCGGACGTCACCGCCGGAGAGGCTGCGCGCCACCGCGACGAGCAGGTTGAGGAAGCCGTGGTGGGTGATGTTGTTGTCCGGATCGTCGTGCCGGACCGCGCGGTGCAGGCTGTTGGTCGCCTTGAAGGAGGCGCCGGGCGAGCCGGACAGCACCGCGAGGAAGTCGGCGACCTCGTCGATGCTGGGGAAGTTCTCGCTGGACTGGCCGCCGCAGCGGATCTTGGGCCAGCTGCCGTGCTCGATCACGCGCCGCACGCCGTCGAGCCAGCCCACGCCCCGGCGCGGCTCGACCACGCGGATCACGTCCTCGGGCACGAACTCCGAGACGCGCTCCAGCCACACCTCGTCGACGTCCGAGGGCGCCGGCATTTCGACCATGCGCAGCGACAGCAGCTCGCTGCGGGACTCGACGATCGAGATCGCCTTAGGCACGCCGCCCAGACCGGTGTCGATGATCAGCGACAGCGGCAACGGCTGCTTCGGCTTGATCTTGATCAGCTCGGTGATCAGCTCCGGCAGGCGGGACGCCTGGCACAGGAAGACGCCGAGCAGGCCCGCGTGGTCGCCCTCGCGGCCGGCCAGGTAGTTCCGCAGCGCGTCCGGCATGGTCGCCGTGCCGGGTGGGAAGAGCGCCGAGTCGTCTACGAGCCGTGCGAAGAGGGGCGGAATTCCGCGGGGGCCGGGGGGCGTGAGTTCCACAGCGCTTGACACATGGGACACGCTAGTAGCGTACGGGAACCGGACAACCACGTACGCCCCTCGGACAGTTCACCGCAGGTTCACCAGCCCGAGAACGGGATACCCGGGCAGGCCGGCCACGGCTTTCGTGCCCCGTTCCGGCGTCCCCAGCAGCCACAACCGCTGGGTGTCGCGCACGTTGACCAGCAGGTCGAGCGGCGCCCGCTGGAACAGCACGCGCGCTTCGCCGTCCGCGAGCATCACCCGGCCCTCCGCCTTGCCCGTGCCGCCCGCGGCGTTCGGCGTGATCACGATGTCCAGGGTCGCGTGGAGTTCCTGCCAGGGCCGCTCCTTCACCGCCGTGGACAGCGTCACCGTGCGCACCGGCAGCATCAGGCCGGCGACGGCGTAGAGCACGGCCAGGACGGTCACGAAACCACCCGTGTACGGCAGGTCGAGATAGGCCTGGTTCACCACCAAGAGCCCCGCCGCGAGCAGCAGGAAGAACCCGGCCATCCCCCACGACCGCCGCCGGGTCTCACGCAGGAACGTGGTCACCACCGGGTCCCGCAGTGCCGCCACCATCGGCCGTGGCTGCGCGGGCAGCTCCACCGAGCCCCGCGCCGGCGCGGTGGTGATCCGGCCGAACCGCCCGGTGAACCCGCCGGGCAGGCCGACCAGCACGCGGCCGCGCGGGTCCGGACCGACGAAGTACACGCGCCGCAGGCCGGCCAGCAGGATCCGCTTCGACTCCGGCAGCCGCACGACCAGCCAGCGCGGTTCGGGCCCGGGCAGCGCGACGCTGACCTTCGACCCGGCCACCAGCAACTGTCCCGGACCGGGGGTGAGCACGACCGCCGGGTACGCGAGCAGCCGCCCGCACGGCAGCACCCGGAAGACCAGCAGCCACAGCTGGTACCCGGCGACCGCCGCGAAGAACGCCGCAAGGCCGGCCGACGGCGCGTCGGTGGTCAGGGCCAGCAGCAGCCCGGCGGCCACGACGGTGACGACCGTCGAGCCGATCAGACGACTGCGCTGCTTCTCGACGATCTCGACTTCGAGCGAGTCCGCAGCGGCCGGTTCGCCGGGGCGCGGCTCGTAGGCGAGCACGCGTTGCTGGGTGGGTTCCACACCTCCGAGTCGATCAGGCGACCAGCGGTGTTACCGCTCCACTTCCCTTCGTCGATCACTCAGGTTAGGCTCACCTAAGTAGGAGGTGGCCAGTGACCGAGATCCGACGTCCGCCCGCACCCAGCCCCGCCGAGCGCGCGAAGACCATCGCCGTGCGGAACGGCCCCGGCGCGCTGCTGCCCACCGCGGGCGACCCGACCGGCAGCGATCGCGTGGTGCCCGAGCTCCACCACGTCCACCCCAGCGGCAGCGTCAGCGTCCTGCTGCCGGACGACCACCCACTGCTGGCCCGCACCAGCGCGGCGGACCGCGGCGAGCTGGCCGTGGTGTTCGAACTCGCCGACCACGCGCCGGTCGACCTGCGGGAACCCGTCCGCGGGCTGCTGTGGATCACCGGCTGGCTGCGGCACCTCAGCCCGGAGTCGGCCCGCGCCAGGGCGGTGTCGATCGCCGAGACGCGGCCCGATCCCCGCCTGCTGGACCTCGGCCACGGCCTGAGCCTGCTGCGGCTCACGCCAGCCTCACTCGTCCTAGCCGACGCCGAAGGCACCCACTCGCTGCGGCCGCACATGTTCAACGCCGCCGCGGCGGATCCGTTCGCCGGCTACGAGTCCGGCTGGCTGCGGCACCTGGAAAGCGATCATCCCGACGTCGTCGGCCAGCTCGCCCGGCACATCCCGGAGGAACTGCGCGGCGGCCGGATCCGCCCGCTGGGCCTGGACCAGTTCGGGCTGCGGCTGCGGGTCGAGTCCGGCGACGGCGACCACGACGTGCGCCTGGCCTTCGCCCAGCCGGTGCACAGCCCGGCGCAGCTGAGCATCGAGCTGCGGCGGCTGGTCGGCTGCCCGTTCCTGGCGAAGAACCAGATGCGCGTCCAGCCCTGACGCAGCACACGAACGCAGAACTCGCCTGCACGAACGCAGAACTCGCGTGCACGAGCGTGGGACTCGCGCGCGGGAGGGTGGGACTCGCGCGCGGGAGGGTGGGACTCGCGGGTCAGGCGAGTTCGGGCGGGAAACCGCCGGTCGCGATCGGGCCCCAGCGCTCGATGGTGATGCGGATGAGGGCCTTGTTCTGCTTGACCATCGCCTCGCGGTACTCGTCCCAGTCCGGGTGCTCGCCCGAGATCGACCGGAAGTACTCCACCAGCGGTTCGACCGCCTCGGGCACGTCCAGCACCTCGGCCCGGCCGTCGAACTGCACCCACGGCCCGTTCCACTCGTCGGAGATCACGCACGCCGACACGGCCGGGGTGCGGCGGGCGTTGCGGGTCTTGGCGCGCTGCGGGTAGGTCGCCACGACGAAGCGGCCCTCCGGGTCGATCCCGGCGGTGACCGGGGACAGCTGCGGGGTGCCGTCGGCGCGCGTGGTCATCAGGATCGCGCGGTGCCGCGGCCGGAGGAACTCCAGCAGCTCGGCACGGTCCACGCGGTCCGCGGTAGCAATCTTGGCCATGTCACCAGACGGTAGCGTGCGGACGTGCTCCGCTCCTGGCTCCGCCCCGAACGTCCCGCGCTGCCCGAACCGGTGGACGCCGCGACGGCACGTCGGCTGAAGATCGAGCTGGTCGTCGTCTTCTCGATCACGCTGGGCCTGTCCGGCGCGCGCAGCCTGCTGTCGCTGATCGACTCGCTGCTGCAGCCGGAACCGCTGTCCGACCAGCAGGTCGCGCTGAACGTCCCGCAGCGCGCCGCCGACCTGCTGGACCTGCTCGCCCAGCTGCTGTCCGCGGTGCAGCTCGTCGGCTGGGGCGCGCTCGGCGCGTACCTGCTGTGGCGCGGCGGGATGACGCTGGCCGAGGTGGGCCTGGACCGCGACCGCCCCGGCCGGGACCTGCTGTGGGGCGCCGGGCTGGCCGCGTTGATCGGCGTTCCGGGTCTGGTGCTGTACTTCGTCGGCTGGAAGCTCGGGGTCAACCTCGCGGTCGTCCCGTCCCGGCTGGACGACACCTGGTGGCGCCCGATCGCGCTGACGTTGTCCGCGTTCGGCAACGCCTTCGCCGAGGAAGTGCTGGTCGTCGGCTACCTGCTGACCCGGCTGCGGCAGCTGGCCTGGCGCGAGAACACCGCGCTGGTCGCCGCCGCCGTGCTGCGCGGGTCCTACCACCTCTACCAGGGCTTCGGCGGGTTCGTCGGCAACTTCGTCATGGGCCTGGTGTTCGGCCGCGTGTGGCAGCGGACCAACCGGCTGGTGCCGCTGGTCGTCGCGCACACGCTGCTCGACGTGGTGTCGTTCGTCGGGTACTCGCTGCTGCGCGGACACGTCAGCTGGCTGCCCTGACCATTACGCTCAGCCCGTGACCACCGAAACCCCCAGGGTGGACAGCGAGGTCGGCCCGCTGCGCGCCGTCCTGCTCCACCGGCCGGGCAACGAGCTCACGAGGCTCACCCCGCGCAACAACGACAAACTGCTGTTCGACTCGATCCCGTGGGTCGGCCGCGCCCAGGAGGAACACGACGCGTTCGCCGAGGTCCTGCGCGGCCGCGGCGTCGAGGTGCTCCTGCTGGCCGACGTGCTGCGGGAGGCGCTGGCCGATCCGCGCGCGCACGCCGCGGGGGTGCACGCCGCGGTCGACGACCGGCGCCTGGGCGAGGACCTGGGGGACGCGCTGCGCTCGCACCTGTCCGATGTGGACGCGACGACGCTGGCCGAGGTCCTGATGGCCGGCCTGACGTTCGAGGAGCTGCCCGCCGCCGAGGGCGCGTCGCTGGTCCGCAAGATCCACCACCCGCACGACTTCGCGGTCGACCCGCTGCCGAACCTGCTGTTCACCCGCGACTCGTCGGTGTGGATCGCGGACCGGGTGGCGATCTCGTCGCTGGCGATGCCGGCCCGTCGCCGCGAGACCGCGCTGCTCGACCTCGTCTACGCCTACCACCCGCGGTTCGCCCACGCCTCGCGTGCCTACGGCGCCCATTCGGCGCCGGTCGAGGGCGGCGACGTGCTGCTGCTCGCGCCGGGCGTGCTGGCCGTCGGCATCGGCGAGCGCACCACGGCCGCCGGCGCGGAGTCGCTGGCGCGCTCGCTGTTCGCCGACGACATCGCCCACACCGTGCTCGCGGTGCCGATCGCGCAGGCCCGCGCCACGATGCACCTGGACACCGTCTGCACGATGGTCGCGCCGGACGCCGTGGTGATGTACCCGCTGGCCCGCGACGAGCTGGTGGCGTTCACGCTGCGCCCGGACGGCGACGGCTCACTGCGCGTGGACGGCCCGCAGCCGTTCCTGCACGCCGCGGCCGAGGCGATGGGCATCGAGAAGCTGCGCGTGATCGACACCGGCCTCGACCCGGTGACCGCGGAACGCGAGCAGTGGGACGACGGCAACAACACGCTGGCGCTGGCGCCCGGCGTGGTGGTGGGCTACGAGCGCAACGTGGAGACCAACGCGCGACTCGCGGACGCAGGCATCGAGGTGCTGGCCATCGCCGGTTCCGAGCTGGGCTCCGGCCGGGGCGGGCCGCGCTGCATGTCGTGCCCCGTCGTCCGCGACCCGATCGTGAATTAGGAAAGGCTAAGCTGAATTAGCACGCCCTAAATAAGCACTTCCTAATCTCGGTAAGCCTACCCAAACGAAAGGGGAATCACCAGGTCCGAATGGTTAACGATCAGCGAAATGGCCTATTCTTGAGTCATGGCGATGCTGAAGAAAGAACCGCGCTCCAAGTTCTACGAGCTCCTGCAGCAGCAGGTGCAGAACGAGTTCCACGCTTCCCAGCAGTACGTGGCGCTGGCGGTCTGGTTCGACAACGCGGACCTGCCCCAGCTGGCCAGGCACTTCTACCGCCAGGCGGTGGAGGAGCGCAACCACGCGCTGGCGATCGTGCAGTACCTGATCGACACCGACCACCACGTGGACATCCCGCCCACCGGCCCGGTCCGCAACGACTTCGCCGAGCCCCTCGAGCTGGTCGAGCTGGCGCTGGAGCAGGAGAAGGAGGTCACGGCCGACTTCCGCACCCTGATGAAGGCCGCCCGCGCCGAGGACGACTACCAGGGCGAGCAGTTCCTCCAGTGGTTCCTCAAGGAGCAGGTCGAGGAGGTGTCGCAGATGTCCACGCTGGTCAACGTGGTCAAGCGCGCCAACGGCAACATGTTCGAGGTGGAGACCTGGCTGGCCCGCGAGTCCGTCGGCGACGACGGCGCGCCGGAGATGCCGCCGGTCGCCGGTGGCGCCCTGTAGGACCGCCATACCGCGGAGCGCGCCTGCCTGTTGACGGCACGGAGCCCGGGCTTCGGCCCGGGCTCCGTCGTGTCAGCACCCGGGCGCGGCGCCCAGTTCCCAGCTCACCACGGTGTCGGTGGAATCGACGTAGAACGTGTAGTTCGCGCCCGATCCGGTGGCGGCGCGGTAATTGCCCGCACCGGCCGTCAGATCAGGATAGGCATTCCTCAGTTCCGCGACCGTGGATCCGATGCCGACGTTTTCCGGAGTGCGTGCACCGGTCGCGGCGAAGACCACCACACCGTCGGCCGGCGAAATGGTGACCGTGGCGATGTTCGCCATGCCCTCGATGAGCCGGTAGCCGATGCATTCGGTGGGCGCGGTGTCCGCGTCGGCGAGCATTCCGGTGGCCTTGGCCTCGTCGAAGCTCATCCCGAGCCGCAGTTGCCGGTACCCGGTGGGGCCGAGGACGGCGGTGGTGGCCGGCTCGGGACGGGCGCTGGCGCCGCTGCTGCTCGGCGGCGCGGGCCGGGAGGTGCCGCTCGGCGGCGGCGCGGGAGTGGCGGTGGTCGTCGACGTCGGCGGAGCCGGCGGCACGGGCAGTTCGGGGAACGACGGCGGCACCACGACCGGCCCGGGCCCGTCCGTGGTGGTCGCCGGGGCGCTGGTGGTGGGGCGGGCGGCCTGGTGCACGCCGGGGTCCTGGCGTTCGGCCACGAGCCCCAGGGTCACCAGCAGGACGGCGGTGAGGACGCCCCCGGAGGCGGCCACGGCGGTGCGCTGCCGACGACGACGGCGGGCGCCGCGCACGATGGTGCTCTCGGCTCCCGGCGCGGGCGTGATCGCCAGCCGGTCGTCGTCGAAGAGCCGCCGCAGCTCGTCGCCGAGCTCGTCGTCGGGGTTCACCAGTCGTCCCTCCCTCCGGTGATCGTGCCGATCTTGGTCCGCAGCGTCGCGATCGCCTTGCTGGCCTGGCTCTTCACCGTGCCCGTGCTGACACCCAGCGAGGAGGCGATCTCGGCCTCGGACAGGCCCTCGTAGTAGCGGAGCACGATGACCGCGCGCTGGCGCGGCGGCAGCTCGCGCAGGGCCTGCCACAGCGGCTCGTGCTCGAACGGGTCCACCGGTGCGGCGGCGCGCTGCTCGGGCACGTCGGCGACCAGGCTCTCCCGCTTGAGGCGCCGCCAGCGGCTGATGTGCGCGTTCGCCATCGCGCGGCGGACGTAGGCGAGCGGATCGGCCGTCTTGCGTTGCACGTGGGTCCAGCGGGAGCCGACCTTCTCCAGCACGGTCTGCACCAGGTCGGCGGCGTCGTGTGGATTGCCGGTGAGCGCGTGGCCGTACCGGAGCAGCCCGGGCAAGCTGGCCTGCACGAACTCGCCGAAGTCCGCCAGCTCGTCGCTCACCGCTGACCCCCTCCCCGCCGCGCGGCCGCCTCCCCAGGCAATGGCCATCGCGGCCGAGGTCACCGTATCGCCTCCCTCGATCGAGCGTCTTGCCCCTTCGCCCACTCCACGCATGACGGCCCCCTCCGGTTGTCCGGCGCTCTCCGGGGGACGTCTCAGCGGGGGTCGCGTTGCGCGAGGCTCGCGGGCAGCTCGAAGGTGCCGTCCGGGCTCGGCGGGAAGGGGTGCACGGCCACCACGGCCTCGGCGCGGATCGGGCCGTACACGTGCGGGAAGAGGATGCCGTCCGGATGCGGAGGGTCGCCGGCCTCCCAGCGCAGCGGGACGTCCAGGCGCGCCGGGTCGATTTCCAGCAGCACCAGGTCCGTGCGCCCGGCGTAGAGCGCGTTCGCCGGGATCGCCACCGTGCCCGGGTCGGAACAGTGGATGAACCCGACGGTGTCGAGGGACGGCGCGCGGTAGTCCGCGCCCGTCCACTCGCCGGCCGCGCAGAGGTGCAGGATCACTAGCGGAGCGTCAGCTGCCGTCCGACCAGGCCGTCGCGGGCCCGGCGCTCGGCGGCGGTCAGCGGCTCGGCGTCCACCGACTTCAGCGCCTCGTCCAGGCGGGCGCCCAGCTGCCGGTCCGGCTCGACCCACTCGCGGGCGTGGGCCTCCGGGTCCAGGTCCCAGACCGGAACCAGCAGGCCGTGCGCGCGGAACGACCCGGCGTAGCGGGAACCCTCGCCGAGCGACAGCTCACCTGCCGCGGACAGCCGCGCAAGCGCTTGCATCAGGCGACCCTCCGGCTCGCGGCGGACCCAGCGCAGGTGCGCCTTCTCCCCGGCGAGCACCCAGTACGAGCCGGTGCCCAGCCGCTCGGTCGGCATGATCGCCTCGTTGGCCCGCTCCAGCGACACCTTGACCTCGCCGCTGGGATCGGTGTCCTCGGGCAGCCACCAGTCGAAGTTCGGGTGCAGGGTGACGTCCAGCTCGGCGTCGGCCACCAGCAGGTCCTGCAGGCGCTCGCCCTCCTGCGGCGGGCTGGTGGTGTCGGGCACCGGCAGCACGTCGCCCGGCTCGGCCGTCAGCGCCCACCGGATCGCGCGGCCCAGGTCGCGGCTCACGTCGCTGGACCGGGTCTGCACCTGGAGCCCGACGAACACCTCGCCGTCGGTGCGCACGAACGCGGCGGCGGCCATCGGCAGCACGGTCGCCAGCGTGATCTTCCGGTCCCCGGCGTCCACAAGGGACAGCGGCGCGGTGGCCGACGGCACGAACTCGCGCAGCGCGATCAGCTCCGGCTCGGCGGCCAGCCCCTCGAACGGCTGCCCCACGAACACGTCGCGGATCTTCGGTGCCTTGTCCTTCTTCGGACCCCGCTTGCGCGCGCCCTTGCCCATCTCGCCTCCTCGACTACAGGCCGCAGACGCTACCGAACCGGGCACGGCCCGCCGGATCGGGGGATTAGGCTCGGGTCGTGTTCGATCCCCGTGACCCCGCCTTCCTCGCCGACCCCTACCCGGAGTTCGCCCGCCTGCGCGCGCAGGCGCCGGTGCACCGGCACGACGGGCTGGGCCTGGCGATCGCGGTGTCCCACGCGGCCGCGTCGGCGGTACTGCGGCACCGCGGGCTGGGCCGGATCTGGACCGACGCGAGCCCGGCCGAGCAGTTCGTGTCGTTCAACCTGCTGCACCGCAACTCGCTGCTGGAGAACGAACCGCCGGTGCACACGCGGCTGCGGCGGTCGATCTCGTCGGCGTTCGGGCGCGGGCACGTGGAGCGGCTGCGGCCGACGGTGATGAAGCTGGCGGACGACCTGGTGGCGAAGCTCGCCGCGGCCGGCTCGGGTGACCTGCTGGAGGCGCTCGCGCAGCCGCTGCCGGTCGCGGTGATCTCCGAGCTGCTCGACGTGCCCGAGGCCGACCGGCCGCGGCTGGTGCCGTGGTCGAACGCGATCGTGAAGATGTACGAGTACGGGCTGCCCGAGGAGGGCCGGGTGGCGGCCGAGCGCGCGGCGACCGAGTTCGTCGAGTTCCTGCGGGAGCTGGCCGAACGGCGCCGCCGGGAGCCGGGCGAGGACCTGATCACGGACCTGCTGCACGGGGAAGAGGCCGCGCCGCGAAGCGGCTCCGTTGAGGGTGGCGGTGGGCGACGGGTGGGACTCACCGAGGACGAGGTGGTCGCGACGGCGGTGCTGCTGCTGATGGCCGGCCACGAGGCGACGGTCAACGTGATCGGCAACGGCGTGTGGGCCCTGCTGCGGCACCCGGACCAGTGGAAACGCCTGGTCGACGACCCGGACCTGATGCCGACCGCGGTGGAGGAGCTGATCCGCTTCGACTCGCCGCTGCAGCTGTTCGAACGCACCGCGACCGAGGACGTGGAGATCGCCGGATTCCGGGTCGCGAAGGGCGAGAAGATCGCCGCGCTGCTCGGCGCGGCCGCGCGCGACCCGGAGGTGTTCGCCGATCCGGACACGCTCGACGTCGGCCGCACCGAGGGCACGCACCTGGGCTTCGGCGCCGGGATCCACTACTGCATCGGCGCGCCGCTGGCCCGGATCGAGATCGCCGCCGCGCTGTCGGCCCTGACCCGCCGCCTCCCCGGCCTGCGCCTGGCGGGCGACCCGGAGCGGCGGCCGGAGTTCGTGATCCGCGGGCTGAAGAACCTGCCGGTGACGTTCTAGCGGGCCGCGCCGGTGGGGCGGGCCGTGCGCAGCTCCGGCGCCGGCGCGCCCCTCACGGAGCGCACCTGCAGCGGGCGCAGCCGGTCGGCGCGGACCGGGGCCAGCAGCGTCGTCAGGCGGTAGACCAGCACCGCGGTCAGCCCGGCCAGCACGGCGGCCGAGGTGTTCAGCAGCCCGGTCAGCAGCACGCCGTCCGCCATCGCCTGGACGCCGTCCTTGAGACGCCACACGATGACCAGCACCATCAGCACCTCGTTGACCACCCAGGCCGCCCACCAGGCCAGCACCAGCCGCGACGGGCGGGGGCGGCGCGCCGGGGCGCGGCCCAGCACCAGGTGCTCCAGCTCGGCGAGGATGGAGCCGGCCATCACCAGGTTCACGCCCGGCACCAGGACCCCGGCCACGACCTCCCGCGTCGAGCGGGCCGGTTCCTGTCCGGCGGCCTCGGCGGCGGCGCCGCGGGCGATCAGCAGCCACCACAGCGTCGCCGCGATGGCGATGAGCCCGAACACCACGGTGAGCAACGACGCGATGATCTCCAGCGCGTCGGAGAACGCCACGGTCGTCGCGTGCAGGGCCGTCGTGCGGCTGGCCACCAGCAGCGCGTAGCGCCAGAACTCGGCGCCCGCCGCGACGGCCGCGAGCCCGGCGAGGAACCACAGGATCGTGACCGCGTTGCGGTGCAGCACCCGCACGCGCTCGACCGGGCTGGGGTACCCGGACGGCGTGCCGGGCACCGCCGTCGGCACCCGCCAGGCCAGGTGCGGGAAGCCCCAGCGCGGCGGCACGTGGTAGGACGGCGGACCGTCGTAGCGCTCGGCGGCGCGGGCCGGGCGGGGACGGATCGCACCCGGCGGAGGGTTCGCCACCCAGCGGACCCGCGGTCGCGCTCGGTAGGGCCTCGGGGTCGGGTGCATGGGACCTACAGGACCTCGGGTGGACCGTCGTGCTCGCCGACGACCGGGCGGCCCTCGGTCGCCCAGGACTTCATGCCGCCGGCCACGTTGATCGCGTCCCAGCCGCTCGCGTTGAGCCAGGCCGCGGCCCGCGCGGAGCGGCCGCCGGTGCGGCACACCACGTAGAGCGGCCGGTCGTCGGGCAGCTGGGCCAGTTCGTCGGTGCGCGCCGGCAGCTCGCCGAGCGGGATGTGGACCGCGCCCGGGGCGTGTCCGGCGTCCCACTCGTCCTGCTCGCGGACGTCCAGCAACACCAGCCCGTCCGTGGGGAGCTCGGAGACGGACGCGGTCGGGATGTCACCTGGTTGCACGTTCACATACTGACACGCGCACCCATCAACTGCACGTGAGCCAGCAAAAGGGGCCACCTCCCGGCATCGGAGGTGGCCCCTTCTCGGGTTGCGCCCGGGTCAGTGCGCGGTCGCCTTCTCCGAGCCTGCGCCGGTCAGCGACCGGACCTCCATCTCGGCGTACTTCTTCTCGTCGTGCTCCTTCGACAGGATCGTGCCGAGGAAGCCGAGCAGGAACGACACCGGGATGGACACCAGGCCCGGGTTCTCCAGCGGGAACCAGTGGAAGTCCACGCCCTTGATCATCGGCTTCGGCCCGCCGGACACCGCCGGCGAGAAGACGATCAGGACGACGGTGACGAGCAGGCCGCCGTACATGCTCCACAGCGCGCCCTGGGTGTTGAACCGCTTCCAGAACAGCGAATACAGCAGGGTCGGCAGGTTCGCCGAGGCCGCCACCGCGAAGGCCAGCGCGACCAGGAAGGCCACGTTCTGGTTCTTGGCGAGGATGCCGCCGACGATGGCCAGCGCGCCGATCACGACCGCGGTGATGCGGGCGACGCGCACCTCGGCCGCCTTGCTGTCCACCTGACCCTTCTTGATCACGTTGGCGTAGACGTCGTGCGCGAACGACGCCGACGCGGTGATCGTCAGGCCGGCCACCACCGCGAGGATCGTCGCGAATGCGACCGCGGCGATGAACCCGAGCAGGATCGGCCCGCCCAGTTCGAGCGCGAGCAGCGGCGCGGCCGAGTTGGTCGTGCCCGGCGCCGAGTTGATCGTCTGCGGCCCCACCAGCGCACCGGCGCCGTAGCCCAGCACCAGGGTGAACAGGTAGAAGATGCCGATCAGGACGATCGCCCAGACGACCGACTTCCGCGCGTCCTTCGCGGTGGGCACCGTGTAGAAGCGCATCAGCACGTGCGGCAGGCCCGCGGTGCCCAGCACCAGCGCGATGCCCAGCGACAGGAAGTCCAGCTTGCTGGTGTCGGTCTTGCCGTACTGCTTGCCCGGGTTGAGCAGCGCGTCACCGTTCGCGCCGCCGCGTTCGACGGCGCCCTGCAGCAGGTTCGAGAGGTTGAAGCCGAACTTGGACAGCACCCACAGCGTCATCGCCAGCGCGCCGAGGATCAGCAGCACGGCCTTGATGATCTGCACCCAGGTGGTGCCCTTCATGCCGCCGATCAGCACGTAGACGATCATCAGGATGCCGACGATCGCGATGACCGCGTTCTGGCCCCAGTCGCTCCGGATGCCGAGCAGCAGGTTGACCAGGCCGCCGGCGCCGGCCATCTGCGCGAGCAGGTAGAAGAACGACACCGCGAGCGTGGACACCGCGGCCGCCGCGCGGATCGGCCGCTGCCGCATCCGGAACGCGACCACGTCGCCGAGGGTGAACTTGCCGGTGTTGCGCAGCAGCTCGGCGACCAGCAGCAGCGCGACCAGCCACGCGACGAGGAACCCGATGGAGTAGAGGAACCCGTCGTAGCCGTTGACCGCGATCGCGCCGGCGATGCCCAGGAACGACGCCGCGGACAGGTAGTCGCCCGAGATCGCGATGCCGTTCTGCGGGCCGGTGAACGAGCGGCCGGCGGCGTAGTAGTCGGAGGCGGTCTTCGTGTTGCGGCTGGCGCGGAACACGATGACGAGGGTGATCGCGACGAAGATCGCGAAGATGATGATGTTCAGCGTCGGGTTGCTGCCCTCGACGCCCTGCGCGAGGTTCGTCACTGCGCGCCTCCTTCGATCTCACCACGGAGCTTGTCGGCGATCGGGTCGAGCTTGCGGTTGGCGTAGCGCACGTAGAGCCCGGTGATGAGGAACGTCGACACGAACTGCAGCAGGCCGATGAGCAGGCCGACGTTGAAGTTGCCGATCAGCTTCGTGGACATGAAGCCGTGGGCGTAGTCGGCGAGCAGGACGTAGACGAGGTACCAGACGAGGAAGAGGACGGTCATCGGGAAGACGAAGGCCCGCAACCTCTTGCGGAGCTCGGCGAACTCGGGGCTCGCCTGCACCTTCTGCCAGTTGTCACCCGGACCCGTCTCGTCGACGAGGTCCTGGTCGCTGGTGCTCACGGGACAACCTCCCTTTCCATGGTCGCTACCTCTTCCGGTCGTGTGACGCGGGTAGATCTTGCCGTGAAACGTGAGAGTTGTTGTTAATCCTTTTGAGTGAATGATCTTACTGAGAGTTGACGATCTTACGCCGGTTTGACGTAGGAATGTCCATTTGCCGAATCACCAAACGGCCAAGATGGGATGAGAAGTCAACGGACGGTAAACGAAACCGCTAAGCGAGTGAAACTCTTCCGGGTCAGAGGTGAGGTCACGCAGCGTCCGGGGGCGCCGCTGCCCGGCACCACCGACGCGACACGCCGCGCCCGCGCTTTCCCGCCATTCGGGCGCGGCCACTCTCGGCCGCGCCCGAATGGCCACGACCCGCCGATGCGAACCACGGCCAGCCCAGGCCCGCACCTTCCCACCGTTCGGGCGCGGCCAGTCCCGGCCGCGCGCCCCGTCAGGCAACCGCCCTCTCGGCGCTCCACTGCCCACATCGCGACGCGAACCACGCTGCACCTTCACCGTTCCGGCGCGGTCCTCCCCGGCCACGCCCACCAGCCGCACTGGCCCACGGCCCGCCGGATGCGAACCGCACCGCGCCCAGGTCCGCACCTTCCCGCCGTTCCGGCGAGGCATGCGCACAGCCGTCCCCCGACCCACGGCCCACCGAGGCAGAACCCACCGCGACCGAGCCCGCACCTCCCGTGCGAACCCCGGCCGCCGTTACTTGCGGTGCCGGCCGCGGCCCATGCGGGAGCGTTCCTCCGCCTGGCCGAACCGCGCCACCGCGCGGTCCCGCATGAAGCCGAGCCGGTCGGGGGCGTGCAGTCGCAGCATCACCGCGTTGACGTCCGCCGGTTTGCCGTTCGGCGTCGCCAGGCTGACCAGGATCGTCACCGCGAACGCGACCGGCACCGTGATCAGCGCGGGCTGGTCGGTGAACCACGGCGCCCAGTCCCCGGTGAAACGGCTGGCCATGTCCACCCCCAGCGCGCCCAGCAGCAGCCCGCCGCCGATGATCATCCCCGCCATCGCGCCCGGCCAGGTCAGTCCGCGCCACCACACGCCGAGCAACAGCAGCGGCGAGAACGTCGACGCGGCCAGCGCGAACGACATCCCCACGCTCAGCGACAGGTCGTTGGGCCGCAGGAACAACGCCAGCGCCAGCGCCACCAGCCCGACCACCCCGGCGGCGATCCGGAAATCCAGCACCCGCCCCTTCGACAGGTCCGTCGACACCACACCCGCCAGGCTCACCAGCAACCCCGACGACGTGGACAGGAATGCCGCGAACGCCCCGGCCAGCACGACCGCGCCGAGCACCTGCCCCACCACCCCCGGCACCATCGCCGACGGCAGCCGCAGCACGGCGGCGTCGGTCTGGCCGGTCACCAGCAGCTCCGGCACGTACATCCGGGACAGCGCCCCGAGGATCGTCGGGAACAGGTAGAACAGCCCGAGCAGCAGCAGGACGTGCACCGTGGTCCGGCGCGCCGCCCGCCCGTCCGGGTTGGTGTAGAAGCGGACCAGCACGTGCGGCAGACCCATGGTGCCGAGGAACGTCGCGAAGATCAGCGAATACGTCTGCAGCAGGTCCCGCAACCCCTCCGACCCCGGATGCAGCCACTCGGAGTTGGTGACCTTCGCGTCGCTCACCGTCGGCACCGGGGTGCCTGCCGCGAACCACACCTGCGTGCCCCGCGGCAGCTCCTGCGTCGAGCCCCGCAGCCAGATCTCGTCGTGCGGGGCCGGTTCGCCGGGATGCCGGATCTGGACCTGCGTCAGCGTGCCGACCTCGAAGGCGACATCGGTGCGAATGTCCACAGTGGTCGCCGACGCGAACACCGGCGGCGCCGGCGAACCGAGCGAACCGGCCGGCCCCGGCTTGCCACCGGCCAGGAACACCGCGCACAGCACGAACGCGGGCACCGCGATCGCGAACAGCTTGAGCCAGTACTGGAACGCCTGCACCACGGTGATCGCGCGCATCCCGCCCGCGATCACGTTGACGCCGACCAGCACGCTCACCGTCACCGCGCCGACCCAGGCCGGCGCGTCCAGCACCGTCGTCAGCGCCAGCCCGGCGCCCTGCAGCTGCGGGACCATGTAGAGGATCCCGATGAACACCACGAAGAACGTGCCGCACCGGCGCAGCGCGACCGACCCGAGCCGCGCCTCCAGGAAGTCCGGCAGCGTGTACGCGCCCGAGCGGCGCAGCGGCGCGGCGACGAACAACATCAGCGCGAGGTACCCGGCGGTGAAACCGATCGGGAACCACAACCCGTCGGCGCCGTCCTTGAGGATGATCCCGGCGATCCCGAGGAACGACGCGGCCGACAGGTACTCACCGGAGATGGCGGCGGCGTTGCGGCGCGAGCGGACCGTGCGGCGCGCGACCAGGAAGTCGTGCGTGGTGTTGGCGAACCGGGACGAGCGGTGACCCAGGTAGAAGGTCAGCGCGGCGACGGTCGCGATGCCGCTCAGCGCCCACGGGTTCAGGTGCACGATCCGGATTGTCCCCTGCGGCGGGACCGGTCCCGACGGCCGGTCACGACTCGATCATGTCCACGAAGTCCCGCTCGTGCCGCTCGGCCAGCCGGTTGTAGGCCAGGCCCGCGAGCAGCAGCAACGGGAACGGCAGCAGCCCCAGCAGCAGCCACGCCAGCGGCACGCCGATCACGCGCAGCGCCGCGAACCCCGGCCACAGGTAGAAGGCCAGCGGCAGCGCGCCGAGCAGCACCAGCACCAGCGTGCTCAACCCGATCGCGGTGCGCAGCTGGTGCTTGACCAGGTCGCGGATCAGCAGCTCACCCCAGCTGGTCTGCTGCTCCAGCTCCAGGCGCGCGCGCAGCGTCGGCGTGGTGCGCCGGGACCGCGGATCGGCCAGCACCACCCGCTGCCGCTTCGGTGGTTTCGCCGGCTCCGGTGGGGCCTCGGGCGGCGGCACGGCTGACACCGGCTCCACCGACGCCGGCTGGTAGTTCTTGCCCAACGTCGGGTCCGGTTCCCGCACCCCGTCGACGCGACGGTGGAAGTCCTCGGTCATCGACCACCCGTGAGTCGGTCCTTGAGCTCACGGGTGTGCCGCCGGGAGACCGGGAGCAGCTTCTCCTCGTTGCCGATCACGACCTGGTAGCCGCCCTGCCCCATGCGCAGTTCGGTGATCAGGTTCAGCGCGACCAGGAACGACCGGTGGATGCGCACGAACCCGGCCTTCTCCCAGCGCTCCTCCAGCTGGGTCAGCGGGATGCGGACCAGGTGGCTGTTGCCGTCCTTGGTGAACAGGCGCGCGTAGTCGCCCTGCGCCTCGACCCAGCGCACCGACGAGCGCGGCACGAGCTTCGTGGTCCCGGCGAGCTCGACCGGGATCACCTCGTCGTCGTCCGGCGCGGCGGGCGCGGCCGCACCCGGACCGGGCGGGGCCACCGTCTTCAGCTTCTCCAGCACCCGCTCGAGCGCCCGGTCCAGCCGGTGCTGGTTGCACGGCTTGAGCAGGTAGTCCACCGCGCCCAGGTCGAACGCGTTGACGGCCTCGTGGGCGTGCCCGGTGACGAACACCAGCACCGGCGCGGGGCTCATCGCCGAGAACACGCGCGCCATCTCCATGCCGGACAGGCCGGGCATCTGGAGATCGGCGAACACCGCGTCGATCGGCGGCAGGCCGCGGTCCTTGCGCTCACGCACCTCCGGATCGTCCGAGGCCAGCACGCGCAGCGCCTCGGAAGCGTCGACCGCGGTGAACACGCGGCCGATGTGGGGGTTGTTCCGCAGGGTGTCGACCAGCAGGTTCAACCCGTGCGGCTCGTCGTCCACGGCCAGGACGAGCAGTCTGGTGTCTTGTTGCGCACTCACAGTGACTCGCATCCTGCCTACTGCACGATGCGATGTCCATACCGCGAATGAATGTTCGACCCGGCCTGCTTGGCGGTGCGGGTAGCGGTGCCAGTTGCGTGCGTGGCCAACTGCAAGGCCTCAAATCCCGTAGCGTGACCACGCTACGCGCTGTGCGACCGCGTCCAGGAGCGCCTGGGCGGCCGCAGGTGCGCCGATCCCCAGCCGGGCCAGCAGCGGCTTCTTCGGCTCGGCGATCGTGATCTCGGCGTCCGGCCAGCGCTGCTCGACGACCTCCCGCAGGTTGCCGATCCCGTCGACCAGGCCCAGCTCGACGGCCTTCGCGCCGAGCCAGACGTCACCGGTGAACAGCTCCTCGGTGTCGGCGAGCCGGTCGCCGCGGCGTTCCTTCACCCAGTCCACGAACATCTCGTGCAGCTGGGAGTGCATCTTCTTCAGCCACTCGACGTCCTCGGGCTTCTCCGGGGCGAACGGGTCGAGCCGCTTCTTGTTCTCGCCCGCGGTGTGCACCCGCCGCTCGATGCCGAAGCGCTCCAGCAGGCCGGTGAACCCGAACCCGCCGCTGATCACGCCGATCGAGCCGACCATCGACGTGCGGTGCGCGTAGATCTCGTCCGCCGCGCAGGCCAGCCAGTAGCCGCCGGAGGCCGCGACGTCCTCGCAGAACGCGATCACCGGCACGCCCGGCTTCTTGGCCGCGAGCTGCCGGATCCGCTCGGCGACCAGGCCGGACTGGGTCGGCGCGCCGCCCGGGGAGTTGATCTGCAGCGCGACCGCCTTGAGCCGGTCGTGGTCGAACGCGCGGGTCAGCGCCGACTCGACGGCCGCGAGGTTGATGGTGCCGCGCGCCAGCGGCGAGGGCGTCGGGGTGATCACCCCGTGCAGCTTGACGACGGCCACCACGTCCTTGCGGTCGCCCCGGTCGCCGATGCGCGAGATCTTGCTGCTCAGCCTGTCCGTCACGCTGGTCATGGCGCCAGGTTACGGACTCCTTCGGATTTGTGCAGACGGCCGTTGCGCGCCGGCTCGGGCGGGGCGTCCGCGTAGTCCGGCAGGTCGGTGCGCACGCCGGGCGCGAACTTCGGCACCCGCAGCGTCACCTTCATCCCGGCACCCGGCGCGGTCTCGACCATCAGCGCGTACTCGTCGCCGAAGAGCTGACGCATGCGGGCGTTGATGTTGCCCAGCCCGACGTGCGCGCCGGTGCGGTGCGAGTTGCGCAGGTCGGCCAGCCGCGCCGGGTCCATGCCGATGCCGTCGTCCTCGACGCTGATCAGCGCCTCGGTGCCGTAGTCGGACGCGGTCACGGTGACCATGCCGCCGGTCGGCTTGTTCGCCAGGCCGTGCTGCACGGCGTTCTCCACGAGCGGCTGGATGATCAGGAACGGCACCACGACCGACAGCACCTCGGGCGCGATCTTCAGGCGCACCTCCAAGCGGCCGCCGAACCGGGCGCGCTCGATGGTCAGGTAGCGGTCGATGTTGCGCAGCTCGTCGGCCAGCGTGGTGAACATGCCGGAGGTGCGGAACGAGTAGCGCGTGAAGTCGGCGAACTCCTGCAGCAGCTCGCGCGCCTCCTCCGGGTCGGTGCGGATCAGCGCGGAGATGGTGTTGAGCGCGTTGTAGATGAAGTGCGGCGAGATCTGCGCACGCAACGCCTTGATCTCGGCCTGCTGCAGCTGGTGCTTGGACTCCTCGAAGCGGGCCAGCTCGAACTGGGTGGTGACGAACTGCGCGACCGCGTCGGCCATCTGGATCAGGCGCTTGCCGGAGCTGCGGCCGACCACGATGAGCGCGGCCTCGACCTCGTCCTCGACCAGCAGCGGCACGATCACCGCGGTCTTCATCTTGCAGGTGCCGCGGTGGTCGCACGGGACGTCGTCGTGCGAGACGACCTCGCGGCGGGCCTTGCGGATCGACAACATCACCGCGTTCGCCAGGTCGAGGTAGTGGTCGTTGGCCTCGCCGTCCCAGGACACCAGCGTGCCCTCGTTGTCGGTGATGCCGACGGCGACGCACTTGAGCAGTTCGAGCAGCTGCGAGGTGATGCGGTCGGCGCTGGCCTGGTCGAAGCCCTCGCGCAGGTCCGGGGTCGCGCGGGACATGTGGTAGACGGCCTCGAGCACCGCGTCCTCGATCGAGCTGCTCGGCTTGCGCGTCCGAGCCAGCACCACGATCAGGACGATCAGCAGCACACCCGCCACGCTCCACGGGATGATTTGCGAGATCGGCAGACCGGGCACGGCGTCAATGCTCTGCGCTCGTGACGCCCGGTGCAAGCTCTTCAGCGCACTTTCTGTGCAGACTTCGCCACCCTGCGGGGTGACACGCTACTTGAGCAGGCGCGACAGGCGACGATCCGCCAGCGGCTTGCCACCCGTCTGGCAGGTGGGGCAGTACTGGAAGGACTTGTCGGCGAACGACACCTCACGCACCGTGTCCCCGCACACCGGGCACGGCAGGCCGGTCCGGGCGTGCACCCGCAGGCCGGACCGCTTCTCGCCCTTGAGGCGGGCCGCGTCCTGGCCCACCGAGCGCTCCACGGCGCTGGTCAGGATCTCGTGCACCGCCGCGGCCAGCCGGTCCAGCGCGTCGTCGGACAGCTTGCCCGCGGTCGCGAACGGGGACAGCCGCGCGGCGTGCAGGATCTCGTCCGAGTAGGCGTTGCCGATCCCGGCGATCACCGACTGGTCCGTCAGCACCCACTTGAGCCGCTCGGTCCGGCCCGCCAGCAGCTCGGCCAGCGAGTCCCGGTGCAGCGACAACGCGTCCGGGCCCAGCCGCGCGATGCTGGGCACCTCCCGCAGGTCCCGGACCACCCACACGGCCAGACCCTTCTTCGTGCCGGCTTCGGTGAGGTCGAAGCCGCGGTCTCCGAAGTGGACCCGCAGCGCGATCGGGCCCTTGCCCGGTTTCGGCGGCGTCGGCGAGAGGTTGTCCGCCCAGCGCAGCCAGCCCGCGCGGGCCAGGTGCACCACCAGGTGCAGGCCGTCGCAGTCCAGGTCGAGGTGCTTGCCGAAGCGGCCGGCCCCGGTCACCTCGCGCCCGTGCAGGTCGGTGTAGGGCGGGTCGAACGTCTTCAGCACGGCCAGCGACGCCACGTCGACGCGGCTGACCAGCCGCCCCACCGCGTGCTCCCGCAGGTGGTAGGCCAGCGCTTCGACCTCGGGCAACTCCGGCATCGCTACTCCATCGGCCGCAGCGGGCCCTCGAAGTCCGGGCCCGCCTCCCGCTGGATGGTCTTCGCGAGCCTGGTCAGCTCACTGCGCACGCGGAACATGCCGGAGATGATCCCGACCCAGCGCTCCGGCGGCGGGTCGCCGGTGACGCCGCCGTCGGTCTCCGCGACGACCGTCCACGGCCGGTTCAGCACCCACCGCAGCGGGAAGAACACCGCGATCAGCAGCAGGCCGTAGATCACCCACGGCGGCACCACCACGGAGTCGGGCAGCCAGGCGACGAGGATGACGGCCAGCAGAACGCACACGGCGAGCATCGCGATGCCCGAGGTGTAGCTGCCGGAGATGTCGCGCTCGAAGTCCTCGGCGGTTGCCGGGCGGCGCCATTCCATCTGCGCCCGGACGACCCACTCGCGGCCGTCGCCTCCCCGCACCACGCGGTTCATGTTCGCTGCCTCCCGCTACGGTCGTACGCCCGCCCAACCGTAGCGTGGTCGCGGGCCGCCGCGCGAGACGCGGACGGAGATCGACTACTTGGATGACCCCTGGCCGGAGGGCTCCCGATCCCGGTCGGACCCCCACAGCCACCACGGGGACGACCACGACGGCGGCCCGTGCGACTCCGCCTGCGTCGGCTTGTCCTTGTCCCGGCCCCAGCCCTTGCCCGGCTTGTCCCGGGTCGGCGAATCGTCGCTCGACAGCGGGGTCCCGTCCGTGGTCGGCAGGTCGTCCCGCGCGCTGCCGGTCGACGACGACCCGGTCGGCTCGACCGCATCCGACCGGCCGCCGACCGCGCCCGTCCCGTCCGCCGTGCCCGGCTGTTGCCGCGCCGGCGGCTCGACGGCCCTCGTCTGCTCGACCGGCGTCTCGGACCGCGGCTGGTCCACGACCGTGTGCGTCACCGGTGCGCCCGGATAGGGCAGCGTGACCTCGTCCGGCGCGATCAGCACCTGCGGCGGCGGGCTCAGCCGCGACTCCGGCTCGGCGATCCGCAACTCGACCCCGCCCTGCTCGGGCAGGCCGATCGGCTGCGACTCGTCGACCATCGCCGGCCCGACCGCGAACCCCACCACACCCGCGGCCGTCGTCGACGCCAGCGCGACGCCGATCTTCAGCTTCGACACCAGCATCGTCTTCACCGTGGTCAGCACCCCGGACGTCGCGCCACCACCCGCCGCGGCGCCCGCGACGGCCGCCGTGGCCGGCACCAGCATCGCCACCGCACCGGCGTGCGCCCGCAGCGACGAACACACGTCCCGCAACTCGGCGTGCATCGCCCGGCACGACGCGCACCCCAGCAGGTGACCGCGGATCCGCCGCGCCTCCGCACCCGTCACACTGCCCGCGGTGTAGCCGCCGAGCTTCTCGATCACCCCGCGGCAGCTGACGTCGGAAATCCGGTTCATCGCCAGGTGCGCCTGCAGGTAGGCCGCACGCAGACCCTGCCGGGCCCGCCGCGCCAGCGCCGCCGTCGCGTTCGCGCTCAACCCGAAGTGCGGCGCCACCACCGCCGGCTGCTCACCCTCCACCTCGGTCTGCCACAACACCGTCCGCCACCGCTCCGGCAGACTCGTGAACGCCGTGGTGATCAGGCTGTGCTCCGCGGTGCGCGCGTGCGCGTCGGCACCCGCCCCCGCGCGGTGGGTCAGCTCGTCATCGGTGACCGGCACATCGCGGCGCGCGCCGTGCCACTCCCACGACACCCGGCGCGCCACCGTCAGCAGGTACGCGCGGATGTGCTCCCTCGGGCCGTTCCCGCGGCGCAACGCCTGCAACACGCGGAAGAACGTCTCGGCCGTGATGTCCTCCGCCTCGGACGAATCGGCGGCCAGGCTCCGGGCCAGCCTGCGGACGGCGGAAGCGTGCAGCTCGAACAGCTCGCGGAACGCGGCATCCTCACCGGAGCGGAGCCTGCTCAACAGAGCCTGCTCGTCCTCCGATGCCGTGCGCTGTTCCGGCACCGCCGCGTCGTCCGTCATGCGGCCAGCCACCTCCTCCCCCGCGGGACTAACCCGTTCGGTTGAATGGAGACACCATACGGAGCGAAACGCTCGCCGTCACCCCTTGTACTCCCGGAGTGACCAGGTTCCCTCCGACAGGGCGACACACACCTCCCGGGCCCAAGATCACCCCAAGATGGCCACCCCGTCAACCCGGCGAACCGCACCCGTATAGACTGTGCGACGTCCCGGTGAACCGGGGCACGCGGACGTAGCGCAGCTGGTAGCGCATCACCTTGCCAAGGTGAGGGTCGCGGGTTCGAATCCCGTCGTCCGCTCGCAGCTGGCAGACCCCTGCTCGCGCTTCGCGGCTCGCCGGGGCTGCTCGCCATTGCATTGGGGGTCGGACCCCCAAACCCCCGCCAGGGAGGGCTTCGCCCCCCTGGACCCCCCACGCGAGCCGCCTGCCTGCTCAGCCACCTGCCGCGTGCTGCGTTTGTTCCCAAAATTCACCTGATGGTGTGGTTGTCAGGTTTCTCGGCGGATCATTCGGCCGGCTCCGGCGGCGACCGTGGTCGCCAGGATCCAGCCCATCGCCGTGAAACCGTTCGAGACCCACTTGTCCAGGTCGTGCATGTACCAGCGGCCCTTGTTGCCGAAATCGACGATCGGCACCAGCAGATCCAGCGTGTAGAGCACCGGGTTCCACTCCAGGCCGGTCTCCTGCTGGTCGACGGCGCAACGCGGACCGCTCACCATGTACCGCACCGGATCGTTCACACACGAGTCCGTGCCCGTGCCGAAGTAGATGCTGCCCGCCGCCAGCAACGCGATCAGCCACGCCAGCGCCCGCACCGGCCGGTACCCGTAACCGACCATCCACCGCTGCAACCAGCTCCACAACCGCACCCCCGGCCCGAGCACCCGATAGCCCTGGGCCAGCGCCTCGTACCGGTACTGCTGCTTCTTGAACAGCGCCGTCGACGCGTGCTCCTCGTTGCCGCTGTTGCGCAGCATCGCGGCGAGCTGGTCGTACGGTCCCGGCCGGTAGCCGGCCATCGCGGTGCGCAGCCGCTCGATGCGGTCCCGCACCGCGGCGTCGTCCTTCATGTCGATCGGGCGCTTGAGCACGTCGTACCGGAAGTCCTCGAGCTCGATGCCGCCCTCGGCCCGCCAGAAGTTCTCGTTGTCCTCCAGCGTCTGGCAGTGCGCGTGCCGCAGCACGATGCTGCCGGTCGCCGGCGCGGCGAAGTTGAGCAGGAACTCGTCCGCGCCCACGTCACTGGCGTCCAGCGCGATCGCGTGCTTGTTGTACGAACCCAGCACCGCGCCGGTGAAGTCGATGCGCCGGCCCGCGGTGGCGCCGTCCATGTTCACGCCACCCTCGGCGTGGAACGGCTGCTCCCCGGCGTTGGTGAGGGTGATGTCGCGGCCGACCCGCACCGTGCGCAGGTCCACCGAGAAGCTGGTCCGGTTGCGCACCGCCGGTTCGGTGACGTCGGTGCCGTAGAGGTAGACGCTGCCGCCGACCTCGATGCCCTGCAGCCGCAGCGTGCCCTCGATGGTCGCCTCGTGCAGGTGGAAGTTGCCGGCCACCGTCATGCGGCGGGCGGACAGCACGTCGCGGTCCGCGTGCCGCAGGTGCACCCGCCCGGCGAGCAGGTTGCCGCGGACCGTCACGTCGGCCATCCGCAGCTGGCCGGACGGGATCTCCAGGCCGGTCGCCTCGAGGTCGCTGCTGATCTGCGAGCCGTCCAGGTGCAGCGCGCGGTCGTAGTACGGCTCGACCGAACCGCGCGGCACGGTGATGCGGGCGCGGGCCAGGCGCAGCGTGCCGCCGATCTTCGCGTTGATCATGCGCAGCGTGCCGACCGCGGACAACCCGTCGGACAGCTCGACGTTGCCGTCCACCTGCCACCGGTCGCCGACCAACGCCGGCCACGGATCGACGTAGGGGTCGCTGGACTTCCACGCCTCCACCACGATCCGGCCCTGCTGCTCACTGACCAGCTCCGCGGCGCGCAGCACGATGTCGCCGTTGACGCGCATGCTGGGCAGGTGCAGCACCCCGTGCGCGGAGAACGGCTGGCGCGTGCTGGCGGCGCCGTAATTGTCCACCTCGCACAGCAGGCTGCCACCGATGTGCGCGCCGTTCCCGTCGAGCGCGAAGCCGTCCGGGTTGCGCAGCTTGGCGCCGGAGAAGTTCACGTTGCCGCCGGTGCGCATGCCGGGGAGGCGGACCTCGCCCTCGGCCTGCATCCGGTAGGCCAGCAGCGCGCCCGCGATGATCAGCCGGTCGGCCTGGATCGCGCGGCCCTGCGGGTAGTCCACCGCGGTGCGGGTCAGGACGACCGACCCTTCGACGACGGCGTCGGTCAGGTTGATGGCGGCGTCCGGCACGCCGCGCTCGCGGGTGTCACCGCGCTGCACGGCGGTTTCGCCGTCGTCGCTGCCCGGCAGGACCTGCACGACGCAGCGGATGAGGCGGACGTCGTTGCGGCTGCGCAGGTTTCGGGCCTTGAGGCCGGGCAGCCAGCAGCGCCGGAAGACCAGCCCGAGGATCTTGGCCTCGCGCACGTCCGGCGGGTACTCGAACCGGCAGTTCTCGAAGCGGAACAGGCAGTCCAGGTCCGCCCCGCGCAGATCCAGCCGGCCGGTGATGTAAGCGTTTTCCACGGCGACGATCGGGGCGTTGCTGGTCTGCTTGCGCCAGCGCAGCAGCCCGCCGCTGCCGGGCTCCAGCAACGGTTTGAGCAGCTCGTCCGCGGCGAGGTGGTAGCGCCGGTCCGGCACCCCGCGGAAGGGATCCAGGGGCGGCAGCTCCCGCTCCACCTGCCCCGGCTGGCCTACCGGCATCCGTGACTCCCCCTCCTTCACCCGCCTGCCCACAGAGCTCCGACGAACAGGCGACGCCGCGGGTTCCCGGGCCGGTGCGCTAGAAGCCTATCGCCACCTGGATGGACGCAGCGGCAACTCCGGCGCCGACCGCGGTCGCCGCTGGGCCCGCTTGCCCGCTCGATCCGGGCGGCTCAGGGTCTGCCAAGGCGGTGCGGCGGGGCCTGGCGCGGAAACGACCGGCAGGAAGGGCGAGCATCCGTGCCTCCTCCCGCGACGATCGCCGCTGGCTTGGGCGATCGTCGCGGACGAGGGGGGTCCCGCGCTACTACTCGTCGATGTGGGTGGGGTTCAGCACGCGCGACAGGAACGTCTGCGTCCGCTCGTGCTGCGGGTCGCCGATCACCTGGGCCGGTGGGCCCTGCTCGACGACCACGCCGCCGTCCATGAACAGCACCGTGTCCGCCACCTCGCGCGCGAACTGCATCTCGTGGGTGACCACGAGCATCGTCATGCCGTCGCGGGCCAGCTGGCGCATCACGGCGAGCACGTCGCCGACCAGTTCCGGGTCCAGGGCGGACGTGGGCTCGTCGAACAGCATCACGTCCGGGTCCATCGACAGCGCCCGCGCGATCGCCACGCGCTGCTGCTGGCCACCGGACAGCTGCGCGGGCAGCGAGCGCTCCTTGCCGGTCAGCCCGACCTTGCGCAGGTTCTCCAGCGCGATCTTCTCGGCCTCGGCCTTGTCCCGCTTGAGGACCTTGCGCTGCGCGATGGTCAGGTTGTCCAGCACCGGCAGGTGGCTGAACAGGTTGAACGACTGGAACACCATGCCGATGCCCCGCCGCGCGCGGTCGATGTCGATGTCCGGGTCGGTGATCTCGAACCCGTTCACCACGACCGTGCCCTCGTTGGGCTCCTCCAGCAGGTTCACGCAGCGCAGCAGCGTCGACTTGCCCGACCCGGACGGCCCGATGATGCAGACGACCTGCCCGCGCCGCACCTCCAGGTCGATGCCCTTGAGCACCGACAGCCTGCCGAACGCCTTGTGCAGCCCGCTCACCTGGACGATCACGTCGCCGGTCACGCCTCGACCTCCAGTCCGCGTTCGCTCTTGCGCCCGGTGCGCCGCTCCAGGTACCGGGACAGGTAGCCCAGCGGGATCGTGATGATCAGGTAGCACAGCCCGGCGAGCAGGATCGGCGTCAGCGACCCGGTCGCGTTCAGGCCCTCGCGGCCGAACTTCGTCAGCTCGTACTCGTCGCGGGCCAGGCCCAGCAAGTAGATCAGCGACGAGTCCTTGGTGAGCAGGATCAGCTCGTTGGTCAGCGGCGGCAGGATGATGCGGAACGCCTGCGGGATGACGATCGAGATCATCGCCCGCGCCTGGGACATGCCCAGCGACCGCGCCGCCTCCCGCTGACCGGCGGGCACCGCCTGGATGCCCGCCCGGATCGTCTCCGCGATGTAGGCGGAGCCGACCAGGCCCAGCGACAGCATGACGGTGGAGTAGATGTCGAACTTCAGCCCGAACGCGAGCGGTGCGCCGAAGCCGAGCGTGATGAACACCAGCAGCGCCGGCACACCGCGGAAGAACTCGATGTAGACGGTCGCGATCCAGCGGTACGGCCCGACCGACGACAGCTTCATCAGCGCCAGCACGAGACCGACGGCCAGCCCGAACGCGAACCCCAGCGCCGTGTAGACGATGGTGTTGACCAGCGCCGTCGTGATGACGCCGGGGAACTGCGCGCGGGCCGCGTCGACGTTGAAGAACGCGCGCTGGATCTCGCCCCAGTCGGCCACGAAGGCCGCGATGAGGATGACGATCACCAGCAGCGCGTACTGCGCGCCCCGGAAGAGCTGGGCGCGTTTACGGCGAGACATCGCCACGGTGGAACTCCTCGCAGAAGTGGCGTCCGGTTACTTGCTTTCCGGCAGCCTGTTGAACCACTTCTGGTAGATGGCGTCGTAGCGACCGTCCGCCTTGGCGGCGGTGATGACCTCGTTGACCTTCGCCAGCAGCGCGCCGTTGCCCTTGCGCACCGCGACGCCGTACTGGTCGCCGGTCTTGAACTCGGCGGTCACCTCGACGTCCGGGTTGGTCTTGAGGAACTCGTAGTGCACCGAGTTGTCGTTGATGCCCGCGTCGATCTGGCCGGTCTTGACGGCGGTCTGCTCCAGGGCGAGGTCCTCGAACTGGACGATCTCGTAGCCGTACTGGGCCTTGTTCGCCTCGGCGTAGTCCTCACCGGTGGTGCCCAGCTGGACGCCGAGCTTCTTGCCGCGCAGCTTCTCCAGGCTGTCGATGCCGGAGCCCTTCTTGACCAGCAGCGCCTGGTTGGCGTCGAAGTAGCCGACCGAGAAGTCCATCACGGCCTGCCGCTCCGGGGTGATCGTCATCGCGGCGGCGGCCACGTCACACTGGCCGGTGTTGAGCGACTCGCCCGACTCGATGCCCTCGAACGGGGTGTCGAAGATCTTCTGCTGCACGCCGAGGTTCTCCGCGACCAGATTCACGAGGTCGACGTCGAACCCGACGGTCTTGTCACCCTCGGTGAACTGGAACGGGGCGTAGGGCAGGTGCGTGCAGGTGGTCAGGAAGCCGGTCTCCTTGAGGCTGATCTCCCCGCCGGCCTGGGTGTCGCCGCCGGTGTTGACCTCCTGCGCGCAGGCCGTGGCGGTCGCCGCGATGGCGAGCGTGGCCGACAGAACAAGCGCATTGCGTAACGATCGACGCGACACGGTTTACTCCTAGTAGGTCATACTTATCGAGTGCACGCATCCTGCCACTTGGAGCTCGTCACGCACAGCATCGAGTGGTTACGGCCGCATTTCGGGTCTACCCGGTAACCAATTGGTAACACACGGGTGACCCTGCGTGGCCTGATCGACGTGCGGGTGGGGAAGAACCGATGGTGGCTTGCGCTTCCTCCTCGACGGGCACCCCGTTCACCAGGAGCCGACCGGGCCACGGTGTCCCGCCGAGGCCGACGACCCGCTTCACGAACAGCAGCGGGCGGTGTTGCGGTAGCGGAGCACCGGCACAGGCCGATCGCGGCCGCGATGACGGTCACGACGGTGGCCGGGCTGCGCGACGGACCCACCCACAGCTTCATCGCGCAGGTGCCGGCCGGCAGCGTGTTCGTCCTCGGGGACTGGCGGAACAACTCCGCCGACTCGCGCATGCACCTCTCCGGACCGAACGGCGGCGCGATCCCGGTGTCCGACGTCCGGGCCAGGGTGGTGGCCGTCAACGGGGAGACCCTCGTGCCCACCAGCGCCTTCGTCGACGCGGGGCTGTCGGGTGGGCGGCTCCCGGCGCCGGACCAGCGGGCGTCGCTGCTGGTGATCGGCGCCGGGGTCACGGTGTTCCTCGGCGGGCTGGTGTGGCTGGTGGTCGTGGTCAGCCGCGGGCGTGGGCGTCCAGCATGTGCGCCACCGCCTCCGTGAGCCGCTGCGCCTGGGCCAGGTGCAGCCACTCGTTCGGGACGTGGGCGTTCGAGTCGGGGCCCAGCGCTCCGGTGACCAGGAACTGCGCCTCCGGGTACTTCTCGCCCAGCAGGCCCATGAACGGGATCGACCCGCCGAGCCCGACGCTGCGCCACGGGGCGCCGAAGACCTCGTCGCTCACCTGCTCCAGAGCGGAAGCGAGCCACGGCGACGCGTCCGGCGCGTTCCAGCCGTCCGCGGCCTCCACTCCGGACAGCTCCACCACCGCGCCGTAGGGCACGTCCGTGGTCAGCGCCTTCTCGATCGCGTTCAGCGCCGCCGCGGAATCGGCCGTCGGCGGGAGGCGGAAGCTCAGCGCCAGCGTCGTGTGGTCGCGCAGGACGTTGCCCGCGTTCGCCGGTTCGGGCAGGCCCGCGGCGCCGATCACCGACAGCGTGGGCCGCCACGACTGGTTCAGCAGCAGCTCCAGCTCGTCGTCGGACACCGGGCGCATCCCGGGCAGCAGCGGGAACGAACCGCTGATCGCGCCCGGCGCCACGCCGACCGTCTCGGCCGCCTCCGCGCGGCGGTTCTCCGGAATCGCCACGTTCAGCTCGGCCAGCTTGATCTCGCCCGTCGCCGAGTCCTCGATGCGGTCCAGCAGCTGCCGCAGCACCCGGAACGAGCTGGGCACCACCCCGCTCGCCAGCCCGGAGTGCGCCGCCGCCTCCAGCACCCGCACCGTCACGTGCACCTGCGCCAGCCCGCGCAGGCTCGTGGTCAGCCACAGCCGCTCGTAGTCGTTGCCGCCGGAGTCCAGGCACACCACGAACGTCACGCGCCCCAGCCGCTCCGACAGGTGCTCCAGGTACACCGGCAGGTCGGGGCTGCCCGACTCCTCGCCGGTCTCCAGCAGGATCACCGAACGCGCGTGCGCGCCGCCGGCCGCGTGTACGGCCTCCAGCGCGGCCGTCGCCGCGTAGCCGGCGTACCCGTCGTCCGCCGAGCCGCGGCCGTACAGCCTGCCGTCGCGCACCACCGGAGTCCACGGGCCCAGCCCCCCGGCCCAGCCGCCGACCGGTGGCTGCTTGTCGAGGTGGCCGTAGAGCAGAACCGTGCCGCGGTCCTCCGCGCCGGGCGTCGCCGGGACGTCGACCAGCAGCACCGGGCTGCGGCCGTCCACCTGCACCACGTCGATCGTCGCGCCGGGCAGCCCGCGCCCGGTGATCCAGTTCTGCACGTGCCGCACCGCGGCGGCGAGGTGCCCGTTGGCGGCCCAGTCGGGGTCGAACGCCTGCGACAGGGCGGGGATCTCCACCAGGCCGCTCAGGCTCGGCAGCACCTCGTCGGACCAGAGGCGCCGGACGGTTTCACGCACGGTCGTTTGCTCCACCCGGGCCATTCTGCCAGCCGCCTTCAGGTCACAGTTCGGCTCCGCATTGGCCGCCACTGGTGACCGCCAGCCACCTTCCGTATTCAATGTGATCTCAATCACCCACATTGCGTACGTTTTGCCCGGTTCGACGAGGAACGGAGGGCACGCCTTGTCACCACCCGTGTTGTCGGTGAACAACCTCGAAGTGGTGTACGACGACGTGGTGCTCGTCCTGCGGGGGCTCAGCCTGGAGGTCCCCGACGGCGCGATCGTCACGTTGCTGGGCGCGAACGGCGCGGGCAAGACGACCCTGCTGCGGGCGATCACCGGCCTGCTCGTGCCGCACCGCGGCAAGATCACCAAGGGCACGGTCCGCTTCCGCGACGAGGACATCACCGGCGCCGACCCGGCCGACGTGGTGCGCAAGGGCATCGCGCAGGTGATGGAGGGCAGGCGGATCTTCGCCGAGATCACCGTCGACGAGAACCTGCGCACCGGCGCCTACACCCGCCGCTCCCGCACCGAGGTCCGCGAGTCCTACGCCCGGGTGATGGACCTGTTCCCCGTGCTCGCCGACCGCCGCCGCTCGATCGCCGGTTACCTCTCCGGCGGCGAGCAGCAGATGCTCGCGATCGGCCGCGCGTTGATGGCCTCGCCGAAGCTCCTGCTGCTCGATGAGCCGTCGCTCGGTCTCGCGCCCAAGCTGGTCGAGCAGGTGCGGGACATCATCGTCGAGATCAACGGCCAGGGCACCAGCGTCCTGCTGGTCGAGCAGAACGCCGTGATGGCGCTGTCGATCGCCGGGTTCGGCTACGTGATGGAGACCGGGAAGGTCGTGAAGGACGGCCCCGCCGCCGACCTCCTCGCCGACGAGGACATCCGCGAGTTCTACCTCGGCGCCGCCCAGCACGAGGAGCGGCGCAGCTTCGCCGAAGTCAAGAGCTACCGGAGGAAGAAGCGATGGAGCGCGTGACCACCAGCGACCCCGCACCCGCCCGGGAGGACGAAGCCGATACCGATCGCCCGATCCTCGAGGTCCGCGACCTGACGCTGCGGTTCGGCGGGGTCACGGCGCTGGACGGCGTCAGCTTCGAGGTCGGCCGCGACGAGTTGTTCGCCGTGATCGGCCCGAACGGCGCCGGCAAGACGTCGATCTTCAACTGCCTCAACGGGGTCTACCGCCCGCAGGAGGGCTCGATCACGCTCGACGGCGAGAAGCTGGTGGGCCGCCACCCCGCCGCGATCGCCGCGATGGGCGTGGCCCGCACCTTCCAGAACCTCGGCCTGTTCGAGCACCTCACGCTCATCGAGAACCTGATGCTCGGCCGCCACCACCTCATGCGCACCGGCTTCGGCACCGGGATGCTCTGGTGGGGCCGGGCCAAGCGCGAGGAGGTCCGGCACCGCGCGGCCGTCGAGGAGATCGTGGAGCTGCTCGAACTCGAGCCGTACCGCCGGATGCCGGCCGGGCTGCTCCCCTACGGCGTGGCGAAACGCGCCGAACTGGGCCGGGCGCTGGCGATGGAGCCGTCGCTGCTGCTGCTCGACGAGCCGGTCGCCGGCATGAACCTGGAGGAGACCGAGGACACCGCGCGCTACCTGGTCGAGGTCCGCCGCGAGCTGGGCCTGGCGATGATCCTCGTCGAGCACGACATGCGCCTGGTCATGGACCTCGCCGACCGGGTGCTCGCGCTGGACTTCGGCGTCGCGATCGCCACCGGCAAACCGTCGGAGATCCAGAACCACCCCGCCGTCATCGAGGCCTACCTGGGCGGTGCGCGATGAGCACGACACTGACCGCTCCCCCGGACGTGCGGACCCTGCCCGCGCGGCTGCTGGAACACGCCCGCACGCTGGGCGACAAGACCGCGATGCGGGAGAAGCACCGGGGCCGCTGGCGCGAGTGGACCTGGGCCGAATATGCCGAGCGCGTCGCCAACGTGGCTGCCGGCCTGCGGGAGCTGGGCGTCGAACCGGGCGACCGGGTCGCCATCCACGCCGAGAACCGGCCGGAGTGGGTCGTCGCCGACCTGGCCGTGCAGGGCATCGGCGCGATCAGCATGGGCGTCTACCCGACCTCGCCGGAGGCCGAGGTCGAGTACCTGCTGTCGCACTCCGGCGCGAAGGTGCTGATCGCCGAGGACGAGGAGCAGCTGGACAAGGCGCTGGCGGTGCGCGGCAGGCTGCCCGAGCTGAGGCACCTGGTCGTGATGGACCCGCGGGGCGTGCGGGTCGAGGCGCTGCCCGACCTGATGACGTTCGAGCAGCTGGAACGCCCGCGGGACAACGCTCTCCGGGACTACGCGGACGCGGTGGCCCGGCTCGATCCGGCGGCGACCGCGATCCTCGTCTACACCTCGGGCACCACCGGACCGCCCAAGGGCGCGATGATCTCGCACGCCAACCTGGTCGCGGCCGGGCGCACGTTCCTCTCCGCGCTCGGCGGCGGCCCGGACGACGAGGTGCTGTCCTACCTCCCGCTGTGCCACATCGCGGAACGGCTGACCTCGGTGATCGACTCGGTGTGGGCCGGGTCGGTGGTCAACTTCGGCGAGGGCGGGCCGTCGTTCCTCAACGACCTGCGCGACGTGCAGCCGACCGTGTTCCTCGGCGTGCCGCGCGTGTGGGAGAAGATGCTGGCCGGCACCGAGATCCGGATGGCCGACGCCTCGCGCCTCAAGCGCGGCCTCTACCGGTTCTGGCTGAAGCAGGGCCGCCGCATCGCGCCGCGCCGGATGGCCGGGCGGCTGTCCGCGGCCGACCGGATCCGCGTGTGGCTGGGCGAGATCCTCGTTTTCCGCGCCCTGCGGGAGAAACTAGGCCTGGTCCGGGTCCACACCGCGCTGTCCGGCGCCGCGCCGATCGCGCCGCAAGTGCTGGAATACCTGTGGGCGATCGGGGTTCCGGTGCGCGAGGGCTACGGGCAGACCGAGAACACCGCGCTCGCGACGCTGACGCCGGAAAGGGACGTGCGGCTCGGCGCGGTCGGCAAACCGCTGGACGGCGTGGAGGTGCGGATCGCCGAGGACGGCGAGATCCTCACCCGCTCGGCCGGGGTCTTCCAGGGCTATTACCGCAATCCGGAGGCCACCGCGGCGGCGGTCGACGCGGACGGCTGGCTGCACACCGGCGACGTCGGCGAGATCGACGACGACGGCTTCCTGCGGATCACCGACCGCAAGAAGGACATCATCATCACCGCGGGCGGCAAGAACATCTCACCGTCGGAGATCGAGAACCGGCTCAAGGTCTCGCCGTTCGTGCGCGAGGCGATCGTGATCGGCGACCGTCGCAAGTACCTGACCGCGTTGATCGGCGTCGAGGCCGAGACGGTCGGCAACTGGGCGACCCGGCGCAACCTCGCGTACACCACGTACGCGGACCTGTCGGCCAAACCCGAGGTGCGGGCGCTGATCCAGCAGGTGGTCGACGAGACCAACCGGGAGTTCTCGCAGGTCGAGCAGATCAAGCGATTCGCGTTGATCGGCAAGGAACTCGACCACACCGACGGTGAGCTGACCGCCACCCAGAAGGTCAAGCGGCGCGCGATCGAGCAGCGCTTCGCCGAGGAGATCGAGGCGATGTACCGGTGACGACATTCCTGCAGAACTGCTTCGCCGGGCTCGCACTCGGATCCACCTACGCCCTGGTCGCGCTCGGCTTCGTGGTCATCTACAAGTCGACCGGCGTCATCAACTTCGCGCAGGGCGGGCTGCTCGCGCTCGGCGCCTACCTCGGCTTCACCTTCGCCAACAACCTCGCGATCGCGTTCGGCGCGGCGATCCTGCTGGCGTGCGCCTCGGCCGCGCTGGTCGGCGCCGGGTTCTCGCGGATCGTGCTGCGGCGCATGGTGGGGCAGCCGCCGTTCGCGGTCATCATGATCACCATCGGCCTGCTGTTCGTGCTCGAACCGCTGATCACCGCGATCTGGGGCTTCGACAACCTCCAGGTCGAAAACCCGTGGAACATCCAAACCCTCGAAGCCGGCGGGATCGTCTTCGGCGTGCGGGACCTGTGGACGATCGGGCTGACCGCGGCGGTGGTCGTCGGGTTCTTCCTGTTCTTCCGCTTCACCTCGCTCGGCCTGGCGATGCGGGCCACCGCGTTCGACCCGGAAGCGGCGCTGGCGCAGGGGATCAGCGCCCGCCGGGTGTACGCGGTGTCCTGGGCCATCGCCTCGGCGCTGGCCGCGCTCGCCGGCATCACCATGGCGGCCGGGCCGGGCGGGCTGTCCCCGTCGATCGGGTTCATCGCGCTCGCGGCGTTCCCGGCGATGATCCTCGGCGGACTCGACTCGCCCGCCGGCGCGGTGCTCGGCGGCATCGTCATCGGGCTGGCCGAGGCGCTCACCCGCGGCTACCAGGACCAGTTGTTCTCCTGGGCCGGCGACAACGTGTCGATCATCGTGCCCTACCTGCTGATGATCGTGATCCTGCTGATCCGGCCGTACGGCCTGCTGGGAACCAAGGACGTCCGGAGGATCTGATGCCCAAACCGCACCGCAACCTCGTCCGCGACTACGCCCAGGACCTGCGCCTGTTCGGCTCGCCGATGTCGAAGTTCGGGCTGGCGCTGATGATCGCGGCCTTCCTGGTGCTGCCCACGGTGGTGCAGGACGACTTCTGGCTGTCCATCCTCATCTACGCCGGCATCACCGCGGTCGGCGCGATCGGCCTGAACCTGCTCACCGGCTACTGCGGCCAGATCTCGCTGGGGCACGCGTTCTTCATCGGCGCGGGCGCCTACGTGACGGCCAAGGTGGGCGGCGACTTCGGCCTGCCGTTCCCGTTGTGGCTGCTCGCGGCCGCTGGGATCGGGGCCCTGCTGGGCGGGCTGATCGGGCCGTTCACGCTGCGGCTGCGCGGGCACTACCTGGCGATCGTCACGCTCGGGCTGGTGTTCGTCGGCGAGCACCTGTGGCGCAACCTCGACGATTTCACCGGCGGCAACTCCGGCACCTCGGTCACCGCCGACGCCGCGATCGGGCCGGTGAACTTCTCCGACCTGTCGATCTTCGGCGAGAGCTACTCGCGCAACCAGGGCTGGTTCTGGCTGGTCTGGGCGCTGGTCGGGCTGGTCGCGCTGCTGGTGAAGAACCTGGTTCGCACCCGTCCCGGCCGCGCGCTGCAGGCGGTGCGCGACCGCGACCAGGCCGCCGAGGTGATCGGCGTGCGGGCGGGCCGGTACAAGATCGGCGCGTTCATGATCTCCAGCGCGATCGCGTCGGTGGCCGGCGCGTTGTTCGGGTCCTACCAGCAGTTCGTCAGCCCGGACGAGTGGAACCTGCTGCTGTCCATCCAGTACATCGCGGTGATCATCGTCGGTGGCCTGGGCACGGTCTTCGGATCGGTGCTCGGGGCGCTGTTCGTCGGCGCGCTGCCCGCGCTGATCGACCGCTACAGCGACGTCATCCCCGGCGTCCAGACGAGCGTGGGCGATTCCGGGTTCATCAGTGTGTTCGCCCTCAACCAGGCCATCTTCGGGTTGCTGATCGTGCTGTTCCTGGTGCTCGAACCACGCGGGCTCGCGGGCATCTGGCTGCGGATCAAGACCTATTTCAAGGCCTGGCCGTTTTCCTACTAGGGAGGTTGTCGAAGTGACTTGCGTGGCGGTGCGGGTGGCGGAACCTGAGGCGGCCCCCGGCTGTGGGATCGCCTCCTCATGACCGCCAGGTCACCACGTCGGCGCTGTCCTCGCCAGGAACCACCTCAGAACCCGCGGCGGTGCAAGCGCACGGCCCACAACAAGCGGCTCCGCCGCTTATCAAACAGAACCCAGTCGAGGAGGCGTCCATGAAGAGAACGCGGATCGCGGCGGTGCTGGCCGCGGCGACACTCGTGCTCGCCGCGTGCGGTGGCGCGGGCGACGACGAAGGCGGTGGTGGCGGGCAGGCCGGCAACCCGGGTGCCACCACCGGGTTCGACGGCACCACGATCAAGCTCGGCGTGCTGTCCCCGCTGTCCGGGCCCGTCGCGGTCATCGGACAGCCGCTGACCTCGGGCAACAAGGTCTGGTTCGACGCGCTCAACGCCCGCGGCGGCATCGCCGGCAAGTACAAGGTCGAGCTGGTCCAGGAGGACACCCAGTACCGGCCGGAAGTCGCGGTGCAGCAGTACAACAAGGTCAAGGGCGACGTCGTCGCGTTCACCCAGCTGCTGGGCACGCCGTCGACGCTGGCCGTGCTGCCGCAGCTGCGCGCGGACAAGATGCTCGCCGCGCCCGCGTCGCTGGACGCGCTGTGGGTGCGTGAGGAGAACCTGCTGCCGGTCGGCGGCCCGTACCAGGTGCAGTCGATCAACGCGATGGACCACTACCTCACCGAGGGTGGCGGCACCAAGGACTCGCGGATCTGCACGATGGTCCAGGACGACGTCTACGGCGAGGCGGGCCAGGCCGGCATCGACTTCGCCGCGAAGCACTACGGCTTCACCGTGGCGAACACGCAGCGCTTCAAGGCGGGCACGGAGAACTACGCCGGGCAGATCGGCGCGCTCGCCGGAGCCGGCTGCCAGATGGTGTTCCTGACCGCGACCCCGACGGACGCGGCCAAGATCTGGGGCACCGCGGCGCAGGCCCGGTTCGCGCCCAGGTGGTACGGGCAGTCGCCGAGTTACACCTCGGCGTTCGCCAAGTCCGCGATCGCGCCGTACCTGCAGCAGTACGTCACGATCGTCGCCGAGGGCACCGAGTGGGGCGACAACTCCGTGCCGGGCATGACCGAGATGGTCAACCGGAAGAACCAGTTCGCGCCGCAGCAGGAGCCGGACTACTACTTCGCGTTCGGCTACAACCAGGCCCGCGCGATGACGGCGGTGCTGGAGAAGGCCGTCGAGCTGGGCGACCTGTCCCGCGACGGCATCCTGAAGGCGTCCAGCGAGCTGGGCACGGTGTCGTTCGACGGGCTCGCCGGCGACTACGAGTACGGCCCGGCCGACACCCGCAACCCGCCGCGGTCGAGCACGCTGTTCAAGGTCGACCCGGCGAAGCCGTTCGGGCTGGCCACCCTCAAGTACAACTTCAGTTCACAGGCGGCACAGCAGTACCAGTTCACGAAGGCCAACCTGTAACCGGGTGGCGTGACGCAGGTCACTGGATCGGCCTACGCGGGTCACCTCCGGAGCGTTCCGCGCGACGGAGGTGGCCCGTCTGTCACTTCCGAGCAGGTGAGCGCGCGGCCGCACGGCAGACTGTCGGTGGGCCGTCCTTCGGGCTTCCGAGCGTTTCCCCAGCTCAGAGCCCGCTTTCCCAGCAACAAATCAGGCGCAGGCCTGCACTCCCGGGGCCGGTTCGTGTCAGGATGTTCCCCGTAAGCCGTCACGGCCGACGGCTGCCGCGCTTCGGACCCGAATCGTCGGTGGCCGGCGGCCAGCCATCAGCGGCCGCCACAAGCGGCCTCGTGGCAGGACACCGAGGAGAACGCGCATGCCGTCCCCCGAACAGTGGACGCACCCGGAGCCCGGCGAAGGACCGGCCGCACAGGCCGCCCAACCATCGCGGGAGCAGGTGATCGCGGGTTTGCGAAACACGGACGCGGGTGGCGCTGAGGTGACTCAGCTGCTCACCCCCGAAGGCGAGCGAATCGCTTCGCCGCAGTTCGACCGCTACATCTCCGACGTCGACCCGGAAGCGCTGCGCGGGCTCTACCGCGACATGGTGCTGGTCCGCCGGGCCGACCGGGAAGCCAACGCCATGCAGCGCCAGGGCCAGCTCGGCATCTGGGTCCCGCTGCTGGGCCAGGAGGCCGCGCAGGTCGGCTCCGGCCGCGCGCTCAAGCCGCAGGACATGGCCTTCCCGAGCTACCGGGAACACGGCGTGGCCTACACCCGCGGTGTCGACTTCAAGGAACTGCTGGGCATCTTCCGGTGCACCGACCACGGCGGCTGGGACTTCCAGGCCCACGGCTTCCACCCGTACACCATCGTGATCGGCAACCAGGTCCTCAACGCCGCCGGCTACGCGATGGGCCAGAAGTTCGAGGGCAAGGTCGGTGACGACGACGGCGAAGCGACCATCGTCTACTTCGGCGACGGCGCCACCTCGCAGGGCGACGTGCACGAGGGCTTCGTGTGGGCCGCGGTGTACGACGCGCCGCTGGTGTTCTTCTGCCAGAACAACCAGTGGGCGATCTCCGAGCCGACCGAGCGCCAGTCCCGGCTCCCGCTGTACCAGCGCGCCCGCGGCTACGGCTTCCCCGGCATCCGCGTCGACGGCAACGACGTGCTGGCCTGCCTCGCGGTGACCCGCTGGGCGCTCGAGGAGTGCCGCCACGGCAACGGCCCGGTGCTGATCGAGGCGTTCACCTACCGGATGGACGCGCACACCACCACCGACGACCCGACCCGCTACCGGCTCTCCGAGGAGCTGGAGGTGTGGAAGCACAAGGACCCGATCGAGCGCGTGCGGGTGCACCTGGCGCGCAACGGGTACGCCGACCAGGAGTGGTTCGACCAGATCCAGTCCGAGGCCGACGCCTTCGCCGCGGACCTGCGCGAGTTCTGCTTCAACATGCCGGAACCGCCGCCGGAACGCGTGTTCGCGAACGTCTACGCCGAACCGTCGCCGGTGCTCGACGCCCAGCGCGACGAGTACCTGTCCTACCTGGCCGGTTTCGTGGAAGCGGGTGAGCGCTGATGGCCGCCCCCGTCAAGTCCCCTGTGGACGGTGCGGTGCCCGCCGTGCAGAAGCTGACCATCGGCAAGGCCCTCAACCTGGGCCTGCGTGCCGCGATGGAGGCCGACGACAAGGTCATCATCCTCGGTGAGGACGTCGGCAAGCTCGGCGGCGTCTTCCGCATCACCGACGGGCTGCAGAAGGACTTCGGCGAGCAGCGCGTGCTGGACACGCCGCTGGCCGAGTCCGGCATCATCGGCACCGCGGTCGGCCTGGCCGTGCGCGGGTTCCGGCCGGTGTGCGAGATCCAGTTCGAGGGGTTCATCTTCCCCGGGTTCGACCAGATCTCCTCGCAGCTGGCCAAGCTGCACTACCGGACCCAGGGCAAGATCAAGGTGCCGGTGGTCGTGCGCGTGCCCTTCGGCGGCGGGATCGGTGCCGTTGAGCACCACTCGGAGTCGCCGGAGTCGCTGTTCGCGCACATCCCCGGGCTGAAGGTCGTGTCGTGCTCCAACCCGACCGACGCGTACTGGATGATCCAGCAGGCCATCGCGTGCGACGACCCGGTGCTGTTCTTCGAGCCGAAGCGGCTCTACCACAACGGGCAGCTGAAGTCCGAAGTGGACACGACGACGCCGGGCGGGCCGCTGTTCGCCTCGCGGGTCGTGCGCGAGGGCACCGACTGCACGCTGGTCGCCTACGGGCCGTCGGTCAAGGTGTGCCTGGACGCCGCTGCCGCGGCGGCCGAGGAAGGGCGGTCGCTGGAGGTCATCGACCTGCGCACGATCTCGCCGCTCGACCTCGCGCCGGTGTTCGAGTCGGTGCGCCGCACCGGACGGCTGGTCGCGGTCACCGAGGCGTCCTCGGAGTCGTCGATCACCTCGGAGATCGCCGCGCGCGTGCAGCAGGAGTGCTTCTACTCGCTGGAAGCGCCGGTGCTGCGGGCCACCGGGTTCGACACGCCGTACCCGCCGTCCAAGCTGGAGGAGCACTTCCTGCCGGACCTGGACCGCGTGCTGCACACCGTCGACCGCGCGATGGGCTGGTGAGGCGGGGTGCCCGAGTACAAGCAGTTCCTGCTCGCCGACACCGCCGAAGGCCTGACCGAAGCCGAGATCCTGAACTGGCGCGTCCAGCCGGGTGACGAGGTCCAGGTCAACCAGATCGTCGTCGAGGTGGAGACCGCGAAGGCCGCCGTCGAGCTGCCGATTCCGTGGGCCGGTGTGGTCACCGAGGTGCTGGCCGAGGCCGGGGACACCGTCGAGGTCGGGGCGCCGCTGCTGACCGTGGACGTGGATCCCGGTGGGTCGTCGGCGGCTCCGGCGCAGGCGGTGAACGGGTCGTCCGCGCCCGCTCCGGCCGCTCCGGCGGAGGAGGAGATGAAGCCGCTGGTCGGCTACGGCTCGAAGACGACCGAGGCCCGGCGACGGCCGCGCAAGGCCGCCGCTCCGGTTCCGGCTCGTTCGGCTACGGCTCAACCGGCTTCTGCTCCGGCTCCGGCCGCGCCCACGGCGGCTCGCGGCGGGTACGTGCCGCTGGCGAAGCCGCCGGTGCGCAAGCTCGCCAAGGACCTCGGTGTCGACTTGTCGACGATCGCCGGGTCCGCCGAGGGCGGGATCATCACGCGTGAGGACGTCGAGCGGGCGGCGCGCCCGGCCGCTCCCGCGCCAACGGCCGGTGAGCGCGAGCGGCGGGTGCCGATCCGGGGCGTCCGCAAGGCGACCGCGGCGGCGATGGTCGAGAGCGCCTTCACCGCGCCGCACGTCACGGAGTTCCTGACGATCGACGTGACGCCGATGATGGAGCTGCGTGAGCGGCTGAAGAAGCACCCGGACTTCGCCGGGGTGAAGCTCACGCCGCTGGCCTTCGCGGCCAAGGCCGTGTGCATGGCGGCGAAGCGGACGCCGGACGTGAACGCGTCGTGGGACGAGGCGGCCGGCGAGATCGTCTACAAGGACTACGTGCACCTGGGCATCGCCGCGGCGACGCCCCGCGGGCTCGTGGTGCCGAAGATCCGGGACGCGGACGCGATGTCGCTGCCGGAGCTGGCGCGGGCGCTGGACGAGCTGACCACGACCGCGCGCGAGGGCAAGACCCCGCCCGCGGACATGGTGAACGGCACGATCACGATCACCAACGTCGGCGTGTTCGGCGTCGACACCGGCACGCCGATCATCAACCCGGGCGAGGCCGCGATCCTGGCCTTCGGCGCGATCAAGGACGCGCCGTGGGTGGTGGACGGGCAGCTCGCGGTGCGGAAGGTGCTGCAGCTGGCGCTGAGCTTCGACCACCGGCTGGTCGACGGGCAGCAGGGCTCGAAGTTCCTGGCCGACGTCGGCGCGCTGCTGGCCGATCCGGCCATGGCGATCACGTACTGAGGGTCGGGGCCGCGTCGTTCGGGCGCGGCCCCGCTCTTTGACCGCTTGACGGAGTGAGCGCTCACTCCGCACACTGGTCGTCATGACCGAAGCTCCCAGACGCCGCGCGCCCGGCATGAGCGCGGAAGACCGTCGCCGCATGATCGTGCGGGCCGTGCTGCCGCTGGTCGTCGAACACGGCGCCGCCGTGACGACCGCGCAGATCGCGCGGGCCGCCGGGATCGGGGAGGGCACGATCTTCCGCGCCTTCACCGACAAGGACGAGCTGATCGACGCGTGTGTCGCCGAGGCGCTCAACCCGGACGGCGTGCTCCAGGCGATCGCCGAGATCCCGCTCGACCAGCCGCTGCCGGACCGGCTCACCGAAGCCGCCGAGGCGCTGTCGGCCCACCTGGAACGGATGGGCGCGCTGATGTCGGCGTTGCACTCCTCCGGCCACCTCAAGCGCGGTGGGCACCGGAAGGGCTCGCGAATGGAGTCCTTCACCGCGATGCGCGAGGCCGTCGCGGAACTGTTCACGCCCGAGGACCGGTTGCGCCTGCCCGCTGAGAAGCTGGCGGCGGTCTTCCTGTCGCTGCTGTTCTCGCGCCGCCGCGACGAGCAACAGGCCGTGCTGACCACGGCGGAGCTGATCGACGTGTTCCTGCACGGGGCGGTGAGCGCGTGATGCACGGGGGCGGGCCGTCGATCGGCCTGCGGCGGCAGATGCGGCGGGCCAGCAGCACGGTCGCGGAGAGCGGCCTGACCGGGCCGGTCGACATCCCGGACCCGGTGCGGGACGAGCCGACGGACCTGCGGTCCCGGCTGGCGCGGCTGCGGCAGTCGGCGAGCGGCACCGTGCGCGGGCTGCCGCGGGTGGTCCGGCTGGCCTGGCAGGCCAGCCCGGTGATCACCATCCTGATCGGACTGTCCACACTGGTCAGCGGGGTGCTGCCGACGGCCACCGCGTACGTGGCGAAGCTGCTGCTGGACGCGGTGGTGGCGGCGGTGCAGGGCCACGGCTCGACGACCCGGATCGTCGAGCTGGCGGTGCTGGAGTTCGGTGTGTTCACCGCGACGGCGATCAGCACCGCGCTGACGAACGCGGCGCAGCAGCTGCTGCAGGAGCGGATGACACTGAGCATCCGGCACCGCGTGATGGACCACGCGAGCAAGCTGGACCTGCAGTTCTTCGAGGACTCGGAGTCCTACGACCAGCTGCGGCAGGCGTCGCAGGAGGCACCGCAGCGTCCGGTGGCGATGCTGACCTCGGCGCTGGGGCTGGTGCGGACGTCGATCACGTTCGCGAGCATGGTGGTGCTGCTGGTGTCGGTGAGCCCGCTGCTGGCGGTCGTCGCGCTGGCCGCGCCGGTGCCGGCGTTCATCTCGCAGTCGAAGTACGGGTCGCGGGCGTTCATGCTGGCGCTGTGGATGTCCCCGATCCGGCGGCGGATGGACTACCTGAACTCGCTGGTCACGACCGACACCTACGCCAAGGAGACCAAGCTGTTCGGGCTCGGGCCGTACCTGGTGGACCGGTTCCGGCGGCTGGGGCAGAACTACTACGCGCGCGAGCGGCGGCTGACCACGCGGCGGAACCTGGTCGGCACGGCGTGGAGTCTCCTGTCCACTTTGGCTGGTTCGGGGATCGCGTTGTACATCGCGCTGGAGGCGGTGGCCGGGCGGTTGTCGATCGGGGACCTGGCGCTGTACACGGCGGCCGCGGCGGCGGTGCAGACGTCGGTGCAGGGGTTGTTCAGCGGGTTCTCCGGGATGTACGAGAACAACCTGTACCTGGACACGCTGTACCAGTTCCTGGGGACCGCGCCGCGGATCACGGCGCCGGCCGCAGCGCGGCCGGTGCCGGAGCCGGTGCGGGGGCACGTGTCGTTCGAGAACGTGTCGTTCAGCTACCCGGGGGCGGCGGAGAAGGCGCTGGACGGGGTGTCGTTCGAGATCCGGCCGGGTGAGACGGTGGCCGTGGTGGGGCGGAACGGGGCCGGGAAGTCGACGTTGATCAAGCTGCTGTGCCGGCTCTACGACCCGACGGAGGGCCGGATCCTGCTGGACGGGGTGGACCTGCGGGAGTTCGACCCGGACGAGTTGCGGGCGCGGATCTCGGCGGTGTTCCAGGACTACGTGACGTACCAGGGGACGGCGGCGGAGAACATCGGGCTGGGGCAGCTGAGCGGCTTGGCCGACCGGCCGCGGATCGAGGAGGCGGCGGAGCGCGCGGGGGTCGCCGGGCGGATTTCCCGGCTGCCGAGGGGTTTCGACAGCCCGCTGGGCCGGTGGTTCGACCAGGGGGTTTCGTTGTCCGGCGGCGAGTGGCAGAAGATCGCGCTGGCGCGGGCCTTCATGCGGGACGCGCCGCTGCTGATCCTGGACGAGCCGACGTCCGCGCTGGACGCCGCGGCGGAGCACGACCTGTTCACGAGGCTACGAGCACTGTCCGAAGGCCGGACGACGCTGTACATCTCGCACCGCTTCTCGACGGTGCGGCAGGCGGAGAAGATCGTGCTGCTCGACCGGGGCCGCCTGGCGGAGGAAGGAACGCACGAGGAGCTGATGTCACAGGGCGGGGACTACGCGGCACTGTTCACCCTGCAGGCGGCGGCATACCTGGAGGAGGCGGCGTAGCCGCTCGTCGCACCGAACCGGTGACAGCCCGTGACACCGACCGATATCGTGCTGCTCGAGCGAGGGGAGGGACTGCATGACTGACGGCGCGAACGACAGCCGGACGGTCGCCGCTCGGATAGCAGGTGTCTTCGGCGGCGAAGACAAGCTGAACCAGATGAACACCGACGCGAAGCGCATGCTGGCGGATGCAGAGGCCGGCCGGTGGGCCGTGGACGAGGAAACCGGCTCCCACCTGCGGCGGGCAGTCGCCAACATGCAAAGTCGGCTCGGTGATGTGACACCACGGATATACCTGCTCAAGCAGGCGCCGAAATTCGGCAACGACGAGTACGCCAGACAGGCCGCTGATCATTTCCTCACTGCAATGTACTCGGACGACCGATCTTTGGTCAGGGTGTTCGAGGCGGCTCAAGAACTGCTGGAAACACTGCGACGAGCCATCGATGTGGCGATCAGTCAGTACGATGCGTCGGAGGAAGCCGCGACCAGAGCTATCAGCGCGTTCAAGGATCAGGAACCCCGGTGAGCATCCACAATCGTCTCGGCCAGGCTCTCGTGAGCGCTGCCTGCCTGGCTTTGTCCGTGACGGCGTGCACGAGCACCGTTGCCGGGACACCATCACCAGCGCCGGCCCCAAGCTCCTCAGCCAACTCCGATGTCTTCGCCGGAATGAACGCTTGCCGGATCTTGGACGACCTCAACGCCGGACAGGGATTCAACCAGGGAGAAAACAAGAGTCCACGCAATCAGTGCGTCGCCCTCAAGCCCGACTTTGCGTCCTACGCCTTGGCGCTGGATTCAGTGCAAGGACTGGGTGAATTCGCCACCACGAACACTGGCGTGGTGAACATCTCGGTCAACGGTCGCAACGCTATGCAGGCGGATGTGTCGGCGAGCGCATGCGCAGTGGCGATCGAGGTCGGAGAACATGCACGCGCCCTGGTGGTGGTGACGATGGTCCGATACAGCGAGAACGCTCAGGCCTGTCCGAATGCCAGAACGCTCGCCGAGAGGGTTGAGCCTCTGCTGCCGAAGGGCTAGGCGGGCGGATCGGACACATCCGCCACCGCCGGGGGCTTGATCGCGCTATCTTCTCGGTGACGTCCACCGCGCGCAAGTTGACCGAGGAGCCCCGGGATGAGTTGGCAGGATGAGCTGCGCCGTTTGGACGCTGAGCTCGCCAACGGGACCATCACCCAGCACCAGCATCGCAAGATGCGGGACGAGCTGCTCGCCGCCGCGTCCGGGAACGTGGCTCCGGCGTCGGTGGCCTCGCCGCGGGGGCGGGTTGATGGGGCGCCCCAGTGGCAGAGTGCGAATCCGGCCGCTCCGGGGTTCGCGCCGCAGCCGGGGCAGGCTCCGTGGCCGCCGCAGGATCCGCACGGTGTGGTGCCGCCGCACTGGGGGCAGGGGCACCCGCCGCAGGGTCAGCCGGGGCAGGCCACGCCGCCCGTAGGCGTGGACGGGCAGCCGCAGAACGGGCAGCCGCAGGGTGGACACAGCCCCGCTGACACCGGGCATGGCCAGGTTCCACCCGGTCCGGCCCAGGGTGGCCAGCCGCAGGCTGGGCAGAGTCCGGCTGATGCCGGGCTGGGCCAGGTACCGGCTGGCCAGGTGCAGCAGCCGGGTGCGGTCCAGGGCCAGCAGCCACAGCCGGGCCAGCCGGAGCAGCGGCAGCAGCCGCAGCCCGGTCAGTCGCAGCAGGGCCAGCAGCCGCAGCCAGGTCAGTCGCAGCCGGGTGAGGAGCCGGGTCAGCAGCCGCAGCTTGGTGCTCTTGCCACCGAAGAGGGGCCCACCCAGAGCATCTCGGCTCAGCTGCTCGCCACCGACAAGCCCACCAGCGCCCCCAGCCCGGCCGACGAGCGGGCCACCGACTCCATGCGCTTCCCCTCCATCGAGGACGCGCCCACCGTCATCACGAACCCCGTGCCGCCGCCCGCGCGGGCCCTGCCCAGCATGGCTCCGCCGCCTCCGCTGCACGCGCCCCGCCAGCAGCCCATGCCCTTCGACCCGGCGCCGCGGCTCCAGGCGCCTCCCAAGCGCAAGCCGACCTGGCTGTTCATCACCCTCGGCGTCGTCGTGGTCATCGCCATGGTCGCGGCCGGCGTGTGGTTCCTGCGCGACCAGAACACCACCGCCACGACCGCCGGGCCGACCACCTCCGCCGCCAGCTCACCGGAGGCCGTCGAGGCTCGGTTGCCGACCCTGCCGGGCACCCCGAGCTCCAACAACGGCACCCTGACCGTCGACCAGGGCATCGACCTCAAGCTGTACTCCCGCGAGGAAGGCCAGCTCTTCAAGGACAACGGCGCCGGCCAGGTCATCTTCCGCGGCTCCGCCCAGGGCCCGCAGGGCTACCTCGTCCTGGTCGTCCCCGCCGGCTCGCCCGCCGCAGCCGCCACCATCACCCGCGGCCTCTACGAGCACTCCCTCAGCGCCGGCCTGCAGACCGTCCCCTCCGGCTCGACCGACGCCAAGGCCGTCACCGGCAGCAACTCGGCCGGGCAGATGAGCGGCACGTGGTACACCTCGGGCAGCTACGCCGTCGCGATCTGGGTCTCCCAGGGCCTCGACGGCGACCCGGCCGCCCTGGCCGAACGCCTCGCCCAGACCAAGACCTCCCTGGCCACGGCCCTCCCGCCGAACTAGGGCACCTGGCCCGGCCGCAGCACGTCACCGCAGCGGCCGGTCACCGCCGCCGCGCGCTCGGTCTCCACCCGCGGCACGGTCACCCGCGCGTACGCGCGCAGGTTCACCAGGTCGTCCCCGTCGAGGGCGTCCAGCCGCACCCAGTCGCCGTTCTTGCCCGTCCGGTCCAGCACCACCGCCGCGTAGTCGACGGCCAGGCGCGCGTCCGACGTCAGCCCCGTCACGTCGCTCCACGGCACGTGCGTGTGGATGAACGTCGGCTTGACCTCGTCGAACAGGTGATCCCGCAGCCCCGCGAAATCGCCCGTCGACACCAGGTCGGCGATGCGCGCGTCGGCCAGCCCGACCGAATCCACCACCCGCAACCGGCTGGTCAGCGCGGTCCCGCCGATGTCCGGCAGCAGCACCGACCCCGCCCGCAGGCCGATCGTGTCCGCGTACCCGTTGAACAGCCGCCCGTACCGCTCCGCGATCTGGCACAGCGGCACCACCGGCCCGTTCGCGAACCCGCGACCCGAATCGGCCAGCGCGGGCGCGCTCGGCACCGCCGCCGCCACCAGCACGACCGCCAGCACCGCCCGCCACCGCACCGACAGCGCCCGCATCACCTCGACCGCCGACAGCGCCGCGACCGGCGCCGCCATCGTCCACAAGGGAGTCGCGAACCGGAACTCGCCGCCCGGCTCCGGGTTGAGCACGCAGTACGCGGCCAGCGCCAGCACCAGCGGCACCAGCCACGCCACCAGCGGCCGCCGCAGCGCCGGGACCAGCCAAAACGCCAGCGCCACGGTCGCCAGCCCGGCCAGCACCACGGGCCAGCCGAGGTACTCCACCGGCTCCACCACACGCCCGGCGTCCGACCACGACGGCGGCTGCTGGTTCTTCGCCACCGCCGTGTTCGGCACCCACCGCCCGAACTCCGCGTGCCGCCACAGCAAGTAGCCGCCGTACGGGACGGCGAACGCCAGCACCGAGATGAGAACCGGCACCAGCCGCCGCGCGAAGACCAGCGCCACCACCGGGTACACCACCACGAAGATCGCGCCGTCCGGCCTGGTCAGCGCCGCCAGCACGGCCAGCAGCCCGGCGCACAACCCGATCCGCACCTCGGGCACCCGCCCCTCCGCCACCGCCCGGAACAGCAGCGCCGCGAGCCACGCCACCGCCAGCGCGTACAGCGGGTTCTCCAGCCCGGACAGCGACCAGATCACGAACGACGGGATCGCGGCCAGCAACCCGCCGGCGAACAACGTCACCAGCCACGCCCATCGCGTGACGCGTTTCACCGCGAAGTGGCACGCCGCGAGCACGCCCGCGCAACACGCCAATCCGAGCGCCTTCGGGAACAGCACGTAGTCGGGCACCCCGAAGATCGCGCCCGTGTCGAACAGGCGCAACACCTTGCCCAGCATCAACAGGACGAGCCAGGCCGGGTTGGAAAACCCCTCGACCGGCTCCGCGCCGGGCTGGAGCACCGGCCCCGCGCCGTCGACCAGGTCACGCGCGTACGCGAACGTGATCGCCGCGTCGTCGTTGATCCAGTTCCCGTACGACCACCCGTGCAGCCCGATGAGCGCGGTACCCCCGGCGACCGCGGCCACGGCAGGCCAGCGTGCCGCCATTTCGCCCCCTCCTCGATCCACAGCCTCCCCGGACAAGGTCACGAAACGACCCTCACCGGCGATGAGCAGGGTAGGCGTGCACAATGTGCGTCGTCACCGTAGCGCTATCCGGCGGACGCGTTCCGCCTCGTCCAGAGCAGATTAGGGGGCTACCGGGTGTCCTGGCAGGAGGAGTTGCGCAAGCTGGACGAAGAGCTTGCCTCGGGACGTCTCTCCGCGGACGACTACCGCGTCCGCCGCGACCAGGTGCTCTCGTCCGCGGTGTCCTACAGCGAAAGCACGCCGCAACCGCCGCAGCCCCCGCAGCCGACGCCCCCGCAGCCGCCGCCCCAGCAGGACAACTCCGCCGACTCGACGCAGGTGATCGCGCCGATCAGCCCGCCGCAGGGCACGCCACAGCCGCCCCAGCAGCAGAACTTCTCCGCCGAGCCGACGCAGGCCGTCTCGCCGAACTGGCAGGCCCGGCCGCCGGCCGACCCGGAGCGCACCCAGTACGTGGCCAACCCGCCCGCGCCGCAGTCGCCGCCCGCGGGCTTCCCCGCCTCCCCGCCGGGGGGTTTCCCGCACTCCGGTCCGCAGCCGGTGCAGCAGCCGTGGAACGCGCCCGAGTCCGACGTGAGCCCGCCGTGGGGCGGCTCCGACTTCCCGCCGATCAGCCCGGTCGCGCAGGGCCCGGAGGCGTTCGACGACAAGCCGTCCAAGGGCAAGGGCAAGGCCGTCTGGATCTCGGTCGCGGTCGTCGTGGTGCTGGTCGCCGCGGGTCTGACGATCTTCCTGACCACCTCCGGCGGTGACGACGACCAGGCCGGCCCGACGACCACGCAGGCGCCGCCCACGTCGAGCGTCGCGAGCAACTCGCCCAACCAGGCGCTGCTGGACAAGATCCCGCCGACCGAGGGCACCGCCGACGGCCAGAGCGGTCTGCTGCCGGTCACCAGGCTGGTCGACCTGGGCATCATGGACTCCGGTGAGGCGGCGCTGCTGAGCGGCCGCTCGGTGGAGGAGGTCGCCTGGCGCGGTTCGCAGCGCCAGCCGGACGCCAGCGGCCCCGGCAACGAGAAGATCTCGGTGACGGTCATCCCGCTGGACAGCTCGGCCACCGCGACCGCGCTCGCCGGCCAGCTGCGCCAGTACTACGTCCGCAACGGCCTGGTGCTGATCAACGACCAGCTGCCGAACATCCCGCCGCAGGTGGTGTTCCACAAGCTGGTCGCCTCGCCGATCGTGTACCGGGGCACCTGGGTGTCGGGCAACAACCTGATCCGCGTCAACGTGACCCAGGGCGACCTGGCCGACGAGGCCGCCCTGTCGGGCGCCTACCAGCGGACCGTCCGCTCGATGCTGCTGCCCTATCCGGCGGGTTGATCGTGAGCGACCTGGTCGCCGAGATCATCCGCCACGCCGCCGATCACACCGCGCTGTCCGACGAGCTGCACTTCGCGGCGCTGGCTCCGGCCGAGCGGGACCAGCTCGACCACGGCCGGGCGAACGTGTTGCGGGCGCTCCGGTTGCCGCCGGACGCGCACGTGCTGGAGGTGGGCGCGGGGCACGGCGCGGTGACGCGATACCTCGGTGAGCGGGTGGCGCGGGTCGACGCGGTCGAGCCGGACCACGCGGACGTCGTGCGGGCCCGGACCGCCGATCTGCCCGGGGTGCGGGTGCTCGACGCGGTTCCCGGCGACCGGTACGACCTGGTCGTCGCGGCCGGCGTCGAGCACGCCGACCGGCTCAAGCCCGGCGGCGTGCTGTGCCTGGCCGTGCCGAACCGGCTGGGCGTCAGCCGGCCTGGTGGGCAGTCGCGCCGCCACTGGGAGCGGCAGCTGACCGAGGCCGGACTGACCGTCCACAAGGTCCTCGGCTGCCTGCCCGACCACCGGATCACGCGTGCCGTGATCACCGCCGAGCTGCTGGAGCACCACCCGCGGCTGGCGGTCGAGCTGGCCGGCCGGGACGAGCGCTGGGCCGAACTGGTCGAGGGCGGGCTCGGACTGGACACCGTGGACGGTCTGCTGTTCCTCGCCTCGGCCGGGGAACCCGCCGTGGACCTGTGGCCGGAAGACGTGCTCGCCACCTACTTCAACACCGACCGCGCGGCCCGCTGGTGCACCCGGGCGGACGTGGTCGGCGGCGAGATCCACCGCACTCCCCTGCTGCCGCAGGAACCCGGCCCGGTCGCCGTGCGCGAGTGGACGGACGTCGTGGTGGACGCCCCGGCCCTGCCCGAGGTGCTGATCGAGCAGCCGTGGCGCGCCGCGGAACTGCTGACCGCGTGGGCGGAGCTGGTGCGGGCGGACCCATCGTGGGACCTGATCCCGGCCAACGTGCTGGTGACCGACCCGCCGCGGGCGATCGACCTGGAGTGGGTGCGCGCCGGGACCGCCGCCGAGCAGGTGATCGACCGCGGCCTGCTGCTGCTCGCCGACGAGCTGGCCCGGGCGGGCTGGACCGGCGCCGCGCCCGGCACGACGGTGCGGGACCTGGCCGCGTGGCTCGGTGTCCTGCTCGACCGGCCGACCGCGTTCGTCGACCTGGCCGCCGAGCGCGAGGCGGAGTTCCAGGCGATCCGCCGCTGCGGCATCACCGCGGGACCTGGTCTGGACCACGAACGGGACGCGATGCGCCTGGCCTGGCGCCGCCGTCTCGCCGAAGAAACCGGACGGCACCCCGCCGGACCGACCGAGCTGGACGCGCGGGTCGCCCACACGATGGCGCGCGTCGACCGGATCATCGCGCCCGGCGACTCGATGTTCCGCGGCAACACCGAGCACTACTTCGCGGTGGCGGGGCAGGCGTTGCGGGCGTGCCTGCACGGCCTGGAGGCCGCCGGGCGGCCGGCGCCGCGGCGGGTGCTCGACTTCGGCTGCGGCTACGGCCGGGTGCTGCGCACGTTCCGCGCCGCCTTCCCGGACGCCGAACTGATCGCCTCGGACATCGAAGCCGACGGCGTCGAGCACTGCGTGCGGTTCTTCGGCGCGATCGGGCTCCCCGCGTCGGTGCGCATCGAAGAGATCCCGCAGGTCAGCGACATCGACCTGATCTGGTCCGGCTCGGTGCTGACCCACCTGGACATCGCGGCGTGGGACGCGCTGCTCGGCTACTTCGAGCGCGCGCTCGCGCCGGGCGGGGTCGCGGTGGTGACCACGCACGGCCGCCGCGTCGCGTGGCGCATGGCCAACGGCGGCGAGTACGGCCTGACCGCGCGGGACCACGCCCGGGTGCTGGCGGACTACCGTGACCACGGGTTCGGCTACGCGGACTACCCCGGACAGCCCGGGTACGGCATCTCGCTGAGCACGCCGGAGTGGGTGGCCGGGCACGTCCTCACCCCGCGCTTACGCCTGGCCGGGTATGTCGAGGCGGGCTGGGACGGTCACCAGGACGTGCTGATCCTGGTCAAGGACGCCGAAGAGACGTTGAAGGCGGGACGATGAACACAGCGGCCGGGTTGGTGCGGCCGGGACGGCCGGTGGGGCACCTGTTCGAGCTGCGCGGCTGGGTCACCGCGGGCGAGACCGTGACCGTCCACATCGGAGCGTCCGAGGCGGAGGTGCGGCGGCACGACACCGGCACCGAGCCGCCGGGCACGACCGGCCTGCTGATCCGCACGCCGGATCCGGTGCCGACCGGGCGGCACGAGGTCGTGGTGCGGGCCGCGAACGGGGACGCGCTGACCAGCGCCGTCGTCGAGGTCGGCCGCTTCGGTGACGAGGAACCGTTGCGGCTGTACGAGATCGACACCCCGAAGCACGGCGACAACCCGCAGGGCGATGTGGTGTTCGTGCGCGGCTGGGTGCTGCTCGATTCGCGGGCGCCGTCGCTGGTCGAGGTCCTCGTCGACGGCGGCGAGCCGATCCGCGCGCGCACCCGCCTGCCGCGGCCGGACGTGGCCGACCACCTGCCGGACTTCCCGGACGCCGGGGTCAGCGGGTTCGAGGCGCGGGTGCCGATCGACCTGCCCGCCGGGGAGGACCGCGCGCTGTCGGTGCGGGTGCGCGTCCGCGGCGAGCTGTCCGGCGAGTGGACCTCCGAGGCGCGCGAGGTCGTGCTGTCCAACCCCGCCGCGGAGGATTCCGACGTCAAGCTGGCCGCCCACCTCGCGGAACGCACGCGCGCGGCGCTGACCCGCCCGCGCGGCGCCACCGATCCGCGGCACGTGCTGGTCTTCACGCACAGCCTCGCGGTCGGCGGCGGGCAGTTGTGGTTGCAGGAGCTGCTGGACCGGCTCGCGACCCGGCACGGCTGGCGCATCACGGTGATCACGCAACTGGACGGCGAGCTGCGCGCCGACTGCGAGGCGCACGGCATCGACGTGCACCTGACCTCGCCGTACCGGGTGCACGACGTCGCCTCCTACGAAGGGCACATCGCCGAGCTGGCCCAGTTCGCGCGCGGCACCGACGCCTCGGTCGCGCTGGTCAACACGCTGGGCGCGTTCCCCGGCGCGGACGCGGCGATCCGGGCCGGGCTGCCGACCGCGTGGGTGCTGCACGAAAGCTTCGACCTGAACGACTTCTCCTACCAGAACTGGGGTCCGGCCGGTCTGCTGCCGCCGGTGCGCGATCGGTGGGTGAGCACGCTGCGCGAGGCGGACCGGTTGCTGTTCGTCGCCGACGCCACGCGCGAGATGTTCCTGCCGTTCTCCAGCCCGGCGCGCTGCCGCACGATCCGCTACGGCACGCCGATGGTCACGTACGGCGGTCAGGTGTCCGAACGCGACCGTCGCGCCGCGCGGCGGAAACTCGGCATCCCCGAGGACACCACGCTGCTGCTCAACGTCGGCGTGCTGGAGCCGCGCAAGGGCCAGGGCCTGCTGATCAGCGCGATGGACCGGGTCCGGCGCGCGCACCCGGGGATCCGGTTGAGCATCGTCGGCCACCACCCGTCGCCGTACGGGCTGGCGCTGGCCGAGTTCACCGAGCGGGCCGGCCTGACCGACTGGGTCGACCTGGTGCCGATCCAGCGCGACCCGGCGCCGTGGTTCGAGGCCGCGGACATGTTCGTGAACAGCTCCGACGTGGAGTCGCTGCCGCGCTCGATCCTGGAGGCCGTGTGCTGCGGCCTGCCGGTCGTGGCCAGCGACGTGTTCGGCGCGCGCGAGATGATCACCGACGGGCACAGCGGCTGGCTGTTCGAGCCCAACGACGCGGACGCGCTCACCGTCGCGCTGCTGCGCGCCCTGGACACCCCGGCGGACCGGCGGCGCGCGATCGCCGCGGCCGCCTACGAGAAGCTGCACGGCTGGCTGGACCCGGCGGGCTACGCCGCCGAGTACGCCGACGTGCTCACCGAGCTGGTGAAGGAGCGGGGATGACCGACGAGCTACCGGGTGCGGTGCGAGCCGAGCTGACCCGGCTGCGGGCCGAGCGGGTCGCGTTCACCGAGGAGCGCGAACGGTTGCGCACCGAGCTGCGCGAGTCCGAGCTGCAGATCCGCGAGCTGGCCCGGCACCGCGACGAGCTGGTGAAGCAGGTCGAGAAGCTCTCCGGCGACACCGAACGCGCCGAGCAGGCCGACGCGCTGGCGCGGGACGTCCTGGTCGCCCGCGCCGAACGCGATTCGCTGCGCGCCGAGCTGGCCGAGACCCGCGCCGAGCGGGACCGGCTGCGGCTGCGGCTGCTCGACGCCGAGCTGCAGCTCTCCGGCGCGGCCCCGGCGGAGGCGCCGGTCGCCGAGAGCGGCACGCTCGCCGCCGAGCAGCGGGTCGCCGAACTGGCGCGGGAACTGGACGCGACGCGGGCGACGGTGAGCTGGCGGGTCACCGCGCCGCTGCGGGCCGTGCGGCGGCGGACTTCATGACCGTCCAGCTCTGCTTCGTGTCCGCGACCGGCGGCTCCGGGTTCATGGCCGAGCTGCTGGAGGTCGTCGCCGACGCGGTGCGCCGCGCCGGGTTCCGCGCGACCACGGCGACCGGCCGCTACCCGGACGCGGACGCCGACACGGTCTACGTCGTGGTGCCGCACGAGTACTTCGTGGTGACCCCGGAGGCCGACCAGCCGACCGAGGAGCAGCGGCGCCGCACGATCGCGTTCTGCGTCGAGCACCCGGGCACGGCGACGTTCGAGCGCAGCGCGTCACTGGTGCCGACCCTGGCCGGTGCGGTGGACATCAACCACGACTCGACCGCCGAGCTGCGCCGCCGCGGCATCCCGGTCGAGCACTTCCAGCTGGGCTACTCGCCGCTGTGGGACGCGTGGGGCGGCGACCCGGACAGCGCCCGCGAGACCGACGTGACCTACCTCGGCACCGCCGAGCGGCGCCGGTCGAAGCTGCTCGCCTCCTACGCTTCGGACCTGGCGGACCTGCGGGTCCGGCTGCTCACCCCGCCGCACGAGCCGATGGGCCCGCGCCGGGTCGACTTCCTGCCCGGCGAGGCGAAGTTCCAGCACCTGGCGAACTCGCGGTTCCTGCTCAACCTGCACCGCGAGCGGTCCCGCGCGCTGGAATGGGTGCGGGTGCTGGAGGCGCTGTGCAACGGCTGCGTGGTGCTGACCGAGCCGTCCACGGACCTCGCGCCGCTGGTGCCCGGCACGCACCTGGTCGTCACGCGGGCGGAGTCGCTGGGCGCGGCCGCCGCCGCGCTGGCCGCGGACCCGCAGCGGGAACGCGACCTGCGTCAGGCTGGGTACGAGTTCGTGCGCACCGCGCTGGACCCGCTGGCGTCCGCGAAGACGCTGGTCGAGCTGGCCGAGCGGGTGCTGACCGCCTCGCCCGGCGTGCCCGCGAGCGCGCCGCTCGCCGAGACCGGCGGCATCGACGAGCCGCGGCCGTTGGCGATCGACACCCCGTCGTGGGACGTGCGGTTCGCCGGCACCCGGTCGCTCGGCGCCCCCGCCGAGAACCCGCCCCTGGCCACCCGGATGGGGCAGCAGACCGCGGACGCGCGCCGTACGTCCGGGGCGGAATGGCTGCCCTCGGTGGTGCCGACGGTGTTCCCGGACGCCGATCGGGCGGATGTCGACGTGCTGCTGGTCCGTCGTCCGGGTGAACCCGATCCGGACCCGCTGGTGCGCGACCTGCTCGCCGGCACCGTGCTCCCGCGGCGGATCCTGGTCGGCGAGGACGGCGTCGCGCCGCGGCCCGCTCCGCGCCCGGCCGACCTGTTGCGCCACGAGCTGCCGCTGGGCCGCGGCTACACGCGCAACCAGCTGCTGGAACGCTCGTCCGCGCCGTGGCTGCTGGTGCTCGACGGCGGGATGCGGGCCACGCGCCGGCTGCTGGAACGGCTGGTCGCCGCGTCCGACGGGGTGGACGTCGTGCACTGCCCGGTCGCCGACCCGATCGAGGGCCTGGTGGGCGCGCTGCCGCCGGAGGAGCGCCGGCTGGCCGAGCTGCCCTACCTCGGCAGCGGGTACCTGGTGCGGCGCGAGCTGCTCGACTCGTTCGGCGGCTGGACCGAGGATCCGCTGGCCGACGGGCTGGAGGACCACGTCTTCTGGCGGCGGCTGGCCACCCGCGGCGTGCCGACCGCGCTGGTCCAGCAGGTCCTGCTGAGCCGGCTGCGGCCCGATCCGGCGCCCCGCCCGGTGGACCTCGACCCGCACCGCGTCTGGTCGCTGACGCGCATCCTCGCAGGTGAACCCATCGGGTGAGATCCGCGTGTCACGCAACCTCCTCCCACTCTCGCGCGCCTACTGAGCAGAGCATCAAGGGCGGGAAGGAGGCCCGGGATGTGGGTGCAGATCGGCCTCGTCGGCCTGCTCGGCGTGGTGTTCCTGGTGCGGCTGGTGGCGGTGCTGCGTCACCGTGAGCCGCGCGGGGTGACCAAGCCGGACTCGTAGGCGAGCACCACGAGCTGGGCGCGGTCACGCGCGCCGAGTTTCGTCAGGATGCGGCTGACGTGCGTGCGCGCGGTGGCCGGGGAAATCACCAGCTGCGCGGCGATCTCGTCGTTGGACAGGCCGCCGGCGACCAGGGCCAGCACCTCGCGTTCGCGGTCGGTGACCTGGCGGACGGCGGCGGTGTCGATGCGCCGGTTCTCCGGGCGGCCGACGAACTCGCTGATCAGGCGCCGGGTGACGGTCGGGGCGAGCAGCGCCTCGCCGGAGGCGACCACCCGCAGCGCGCGGAGCAGTTCGACCGGATCGGTGTCCTTGAGCAGGAACCCGCTCGCGCCGGCGCGCAGCGCCTGGAAGACGTACTCGTCGACGTCGAAGGTGGTCAGGACCAGGACCTTCACCGCGGCGAGGTCGGGATCGCCGGTGATCTCGCGGGTCGCGGTGAGCCCGTCCACGCCGGGCATGCGGATGTCCATGACGACCACGTCCGGCCGGTGTTCCCGGGCGAGCGCAAGCGCTTGCGCACCGTCCGCGGCCTCGCCGCAGACCTCGAACCCGTCCTCGGTCTCCAGCAGCACGCGGAACCCGGCGCGCACCAGCGCCTGGTCGTCGGCGAGCATGACCCGGATCACGTCTCCTCCAGGGGTAGTTCCGCGCGGACCTCGAAGCCGCCGTCGACCACGCGGGCCTCGGCTCTGCCGCCGAGGGTGGCGGCGCGTTCCTGCATGCCCCGCAGGCCGTTGCCGATCGCGGGAGTCTCGGCGCCGCGGCCGTCGTCGCGCACCACGAGGGAGAACCGGCCGTCGTGGCGGGCGAAGCGGATGTCGACGGTACGGGGCTGGTTGGCGTGCCGGACCACGTTGGTCAGCGACTCCTGCAGGATCCGGTAGGCCGCGCCGTCGACCGGGGCGGGCAGGTCGCCGGGCGAGCCGTGGACGCGGACGGTGAGGCCGGTCGCGCGGGTGTGGTCGAGCAGCTCGTCGAGTTGCCGCAGGCTGGGCGCGGGGCCGAGGCCCTGGCCAGACCGCAGGACGGTGACCGTGGCGCGCAGCTCGGCGAGCGCGGCGGCGCTGGCCTCCTTGATCGCCCGCAGCGCGGCGACGGCCTGGTCCGGCCGCCGGTCCGCGACGTGCACCGCGACGCCGGCCTGGACGTTGATCATGGCCAGGCTGTGCGCGACGACGTCGTGCACCTCGCGCGCGATGCGCAGCCGCTCCTGCTCGGCCAGCCGGGACTGCCGCTCGGCGGCCTCCTGCTCGGTCGCGCGCTTGGCCGCGACCCGGTTGCGCACGGCGGTCCCGATGCCGACGACGGCGACGAGCCACACGACGAACAACCCGGCGCGGGCGTCGAGCACGAGTTCGCCGCCGCGGACGAGGTAGACGACCAGCCCGGCCACGATGACGACCGCCCCGGCGACCCCCGCGACGAGCGGGCCCCGGACGCGGGTGAGCACGAAGAGCGCGATGGTCGGCACCACGACGGCGGGCCCGCCCGGGTGGCCCGTGCTGTAGTAGGCCCAGGTCAGCGCGGCGGTGACGAGGAAGACCGGCAACGGATACCGCCGCACCACGACCAGCGGCAGCGCGGCGCCGGTGAGCCACAGGTAGCCGGGCAGGTCGAGCGGATGCCCCTGGGACCGGCCGGCCACGGTGGTCGCCCCGAGGACGAACGCCAGCGGGACGAGGGTGAGCACCACGTCCACGAGGGCCGGCCACCGGCGCGGATCACGCACGCCCCCGAAGCTACGGCAGATGACAGCACAGCGCGTCCGTCGAAAAGCGGCTCTTGGATTACGACTCGGGCGGTACACGGCCGGTCAGGGCAGGCGCGGCAGCGGCACGGGCCCGGTCAGGGCAGGCGTGGCAGCACCGCGCGCCACGCGTCCAGCTCGCGCCGCACCTCCTCGCTCCGCACGCGGTGGGCGATCGCCACGGCGGGTGCGACCACGTTGCGCACCCGGCGCAGGCTGCGCATCCTGTCGAGGTCCTCGGCGCGCAACGACCACTCGACCGTCAGGACCGATCGCCCCCGGTCTTTTCCCACACCGGCGGCCCCACCCGGACCTGGATCTGCCGGTTGCGGTCCCGGTGGTCGGCGATCGTGCCGTGGATCGGTTCGCCCACCGCGGGCCACTTCGAATGGTCGAACACGTCGTTGCCGCCCGGCCGGTAGCTGATGGCGTCGATCAACGCGGGCACGTTCCCGGGCAGGGACACGACCATGCCGAACGGCAGGTGTTGTTCGACCACGGCCTCCACCGCCGAGCCGATCGGGAAGCGTTCCTTCGCAGCCGCCCACTCCGCGTCGTTCATCATCGATGCCACTTTCTCGGGTACTGGTTGAGTTCTTCCACTCGAGACGCGGGGATCTCGACCTCGGTCAGCGGCCCACCCTGGTACGGCTGTTCGTACCGGGCGAACCGATCCGCGTACTCCGACGCCGGGATCCGGATCTCGATGACGCCTTCACCGTAGTGACCGGCGTAGGTGTCGGCGAGTTCCCGGTCCCGGGCAAAGAAGGCGCCCGCCGCCCACGGCCCGGTCCCGCCGTAGTCGTCCGCGTTGTAGCCGTGGTCGTACTGCTGCTGCCCCAGACCTCGTTGCGGTGCCTTGTAGAGCGGTACGTACTCCTCGTCGGCGCCATCCGGTCCATCCGGGCCGCAGCCGTCCGCCGCGGTGAGCCCGAGCGGGTCCACCCAGCTGGTCGGGTTCGGCACGTACGCCTGCGGGTTGAACCCGCCCTCGAGCCCCAGCGGATCGTTGCTCGCGTACCGACCGGATTCCGGGTCGTAGTAGCGGTGGACGTTGTAGTGCAGGCCGGTTTCGTCGTCGTGGTACTGACCGGCGAACCGCAGCGGTGTCGCGGCCCGGTTCCGCAGCCGGGACAACGCCGCGCCCCACAGCGTCCGGTGGCCTTGCCACGCGAGGCCACCGTGCGGATCGACGAGCTCGGTCGGTGTTCCCACCAGGTCCGTGACGATCGAGTAGAAGGCGCGGTCGACCCACTGCCGCGCGCCGTCCACGCCGAACTCCCGCTCGATCTGCGCGAGGGGCCGCCGCCCGCCCGGGTCGTGCTCCCACGAGATCGCGGTGGCATCGCTGCCGATCTGTTCGATGAGGACGGTGCCGTCCCAGAAGAAGTCGGTTCGTTCGGCGACCGTGGTGCCGTCCGCGGCCAGCCGCAGTTTCGCGATCCGGCGGCCGAGCGCGTCGTAGAGGTAGCGCCACCGCGTGCCGTCCGGCGTGACCACGGCGACCAGCCGGTCGTCGGAATCCCAGGTGTAGTGCCACGTGTCGGGTTTCGCGGACAGGCGCTTCTTCTGCCGGAACGTCACCCGCCCCTGCCGGTCGTACCCGTACCGCACGCGACCGGCCGAGAGGACGAGCGAACCCTGGTACTCGCGTGGGCCCTGGTCCTCGGCGCCCGCCCAGCCGGCGGCCCGGATGTTGCCCGCGGGGTCGTAGGCGTAGCGCTCGCTGCCGGCAGTGCCGGTGACCTGCTCCACGCGGCCGTTCGCGTCGAGTTCGAACTGCCGCACACCCGCGATGTCGTCCTCGACCGCGCGGACGAACCCGTCCGGGCGGTAGTGGTACCGGCGCTGGTACAGGTTCCGCATCGCCCCCTGGGAGCGGTCCGTCACGCTCGCCACGGTCTGCGAGCTCAGGCGGTGTGCCGGAGTCCAGGTCTGCGCGAGCGTGGTCCCGCTGTCCAGCAGCCGCTCCACCTCACGACCGGCAGCGTCGAAACCGAACGAAAACGTCCGCCCACCCGTGCGGAGCGAGACCGGACGATGGGTCGTCCCGTAGTCCCAGAAACTCTCCACACCCGAGGGCGTCCGGCGGTAGGTCCGACGCCCGGCAGCGTCGTAGGCGAACACCGTGGAGCGGCCGTTGATCGTCTCCGCGAGCACCCGGCCGGCCGGATCCCGCTCGAAACGGACGTCCGCGTGCTCGTTGCGGGCCCGGATCAACCGCCCCGCCGGGTCGTACTCGAACGTCGCGACCCCGTCGCGGGACCGCCGCTCGACGATGTTGCCCAACGCGTCCCGCACGAACAGCGTGGTCTCACCCGCGCCGTTCGTGCGCGCCACGAGCTGGCCCGCCGCGTCCCGCTCGTACCGGATCGTGCGGCCGTTGTAGTCGGTCTCGGCGACGAGCCGCCCCGCCTGGTCGTACTCGTAGGTCCACTCCGCGCCCAGCGGGTTGCGGACCGCGCGGAGCCGCATTTCGCTGTCGTAGCGGAATTCGAACCGGGAACCGTCCGGCCCGGTCTGGGCGGCGAACCGGTCGAAGTGGGTCGTCTCGACACGCGTCACGTTGCCGTTCGCATCGATCCGATCGACCTCGTTGCCCTCGCCGTCGTAGGACCACCGCTCGGTGGCGCCGTCGGGATGCGTACGGGACAACAGCTTGCCCTCGACCGTCCAGCGGAGGTGCGTCTCGCCGCCCACCGGGTCCAGCACGACGGACACCCGCCCGAACTGGTCACGCTGGTATCGCGTGACACCGCCATCCGGCTCGGTGACCGCGGTGAGCAGTCCCGCGGCGTCGGTCGCCCGGCGCACCACGTTGCCGAAGTGGTCGGTGATCGTGGCCAGGTGCCCCGATTCGTCGTACCCGTACCTGGTGATGGCGCCCGTCGGATCGACGACGACGGTGCGGTTGCCCGACTCGTCGTACTCGTAGCGCCAGACGGACCCGTCCGGATCGACGGCGGTCGCGGGCAGGCCCTGCTCGTTGTACTCGATGAGCGCCTGGGTGCCATCCGGACGGGTGACCGCGGCGAGGTTGCCGAGTTCGTCGTAGCGGTAACGCGTGGTCCGGCCCAGCGGGTCGGTGTGGGCGAGAAGCCGGTGGTAGCGGTCCCACTCGAACCGGGTCTCGTTGCCCAGCGGGTCGATCTCACGGATGAGCTGGTTGAACTCGTTGAAGTGGTACCGGCTGACCTCGCCCAGCGAGTTCGTCTCGGTCGTCACCCGGTTGTCGGTGTCGTAGTCGAGGGTGCCGGCGAGCGCGTCGCCGGAGCCCTCGGTCCGGACGCACCGCCCCCGGTGGTCGTAGGTGTAGGCGTACCACTCACCGTTGCGGTCGTCCCACCGCGTGATCCGCCCGGCGTGGTCGTAGGCGAACCGCAGCGGACGGCCGGACGAGTTGACGACCTCGGTGAGGTGGCCGTCGTCGTAGGCGTACCGCACGAGCGGAATCCCGTCCGTCCGCGGATCGTGCAGCCGGAGTTCGGCCACCCGCCCCTCGGACACCAGGACGTCGACCTGGTAACCACCGGAGTGCCGGACCGCGCGCAGCACACCCGAGGGATCGCGGTCGAACTCGATCCGGTCGGACCGGTCCTCGATGGCGCTCAGTTCGGCGGTGCCGGCGCGGGCGGGGGCGAACCGGAGAACCCGGCCCGTCTGCGGCTGCCTGATCGTGTATCCACCGTCGGTGGTGCGCGACAACGGCCATCGCGCGCCGGCGGCCGCGTAGACCTCGCCGTCGGCCGGCGGTTCCGGGTACACGAGGATCACGCCGTCCGGCCCCGCGTAGCACACACCGTGCTCGTCGAACTCCAGACGCTGGTCCAGTGTGGACGCCCAGGACGGGCCGAACAGACGCCCGGACCGATAGGACGAGACGTGGACGCGTTCCAGGACCAGCGGCAGTACGCCGGGGAGGTGCACGTCCTTCTGGACGAGGTACATCTCGCCCGTCGCCATGTCGATCGGCTCACGCCGGCCGCAACGACCGACCGGCTCCTGGGAACGCAGGTCGGGATCCGCGGCGTCCTGGCGGAGCGGAGTTCCCGAGCCGTCACCGGGACGGGTGGTGCCTGGGGTGCCGTCCGCGCCGTCGGGGCTGTTGGGAGCGTCCGGGCTGGTCGGGCTGTCCAGGTCCGGCGTGTCGACCTTCCCACCACCGCCGGACGCGGCCGAAGGAGTGGTGCCATCACCGCCGCCGAGTTTGCGGCCGATCTTGCTCAGCTTCTGGATGATCTCATCCAGCTTGCCGATGACCCGGCTGATCCGCGGCGACACGTTCCCGATCGTCTTGACCAGCTTCCGGATGAAATCCGCAATCCGAGTCACCGCCGACGAAATCGCCGCCGTCGCCTGCGCCGCGATCAACGGCGTCGCAAACCCCAACGTGCACGCCGCCTCCAACGCCCACGTGATCAGCTTCCCCACCAGCTCGGCCACGATGTCGCGCACCATCTCGCGCACGAAACCCACCACCGTGCCCATGATCATCACACCGGTGGAGATCCCATCCGCCAACGCCGCCGCACCCGCCAGCGCCTCCGCCTGCACCGCCCCCGACCGGCGATAGGTATCCGCCCCCTGAC
>NZ_PQHW01000199.1 GCF_003385215.1 Amycolatopsis thermalba | reverse complement strand
GCCCGTAGGGCGGGCTCTTCGCCTGCCCCCAGCCACCTCTAAAGATCAAGAGATGTCCTCGCCGGACAGGCAGGCTCCGGGATGACGGGGGACCGTTGTTGTCTCACCCCGAGCAGGTGGTCGCTGGGTGGTCATCCCGTCGCCTTCCGGTTTGTGCATATCACCTTGAGCCAGGGCCGCAAGGTTGGCACCGTCGGCCGCCGGTTGGCGGCCTGGGTTGCGGCCCTGGCTCAAGGTGATCGTCACGTGTCAGGCGACGGGATGACCACCCAGCTACCTTGGGTTCAACGCGCGGCGTGGCGCGGCGCTGGGAGGATGTTCCCATGACCGAACAAGATGTGGCGTCGGCTGCTGCCGCCACCATCGCCGAGCGCACCGGCTTCGCCAAGCACGACATCGCGGTGGTTCTCGGCTCCGGGTGGCGTCCCGCGGCGGACGTGATCGGCGAGCCCGAGGCGGAGATCCCGCTCGGTGAGCTGCCCGGCTTCGAGACCCCGACCGCCGTGGGGCACGGCGGCACCGTCCGCTCGGTGGACGTCGACGGCAAGCGTGCCCTGGTGCTGCTCGGCCGCACCCACCTCTACGAGGGCAAGGGCGTGGGCCGCGTCGTGCACAACGTGCGCACCGCGGCCGCCGCGGGCGTGAAGTCCGTCCTGCTCACCAACGCCGCGGGTGGCCTGCGGGACGACTACCAGGTCGGCCAGCCGGTGCTGATCTGCGACCACCTCAACATGACCTCGACCTCCCCCATCACCGGCGCGAACTTCGTCGACCTGGTCGACCTGTACTCGCACCGCCTGCGGGACCTGGCGCGCCAGATCGACCCGAGCCTGACCGAGGGCGTCTACGCGGGCCTGCCCGGTCCGCACTTCGAGACCCCCGCCGAGATCCGCATGCTGCGCACCCTCGGCGCCGACCTGGTCGGCATGTCGACCGTGCTCGAAGCGATCGCCGCGCGCGCCGCCGGCGTCGAGGTGTTCGGGCTGTCCCTGGTCACCAACCTCGCCGCGGGCATGACCGGCGAACCGCTGAGCCACCAGGAGGTCCTGGAGGCCGGACGCGCGTCGGCGGAGAAGATGGGCACCCTGCTGCGTCAGCTCGTCGCGCGCGCATGAGCCGGCTCGACCCGGAACTCCGGGACCGCGCGTTCCGCTGGATCGCCGACGACGTCGACCCGGCCGCGCGGCAGGAGCTGCAGGCCGTGCTCGCCGCCGCGATGAACGGTGCCCCGGACGCGTTGAACGACCTCGCCGACCGGATGGCAGGCCCGCTCGAGTTCGGCACCGCCGGGCTGCGCGGTCCCGTCCGGGCGGGGCCGAACGGCATGAACACCGCGGTCGTCGTCCGCACCACGGCCGGGGTCGCGGCCTGGCTGACCGAGCACGGCAAGGCCGGCCGGCGCGAGGTCGTCGGCCGGGACGCCCGCCACGGCTCGGCGGAGTTCGCCGCGGCGGCGGCCGAGGTCCTCCACGCGGCGGGGTTCGACGTGCGGGTCCTGCCCCGGGCACTGCCGACACCGCTGGTGGCGTTCGCGACCAAACACCTCGGCGCGGCCGCCGGCATCCAGATCACCGCGTCCCACAACCCGCCCGCGGACAACGGCTACAAGCTCTACGACGACACCGCGATCCAGATCGTGCCGCCCGCCGACGCCGAGATCGAAGCCGCGATCGCCGACGCGCCGGGCGCGATCAGCGTGCCCCGCAAGCCCGGGGCGACGGTGCTCGGGGAGGAGATCCTCGACGAGTACCTCTACCGGGTGTCGCAGGTCCCGCGGTCTCCGCACCGCGATCTGCGGGTCGCGGCGACCGCGCTGCACGGGGTCGGCGCCGACGTCCTGCGTGCGGCGCTGTCCCGGGCCGGGTTCACCGACGTGCACCTGGTGCCCGAGCAGTCCGACCCGGACGCGGACTTCCCGACGGTGTCCTTCCCCAACCCGGAAGAGCCCGGCGCGACCGATCTGCTGCTCGCCTTGGCCGCGGAGGTGGACGCCGACCTCGCCATCGCCCTGGACCCGGACGCCGACCGGTGTGCCGTCGGCGTCCCGGACCCGGCAGGCACGTGGCGGATGCTCCGCGGGGACGAGACCGGGGTGCTGTTGGGCGAGTACGTCCTGTCCACGACCAGCAACCCGGACCCGCTGGTGGCGACGACGATCGTGTCCGCGTCGATGCTGGGTGCGATCGCCCGCGCCCACGGCGCCCGGTACGCGGAGACCTTGACCGGGTTCAAGTGGCTGACCCGCTCCGGTGCGGGGCTGGTGTTCGCCTACGAGGAGGCGCTCGGGCTGTGCGTGAACCCGGACTTCGTGCGGGACAAGGACGGCATCGCCGCGGCGACGCTCGCGTGTGATCTGGCGGCGAAGCTGAAGGCCGAGGGCCGGTCGTTGCTCGACGAGCTGGATCGGCTCGCCGTCGCGCACGGGGTGTACGTGACGGACCAGGTGTCGTTGCGGGTGACGGATCTGTCGGTCCGCGGGCAGCTGATGGCGCGTCTGCGGAAGACGCCGCCGGCCGAGCTGGCCGGGTTGGCCGTGGAGATGGAGGATCTGTTGCCGGAGACCGACGCGTTGCGGATCGCCGGCGGCGGGGTGCGGGTGGTGATCCGCCCGTCGGGCACCGAGCCGAAGCTGAAGTGCTACCTGCAGGTGGCGCGGCCGGTGGCGGACGCCGCCGCGTTGGCGGAGGTGCGAGTGGATGCGACGGCGACGATGGCCGCGTTGCGTGCCGATGTGGAGGCTCTGCTGGCTTGATCGCCCGGTGCTGTCCGCCTTGTTCGGGCAGTACCGGGCAAAAAGCTCGAGGCCCCGGGAGAACCTTTTACAGTTCTCGACCGGGGCCTCGAGTATCAAATTGTGTTCGGCGGTGTCCTACTCTCCCACACCCGCGGGGGTGCAGTACCATCGGCGCTGGCAGGCTTAGCTTCCGGGTTCGGAATGGGACCGGGCGTTTCCCTGCCGCCATGACCACCGAAACTCTG
>NZ_PQHW01000198.1 GCF_003385215.1 Amycolatopsis thermalba | reverse complement strand
CCCCCGAAACCACCCCGGTCCCCGGCGCCGGTTTCGCTGCTGTCGGCGCCGGGGACCGGGGTGGTTTCGGGGGTGGGTGGCGCGGCGGCGCCGGTGCCGTCGCTCCCGGACACCACGCCGACGCAAGCCCAGGGGACGAAGGACACGACCCCGGACACCTCGGGGATGGGCTTGGCCGGCGGCGGGGCTCCGGCTGTGGGCACCGCCGCTTCGACCGCGGAAGGCGCGGGGGTCGCTGGCGCGGCAGGCGCCGTCCGGTCCGGCACGGGCGGGACGACTGCTGGGCACCGCGGTGCAGCCGGGCCTCCCGCTTCCGGCGCGGCCGCTGGACGAGCCGGTGCCGGTGGGGCCACTGGACACCGCGGCGCGGCCAGTGCCGGAGGCGCCGCTGGGCGACCCGGCGCAGCCGGGTTCGCCGATCGCCAGGCGTCCGGCTCCGCTGGACAGCACGGCGCCGGTGCCGCGGGCAGCGGCCGGACGAGCTCCGGCAGCGGATCCGGCTTGACCTCCCGCCCGGGCGTACCCGGCTCCGCCGGGCAACCGGGCACCGGGGAAGCCCACGGCGCTGGAGGACGCTCCGCTGCTGTTCCCGGAGGGAACGCCAGGGCCGGGTCGGCCTCCGGAAGCGGCACAGGCGCCGGGGCCGGAAACGCGGCCACCCCCGCCGAGGAAGCGCTCGGCAAGGGGCGCTCCGCCGGTGCCGTGCCGCCCTCCGCCACGGCTCCCACCGCCGTCGGGCCGGGATTCGCTGCTGTGCGGGCCCCCTCGGGGCTCAGTGGGCTCGCCGAGGCCGCCCCCGCGCTCGGTGCGGCCGGGGCGAGTGGCGCGCTCGCCGGTGAGGGTGACCGGCAGAGCCGCGTCGGCCGGAACACCGCCGGTCACCGCATCCACCAGATCCCCGCCGACGACCTGCCCGAGGAGGAGGAAGCCCGCCTGGCCCGGCGCGGCGGCCACACCCCGGACCCGGTGACCACCCGCGCCATCCTCGAACCCGCCGCACCGCGCGACGGCGAGGAAGAAGTCCGGCGCTTCGGCGTCGACGACAACGACCTGTTCACCGACCGGCGGGACGTCGCACCGGACACGATCGGCGACCGATGAGCCTCGTCCTGACGACGCTCGAGTTCGACGTCCTGTGGCAGAGCCTGCGCCTGCCGCGCGCCCACCCGGCCCTGCGGATGCCCAGCGCGGGCCCCACCCACACCGAGCGACGCCAACTCGAAGACCGCGCCTGGGAGATGCTCGCCGACCGGGGACTGGCGCGCGGGCGGCGGGCCGTCGGGGAGATCGTCGACATGGCGACCCTGCTGGCGAACCCGCAGGTCTCGATCGACGTGTGGGTGTGGACCGGCCGGGAGATCCGCGGCCTCGCGGCGAGCAACGGCAACCAGGCGCTGCTGGCGGTGGTGGACTCGGGCGAGGTGTGGCTCATCCCGGCGCGGCCGAACGCGCTGGCCGAGTCCGCGGTGTCGGTGGCCGGTGAGCAGCCGGGCGGGGTCGGGCACTCGGTGACCCTGCCCCACGGCACCCTGCGGGCCGCCGACGCGGACGCGAAGGGCGACCCGAAGTCGCTGGTCACCGCGCTGGAGGACCGTGGCGTCGAGCTGTGGGAGGCGCAGGAACTGGCCGGCATGTTGGTGGGGATGACCACGCGCGGGCAGTTCGGCGTCGAGCGGCAGGGGCGGCGCGCGGGCCGGGTGGTGGCGTTCTACGACACCGACGCGGGCCGGTACCTGCTGCAGGTCGGCGGGCAGGGCTGGGCGACGGTCGCACCGGCCGACAACCAGCTGCTGGCGAGCCGGGTCGCGGAGCTGCTCGACGAGGTGTGAACCACCGGATGGTGGAACTTGCCGGAAACCGCGTACGCGTCGCGATGATCGTCCTACAGTGAGCGACGTGCCTGAAAGCGATCCGGACTCGTTGGAGTATGTGGCCGGGCAGGTCGAGGCCATCCACGAGCACTTCAAGAAAGCCAAGGACAAGGTCACGGGCGTGACCGGGGACAACCCGTTCGGCGCCATCAAGCACCCGGACGAGCTGGAGCCGGGCGAGCACCCGTCGGACGGCATGGTGAACGCACTGGGGACGTTCCGCGACGGCGTGCACAAGCAGTTCGACGCGGCCGCCGAGCTGATGACGTCGACCGGCAGCGCCCTGCGCGACGCGGCGCGGGCGCTGCGGGAGACCGACGACGCGGCGCGTGACAGCGCCACCGTCAAGGACGGAAGCCTGCGGGCCTGACATGGTGGCCGCACCGGGCATGCCGCCCGAATGGAACGATGTGCAGACCCGGGCGCAGCAGGTCGAGAAGCTGAACCCGGCGGGGATCCAGGCCGTCGCGGACCAGTTCACGCAGGCGTCGAAGGACTCGGGGGACCATTCGGCGGCGCTGCGCAACGCGACGGCGGCCCTGGGCGGCGGCACGTGGACCGGGCCGGCGGCCGACACGTTCTTCGTCTACGTCAAGCAGATCGGCGACGCGGGCAGAAAGGTCAATGACCACCTCGACGAGGTCGCGCGGGAGCTGACGAACCTGCAGACGTCGCTGGCCGACGTGAAGGGCCGCATCGACACGATCAAGCAGCAGGCGCAGACCGACATCGAGAAGGCCAACGGCGACGCGGTGACCAACGCGAACGCGGCCGAGGCGATGGAACGCGAGGTGCGCGAAGGCAAGGAGGGCGCCACGATGCCCTCACCGACGTCGGCCGAGATCATGGCCGCGAACGCGCGGAAGACCAGCGGGATCGCGGCGGGCGCGCGGGACCAGATCCAGGGCCTGCTCAACGGGGCGAACGAGCAGATCAACCGGGTCATGGCGCTGGTGAAGAAGGACGTCGAGGGCGGGTACGCGTCGGTGCCCCCGCTGGGCGGCAAGCCGAAGACGATGAAGAGCACCGGCGGGCTGCGCTCCGGTGGCAGCGGGGGCGGCGGTGGCGGGGGCGGCGGTCTCGGCCCGAGCGGTGGCCCGCCGAGCAGCCAGCCGCCGGGCAACGTGCGG
>NZ_PQHW01000197.1 GCF_003385215.1 Amycolatopsis thermalba | reverse complement strand
CTCCGGCGACAACCGCTTCTCACTCTTACGTGGAGTCACAGCCCCAGATGTCATCACTCACAGTGCCCATCCCGCCGGACCTCAGCCCGGCGTGTCGGGCCAGAAACACCGATCTTGAAACAGTCCCCCAGACAGCTCCACAGCCCGACCCGGTCTTGGTGTCCTTCTCCTGGCCCACGCCGCGGAGCTTTGTGTAGCTGCGGCGGATCTCGATGATTCCTTCGTCGAGGTCGACGCGGGACCAGCGGAGGGCGCAGGCTTCGCCGCGGCGGATGCCGGTGGTCATGACCAGCCAGACGAGGGTTCCCCAGTCTTCGTGGAGCGCGAAGGCCTTCTCGACGAGGCGGGCAGCCTCGGCGGGTGAGGGCGCCCGCTCGCGCGGCAAACGAGAACATGTTGTACGAACAGGGAACAGAGTGGACCGAGGGGCGGCTCGACCTTCGCCACGATCGCAACAGGAGCCACTGACTCAAAGGGATCCCTTCGTGGGACGGGTCTGGTCGTGGCTCCACCGCCGTCTGGCGAGCGGCACGCAAAGGCGACGTCCAAGACTTCATCGACTGGCTGCTGGCACTCGATGGCCGCTCCCCGCAAACCCTAGCGGTGAGCTGTCCGGGATGGCTGGTCCGCGCGCGCCCGCCGGCTGGGCTGACTCACGTTCTCCCGCACAATCGCGAACTGCCGCCCCACTTCGCGAAGTGGGCCGAGGCAGGGCGGGTGCTGATCTGGCCGCAGGATGGGTGGCAAGTCGGGTGGCCACGCCGCAGGAGGTCAACGCTCGAGCTCGCACCATCGCCTGGCAGGCGGCCTCGGCCGCGGCACGCGCCGCGGCCGATCCGGCGCGGCCCCCCGGCGACCACGGCCGCCCCTGCGGCCCGTCCGTATTTCAGCGCTTTCCCGGCTTTGGTCACGCCCCGGATGACAACGCCATTCGGCACCCCACGCCGCGGATTCGGCGCGTCCGCACAACGCGCGGGTGGAAGATCGTCATCCATCAGGACCGGAAGAATAGACACCAAACAGAGGCTGGAATCTAATCCTTACGCCACGGAAGTGGTTCCAACGTTTCGCGCGATACTCGCCACCAGTGTGAATTGTGGCCGTAGTAAATGTTGTGCGCCCAATAGGCCGGTTCTTCATGGCCGAGCATATCATCGAAATTGGGATTATAGATGTCCCAATGACTGGTCTCATAATTGACGCGCCCAATAGCTTCTTCTTCAGTGATACCAAACTCGGCAACCATGTACTTAACAATCTCGCAGAAGTAGTCACGAGCGAAATCGCTAATCCAGGAGCAGTGCTCGATCACCGAAGATACCTGCTCAGCATCGTCACTGCGGCGCTCGTGTGGAACGTCACCTGGTTGCCTCATGGCCGTCCCGTACCTCCATTCCTGAGATTGGACACGTTGCCCACCATCGGACCCTCCACCATATCATAATGATGGAGAGCTCCACCGGAACGGTGATGCAGCGTGAACTCCCGCCACGCGTCATCCGCCTCGACGAAGGTTCTCGAGGTCAGGGCTTCCAACTCAAAAACAGGAACTCTGAAATGCAGGACCGCAGGTACGTCCTTGTCCCGATTCGCCTGCCTAATCGCCCAATCAACTGCCTGTTTCGGATCGCGCGTCGTGTAGAAACCTTGACCGAAGTCCAGGTCAGGTCGACCGGCACGATGATTGATTCCGTTCGCTCTGACTTTATGTGCATCAGTTGCTGTAGTCCCGTGGTAGAGATCGATGAAGTTGTCCGGAACTGTGCCGCCCGTTGACAGGTTGGCTGTGGTGGCGGTTGTCGGGTCGGTGGCAGGGGTGAATGGGCCGGCATCGGCTGCCGCTCGGCCTTGTGCGCCGTTGGCGGGGTCGAGGACCTTGAGGTTGATGACGGGTTGGTTGTTGGCGGCCTCGAGGCTGGCTCTCATGCTGGGTGAGAGCGACGGCGAGAGAGGTGGCCGCGCTGCAGGAGTCAGCGCTCGGGCTCGCACCATCGCCTGGCGGGCGGCCTGGCGGGCGGCCTCGGCCGCAGCGCGCGCTGCTGCGGCCGCAGCAGCGGATCCGGCGCGACCCCCGGCGGAGAGGGCCGCCCCTGCGGCCCGTCCGTACTTCAGCGATTTCCCGGCTTTGGTCGCGCCTCGCACGACGGCGCCACTCGGCACCCCACGCCGCGGGCTCGGAGCATCCGCACGGCGTGCAGGTGGGAGGTCTCCGTCGAATCGCGATCGCGGCGGCGGCGCGGAGACGTGGCCACGTGGCATCGGTACGTTGTCGGCGCCGCGCACGGCACCGGCCACTGCCCGACCAGCGGTGCTGGCCGCCTTGGCGGCCTTACCCCATGGGGTGAAGCCGGCGACCGCCCACCCGCATGCGCTCCACGAGCCGTTGACGCAACCGGCGATGTCGTTGTAACCGGAGACCTCCTTGACGACGTCCCAGACCTTGCCCCAGAACAGACCACTTGGATCCAGGGCGGTCAGGGGGTCTCCGCCGGCGTAGGCGTATCGGTTCGTGTTCCCGATGTCTCGTGGGTCCAGCGTTGCGACGTCCCGGGAGGCTAACCCGCCCGTGGTCGGCTGGTACCAGCGGGCGCCCATGTTCACGTTGCCCGTGCCCGGGTCGGTGTACTGGTGCTGATATCCCAGGGCCGTTTGCGTGCCGGCTGATGCCGTGATTTCGCCGAAGGGGCTGTAGCTGCGCGACCCGATGACAGCACCCGTCGTGGGATTCACGAGCGCGGTGAGGTCGGTGTGCAGATCGGCGACCGCGATCGATGCGGTGGTGCCTTGGGGTCTGCTCAGGGTCTGGTTGACACCTCACCTGTGAGGTTCCGGCCTCGCCTGGAAGGATGTCATCGTGCCCAAGCCCTATCCCCGCGAGTTCCGTGACGACGTGGTCGCCGTGGCCCGTCGCGGCGAGACCCCGTTGAAGCAGGTCGCCGAAGACTTCGGGATCTCCGAGTCCTGCCTGGCCAACTGGCTGCGCGCCGCCGACGTCGAGGACGGCACCCGGCCCGGCGTAACCCGCGAGGAGTCCGCTGAGCTGCGCGAACTGTGTAAACGCAACCGGCTGCTGGAGCAGGAGAACGAGGTCCTGCGCAAAGCCGCCGCCTACCTCGCGCAGGGCAACCTGCCGGGAAAATAGCCTTCCCGCTCGTCCGTGAACTGGCCGCGGCCGGCGCCCCTGTGCGAGTGCCGGTCGCGGTGACGTGCAGGGTGCTGGGTATCTCCCGGCAGGCCTACTACCAGTGGCTTCGCGATCCGGTCTCGCAGCGGGACTGGGATGACGCCCATTTGATCAATGCCGCCCTCGACATTC
>NZ_PQHW01000196.1 GCF_003385215.1 Amycolatopsis thermalba | reverse complement strand
GGGCCGGGGTGACCAGCGGGGCGGGCGCCGGCGCCACGGCCGCCGTCGTGCCGGTCGCCGCGCCTGCGCTGGACAACGCCAGGGTCGCCACCAGGAAGTCGTCGTGCCGGGTGACCAGGCCGAGCCGCAGCGGTTCGCCGTCCGGGCCGGGATGGGCCGGCAGGTCCTGGGCGTCCACCGCCATGTTGGAGCGGTGCCGCGGGTTCACGGCGCCCGCGGCGGCGGAGACGAACGCGTTGGCCGTCGTGGCCGGCGGCCCGGGACGCAGCACCCGGCCACCGGCCAGGATCGCGTCGCCGGTGAGGCCGAGATCGCCTTCGAAGGCGGTGATCCCCAGCGTGACCGGCGCGCCGGGATCGGCCTCCCGCAGCCGCACGCAGTCGCCGCGGTGCGGCCGGATCCGGTCGTGGCCGTGGTAGACCGTGACGTGCCGCGGGGGCGCCGATGGCGCCTCCCACACCACGACCAGCGACCAGCCGCCGAAGCACCCGGCGCCCTGCGGGGTCCAGATGTTGCCGACCGTGACGTCGAGCGGGCCGGGCCGGTCGCGCAGCGCGCCGGTGACGTCGGCGTGCGCGCTGTACCAGCGGTCCAGGCCGGGCCGGGGCCCGTCCCGGCGGATCGTGAACCGGCCGGGCCGCAGCACCGTCACCGCGCCCGCGGCGGCCAGCGTCACCGGCTGGGTCTGCGGGCTGCCCGGCGTGCGGGTGCCGCGGGCGCACGGCCCGGCGCCGTCGCCCAGGACGCCGGCCCAGGTCAGCTCCGCGTGGCGCACCCGCGCCCCGGCCGGGAGCGGCACCCGCGCGGTCGACGAGTTGTACGTCTCGGGCCGCCCGTCGACGTCGGCCCAGACCATCCGGTACCGGTCGTTCTGACCGGGCGGCCCCACGGCGACCCCGCCTTCGGCGACCCGGCACAGGACGGCGCCGGCATCCGGCGGGCAGACGGTGACGGTGTTACCCACCGTGACGAAATCACCGGCCACCTGCTGGTCGAACACCACGGCCCAGGGGGCCGCCGGCGCGGCGTGGGCCACCGGCGGCAGCGTGACCCACAGCAGGAGCGCCACGACCCCGAGGAAACGACATTTCATATTCCACACCCTCCGCGAAGCCGTCCGACCGGCTCTTTCGGGGAACCTTCGACGAGTCAACTGGAAGTTCCGGATGGACGCCCGTACAGTCGCCAGGCGTGATCACCAACTTGGTACTGATCATCGTACTCATCACCCTGCTCATCGTCGCGGTGACGATTGTTCTCGGGCGCACCAGGACAGCCGCATCGGGTGAATTCGATTCCGATGGTCTTTCATTTCTCGGCGGCCTTTTCAACGCGCTCTTCCTGGTCGTGCTCGCGTTCTACGTGGTCTTCGCCTGGGAGAACGGCGACGACCTGGACAACCGGGCCGCGACGGAGGCCGACGCGCTGATCGATCTCTACTGGCAGGTGGACGGGGTGCCCGACCCGGCGCGCATCGCCGTGCAGGACCTGGTCCGCGGGTACGCCGACGAGGTCGTCGACGGCGAATGGGCGCGGCTGGCGGACGGCCACGACGACGGTGCCGTGGCGGACCTGATCAGCACGATGCGCCAGCGCGTGTCCGCGCTCCCCGCCGACACCGACCAGCTGAGCACCGCCCGCGAGAACGCGCTCCAGGACGTCCGCGTCCTCGACGACAACCACCGCGCGCGTGTCGACGCCGCGACGGACCAGGACCCGTTCACCGAAACCCTCCTCGCGGCGACGATCGTCGGCGCGGTGCTCATGATCGCGTTCCCGTTGCTGATCGGGTTGCGGGCGCGGCGGAACCACGTCGCGCTCATGGCCGTCACCGCCGCGGTGCTGGTCGCCACGGTGATCGCGTCGATCGAGCTGCAGGACCCGCTGAACGGCATCTTCGCCAGCGAGCCGGATTCCTTCCGCACCGTGCAGACCACGCTGCCGGACCCGCGCTGATCCGGTCCACAGTGGACCCGCGCCGGAGCGCCGGCTGCTTTCCGGCTCAGCAGCGCTCACGACGCGACCGCCGGGTTCACCGGCGACCCGCGATGGGCGCCGGCTTCGCCGATCCACTCACCGCGCTGCGCGGCAGCACGTCCTGACGACGGCGCCCGCGCCGCCGGTCGCATCACGTCCGACGGCGCTCCGGTCAGGTGCCGGTATCGTGGGCGGACGGTGTGGCGGGACGGCCAGGAGGGATCCGGCGTGCGGGAGCAGATGCAGATCGGCGAGGTGGCCGAGCGCACCGGGCTGTCCCTGCGCACGATCCGCTACTACGAGGAAGTCGGGCTGGTCGTGCCGAGCGCGCGCAGCCAGGGCGGGTTCCGGCTCTACACCGAGCCGGACGTGGACCGGCTCCAGCTGATCAAGCGGATGAAACCGCTGGGGTTCCAGCTGGAGGAGATGCGCGACCTGCTGGCCATCCTCGATCCCGTTCCCGGCAGCCCGGACCTCGCGGTCCCGGCCGCCCGGCTGGCCGAGTTCAGCCGGACCGCCGAGCAGGCGTGTGCGGACCTGCGCGCGAAACTCCGCGTCGCCGAGGAGTTCGCCGCGCTGTTGCGGGCGCACCTGGACCAGGCGCCGGGACGGCGGAGCTCCGCCCCGGTCCGGTCGCGCTGACCGCGCACCCCCCACCGTCGAGTACGGGCGGGTTCCGTGCGGGACGAGCGCCGCCTGGCGTGATCCCGCCCGCACTCGGCCCCATCTCTCGTCTAACGTGAGGGTAGAGTTGCCGACGGCCGCCGCGCGTGTGCCGGCGGTCCGGCCGGGTCACCGACGCCCGCGGCCGGCGCGGTCCGGGTCATCCGCCCGGGTGCCCGCTCGCCGTCGTCCTGTCCGTGTCGCCGCGCCCGGTGCGCGCCCGAGCATTGGTTGTCCGTACGTGTCGAATGCGTTGTCCTTCGCGCGCCTGCGCGGCGCCCGCCCGTCGTGGCTGTCGCCCCGGGTCGCCCGCACCGAGATCCTCGCCGGCCTGGTGGTGGCGCTGGCGTTGATCCCGGAGGCGATCTCGTTCTCCATCATCGCCGGGGTCGATCCCAGCATCGGCCTGTTCGCCTCGTTCACGATGGCCGTGGTCATCTCGGTGGCGGGCGGGCGCGCGGCGATGATCTCCGCGGCCACCGGCGCGATCGCGCTCGTGGTCGCGCCACTGGCCCGCGAGCACGGGCTGGGTTACCTGATCGCCGCGGTCATCCTCGGCGGGCTGTTCCAGATCGTGCTCGGCTCGCTCGGCGTGGCCCGGCTGATGCGGTTCGTCCCGCGCAGCGTCATGGTCGGCTTCGTCAACGCGCTGGCGATCCTGATCTTCCTGGCCCAGGTGCCGGAGCTGATCGACGTGCCGTGGCCGGTGTACCCGCTGTTCGCCGGCGGGCTCGCAGTCATGATCCTGTTCCCCAAGGTCACCAAGGTGATCCCCGCGCCGCTGGTGTCCATTGTGGCCCTCACCGTGCTGACGGTGGCCGCCGGGATCGCGGTCCCCACGGTCGGCGACAAGGGCGCCCTGCCGTCGTCGCTGCCGGTCCCGGGCCTGCCTGACGTGCCGTTCAGTGTCGACACGCTCAGCACCATCGCCCCCTACGCATTGGCGTTCGCGCTGGTCGCGCTGATGGAGTCGCTGATGACCGCGAAGCTGGTCGACGACATCACCGACACCCACTCCAACAAGACCCGCGAGGCGATCGGCCAGGGCATCGCCAACGTCGTCACCGG
>NZ_PQHW01000195.1 GCF_003385215.1 Amycolatopsis thermalba | reverse complement strand
GCCCCGGACCGCGCGAACCCCAGCCCCCGCACCGAAGCCGCGAGCAGCAGATCCACGACGACACCGAGCGCGATCACGCCGAGCACCGCGAGCACACCCGTCCACGACGGCACCCCGAGCGCCACCACGACGATGCCCACGAGCGCCAGCAGGCCGGCCCGGCCGGTGATCGCCATGTCAGCGCGGGACGGGAACGGTGGCCAGCACGCGTTCGATCACGCCGTCCGCGGTCGCGCCCTCCAGCTCGGCCTCCGGCCGCAGGTTCAGCCGGTGCCGCAGCGCGGGCCGCGCAAGCGCTTTCACGTCGTCCGGGGTCGCAAACGCCCGCCCGGACAGCCAGGCCCACGCCCGCGTCGCGGCGAGCAACGCGGTGGCGCCGCGCGGGGACACCCCGAGCCGCACCGACGGCATCGCCCGCGTGGCGCGGCACAGGTCGACGATGTAGCCGAGCACCTCCGGTCCGACCGTCACCCCGGCGGCCACGGCGCGCGCCACCGCGAGCTGGTCCGCGCCCGCGACGGGACGCACCCCGGCCGCGGACAGGTCACGCGGGTCGAACCCCTGCGCGTGCCGGGCCAGCACGCCGATCTCGTCCTCGCGCGCGGGCAGCGGCACGGTGAGCTTGAGCAGGAACCGGTCCAGCTGCGCCTCCGGCAGCGGGTAGGTGCCCTCGTACTCGACCGGGTTCTGGGTGGCGATGACGATGAACGGGTCCGGCAGCGGCCGCGGCCGCCCGTCCACCGACACCTGCCGCTCCTCCATCGCCTCCAGCAGCGCGGACTGCGTCTTCGGCGGGGTGCGGTTGATCTCGTCGGCGAGCAGCAGGTTCGTGAACACCGGGCCCTCGCGGAAGGAGAACTCGGCCGAGCGCGAGTCGTAGACGATCGAGCCGGTGACGTCGCCGGGCATCAGGTCGGGCGTGAACTGGATGCGCGTGGTGCCCAGGTCCAGCGCCGTCGCCAGTGCCCGCACGAGCAGCGTCTTCGCCACCCCCGGCACGCCCTCGACGAGCACGTGGCCGCGGCACAGCAGCGCGATGATGAGCCCGGTGACCGCGGCGTCGTTGCCGACCACCGCCTTCCCGACCTCGGCGCGCAACGCGACCAACGCGTTCCGGGCGTCCGAAGTGGTGTCCGTGCTGGTCAACTGATCTCCCTCTCGATGCGGTCCAGCTCGTCGGCGAGGCGGACCAGACCGGCGTCGTCCCCCGGCGCGGGACCGTACAGAAGCTCCCCGACGGCCGCGGCGGGCCGTCGGGCGCGGGCCGCGGCCGCGGCGACCACGGCCGCCGGTTCCGCCCCCGCGCCGAGGCCGAGCAGCGGCCGCATCCGGTCGATCGCCGCCTGCCGCAGCGTAGCCGCGGCGTGATCGGCCGCGCCCGCGCGGCGGTAGAGCCGGGCGCGGCCCTCGGTCGTTTCGGCGGCGCGCACGACGACCGGCAGCCGTTCGGTCACGACCGGCCCGAGCCGCCGCGCCCGCCACAGCGCGAACAACACCGCGGCGACACCGAGCTGGATCGCGCCGAACAGCCACGGGCGCGGGATCAGATCGGTGAACGACCGCGCCCCGAGCCCGGCGCCGGTGTCGCCCGGCGTGGGCACGTACCAGACCAGCGTGGCGTGGCGGCCGAGCAGGCGCATGGTCAGCGCCGCGTCGCCCGCCTCGTCGAGGCGGTCGTTGGTCAGCGGCGAGCCGTCGCCCAGGATCGTGGTGGTGCCGCGGTCGCCGGGCAGTTGCAGCAGCGTGCCGTCGTAGCAGCCGCGGGCCCGGCCGTGCGCCTCGTAGGTGAAGCCGCCCAGCACGGCGTTGCCCGCGGCGACCGCGCCGGCGACCGTGCACCCGGGTTCGCGCGCCGACGGCTCGACCTCGCCGCTGACGACCACCCCGGGCACCAGGATGTCCAGGACCGGATCGCCGGGGCCGACCAGCACCGCGTCCGTCGCCCGGGACCGCAGCGCCGCGAGGCGGCCCGGTTCGACCAGGTCCGGACCGGTCACGAGGAGCGTCGTTTCGCCTCGCAGCGCGGCTTCGGCCTCGGCGTAGGTCCGCGCGGGAACGATCCGCACGCCCTGCTGGTCGAGCAGCCGCGCCAGCGCACGGGATCCGCCGGGCTGGACGGACTCGGGGTCGAGCGACCCGCGTTGCTGCCCGGCCGAGCCGAGCAGCACGACCACCGCGCCGACGAGCACGATCACCGCGATCACCACTGGAGCGCGGGCCGCCCGCCAGATCCGGCGGGCGTCGGGAGCGACACTGGTCACGCCGGCACCTCGGGACGGCTGCGGCGGACCAGCTCGTCGAGGCCGGCCAGGCGGTGGTAGTCGTCGGCGGTGGCCGGGCGGCCGCCGTAGTGCACGGCGTCGAACAGCTCGGCGCCCTGCCGCAGGGCGTCCCGGGCCGCGGGCAGGCGTGCGCCGGCTTCGCGCGCGGCCTCGTCCGCCGTGCGCCCGGCGCGTTCGTCGAGCACACCGCGTTCCTCCAGGGCCCGGACCACGGCGCGGAAACGGTCGCGCACCGCGGCACCGGGGTCGCCGGCCGCGAACGCCTGCTCGGCCGCGTCCCGGTAGTCCTGGGCGGTGCGCGTGCGGTCCGCGAAGACCACGCCCGGGCGGCGCGCGGACCGGGCGAGCGGCCCGACCCGCAGCCGCACCACCACGATCACCAGCACCAGCACCGCGATCAGCACGAGCACCCCGAACCCGCCGCCCGGCACCACGTTCGCCGCACTGGTGAACAGGTCGGCGAGGCGTTCGGCGAGCCAGCCGATGGCACGGTCGAACCAGCTCGGCTGCGCCAGCGCGTAGGCGGGGTCGGACAGCTCGGCCTCGGCCGCGCGGCGCGCGTCGTCGGCGTCGACGACGACCGGGACGTCGGCGAGCCGGATCAAGCCGTGCCCGCCGCCCGCGCCAGCTGGAGGTCCATGCCCTCCTTGCGCATGCGCTGGTCGATGTAGAGCAGGGCGGTGGCGTTCGCGGCGAACGGCGCGACGATGGTCTGCGAGATGACCTGTCCCACGGCGATGATCAGCAGCGCGCCCCAGCCGGACGGCACGGCCTCACCGGTCAGCGCGTCGGTGCCGCCCGCGGCGAGGCTGAACGGGATGTCGATCAGGTACGCCAGCACGGAGGCGATCAGCCCGGCCAGCACCAGGACGCCGAAGCAGCGCCACCACGAGCCGGACACGAGGCTCGCGGAGCGCTTCAGCGACTGCCCCACGCCCGCGCGCTCCAGCACCAGCGCGGGCGTGGTGAGGCCGAGCAAGGTGTAGAGCCAGATGCCCGGGACCAGGCACAGCAGCGAGCCGACGCCGACCGCGATGACGTAGATGATCGTGGCCCCGAGCAGCGGCAGGAACCGCGGCCGGGCCTCGGCCATGGCCTCGGCGAACGTGACCGGCCTGCCCAGCACGGCCTTGCCGATGACCACGGTCAGGAAGCCGGACAGGAAGGTCTGCGTCAGCACGGTGATGATCACCGAGACGCCGAGGACCGCGGCGGTGTCCCCCAGCGCCTCCAGTGCGGCGTCCTGGATCTGCTGGTCGGTGGCCGCGGGGCCGAGGTTCTGCAGCGTCTGGAAGTCCGGCAGCAGGTAGCGGCTGGCGAGCAGCTGCAGCACCGCGCCGATCACCGCGACCACGGCCGACGAGCCGAACACGAGCGCCGGGTGGCGGCGCATGGTCGTGATGGCGCCGTCGAGGATCTCGCCGACCGACAGCGGGCGCAGCGGGATCACGCCGGGCTTGCCGTAGCCGGGCCGCGGCCCCCAGCCCTGCTGCTGGTAGGGCGCGCCCGGCGGCGGTGGGG
>NZ_PQHW01000194.1 GCF_003385215.1 Amycolatopsis thermalba | reverse complement strand
CGACATCCGCGCATGGATCGAGACCTGGAACAACGAACCACGGCCCTACGTCTGGACCAAGACCGCCGACCAGATCCTTGACTCCATCGCACGCTACTGCACGCGAATTAATAACTCAGGACACTAGCGGCCGTGGCGCAGGCGCAGCAAGGTGCGGGCCAGAGCCACGTGCGCCGGCTTGCGGTCGAACGACATCAGGTCCAGCAGCGGCCGGAACCGTTGCCGCGTCACGGACTTCGCCCGGGCGAACTCCCGCAGGCCGTCCGCGCCGTGGATGCGGCCGAAACCGGATTCGCCCACGCCGCCGAAGGGCAGTGACGGTACCGCGGCGAACCCCAGCACCGAGTTGATCGACACGCCACCGCAGCGCAACCGCCGGGCCGCCGTCTCCGCCGTCCGGCGGTCCCGGCTGAAGATCGACGCCGCGAGCCCGTACCGGCTCTCGTTGGCCAGGTCCACGGCGTGGTCCAGGTCGCGGGCGCGGTTGATCACCAGCGTCGGGCCGAAGGTCTCCTCGGTGACCGCCGCGCTGTCCTCGGGCACGCCGGTGACCACGACCGGCCCCACGAACGGCGCCCGCACCGACTCCCGGCCGCCGACGACCGCCTTCCCGCCGCGGTCCAGCGCGTCGCCGATGTGCCTGCCGATGACGTCCAGCTGCCCGGGCATGGTGATCGGCCCGTACGACGAGCCCGGCTGGACGCGGCCCGCCCGCTCCTCGACCCGCCGGACGAACTCGCCGAACACCGATTCGTCCACATAGGCCCGTTCCACCCCGGCGCAGGTCTGTCCCGCGTTGCCGAACGCGCCGAACACGGCCGCCTGCGCGGCGGCGTCGAGGTCCGCGTCCGCCGCGACGATCAGCGCGTCCTTGCCGCCGCACTCCGCCACCACCGGCGTGAGCGACTCCGCGCACGACGCGAGCACATTCCGCGCGGTGGCGCCGGAACCGGTGAACGCGACCTTGTCCACACCGGACACGCACAGGCTCGCGCCGGTCGCGCCGTCCCCGATGACGACCTGCAACGGCGGCTCTTCGGGCCTCAGCTCGGCCCACCGGTCGGCGAGCCACCGCCCGGTGCCCGGCGTGTACTCGCTCGGCTTGAACACGACGGCGTTGCCCGCGGCCAGCGCGTAGGAGATCGAACCCATCGGGGTGTAGACCGGGTAGTTCCACGGGCCGATCACGCCGACCACGCCCATCGGCTGGTACTCCAGCGTGGCCGCCTGGTGCACGGCGCGCAGGCCGGCGGGGACCCGGCGCGGGCCGAGCACGCGCTCGGCGTGGCCGGCCGCCCAATCCAGGTGCTCGACCGCGAGCATGATCTCCAGGAGCGCGTCGTCGAGGGGCTTGCCGGTCTCGGCGCTCATCAGCCCGGCCAGCTCGCCGGCGCCCTGGGCCAGCGCCCGCTTCCAGCGCCGCAGCCACGAGCGCCGGCCGGACCAGCCCAGGCCCGACCACCACCGGGCGGCCTCCCGCGCGCGGTCGACCGCGGCGCGGGCGGCCGCGGCGGTCGCGACCGGGTACTCACCGACGACCTCCCCGGTCGCCGGGTCGAGCGAGCGCAGCGTCTCCTGCACCGACGTCATCGTCGTCTCCTCGGGCTTGAGTCTGATGGCGAGATCATATATTTGGTATGAGGTCAGATACAAGAAGATGGGTGGTTCCGATGCTCGACCTCAACCCCGACCTGCGCGCGTTCGCCGCGGCGATCGACGAGTTCTGCCGCCGCGAATGCGGCACCCGTGAGCAGCGCGACGCGCTCACCGGCAACGGGACGGAGAATCACCATGGCGGCCTCTACCGCAGGATGGCCGAGCTGGGCTGGCTCGGGGCCGGCCTGCCCGAGGAGTACGGCGGCGCCGGCGGCGGGATGACCGAGATCGCGGTGTTCGCCGAGCGCAGTGCCTACGGTCTCGCGCCGGTGGGCGGGTACACGACATCGATCATCGCGGCCGGCCCGTACCTGAAGTTCGGCACCGAGAAGCAGCGCACCGAGGTGATCGGCGGGGTCGCCGCGGGCGCGGTCGAGGCGATCTCCATGTCCGAGCCGGGCGCCGGTTCCGACGTGGCCGCCCTGACGTGCAAGGCCGAGCGGGTCGACGACGGGTACTTGATCAACGGCCAGAAGACGTGGTGCTCCAACGCGCACCTCGCCGACCACATCCTGCTCGTCGCCCGCACGTCCGGGAAGCGCCACGACGGGCTGACCATGTTCTGCGTGCCCACCGGCGCCGAGGGGTTGCGGATCAAGGGCATCGACACGATGGGCGGGCGGGAGGTCAACGACCTGTACTTCACCGACTGCCTGGTGCCCGCCGAGTCCGTGGTGGGCGAGGCCGACCGGGCGTGGCACCAGCTGACGGCGGGCCTGAACGCCGAACGGCTGATCCTCGCCGCGACGATGCTCGGCCGGGCGAAGCGGATCCTCGACGACACCCTGGAGTACGTGCGGCAGCGCACCCAGTTCGGCCGTCCGATCGGGACGTTCCAGGCGCTGCGGCACCGGATCGCCGACCTGGCGACCGAGCTGGCGTGCTGCGAGCTGCTGGTGTACCGGGTGGCGGCGATGGCGGACGAGCACCCGGACCGGCAGCTGCCGCGGGAGGCCTCGATGGCGAAGCTGAAGGTGACCGAGACCGCGAAGCAGATCGCGCTCGAGGGAATGCAGATGATGGGCGGCTACGGCTACGCGACCGAGTACGACATGGAGCGCCACCTGCGCGCCACCGTGGTGAGCACCGTGTACGGCGGAACGAGCGAGGTGCAGCGGGACATCATCGGCAAGACGTACGGCCTCTGAGCGGGCCTCTGCCCGGGCGCGGAACTCACGCACCCGGACGTGGGACTCGCGCGCCTGAGCGCAGGACTCGCGCGCCCGAGTGTGGGACTCGCGCGCCCGGGCGTGGGACTCGCGCGCCTGAGCGCAGGACTCGCGCGCCCGAGTGTGGGACTCGCGCGCCCGGGCGTGGGACTCGCGCGCCTGAGCGCAGGACTCGCGCGCCCGAGTGTGGGACTCGCATCGGTTCGGCCTGGGCGCGAGTCCCACGTTCGCTGGCGCGAGTTCCGCGTTCGTGGGTGCGAGTTCTGCGTTCGTGGGTGCGAGTTCTGCGTTCGTGGGTGCGAGTTCTGCGTTCGCTGGCGCGAGTTCCGCGTTCGTGGGTGCGAGTTCCGCGTTCGTGGGTGCGAGTTCTGCCGTCCCGGGTGCGGGTGCGCCGGGTGCCGGCTGTGCCTCCCGGCGAGTGGTGCTCCGGCAACCGCCTCTTCAGAGCCACTCCGGCCGTGACGAGCCCCGCGGCACGAGCACCGTCCGGTAGCGGCCCGGCGTCGCCGACATGTGCACCTGGTCCGTCACCCCCTGGTAGCGCCCCAGGGGCGTGTCGGCGGTGAAGGTCTCCGGGTCCAGGTACTCGTGCTCCTCACCACGGCCCGCGACCTCCGTCGCGTACGTCTTGTCGAACACGCCCAGCCCCAGGATCCACAGCGCCGCCCGCGTCAGCGACACGTGCACCCGGTAGCTCCCGCCGTCCCGGGCCCGCCGCGCCAGCGCCTCCACGATCCCCGCCGCCATCAGCCACGACACGATGTAGTCGTTGACCACCAGGATCGGCGGCAGCGCGGGCCGCACCCCGTCGCCCTCCAGGTGCATCATCCCGACCAGGCTGCCCGCGCTCTGGTCGAACCCCACCCGGTCCGCCCACGGCCCCTGCTGCCCGTTCAGCGACGCCGTCGCGTGGATGATCCCGGGCCGCACCGCCGCGGCCTCCTCCGCCGAGAACCCGATCTTGTCCAGATACCCCGGTCGCCGGTTGGCGTAGAAGACATCGGCGTCCCGCAGCAACGACCGCAGCAGCCCGGCCCCCGCGGACTCGTACGGGCTGATCGTCGCCGACCGCACCCCCACGTTCGCCGTGATGTAGGTGACGTCGTGCTCCAGTTCGCCGGGCCGCCACACGTTCAGCACGTCCGCCCCGTGCAACGCCAGCGCCCGGCCCACCCCCGCGCCGGGGATGACG
>NZ_PQHW01000193.1 GCF_003385215.1 Amycolatopsis thermalba | reverse complement strand
CCGCAGCAGCAGGCCCCGGCCGCTGGGGCTCCGGACGCTGCTGCGGGGCCGGGGCCTGCTGCTGCGGGGCGGGACGCGGGCCGGGCTTGGCGCCCGGGACCGGTCGGGCCTGCGGCTGCTGCTGACGCGGCGCGGCGGGTTTGGGGGCCGCGCCGTTCCCGGCCGACGGTCCCGGCCGGGCGCCGCCGGACCGGCCGGCGGATTTGTTGTCCTTGGCGACGAAGGCGTCGCGCAGCCGCCGGGCAACGGGTGCCTCGACGGTCGACGACGCCGACTTCACGAACTCGCCCTGCTCCTTCAGCTTGGCGAGAACTTCCTTGCTCGTAACCCCGAGCTCCTTCGCGAGCTCGTGCACACGGGCCTTGCCTGCCACTGCTCTCCTCAACTGGTGAGGCCGGGCGGCAAAACCCGCTCGACCTCGTCCTATCGTCGCGCGTTCATGGCTTCAGCTTCACGGCTGACTCATGACGGGTCGACCTGCTTCCTTGAATCCATCCGGACCGGGGCCGTTCCCCGGTCCGCCATGCCGACGGTGATCTTCTCGAGATGCTGCCGCACGCCCGCCGCGTCGAGCACCCCGGGCACCTTCAGCGCCCTGGGGAACGCCCGCCGCCGCTCGGCTTTGGCCAGGCACTCCGGCTCGGGGTGCAACCAGGCACCCCGCCCGGGCAGCCGCCGACGGATGTCGGCGACCAGTCGCCCGTCCTGCGCGACCACTCGCAGTAGTTCACCGGCGGCAGCCCGCTTCTTGCACCCCACGCACGTGCGCACCGGGGTCTTCCCCCGGTGCTCGGAGCGTGCGGTAGCCGAATGCGAGCTACGCACCATCTTCGAGTTTAACTCCTGGCCCCTCACTCAGCCGAACCGGTTGTCGCCGCGGGCGTGGCGTCCTCCTCGGAGCCGGCCGCGGCGTCGCTGCGGATGTCGATCCGCCACCCGGTGAGCCGGGCGGCCAGGCGGGCGTTCTGGCCTTCCTTGCCGATGGCCAGGGACAGCTGGAAGTCGGGCACCACCACGCGGGCCGTCTTCGCACGCTCGTCCACCACCCGTACCGAAACAACCTTCGCGGGGCTCAGCGCATTCCCGACGAAGCGAGCCGGATCCTCGGAGTAGTCGACGATGTCGATCTTCTCACCCCCGAGCTCGCTCATCACGTTGCGCACCCGCTGGCCCATCGGGCCGATGCACGCGCCCTTGGCGTTGACCCCGGGGACGGTGGACCGCACGGCGATCTTGGTGCGGTGGCCGGACTCCCGGGCGACCGCGGCGATCTCGACGGTGCCGTCGGCGATCTCCGGGACCTCCAGCGCGAACAGCTTGCGCACCAGGTGGGGGTGGGTGCGCGAGAGCGTGATCGACGGGCCGCGGGCGCTGCGCGACACGGTCACCACGTACGCCTTGATCCGCTCGCCGTGCTCGTACCGCTCGCCGGCCACCTGCTCGCCCGGCGGGATCACGCCCTCGGTGTCGCCGATCTGGACGATCACCATGCCGCGCGCGTTGGCCCGCGCGTCGCGCTGGATCACGCCGGCGACGATCTCGCCCTCGCGGGTGGAGAACTCGCCGTAGGTCTTCTCGTGCTCGGCGTCGCGCAGCCGCTGCAGGATGACCTGCCGCGCGGTGGTCGCCGCGATCCGGCCGAAGCCCTCGGGCGTGTCGTCCCACTCCTCGTCGATGTCGCCGTTCTCGTCCAGCGTGTGCGCGAGGACGCGCACCACGCCGGTCTTGCGGTCGATGTCGATGCGGGCGTGCGGCTGGTGCCCCTCGGTGTGCTTGTAGGCCGTCAGCAGCGCGGTCTCGATGGCCTCGAGGACCGTCTCGAAGGGGATGTCCTTGTCCCGCTCGATCGCGCGCAGGGCCGCGATGTCCACGTTCACTTCGGATCCTCCTCCGGCTCGCCTGCGTTGTGCTCCGAGGCGTCCTGGTCGAGCAGCTTCAGCTCCTCGGCCGGTGGCTGCCTGAACTCGATCTCGATCACGGCCTTGGCCACGTCGGCGTAGGGCACGTCCCGGATCTCACCGGCCACCAGCACCCGCACCGACTCCTCGCCCGCGTGCCCGACGCGGCCCACGTACTCGGCGCCCTCCCGCGGCGTGATCCGCACCAGGCGGAACCGCGAGCGGCGCCAGTGGCGCGGCCGGGTCAGCGGGCGGTCGACGCCGGGCGAGGTGACTTCGAGCGTGTAGGCGCCCGCGATCAACTGCTCGTTCTCGTCCAGCGCGGCCGAGACGGCACGGCTGATGTCGGCGACCTCGTCGAGTCCCACGCCGTCGTCGGAATCGACGACGACCTTGACGAGCTTGCGGCGGCCCGCCTGCTGGACGTCGAGCGCGTCGAGGTCGAAACCCGCGCCGGACACGGCTTCGGCCACGATCGGCTCGAGCCGGGCGGCGAGTTCTCCAGGCACCTTGGCGCTCTCCTGTTTGGTCTGCTGTCGGTCAGTGAGGGACAAGCTTATCTTGTTGGCCCCGGTCACCGCCCGTGGTCACCGGTCCCCTGGCAGGATGGGCGCACGTGAGACCCCGTACCCGTCGTGACGTCCTGCGGGCGAGCGCGCTGGCGGCGTCGGCCGTCCCCCTCGCCGCGTGCGCAACCGGCTACTCCGACGAACCGGATCCGCTGGCCCTGCTGGCCGAACAGGCCCGGGCCGACGCCGCGGCGGCCGACGCCGTGGCCGCCTCCTCGTCGGCCGACGCGGAGGTGGCGAGCCAGTACTCGGCCGCGCGCGCCGCGCACGCCCAGGCGCTGCAGTCCGAAGTGGACCGGCTGAACCGGCCGAAGTCGCAGCCGGCCGTGGTCGTGCCGTCCGAGCAGGGCATGGCCGGGCTCAAGCAGCGGCTGGCCACCGCCCGGCAGCAGGCCGAGGGCCTGGTCGGCGGGCTGCCCCGGTACCGGGCCGGGCTGGTCGCCGCGGTCGCCGGGGGCTGCGCCGGGCTGCAGCAGGTCGGGAACCGGCTGGGGCCGGGCGCCGCACCGGGCGCGGTGGCCGCGACCGCGTCGGCGATCCCGCCGGAGTCGGTCGGCCCGGTGCAGCAGGCCCTGTCCGCCGAGCACGCCGCGCTGTGGATCTACGGGCTGGTCAGCGCGTTCCTGCCGGGCACCTACAGCGCGGGTGTCGCCGAGGGCACGTCCGAGCACCAGGACCGGCGCGACGCGTGCGTGCGGATGCTGACCGCGGTGGGGGTGGAGCCCGGCGTGGCCGAACCGGCCTACCTCACGCCACAGCCGGTCACCGACGCCACCTCGGCCAAGAGCGTGGTCGCCACCGCGGAGGCGGACGCCGCCACCGCCTGGCGGGGCGTGCTGGAGCAGACCGACGACGCCGCGTTGCGGGAGGTCGCCCTGAAGGCGCTGCTCGCGTCCGCCCGGCGCGGCACCCGCTGGCGCGAGGCGGCGGGCGAGCAACCGACGGCGATCGTGCTGCCCGGTTCGGCGCAGAGCTGACTGGGGGCGCGCCACGGCGCGTGACGACATAACCTTCCCGGGACACGTTCGACGCCCGAGGACGCCCCTTGCTGACCCTGACCCGCACCCTGGCCGGCCTCACCGAGGACGGGGCCGCCCGCCTGCGCGGCCTGCTGTTGCGCCAGCTGATCCGGATGCCGCACGGGCGGCCCGGCGAGTTCGTCGTGCTGCACCTGTTCCTGATGCCGCCCGAGCCCGGCGGCACCCGCTACGCGCTCTACGAGGTCGCGCAGCCGCTGGTGGACGAGCCGCTGGCGCAGGTGCAGGGCCGGGCGCTGAGCGAGCTGCAGGCCGTCCACGGCGACCCGCGCCTGGTGCCCGGCGCCGACCAGGGCTGGCGCGGCACCGACCCGGCCCGCCGCGGCGTCTACCTCGGCACCGGCGCCCGGTTCACCGGCTCGCGGCCCGGCATCACCGGAACGACGATCGCGCGGCTGGTCGACCACACCGCGGTGATGTTCGTGCTGGACGAGGCGCGCCAGCCGGTGTTCCTGCAGAGCTCGAAGGAGCTCGTCGTCGCGGGCGAGCGGCTCCCGCCGTCCCCGGAGATCCCGGCCCTGGGCAAGCCACCGTTCCTGCTCATCGACGCCCTGGTGGCCTACCTGCGCAACGCGAGCTAGTGTCCTGAGTTATTAATTCGCGTGCAGTAGCGTGCGATGGAGTCAAGGATCTGGTCGGCGGTCTTGGTCCAGACGTAGGGCCGTGGTTCGTTGTTCCAGGTCTCGATCCATGCGCGGATGTCG
>NZ_PQHW01000192.1 GCF_003385215.1 Amycolatopsis thermalba | reverse complement strand
CGACATCCGCGCATGGATCGAGACCTGGAACAACGAACCACGGCCCTACGTCTGGACCAAGACCGCCGACCAGATCCTTGACTCCATCGCACGCTACTGCACGCGAATTAATAACTCAGGACACTAGCACGGCTCAGCCTGCTCGGCTCCCTCCGCACAACTCGCCTCCGTACGCCTCGCCTTCGCACGGCTGGCCTCCGGAGGACTCGCCCTCGTACGGCTCGGCTTCATACGGCTGGCCTTCGGACGGCTCGCCCTCGTACGGCTGGCCTTCCGATGGCTCGCCTTCGTGCGGCTCGCCTTCGCATGGCTCAACTTCGCGCGGCTCGGCGTCGCGCGGCTGGTCTTCGCACAGCTCGGCCTTGCGCCGCTCTCCCCGCAGGGCTCAGCTGGCCTTCGCACGGTTGGCCTTCGCGCTGCTCGCCCTCACACCGCTCGCCTTCGGATGCCTCGCATTCGGACGGCTCGTCCTCGTACGGCTCGGCCCGCACGCGGCCTTGCACGGCGCGGCCTCGTACGGCCGGCCTTCGCGCGGCTCGGGCTTCGGCGACTGACCTTCGCGAGGCTTGGCCTGTAGAGCTTGGCCTGTACGGCTCGGACGGCACCACGCAGCCTGCACGGATCGCACTCGCCCCGCACAGCCTGCACGGCTGGCTTTCGTACTGCTCGGCTAAGCATGGCTTGCCCTTGCACGCCTCGGCCTCGTGGGCTCGGGCAGCACGGTTCAGCCTGCATCGCTCGGCGTGCACGGGTTCGGCCGGGACCTCGCCTAGGCACGGTTCGGCCGACGCCGCGGGGCTTGGACCGCTCAGCATGCATGACTCGGGTGGTTCCTCAGGAGGCCGCGCAGGCGGCGCCCCGGAGGCAGCACTCGGGCGGACTCGTCGCCCTGCACGGCTCTGCCTGTACCTCTCGGGGTGGGTCCTCACCGGCCCCGCTTAGGTGGCACCCCTCGGAGGCGCCCGTGCGGCCGACGCTCCTCGGCCGGTTCCACTCTGGCCGCACTGGCACCGCTCAGGCAGTGCCGTTGCGGCAGCGCCCTTCGGGCGGTGCCGGTCGGGCGGCACGGGTGCGGCCGGTGCCCCCGGCAGTGCCGGTGCGGCCAGCGCACTTCGGGCAGGACCCCACGGGCGGTGCCGGTACGGCCGGTGCCACTCGGGCGGCGCCACTCGGGCGGCGCCGATACGGTCGGCACCCCTCCGGTAGTGCAGGTGTGGTCGGCGCCCTTCGGGCGGCCCCTTCGCCCGGCCCGGTCGGCCGGTACCACTCGGCCGGTGCAGCTTGGGGCACCGCGCGGGGCGTATCGAGGCGTAGCCCCTCAGGCGTAGCCTCCTGAGTGGTGCTTGTCGTGGTCGCTCCCGAAGTGTCCCTCCGATGATGTCCGCCGAGTTGCCCCACGGCGCGACGCAACTGGTAGTCCCCGCGCGGTGTCTTCGGGCAGTGTCCACCGAAGATGCTCCCGGTGGCGCCCCGGGAAAGAACGCCCACGTGAACCCCCAGGCCCCTCGCCAGGTGGCCATCGGCGCTTGTCGTCAGTGCTGCTCGTCTAGGCAGGTTGCCGTCACCTCTGCCTCGGGCTGCCCCGAGACGCCTTCTCACCTCGTGGAAGCGGCTCGCACCAAGGTCTCCGCCGCGGCCTTCGCTCTGTCGGCCGCACCGGGGTCGCCGGTGATGCCCGCGATCACCGTCGCGCCTTCGAGTAGCGCGAAGATCTGGTCGCCGAGCTCGTCGGAACCGGCCACGGTCCGCAGGTAATCCCGCACCAGGTCCTTGTGCTCCCGCACCACCCGCGCGACCCCCGGCGCCCCCTCCCCGAGCTCGCCGAAGGAGTTGATGAACGCACACCCCCGGAAATCGTCCTCGCTGAACCACTGCCGCAGCCAGTCGAACACCGCCGGCACCGCCTCGGCCGGTGGCTGGGCCCCGACGTACTCCGCGAGCGACCTGCGCCACCGCTCATCCCGGCGGCGCAGGTAGGCCTCGACGAGGTCGCTCTTCGCCGGGAAGCACTGGTACAACCGCTTCAGCGACACGCCCGACCCCGACCGGATCGCGTCCATGCCCACCGCCTGGATACCCCGCGCGTAGAACAGCTCCTCAGCCGTGTCGAGCAGCTTCGCCCGTGCTTCGTCGTGGTCCATCACACCCGGTCCTTGCGTGGAGAACGTTCGTTCTCTAGGGTAGCGCACCAGTGGAGAACGCTCGTTCTCCGAACGTGGAGGAGCCCCCGTGTCCGACCGCCCGCCGTTCCCGCCCTTCGACGAGACCACCGCCGCCCAGAAGGTCCAGGCCGCCGAGGACGCCTGGAACACCAGGGACCCGGAAAAGGTCGCGCCGGCCTACACCCCGGACTCGGTCTGGCGAAACCGCGACCAGCACGTCATCGGCCGCGACGCGATCGTCGAGTTCCTGCGCCGGAAGTGGGGTCGCGAACTGGACTACGCGCTGCGCAAGGAACTGTGGGGCTTTCGCGGCAGCCGGATCGCCGTGCGCTTCCAGTACGAATGCCGCGACGCCGGTGGCCAGTGGTGGCGCAGCTACGGCAACGAACTCTGGGAATTCACGGAGAACGGCCTGATGCGCCGCCGCGAGGCGAGCATCAACGACACCCCGATCACCGAATCCGAGCGCCGCAACTTCGGCCCCCGCTCAGAAGCCGAGCGCGGCCAGCCGCTCCCGGTGTTCTGACCGCCCGGACTCGATCGGCGCGGCCGTGTGCGAACCGGCCGTCCACTTCGTACGTGCGGTGGCCTGCCCGCGCAACGCCGCCTCTCGGCGAGTGGTTCACCGACCCAGTTGCCGAACGGCCGCGGGCGGCCTTGCGCCCACGAACCGCTCAGCGGGCGGACTTCCTTGTGCCGGCGGCAGTTCCGCGTGCGGCGCGCTGGCGAGTGGCGGGCTTCGCGGCCACGGTCGGCGGCTCGGGGTTCAGCACGTTGCCCGTCGGGATCTTCGGGCGTCCCAGCTCGCCGTGGTCGCGGATGCGTGCCTTGCGGTAGACCTCCGCGGTCGTCGCCGCGATGCGGGCCCAGTCGAAGTCGTCGGCGAGGCGGGCCTGCGCCGTCCGCGCGCGGCTCTCCGCGGCCTCGCGGTCCCGCAGCACCGAGTTCACCGCCGCCGTCAGCGCGGCCACGTCCCCGGGCGCGAACGACAGTCCGGTGACCCCGTCGACGACGACCTCGCCCAGCCCACCGGCCGTCGAAGCCACCAGTGGCGCGCGCGCGGCCGCCGCTTCCAGCGCGACGATCCCGAACGGCTCGTACCGGCTCGGCAGCACGACCGCGTCCGCCGCCGCCAGCACCGCCCGCAACTCGCGGTCCCGCAGGTGCCCGGCGAACTCGACCGCGTGCTGCATCCGCATCCGCCGCACCTGCTTGACCAGCTCGTCCAGGTGCCGCCCCCGCCCGGCGACCACCAGCCGCGTCCCGCGATGCGCGCGCCGGATCTTCGGCAGCGCCGACACCAGGTCCTGGACGCCCTTCTCCCACTCCAGACGCCCGAAGAACAACAGCAGCGGCTCACCACCCGGCGCGTACTTCTCCCGCGCCCGCGCGACCTCGTCCGCCGCGACCTGCCAGCCGCGTTCCTCGATGCCGTTGTGGATGACCGTGATGTCCTCCGCCGACACCTCGAACAGCTTCGCGACCTCGGCGCGCATCGCCTGTGAGCACGTGATCAGCGCGTCCGACCGGTTCGCCAGCCACCACTCCACGGAGTGCACCTGCTGGTTCAACGGCTGCGACAGCCACCCCGAGTGCCGGCCGGCCTCGGTCGCGTGGATCGTCCCGACCAGGGGCCGCCGGAGCGCGCCCGCCAGGCTGATCGCCGGGTGCGCCACGAGCCAGTCGTGGGCGTGCACGACGTCCGGCTGCCACGACCGCGCCAGCTCGAGCCCCGCGCGCGCCATGCCGTGGCCCATCGCCAGGGTCCACGCCACGAGGTCCCGCTCGAACGTCACGTGCATCGGATCCTCGGCGACGCGGATGATGCGCACGCCTTCGACCACCAGATCCGTCGTGGGGTGCGTGTGCGCGTCGGTGCCGGCCGGATGCCGCGAGAGGACCACGACCTCGTGCCCGTCCCGGACGAGATGCCGGGCCAGCGCGTGCACGTGACGGGCCAGCCCGCCGACCACGACGGGCGGGTACTCCCAGGACAGCATCAGCACGCGCATGACAGGAGGTTACTCACTGGTCAACTAAGAACTGAACCGCCCGAAGACCCCGTATGTTCGGGAGTGATCTCGATCACAAGGTGCGGGGCTGGGGGGATGGGGTGCGGTCTATTATACAATTCGGACGTGGCCGAAGAA
>NZ_PQHW01000191.1 GCF_003385215.1 Amycolatopsis thermalba | reverse complement strand
CCCTGCCGCGCTTCGCGCGCTGCCGCTCCGCTCCCTGCCGCGCTTCGCGCGCTGCCGCTCCGCTCCCTGCCGCGCTTCGCGCGCTGCCGCTCCGCTCCCTGCCGCGCTTCGCGCGCTGCCGCTCCGCTCCCTGCCGCGCTTCGCGCGCACCGCGCCGCCGCCGCGCCGCTGGCGCTTCGATCGGCGCCACGCCGTGCTTCGCGCGCTCCGCGCGGCTTTGCGCTCCGCCCCCGCTTCGCCGCTTCGCACTCCCACCTCACCTCACCCTGGCCGTAACACCGCCCCCAGCACGTCCCGGTTCAAGCGGCCGATCGTCTCCAGCGGGATCCCCTTCGGGCAGACCGCCGTGCACTCGCCGCTGTTGGTGCATCCGCCGAAGCCCTCCGCGTCCTGCGCGGCCACCATTGCCACCGCCCGTGGGAACCGTTCCGGCTCGCCCTGGGGCAGCATCCCCAGGTGCGTCGTCTTGGCGGCGGTGAACAGCATCGCCGAGCCGTTCGGGCACGCCGCCACGCAGGCGCCGCAGCCGATGCAGGCCGCGGCTTCGAACGCGCGGTCCGCGGCGGGTTTCGGCACCGGCGTCGCGTGTGCGTCGGGGGCGCTGCCGGTCGGTGCGGTGATGTACCCGCCCGCCTCGATGATCCGGTCCAGCGCCCCGCGGTCCACCACCAGGTCCTTGACCACCGGGAACGCCCGCGCCCGCCACGGCTCCACCGTCACCGTCTGCCCGTCCGCGAAGTGCCGCAGGTGCAGCTGGCACGTCGTGGTCGCCCGCTGCGGACCGTGCGCCGTGCCGTCGATCACGACCCCGCACGCCCCGCAGATCCCCTCCCGGCAGTCGTGGTCGAACGCCACCGGCTCGTCGCCCGCCGCGGTGAGGCGCTCGTTCAGCACGTCGAGCACCTCCAGGAACGACATGTCCGGCGACAGGTCGTCCACCTCGTACCGCACCAGCCGGCCACGGTCGGCCGCATCCTTCTGCCGCCAGATCTTCAACACGAGTTTCACGAGTAGCTCCGCTGACTGGGGGTGACATGGTCGAACGACAGGGCTTCGCGGTGCAGCACCGGCGGCTTCCCGGCCCCGGTGAACTCCCACGCGGCCACGTACGAAAACGCGGCGTCGTCGCGCTGGGCCTCACCGTCGGCGGTCCGGCTCTCCTCCCGGAAGTGCCCGCCGCAGGACTCGGTGCGGTGCAACGCGTCCACGCACATCAGCTCCGCCAGCTCCAGGAAGTCCGCGACCCGCCCGGCCTTCTCCAGCGACTGGTTCAGCGAAGCGCCCGAACCCGGCACCCGCAGCCGCGCCCAGAACTCCTCCCGCAGCGCCGGGATCAGCTCCAGCGCCTTCCTCAGCCCCGCCTCGGTGCGGCTCATCCCGCAGTGCTCCCACAGCACCGCACCCAGCTCGCGGTGGAAGTCCTCGGCGGACCGGTCCCCGTCCACAGCCAGCAGCCGCGCGATCCGGTCCTCGACCTCCGCCTGCGGCCCGGACACGTCCCCCACGGCAGGGAACGGCCCGTCGGCCAGGTAGTCGCCGATCGTCGTGGGCAGGATGAAGTACCCGTCCGCGAGGCCCTGCATCAGGGCGCTCGCCCCGAGCCGGTTGGCGCCGTGGTCGGAGAAGTTCGCCTCGCCGATCACGAACAGCCCGGGGATCGTGCTGCGCAGGTCGTAGTCGACCCACAGCCCGCCCATCGTGTAGTGCACCGCCGGGTAGATGCGCATCGGCACCCGGTACGGATCGTCCCCGGTGATCCGCTCGTACATCGCGAACAGGTTGCCGTAGCGGGATTCCACGCCGTCCCGCCCGAGCCGGGAAAGCGCGTCCGCGAAGTCCAGGTACACCCCGCGCCCGCCGGGTCCGACGCCACGGCCCGCGTCGCACACGCTCTTCACCGCGCGGGAGGCGATGTCGCGCGGCACGAGGTTCCCGAACGCCGGATACCGTCGCTCCAGGAAGTAGTCCCGCTCGGCCTCGGGGATCTCCGACGGCGACCGCGCGTCGCCGGGGGTGACGGGCACCCACACCCGCCCGTCGTTGCGCAGCGACTCGCTCATCAGCGTCAGCTTCGACTGGTGCCCGCCGCTGACCGGGATGCACGTCGGGTGGATCTGCGTGAAGCACGGATTGGCGAACAACGCGCCCCGCCGGTGCGCGCGCCAGATCGCGGTCGCGTTGCAGCCCTTGGCGTTGGTGGACAGGTGGAAAGCGTTGCCGTAACCGCCGGTGGCCAGCACCACCGCGTCCGCGACGTGCGTGGAGATCTCGCCGGTGACCAGGTCCCGCACCACGACCCCGCGCGCCCGGCCGTCCACCACGACCAGGTCGAGCATCTCGGTGCGCGGGTGCATCGCGATCCGCCCGAGGTGGATCTGCCGCGCCATCGCCTGGTACGCGCCGAGCAGCAGCTGCTGCCCGGTCTGCCCGCGGGCGTAGAACGTCCGGGACACCTGCGCGCCGCCGAACGACCGCGTGTCCAGCAACCCGCCGTACTCGCGCGCGAACGGCACGCCCTGCGCCACGGCCTGGTCGATGATCCGCACGCTCAGTTCGGCGAGACGGTGCACATTGGACTCCCGGGCCCGGAAGTCGCCGCCCTTCACCGTGTCGTAGAACAGCCGGTGGATGCTGTCGCCGTCGCCGCGGTAGTTCTTGGCCGCGTTGATCCCGCCCTGCGCGGCGATGCTGTGCGCGCGGCGCGGGCTGTCCTGGTAGCAGAACGAGCGAACCCGGTAGCCCAGTTCGGCCAGGGTCGCGGCGGCCGACGCGCCGGCCAGCCCGGTGCCGACCACGATGACCGAGAGCCGCCGCCGGTTGGCGGGGTTGACCAGGCGGGCGGTGAACCGCCGCCGCTCCCAGCGCTGCGCGAGCGGGACGTCCGGCGCGCGGGTGTCGGAGATCGGGGTTCCTTCGACGAACACGGTGCTCACCCGGCCAATCCGGTGACGACGGCGAACGGGACGGACAGGTACCCGGCGGTGACGACGACCGCCACGCCGAGCGCGACGCCCTGCGCGGTGCGCCGCGCGGCGCCGGAGGAACCGAGGCTCTGCAGCGCGCTCCACAGCCCGTGCCGGATGTGGCATCCGAGGGCGACCACCGCCAGCGTGTAGACCAGCGTCACGTACCAGAGCCGGAAGTCGGCGGTGACGTTGTCGTGCACGGCGCCCGGCACGCCGTTCGGGTTGAGGTGACCGGTGGTCAGGTCGAGCACGTGGTAGACGACGAACAGCGCGAGGATCACCCCGCCCCAGCGCATGGTCCGCGCCGCGTAGCCGCCCTGGACGCGCCCGCGGTGGGCGTAGCGGACCGGCCGGGCGGCGCGGGCGCGGCGTGCCAGGCGGGCCGCGGTGACGGCGTGCAGCACGACGCAGACGACCAGGCCGGTGCGCAGCACCCACAGGAACCCGGAGTGCCCGAGGACGCTGTCCAGGATCGTCCGCAGCCAGGCCGCGTAGTGGTCGAAGCTCGCCGCGGAGACGAAGAACTTCAGGTTGCCCAGCATGTGCGCGATGACGAAGAGCAGCAGGAACAGGCCGGTCACGGCCATGATCGCCTTCTGCCCGACGGTCGAGGACCACAGGCCGCGCGGTCGTGGTGGTGAGGAGCGTTCGAGAAGGGCCACTCCGGCAGCGTGCGGCCGGGGAGATCGAGTCGTCCAATATATCGAAGAGCTGAAGACGATAGCCTGAGGCTATGACGCTGCAACAGCTTCTGTACTTCCTGGCCGTGGCCGAGACGCGGCACTTCACGCGCGCCGCCGAGCGCACGTATGTGGCGCAGCCCTCACTGAGCAAGCAGGTGCGGGCGCTGGAGGACGAGCTGGGCGCGCCGCTGTTCAGCCGGGCGCGGGGCAACGTCACGCTCACCCCGGCCGGCGAGGCGCTGCTGCCGATCGCGCGGCGCATCGTCGCCGACGTGGACACCGCCCGCCTGGAGGTCGCCGAGCTGGTCGGGCTGCGTCGCGGCCGGGTCCGGGTGGGCGCGACGCCGAGCCTGTGCGTCACCGTGTTCGCCGACGTGCTGCACCGCTTCCACCGCGAGTACCCGGGCATCGAGCTGGTGGTGGAGGAGAGCGGGTCGAAGGACCTGGTGCGGGCGCTGACGCACGGCGAGCTGGACCTCGCGGTGCTGATCGCGGCCGGGGACGAGGCGGCGCTGACGACGGTGCCGCTGCTGCGGGAACGGCTGGTGGTGGCCGCGCCGGCCGGGGTGGACCTGGGCGGGGCGGTCCGGCTCGAGGAGCTGCGCGGCCGGCCGATGGTGATGTTCCGCGAGGGCTACGACCTGCGCGACACCACCCTGCAGGCCTGCCGCGCCGCCGGGTTCACGCCGGAGTTCGCGGCGCAGGGCGGGGAGATGGACGCCGTGCTCCGGTTCGTCGAGGTGGGGCTGGGGGTGGCGGTCGTGCCGAGCCTGGTGCTGACCGGGCGGCCCGCCCTGCGCGGGACGCCGCTGACCGCGCCGGAGATGACGCGGACCATCGCGCTGGCCCAGCGGACCGACGTGGCGCCGACCAACGCCGCCCGCGCGTTCCGGGAGACGCTGCGCGCCCACCTGGACGACCTGCACCGGGACGGCGCGCTGCCGGCCGGGGTGGAGCTGGCCGGGCGGTGAGTGTCGGCGGGGGGAGGCCGCCCGGCCAGCTCCACCC
>NZ_PQHW01000190.1 GCF_003385215.1 Amycolatopsis thermalba | reverse complement strand
GTCAGGCGCCGGTGAGCGCGCTGCTGGTCATCGTGGACGTCCTGTCGTTCAGCACGACGGTGGACCTCGTGACGGGCCAGGGTGGCCGGGTGCGCCCGGTGCGGTGGCGCGGCGGCCGGGTGCCGCGGCCGGCCGCGGTCGGGCCGGATCCGGGGCTGCTCGACCTGCCGTCCCCGAACGGCGCGACCCTGTGCGCCGCGGCCGCCGGCACCGGCGCGACCGTGCTCGTCGGCTGCCTGCGCAACGCCACCGCTGCCGCCTGCGAGACGCAGCCCGGCTGCGGAGGTGCCGGTCGGGGCCGGCGAATTCGCCATTGCCCGGACCGCCACTCCGCCGCACCCGGTACTCAGCGGACTGGCACCAGCGGCGGTGAAGCGGCACACACCGCGGCCCCCGTTCTCGTCGACGACCTGCTGGAGGCCGCGTGACCTGGCTCGAACTCGCCGACGGCGTCCTCGCCCGGCGCTACGCGCACCTGGACCAGACGCTCGGGCTGGTCGTCGGAACCGAGCGGTGCCTGGTGATCGACACCGGCGGGGACGAGGTGCAGGGCGCGGCCTTCGCGGCCGAGATCCGCGAGATCACCGACCTGCCGTGGACGGTGGTGATCACCCACGCCCACTTCGACCACCACTTCGGCACCGCGGCGTTCCTGCCGTGCCCGGTGTGGGCGCACGAACGCTGCCGCGACGCGCTCGTCAGCGAAGGCGAGTCCGACCGGGCCGAGTGGGTGCGCCGCCTGGCGGGCAAGCCGGAAGCCGACCGGCTCGCGGCCGCCCGCCTGGTGCTGCCGGACCACCTGCTCACCGACCGCGTCCAGCTCGACCTCGGCGGGCGGACCGTCGAGCTGGTCCACCCCGGCGTGGCGCACACCGACCACGACGTGGCCGTGCACGTGCCGGACGCCGGTGTGGTGTTCGCCGGTGACCTGGTCGAGCAGGGCGCACCGCCGTCGATCGGGCCGGACGCGCACCCCGCGGACTGGCCGTCCGCGCTGGACCGGCTGCTCGCCCTGCGCCCCGGCACGATCGTCCCGGGGCACGGCGACCCGGTCGGCCCGGATTTCGTGGCCGCCCAGCGGGACGAGCTCAGTCGAAGTTGAGCTCGCCGGTGCGGGTGCGCTTCAGCTCGTAGAAGTCGGGGTAGCTCGCCAGCAGCCGGGCGCCGTCGAACACCTTGAGCGCGTCCTCGCCACGCGGGATCGAGCTGAGCACCGGGCCGAAGAACGCGACGCCGTCGATGTGGATGGTCGGGGTGCCGACGTCCATGCCGACCGGGTTCATGCCCTCGTGGTGGCTCTTCTTCAGCGCGTCGTCGTACTCGGCGGAGTCGGCCGCGGAGGCGAGGTCGGCGGGCGCGCCCACGGCTTCCAGCGCCTGGCGGATGACCTCGGGGATGTCCTTGTTGCCCTGGTTGTGGTAGCGGATGCCGAACTCGGTGTAGAAGTCCCGCAGGATCGCCTCGCCCTTCTCCTGCGCGAGCGCCGTGGCCACGCGCACCGGGCCCCACGCCTTGTCGAGCAGCTCCTGGTACTCCGCCGGGAGGTCGCGCCCGCTGTTGAGGACCGCGAGGCTCATGACGCGGAAGTTCAGGTCGAGGTCGCGCTGCTTCTCCACCTCGAGGATCCAGCGTGAGCTGATCCAGGCGAACGGGCAGACGGGGTCGAAGTAGAAGTCCACGCGTGTGCGCGCTGCGGTCATCGGTGTTCTCCCTGTGGGTGGTGGGGGGTCAATCCGGCCAACAGCGCGCGGAGTGCACTTGTTCCCCGCCGAGACATGATTGGATAGCGGGATCACCGAGAATGACAACCGCGAGCGTTTCCGAGGTGCCTGTGCCCGCCCCTAACCTGACCCGTGACCAAGCCAAACAGCGTGCCGAGCTGCTCGAGGTCGAGTCCTACGACATCGCCCTCGACCTCACGGACGGTAACGGCGGCCCGGGCGAGAGAAGCTTCGACTCGAAGACCACGATCCGGTTCGCCGCCACCAAGCCGGGCGCGAGCACGTTCGTCGACATCGTCGCCGGCTCCGTCCGCTCCGCGACGCTGAACGGCCGGGCGCTGGACGTCTCCGGCTACACCGAGGAGAACGGCGTCGAGCTGCCGGACCTGGCCGCGACCAACGAGCTGGTCGTCGAGGCCGACTGCCGCTACATGAACACCGGCGAGGGCCTGCACCGGTTCGTCGACCCGGTCGACGACGCCGTGTACCTGTACACGCAGTTCGAGACAGCCGACGCCAAGCGCATGTTCGCCTGCTTCGACCAGCCCGACCTCAAGGCCACCTACCGGCTGACGGTCACGGCGCCGAGCGACTGGAAGATCGTGTCCAACGCGCCGGTCGAGAGCACCGAGAAGACCGCCGAGGGCGCCACGCGCACGGTCTTCGCCACCTCGGAGCGCATCTCCACCTACCTCGTCGCGTTGATCGCCGGCCCGTACGCGGAATGGCACGACCAGTACACCGACGAGCACGGCACGATCCCGCTGGGCATCTACTGCCGCGCGTCGCTGGCCGAGCACATGGACGCCGAGCGGCTGTTCACCGAGACCAAGCAGGGCTTCGGCTTCTACCACAAGGCGTTCGGCACGCCGTACCCGTTCCGCAAGTACGACCAGCTGTTCGTGCCGGAGTTCAACGCGGGCGCGATGGAGAACGCGGGCGCGGTCACGTTCCTGGAGGACTACGTCTTCCGCAGCCGGGTCACCCGCTACGCCTACGAGCGGCGCGCCGAGACGCTGCTGCACGAGATGGCGCACATGTGGTTCGGCGACCTGGTCACCATGCGCTGGTGGGACGACCTGTGGCTGAACGAGTCGTTCGCCACGTTCGCGAGTGTCCTGGCCCAGGCCGAGGCGACCGAGTACGTGCACGCCTGGACCAGCTTCGCGAACATCGAGAAGTCGTGGGCCTACCGGCAGGACCAGCTGCCCTCGACGCACCCGATCGCGGCCGACATCGTGGACCTGCAGGCCGTCGAGGTGAACTTCGACGGCATCACCTACGCCAAGGGCGCCAGCGTGCTCAAGCAGCTGGTCGCCTACGTCGGGCTGGACCACTTCCTCGCCGGGCTGCGGGTGTACTTCGGCAAGCACGCGTGGGGCAACGCGACGCTGGCCGACCTGCTGAGCGCGCTGGAGGAGGCCTCCGGCCGCGACCTGTCCGGCTGGAGCGCGCAGTGGCTGGAGACGACCGGCCTGAACTCGCTGCGGCCGAAGTTCGAGGTCGACGCCGAAGGCCGGTTCACCTCGTTCGCGGTGCTGCAGACGGGCGCGAAGCCGGGCGCCGGTGAGCTGCGCACGCACCGCATCGCGGTGGGCATCTACGACGACGAGAACGGCAAGCTGGTCCGCAAGCAGCGGGTGGAGCTGGACGTCGAGGGCGAGCGCACCGAGGTGCCGGACCTGGCCGGGCAGCCGGCGGGCAAGCTGGTGCTGGTCAACGACGACGACCTGACCTACTGCACGATGCGCCTGGACGCCGGTTCGCTGACCACGCTGGTCGACCGGATCGCCGACATCACCGAGCCGCTGCCGCGGACGCTGTGCTGGTCGGCGGCGTGGGAGATGACCCGCGAGGCCGAGCTGAAGGCGCGGGACTTCCTGCAGATCGTGCTGCACGGCATCCACGCGGAGACCGAGGTCGGTGTCGTGCAGCGGCTGCTGCTGCAGGCGCAGACCGCGCTGAACTCGTACGCGCAGCCGTCCTGGGCGGCGGCCGAGGGGTGGCCGCAGTTCACCCGGAAGCTGCTGGAGCTGGCCCGCGCCGCCGAGCCGGGCTCGGACCACCAGCTCGCGTTCGTCAACTCGCTGACCGGTTCGGTCCTCGACGACGCGACGCTCGACGTGCTGGCCGGCTGGCTCGACGGTTCGGAGCCGCTGGAGGGTCTGGTCGTCGACGCGGACCTGCGCTGGCGCCTGCTGAACGCGCTGGTGGCGCACGGCCGGGCGGCGGACGAGGAGATCGACGCCGAACTGGCCCGCGACGACACCGCGACGGGCCGCCGCCACGCCGAGCACGCCCGAGCCCTGCGCCCCACCCCGGAGGCCAAGGCGGAGGCGTGGCAGCGCGCGGTCTACGACGACGACCTCCCGAACGCGACGAGCAACGCCATCATCGGCGGCTTCTCCCACCCCGGGCAGAAGGACCTGCTGACGGGCTACGTGAGCACGTACTTCGCCGCCATCGACGAGGTCTGGTCACGCCGCTCGAGCGAACGCGCCCAGCCGACGGTCGTCGGACTGTTCCCGGCATGGGCGGTCGAGCACGCCACGGTGCAGGCCGCGGACGAGTGGCTGGCGGGCGAGCACCCGGCCGCACTGCGGCGGCTGGTCTCGGAGGGCCGGGCCGGCATCGTGCGGGCCCTGGCGGCACGGGAATTCGACGAGGCCTAAGGACACAAAAGGAGAGGGGCGCCGGCACAAGCCGGCGCCCTTTCTTTCTTTGCGACAAACCGCAAGCCGGCAACGCAACAGCACCGACTACCCCAACCAGACCTCCCCCGCCCCCGATCCACAGCCGGTCTTTGGTCGCCGATCAGGCGTGTCAAGGTACTCTTTTGATGTGCTCCGAAAATCTCGGACGCGGCTCAAGCGGACTGTATCACGCAACCTGCTGATTGGTGAACCATTCGTCGAGCACTTCGATCGGTGGTCGATATCCCAGCGCTGAATGTAGTCGGCGTGTGTTGTAGAAGCCTT